>NZ_JBWKVD010000016.1:0-44152 GCF_059421525.1 Pseudomonas sp. GW821-FHT02H06
GCTGAAGCCGGTCCTACCGACACAGCGCATGCTTTTTGTAGGACCGGCTTCAGCCGGGAAGACGGTCCCACTGAGTGCACGCGCTGCTGCTGTTAGTGGGACCGGCTTCAGCCGAGAAGGCCATCCCACTGGATGCACGCGTTGCCGTTAGTGGGACTGGCTTTAGCCGGGAAGGCGCCTGCTCAGGCAGGCAAAGACTGATGAAACGACACCGTCCCCGTGGGAGCGAGCTTGCTCGCGAATGCTGTTGATCGTTCCCACGCTCTGCGTGGGCATGCATCCCGTGACGCTCCGCGTCACAACTCACGCTATCCATGCTTTTGGGCGCTGGCCACCGTAGCCACATCCGCAATTAGCCGCTTAGACTGTCCCCTCTTTCTGTTTTCAAAGGATGAATCCAGTGAATGTTGCTGTTGATCAGGTGGTGATCCATCGTTTTACCGAGGCCCATATCGAGGGTGTCACTGCGTTGTATAACGACCCCAGTGTGTGTCGTCAGGTGCTTCAGATGCCGTATCAGTCGGCCGATGTCTGGCGCAAACGGCTGGCGGGGGCGGATGACCGTTCGGTGAAGCTGGTCGCTTTGCATCAGGGTCATGTGATTGGCAACATCGGTCTGGAACAATACGCGCGCATTCGCCAGCGTCATGTGGGCGCCATCGGCATGGGCGTGGCGGCGGAGTGGCATGGCAAAGGGGTGGGGTCGCGGCTGATGGCCGCCGTACTGGAAGTCGCGGACAACTGGATGAACCTGCACCGGGTTGAACTCACCGTGTTTGCCGATAACGAAGCCGCCCTGGCGCTGTACCGCAAATTCGGCTTCGAAACCGAAGGCCGCCTGCGGGACTACGCCATACGCGACGGCGTCCTCGTCGACGCCATCAGCATGGCGCGATTGAAATAACCGCGCTTTAGAAAGAGCGACGCTGAGTGTCACAGGCTGCATACCCACGCGGCGCGTGGGTACAATCATCCTGACTCAGCGGAAGGGCATAATTCGGGAGCGAATTAATTTACGGTGAAGCGTAGTAAATAAATCAGTCCCACTAAATCCCCTTGAACGATCAACAGCATTTGCGAGCAAGCTCGCTCTTAAAAGAACGGTGTCGTGTCATCAACCTTCGCTTGCCTGAGCGAGCGTCTTCCCGGATGAAGCCCGTCCCATCGAAAAAACTCTACAACGAGAGAGCGACCTATTCTATTACCACTGATTCACAGGGTAACAGCCGAAAGCATTATCCTGTCACACGCTAACAGGGGATTTGAAAGTGATCTTCTTGATATGTGCTGAAGGCATTGGCGTTCCGTCGGGTCGACCACTACCACCTGCTACCAAATCCGTGATATAGCCATCAACTGTACCGGTCTCAAGATTTATTCCGTCTATATGGAGGGTGCCATCAAGCCCCATTCCACCGCTGGTGCAATGAAAGCTACCTCCCTCGACGAGTAATATGGATACCCGATCTACCGGAATCTGATGATCGCCAGGCGTCAGGTTGAAGCCAGCGTTAAAGTCGATTCGGAGCACCCAGTCTGTAGGCTTGGTCTCTCCCCGGACATTATTTCCATAAAGATAATTTTTAGTCAGATAAGCATAGTGCAATTTTATTCGGTTACCATCACCATCCTTATCTAAAAAGATTTCTGCCGGCTCAGAATCAACCTTGTCTAGGCTAACCTCTAGCTGTTTTGCAATATTCGCGTCCATATGACATCTCCTTATTTGAATTAAAAAACTAACGCAAATAGTCGTTGGCGTAAAGTATATACATGGACCCTTTCGAAATAGCGTTCATAGCTTTAATCGCTATACAGTTTAAACAACACCGAGCGCCTGGCCCTCATCCTCAAGAATCCTTTCATAAAAAAGCCCCGCGTCTCTCAACGCGGGGCTTCCGTTTACAGCCGACTAAACCATCACACCACAGCCGTCTGCCCACTCATCGCCAGATCCAGCAACTCACGGTTAGCGACCGCATACATCGCATAATCGTTACCGCTTGCCGCACGCAACTCCACCAACATCGCGCGCCAGCGCTCGACCATCGGCAAATGCTGCTCCAGCCACAGACTCAAACGCTCCTCGACATCCGCAGGACCATTCGCCATCTGCAACACCGACACCGTAATCGCCCGCTGCTGCCAATCGATATCATCACGGAACGCCTCACGGGCCAGCGCCTGCCAATTGTTCTCCACCGACAACGCACTGATCTGCTGCAGATACCACGTCACATCCAGCGAACTGCCCACCGCGAAATACACCTTCGCCACATCCGCTGCATTCTGACCGGTCACATCAGACGCCTCGATGATCGGCAACAGCGTGTACAAATGACTCGTACCCGCCACCATCCGCGCCAGCAACTCCGGCACGCCCGCCGCCACGTACTCCTGATAACGCGTCTGCCAGACCTCACGGGTCGGCCCTTCCAGCAACTCGTCCAGCTTCAGACCCAGCGCCGCGATGTGCGGACCGAAGTGCGCCACATCACGGGCCGCGTCCAGCTCGTTGCGACGGCTGCGCAGGAACCAGCGCGTCGCGCGACGGCCCAGACGCATCAGCTCATCCATCAACGCCAGTTGAATCTCGGCCGGGACCTTGTAGTCCAGCGCCTCGATCTGACGGAACCAGTGCGGGAGGTGGAAGATGTCACGCACGATCACGTAAGCCCCAGCCACGTTGGCAGCGGTCATGCCGGTCGACTCTTTGAGCCGCTGCACGAACGTGATGCCCATATGGTTGACCAGGTCGTTGGCGATCTGCGTGCTGACGATTTCGCGCTTCAGACGGTGACGACGCATCGACTCGGAGAACTTCGCGCCCAGTGACGGCGGGAACGCCGTTTCCATGTCGCGGGCCAGGTAGTCGTCATCCGGAACGCGGGATTCCAGCAGCGCTTCCTTGAGGTCGATCTTGCTGTAGGAAATCAGCACCGACAGCTCGGCCCGGGTCAGGCCCTTCTTCTCGGCGATGCGCTCGGCCAGTTGATCTTCCGCCGGCAGGAACTCGATGGCACGGTCCAGCTTGCCGCGCGTTTCCAGGTCGCTCATCAGGCGTTTGTACTCGGCGATGCGCTCGTAGGCACGGCGCTCCGCCAGGGACAGGGCCTGGGTCTGCTTGTAATTGTTGCCGAGAACGAGGTTGCCCACTTCGTCGGTCATGCTTTCGAGCAGCAGATTGCGCTGCTTCTCGGTCATGTCGCCGGCCTGGACCACTTCGTTCAGGAGGATCTTGATGTTTACTTCGTGGTCGGAGCAGTCCACACCACCGGCGTTGTCGATGAAGTCGGTGTTGGTCGCGCCGCCCATCAGGCCGAATTCGACACGGCCCAGCTGGGTCATGCCGAGGTTGCCGCCCTCGCCCACCACTTTGCAGCGCAGCTGATTGCCGTTGACGCGCAGTGCATCGTTGGCCTTGTCGCCGACGTCCGCGTGGGATTCGGTGCTGGCCTTGACGTAGGTGCCGATGCCGCCGTTCCACAGCAGATCCACTGGCGCCTTGAGCAGCGCGTGCATCAGTTCGGTCGGGGTCAGCTTGTCAGCGGTGATGTCAAAGCGTGCTTTCATCTGCGGGGTGATCGCGATGCTTTTCGCGCTGCGCGGGAAGATACCGCCGCCTTCGGACATCAGGCTGGTGTCGTAATCGGTCCACGCCGAACGCGGCAGGTCGAACAGACGCTGACGCTCGACAAAACTGCTCGCCGGGTCCGGATTCGGATCGATGAAGATATGCAGGTGGTTGAAGGCCGCCACCAGCTGAAGCTTGTCGGACATCAACAGGCCGTTGCCGAAAACGTCACCGGCCATGTCGCCGACGCCGATCACGCTGATGCTGTCCTGCTGCACGTTGATGCCGCGCTCGCGGAAGTGGCGCTGCACGCCGACCCACGCGCCCTTGGCGGTGATGCCCATTTTCTTGTGGTCGTAACCCGCCGAGCCGCCGGAAGCGAAGGCGTCGCCGAGCCAGAAGCCGTAGTCGATGGCGATACCGTTGGCGATGTCGGAGAAGGTCGCGGTGCCTTTGTCGGCGGCGACGACCAGGTATGGGTCATCGTCGTCGTGGCGCACGACGTTGGCCGGCGGCACCAGTGCGCCTTCTTTCAGGTTATCGGTGATGTCCAGCAGACCGGAAATGAACAGGCGGTAGCAGGCAATCGCTTCGGCCTGGATTTCATCGCGGGTCCCGGTGGTCGGCAGACGACGGGGCAGGAAGCCGCCCTTGGCGCCGACCGGCACGATGACCGAGTTCTTCACTTGCTGGGCTTTGACCAGACCCAGCACTTCGGTGCGGAAGTCTTCTTCACGGTCGGACCAGCGCAGGCCGCCACGGGCCACGTTGCCAAAGCGCAGGTGCACGCCTTCGACGCGTGGCGAGTAGACGAAGATTTCGAACTTCGGCACTGGCTTCGGCAGCTCTGGGATCAGGCGCGGGTTGAACTTGAAGCTGAAGTAGCTCTTGCTCTGGCCGTTGGCGTCGGTCTGATAGAAGTTGGTGCGCATGGTCGCCTTGATCAGATCAAGGTAGCGACGCAGGATGCGGTCTTCGTTTAGCACTTGCACGCCGTCCAGCGCGGTCAGAATGGCCTGCTCCAGACGCTGCTGCATGTCGTCGAGGTCGCCGCCGCTGAGCTTGCGCGCCAGGTAGAAGCGGGTCTTGAACAGACGCGTCAGTTCGCGGGCAATGTCGGCGTGGTTGTTCAGCGTGCTGGCGATGTAACCCAGGTCGAAGCCCAGACGGATCTGCTTCAGGTAACGCGCGTAGGCCCGCAGCAGCGCCACGTCGCGCCACGGCAGACCGGCCGTCAGCACCAGACGGTTGAAGGCGTCGTTTTCGGCTTCGCCACGGACGATGTGGACGAAGGCGTCCTGCAGCGTGTCGTTGAGCTGTTGCAGATCCAGTTTCAGACCTTCGCCGTAGGTGAACGCGAAGTCGTGAATCCAGAATTCGCGGCCATTGGTGTGGCGCAGGCGGTACGGGAATTCACCGAGCACGCGCAGTCCAAGGTTTTCCAGAATCGGCAGCACGTCGGACAGCGCCAGCGGCGTGTCAGCGTGGTACAGCTTGCAGTGCAACTGCGCCTTGTCGCCCGACAGCGGCTGGTAAAAGCTCATCACCAGCGGATTGGCTTCGGACAGGCTCAGCACGTGCTGCATGTCGACCACGGCGGAATGCGCGGCGAAACGCTCGCGGTAGCCTGCCGGGAAACCTTTCGGGAAGTCGGCCAGGACATTGGTGCCCTGGGCTTCACCGAAGCTTTCGATGACCAGACTGGCGTAGTCGTCTTTCCACGAACGGCAGGCCTGGATGACTTCGTTTTCCAGCTGCTGCGGGTCGATGTCGAGGGTGACTTTCGGGTCCACACGCAGGATCAGCTGCACGCGCGCCAGTACCGACTCGGAGAAGAAGGTCCAGAACTCGCAGTCAGTGGCTTTCAGGCGATCCATCAGCACTTGCTGGATCTTCTGACGGACTTCGGTGGAGTAGACATCGCGCGGCACGTAGGCCAGGCAGTAGCAGAAACGGCCGTAGGGGTCTTTGCGCAGGAACACGCGGATCTTGTTGCGCTCCTGGATCTGCACGATCGACATGACGGTGGTGAACAGCTCGTCCACCGGGGTCTGGAACAGGTCATCGCGGGGCAGCACTTCAACCACCTGCGCCAGTTCCTTGCCCAGGTGGGCCTTGGCGTCGAAGCCGGAACGGCGCTCGACTTCGGCAACCTTGCGGCGGATGTACGGAATGGCGCGCACGCTTTCGCCATACACCGACGAGGTGTACAGGCCCATGAAGCGCGATTCCTTGATGACCTTGCCGTCGGCGTCGATCTGGCGGATCGACACGTAGTCCGGGTATGCCGGGCGATGCACGCGGCTCGGGTGCGCGGCTTTGGCGAAGGACAGCAGGGTCGGCTCCTGCAGGTACTTCACTGCATAGCCTTCGATGTGCAGGTCTTCGGCAGTGAGCCCTGCGCGCAGCAGTTTGGTCAGACCGAGGAAGGACGACGGGTCGTAATGAAGCTGACCGCCCTCGCCTTCGTCGTCGACGGTAAATTCTTCATAGCCGAGGAAGGTGAAGTGGTTGTTCACCAGCCACTCGAGGAACACCTTGACCTCGGATTTCTCCTCGGGGTCGATGTTGTATTCGGTGGCGTCGATGCCGACCAGCAGCTCGTGGAGCTTGGCTTTCATCGGCTCGAAGTCTTCAACGGCAACGCGGACTTCGCCCAGCACCTGCTCCAGTTCGCGGGCGAGCACGTTCAGCTCCGCGGCATTGGCGCAACGGTCGATCTCCAGGTACATCAGCGATTCTTGCAGGACGTCGTCGCCGGTGGTGCCTTTTGGCAGCAGTTCGAGCAACTGGCCTTTCGCGTCACGGCGGACGCTCAGCACGGTGGTCTGCAGCGTGTGGATGCTGTAACCGCGGCGGTTCAGTTCGGTACGCACCGAGTCGACCAAAAAGGGCAGGTCGTGGTGCAGGACTTCGACGGCGGTGTGGGTGGACTGCCAGCCGTGACGCTCGTAATCGGGGTTGTAGACGCGGACCTGGGGCGTGCCGTGCTCGAAGCGTTCGAGCAGGCGCCAGGCCGAGAGGGTGCAACCGGCCAGGTCAGAGAGTCTGCGCTGGGTGAGTTCGTCGAGGGAGATGATGCCGAAGAATTGCTCGGCGAACAGCGCCACTTGTGGCAGTGCCTGTTCGCTGATGTGCTGAGCCAGTGCCGCTCGCAGTTGGTGCTGGAAGTCGGACTTGCTGGCTGCGGTGAAGAACGCCATCTGTGGTACTCCGATTGGCTTGAGCTTTTATATAGGAGAGATGCGTGTGTCGGGTGGAGCTTGTGTGTTTGTCTCGTTTGCGTCTGGTCGATGATAGTCAGCATAACGTGACAGGGGGCGTCGCGTTTCGCGTTGCCTGTTTTACTAACGCTTTTGGTGTGTGTGCCGTCACATTTGTTCGGCGTGGGTGCAGCTTAACGAGTGGCGCCCTGAATCTGCTTGCGATGCTGCGACATATTCGGACATCGGGTTGCAGGCCTGGACCTGCGGCGTGGCTTAGTGCGCCAGGATCAAGGGCGTCGGCCTGGCGGCCTCGGTTTCGCCTTCGGCGAGTTACTTTTAAAAAGCACTAAAAGTAACCAAAAGTGCCTGCTCTCGGTTTGGCCCTTCCTTCGTCAGGGTTCCTTCACTCCGGTCTCGCTCCGTGGGCCCGCGCCGAACGGACATCCATGTCCTGACGGCGCTCTCGCCGCATCCATGCGGCTCGACCCACTGCGCGAAACCTGCGTTCAGCCTGCACCCAAGTCGCGATTGGCGGTGACTGGACTTTTTGCGTATGAAGATCAAGAGCATGGAGCAGATCAAAAGCTTCCCGGCTGAAGCCAGTCCCACAGGCTGTACGCGATGCTTTTTTAGTGGGACCGGCTTTAGCCGGGAAGAGGCCGGTTTGGTCGCTGTTAATAATGGAGCGAACGCATCAGGTCAGGCTCCTCCCAACCACTCGGCCCGTCACCCACCGCAATCTTCAGCAAATCTCTCACAGGACTGGCAAAATCCATCCCTGCCCTGAACCCATCCACGGGAGTTACCGCCATGCAAATGACCACCGACAGCTTCATCTACAACCCATGCGACGAGGAGGAGGATGATATGGCGCTGGCCTGCTGCCATGGCAGCAGCACCGGTGATCTGTTTCTGCTCGCGCGTTTCCCCGATGAGGATGAGGTCGATATCACGTTTCGTGACGACACGATCCATGTCGAAGACAACATCACCGTCACCCTGAGCGCCACCCGGCTGTTGGTCGAGATCGACGCCAACGATGCCGAACCCCTGGGCGGCGACACCACGTACGACATTAGCCACAACACACCTGACAGTGAGTTGACCGACCTGGACGCCACGTTGCGGATCATCCTCAACGGTGTCGGGACGTACGTCAGCCAGATCAACTGAGACCCCGGCAGCACCGGGCGGCAATTGACGCAAATGTAAGACAGTTCTTGTTTTAGCCCAGTCCTTTGCTGAAAAGCCGAAAAAACCCGCCGGCCGATTAGTCGGCGCCCCTGCGATGGATTAAAGTAACGCCCCCAGCTTCGGCGCCACTTGGCGCTGCTGCCTCTCCTGCCAGGAACTGTCATCGATGGAACATCGTGAAGCGTTGATCGCGCTGCGGACCTTTCTCTCCACCCAGATTCTCGGGCAGGAGAAACTGGTTGAGCGCTTGCTGATCGCGCTGTTGGCCGACGGCCACATGCTGGTCGAAGGCGCGCCGGGTCTGGCGAAGACCAAAGCGATCAAAGAGCTGGCGGAAGGCATCGAAGCGCAGTTCCATCGCATTCAGTTCACCCCCGACCTGCTCCCGGCCGACATCACCGGCACCGAGATCTATCGTCCGGAAACCGGCAGTTTCGTCTTTCAGCAAGGCCCTATCTTCCACAATCTGGTGCTCGCCGACGAAATCAACCGCGCGCCGGCCAAGGTGCAATCTGCCTTGCTGGAAGCCATGGCCGAGCGTCAGGTCAGTGTCGGGCGCAGTACCTACGACCTGTCGCCGCTGTTTCTGGTGATGGCGACGCAGAACCCCATCGAGCAGGAAGGCACCTACCCGCTGCCCGAAGCGCAGCTCGATCGTTTTCTGATGCACGTCAAGATCGGCTTCCCGGACGCCACCGTCGAACGCAAGATTCTCCAGCAGGCTCGGGGCGAAGCGCTCAATGGCGAGACCAAGCCCGAGCGCCGGGTCAGCCAGCAGGCGATTTTCGCCGCGCGCAAGGAAATCCTCGGCCTGTACATGGCCGACGCCGTCGAGGAATACCTGGTGCAACTGGTGATGGCGACCCGCACGCCCGCCAAGTTCGATGCCGAGCTGGCCGAGTGGATCGGTTACGGCGCCAGCCCCCGCGGTTCGATTTCCCTGGACCGCTGCGCCCGGGCCCACGCCTGGCTGGCCGGGCGGGATTTCGTCAGCCCCGAAGACATCCAGGCGATGGTCTTCGATGTGCTGCGTCATCGCATCATCCTGTCGTTCGAAGCGGAAGCGGCCGGCATCGATCAAGACCGCGTGATCCAGCGCATTCTCGACGTCGTGGCCGTCGCCTGAGCCCATGCAACCCTATCTGATCTCTCAACCGGGCATCCGCATCAGCCTCGCCGACCTCATTGAGATGCGTCATCGCGTGCGGGAAGTGCAGCTGTTTTCAACGCCCAGCCAGCGCAGCCCGTTGATCGGTCTGCACCACTCCAAGCTGCGCGGGCGCGGCGTCGACTTCGATCAGGTCAGGGTGTATCAGGCCGGCGACGACGTCAGGACCATCGACTGGCGCGTCACCGCCCGCACGCAAGAGCCCCACACCAAACTGTTTCACGAAGAACGCGAGCGGCCGATTTTCATTATGGTCGAGCAAAGCCGCCGTCTGTTTTTCGGCTCCGGGCTGATGTTCAAATCAGTTCTCGCCGCCCAGGCCGCCGCGTTGGTGGGATGGGCTGCGCTGGGCCACAACGACCGGGTCGGCGGGCTGGTGTTTGGTGACAACGAGCATTACGAAATCAAACCGCGACGCAGCAAACAAAGCCTGCTGCAACTGCTGAACCGGCTGGTGCGGGTCAATCAGTCGCTGCACACCGAGGCCGCTGCCGACCGCGACACCTTCGGCGTGGCGCTGCGCCGAGCGCGGGAGGTGATGCGTCCGGGCAGTCTGGCGATCATTCTGTGCGACGAGCGCGCGTTGTCCGACTCCGTAGAACAACAGCTGACTCTGCTGTCCCGGCATTGCGACCTGTTGCTGCTGCCGCTGTCCGATCCGCTGGATCACGCGTTGCCCGCCGCCGGTTTATTGCGCTTCGCTGACCGGGGCGCGCACCTTGAGCTCGACACGCTGAACGCCGACTTGCGTCAGAGCTACCGTGCCCAAGGCGAGGCGCGTCAGGCGCGCTGGGAATTGCTGGCGCAGAAGCTGCGCGTGCTGATGATGCCGCTGAGCACCCAGCGTGAAATGGTCGAGCAACTGCGCGAATACCTCAACGGCCAGCGTCCGGTGAAACAGCCATGAGTGCGCTGGACCAGCTGCAACCGCTGATCCTGCCGGAGCCGGTCGGGTTCTGGCCGCCCGCGCCGGGCTGGTGGCTGTTGCTGATCCTGCTGCCGGCGCTGGGCTACGGCCTGTGGCGCGCGCGCACGCTGCTGCCGAAAAAGGCCAGCCGCGACACCGTCGAGCCATTGGACCCGCTGCGCCAGGCCGCGCTGGTCGAACTCGCGCAGATGCCCAAACCCTACGACGGCGCCCCGGCCGGTGCCTGGCTGCAACAGATCAACGGTCTGCTCAAGCGCCTGTGCCGCAATCACTACCCCTACAGCCAGAGCCACACCCTCAACGGCCGCAAATGGCTGGCGTTTCTTGACAACCGCTGCCCGGCCGCCGGCCTCACGCGCTGGATGATCCTCGTCGAGGGCGCCTACAAGCCCGAATGCAAACTCGACGACAAGGCCATCAATGGCCTGACCCAGTCCGTCGAGACCTGGATTCGCAAGCATGTTTGAATTCGCCTGGCCGTGGCTTTTCGCCCTCCTCCCCCTGCCCTGGGTGATGCGCTTCGTGCTACCCGCCGCAGACAGCGGCGAAGCGGCGTTGAAAATCAGCTTTCTCCCCGAACTGGAAGGCCTCGCCGGTCGCCGCGCCCGAACCCGTTTGCCGGGCTGGCGGCGTCAGTTGCCGTTCATTACCGTCTGGCTCCTGCTGCTGGTCGCTGCCGCCCGCCCGCAATGGCTGGGGGAGCCGTTGCCGGTTGCCGCCAGCGGGCGCGATCTGTTGGTGGCGGTGGACGTGTCGGGGTCGATGGATTACCCGGACATGGTCTGGAAAAACGACGAGGTCAGCCGGCTGACCCTGGTGAAAATGCTGCTGGGGGACTTTCTTGAGCACCGTCAGGGCGATCGCATCGGCCTGATTCTTTTCGGCAGTCAGGCGTACCTGCAGGCGCCGCTGACCTTCGACCGCAAGACTGTGCGGGTCTGGCTGGACGAAGCGCGCATCGGCATTGCCGGCAAGAACACCGCCATTGGCGACGCGATCGGGCTGGCGTTGAAGCGTCTGCGCCAGCGTCCGGCCCAGAGCCGCGTGCTGATTCTGGTCACCGACGGTGCCAACAACGCGGGCCAGATCGACCCGCGAACCGCCGCGCGTCTGGCCGCCAGCGAAGGCGTGAAAATCTACCCGATCGGCATCGGCGCCGATCCCGACAAAGGCGCCACCAGCATTCTCGGCCTCAACCCCAGCCTGGATCTGGACGAGCCCGCGCTGCGGGAAATCGCCGCAGTCAGCGGTGGCCAGTATTTCCGCGCGCGCAACGGCGCCGAGCTCGCCGGCATCGGCAAGGCGCTGGACCGGCTGGAGCCTGTCGCGCAACAACCGACCCAGGCACGTCCGGCGCGGGCGCTTTATCACGTACCGCTGACGATGGCGCTGTTGTTGAGCCTGCTGCTGGTGGTTCAGGAGCGCTGGCCGAACAACGCGGTTTATCGCTTCTTCGCGCGCCGGCCGACGATTGCGTGGCGTACGCAGTGGCGTCAGCACTTGAAGCGCCTGACGAGGCGCCCATGATCGAATTCCTGTCCGGTCTCTGGCCCCATTGGTCCCGCCCAGGCTGGCTGCTGATGCTGCCGGCGCTCGGCTGGCTGTTGTGGCGGTTATGGAATCGGCAGAAGCGCGTCGGGCGCTGGCAGATGATTATTCCCAGTGCCTTTCATTCCGCCCTGCTCAGTGGTGGCGGCGGTCGGGAAAGCAAATTGCCGTGGGTAGTGCTGGGTCTTGGCTGGTTGCTGGCGCTAATGGCACTGCTCGGGCCGAGCTGGCAGCGGGTTGAGCAGAACAGCCAGCGGCCGGTCGATCCGCTGGTGGTGATGCTGGAGCTGACCCCGGAAATGCTCGCGGCTGACAGCCCGCCCACCCGACTCGAACAGTCGCGACGCAAGTTGCTCGATCTGTTGCAGGCGCGCAGCGATTCACAGACCGCGATCATCGTGTATGCCGGCAGCGCCCACACGCTGGTGCCGCTGTCCGATGATCTGGCGACCAGCAAAAACCTGCTGGATGCGATCAAGCCGTCGATCATGCCTGAAGCCGGCCAACGCGCAGACCTCGCCGTGCGCAAGGCGCTGGATTTGCTGGAACAGGGTGACCTCGGCCAAGGACGGCTGCTGTGGATCGGTTCGTCCCTCAGCGACGCCGAGCGTCAGGGCATTCGCACCGCCATGACCGGCCGCGATGCCCCTCCTTTACTGATGCTCGGGGTCGGCACCGCGGAAGGCGCGCCGGTCACCCAAGAGAAAGGCGGTTTCCTGAAGGACGCCCAGGGCGGCATCCTTGTGCCGCGTCTGGACGGGCCGGTGCTCAAGGATTTCGCCGACAGCATGGGCGGTCGTTACGCCTCGCTGCGCCTGGACAATCAGGACCTGAACGACCTCGGTCTGCTCGACGGTCCGAAGAGCCTGATCAGCCAGGGCCAGAAGGTGCGGCTCGACCGCTGGGCCGATCAGGGCTACTGGTTGCTGCTGCCGCTTCTGCTACTGGCCGGTTGCGCCGGGCGACGCGGTTGGTTGCTGTGCCTGCCGCTGTTGCTGATGGCCGTGCCGCAACCCAGCTATGCCTTCGGTTTCGAAGACCTGTGGCGCCGCCCCGACCAACAGGGCGAACACTTGCTCAAGCGTCATCACCCGGCGGAAGCCGCGCGGCATTTCGAAGACCCGCAGTGGCAAGGCTTCGCGCTGTATCAGGCCGGTGACTATGCCGGCGCCGTCCAGCGCTTTGCCAAGGGCAGCAGCGCCGCCGACCATTACAATCGCGGCAATGCACTGGCCCGAAGCGGTGAGCTGGAAGCCGCCATCGACGCCTATGAACAGGCGCTGGAGCGTCAACCGGACTTCCCGGCGGCGTCAGCCAACAAGGCGTTGGTGGAAAAGGTGCTGGAGCAGAACAAGGCGTCGAACCAGGCGAAAGCGGACGAGAAGGCGAAGAGTGACGAGAACGCCGACAATGCCCGCGAAGGCAATACCGGACAGTCGTCATCGAGTGCGCCGTCTGCCCAGCAGGATGCCGATGCCGACCGCTCGGCCAGCGATCAGCAAAACGCCGCCGACGAGCAGGCTTCCGGCGCGGGATCCGACAGCGACGAGCCGGCGCGTGCCTCCGGCAAACCGGCCGACGGACAGATCGATGGCGAGCAGAAACAGGCGCTCGAACAATGGCTGCGGCAGATCCCCGACGAACCCGGGGAGCTGTTGCGGCGCAAATTCTGGTACGAACAACAGCAGCATCAGGAAAAAACCCGATGAGTCGTCTGCACAGGTTGCTGATCGCAGGAATGTGGTGCCTGTTCGCCCTGGTGGCGCCGTTGGCCCAGGCCGACAGTGCAGGCTCCACGCTGCAATCCAGCGTTGACCGCACACGCGTCAACACCGGCGAAACCGTCGAACTGACCCTTGAAACCGACGACGCGACCGTCTTCGGCCGACCGGACATGAGCGCGCTGGACGCCGACTTCGAGGTCCGCGACACCCGCCAGCTCAACAGCCTGACCACGCTGGAAGGCAATGTTCACGCGACGACCCGCTGGCTGATCACGCTGATGCCGCGCCACAGCGGCTCGATTGAAATCCCTCCGCTGAAGCTGGGCGAAATGACCAGCCAGCCGATCGTGCTGCAAGTGGTCGACGTCGGCCCCGCCGCCCAGGGTCAGGAGCAGAAGCTTGCGCCGGTATTCATGGAGGCGAGCCTTGACCAGGACAGCGTGTATGTTCAGGCGCAGGTCTTGCTCACCGTGCGCATCTACCACTCGGTGTCGCTGTTCGACGACAGCAGCCTGACACCGCTGCAAGTGCCCGACGCGCGCATCGAAAAGCTTGGCGACACGCGCACGTACGAGAAACAGATCAATGGCATTCGCCACGGCGTGATCGAAATGCGCTATGCGCTTTACCCGCAGCATAGCGGTGCGCTGACCATCCCCGCCCAGGCGTTCAGCGCCACGCTGGTTCAGGACACCACCGACGCCGCTGCGGCCGCCGCCATGGCGCCCGGCGCGATTGCCAGCGGGCCGAAACCCGGCCGACTGATGCACGTGACGTCGCTGCCCCTGACCCTCGACGTCAAGCCGCAACCGGCGCACTACCCCGCCGATACGCCATGGCTGCCGGCGCGCAGCGTCAGCCTCAGTGAAAACTGGAGCCCGGAACCTGCCCACAGCCAGGTCGGCGATTCCCTCACCCGCACCCTGCAATTGAAGGCCGAAGGGCTGTCCAGCGCGCAATTGCCGCCGCTGCCTGCCACCGACGTCAGCGCGTTGCGGCGCTACCCGGACCAGCCGCAACTGAGCAATCAGGCCGGTGAGCGCGGCTTGACCGGCGTGCGTGAGGAACGCGAGGCGCTGGTGCCCAATCGTCCCGGCGCCATCGAGATTCCCGCTGTCGATCTGGTCTGGTGGAACACCCAGGAAGATCACCTGGAGCACAGCGCCCTGCCCGCCCGCACCTTGCAGGTCAGCCTCAATCCGGCGTTCGCCGTGGACACGCCCGTGAGCGATAACGGTAATGTGACGGTGATCGGTCCGCCGGTGTGGCCGTGGCAGTTGAGCACGGTGGTGTTGAGTTTCACCACGCTGCTGGGCTTCGGCCTGTGGTGGCGCGGGCGGTGGCAACCGGCACTGGCCCGGGTCGCGCAAACGGGGCCGAGTCCGCGTACAGTGCTCGACGACCTGAAACGCGCGTGCCTGGCCAACGACCCACACGCGACCCGCCAGGCGCTGGACGCCTGGGCCCGTCAACAACCGGAAACCCTGGCCGACATGGCCGCGCGCTTCGTGCCGCTGTCCCATGCGCTGGACGGATTGAATGGCGCGCTGTACAGCGAGACCGAAAAACTGTGGCTGGGCGAAGACCTCTGGCGCGCCGTCAAAGCGCTGCCCGCCATTGAAAACCCCCAGGACCCGAACGGAGGCGACAGCCTGCCGCCGCTGTATCCAAAATGATTTCCATCGATCAGCGCGTTTTCCGGCAACACTGGAAAACAGGCTGATCGTTAAACCAAGGTACCCCCATGCGTCTGTTCCACACCTCCGACTGGCACCTCGGCCAGAACCTTCATGGTCAGGAGCGAGATTTCGAACACGCCAGCTTTCTGACCTGGCTGCTGGCCCGTCTGGCCGAGCGCAAACCGGATGTTCTGCTGATCGCCGGCGACATCTTTGACACGGTCAATCCGCCGGTCAAATCCCAGGAGCGCCTGTACGATTTCATCGTCAGCGCCCACGAGCAGAACCCGCAGCTGACCATCGTCATGATCGCCGGCAACCACGATTCCGGCTCGCGCATCGAACTGCCCGCGCCGCTGATGCGACGCCTGCGCACCCACGCCCTGGGCCGGGTGCTCTGGCTCGACGATGGCGTGCTCGACGTCGATCGCCTGTTGCTGCCACTGAGCAATGCCAAGGGCAAAGTCGTCGGCTGGTGCCTGGCGCTGCCTTTCCTGCGCCCCGCCGAAGTGACCGGCGCCGCGTTGGGCGATAACTATCTGCGCGGCATCGGGCAGGTCCACGAAATGCTCATCGCCGCCGCAAACCAGCGGCGCAAGAAAGGCCAGGCGCTGATCGCTATCAGCCACGCGCACATGGCCGGCGGCTCGGTGTCGGAAGACTCCGAACGCAGCCTGATCATCGGCAACGCCGAAGCCCTGCCCGCCAGCCTGTTCGGCGAGAGCATCACCTACGTGGCCCTGGGTCATCTGCACAAACCCCAGCGAATCAATGGCGAAGACCGCATTCGCTACTGCGGCTCGCCGATTCCCCTGTCGTTTTCGGAAATCGGCTACCAGCACCAGATCCTCGAAATCGAGTGCGACGGCGACACACTGGTCAGCGTCAAACCGCTGCTGATCCCCCGCGCCGTGAACCTGCAACGGGTCGGCCCGGCAAGCTTGGCCGAGCTGTTGCTGCAACTGCGGGATCTCCCGGACATCGACCTGCTGGCCGACGTCGACCGTCAACCGTGGCTCGAAGTCCGCGTACGCCTGGACGAGCCGCAGCCGGATCTGCGCAACCAGATTGAGGCCGCGCTGGAAGGCAAGGCCGTGCGACTGGTGCGCATCGCCGCCGAATACGCCGGCAAGGGCGGTCGCGATGAAGACGCCAATCAAGACTTGATCGAGCTGGACCAACTGAGCCCGCAGGAACTGTTCAGCCGTGCGTGGCAGGACAGTTACGGCAGCGAGGTCGACGAACAGACGCTGCAGGACTTTGCGACCCTGCTTCAGGACGTGCAGCTGGAGAACGAGCAGCCATGAAGATCCTCGCCATTCGCCTGAAAAACCTAGCCTCGCTGGCTGGCCCGTTTGAGCTGGATTTCACCGCCGAGCCCCTCGCCAGCGCCGGCCTGTTCGCCATCACCGGCCCCACCGGCGCGGGCAAGAGCACGCTGCTGGATGCCCTGTGCCTGGCGCTGTTCGGCGCGATTCCCCGGCTGAACAACATCGGCCAATCCCGCGTGCCGGAGATCGACGGGGATATCAGCACCAACGATCCGCGCAACCTGCTGCGTCGCGGCACCGGCAGCGGTTACGCCGAGGTGGATTTCGTCGGCATCGACAAGCGCCGGTATCGCGCGCGCTGGGAAGCCAACCGCGCCCGCGACAACGCCACGAAAAAACTCCAGGCCAGCCGCCAAACACTGATCGACCTGGACAGCGAGCAGATTCTCAGCACGCAGAACAAGACCGAGTACAAGACCCTGCTCGAAGCGCGACTGGGGCTGAACTTCGAGCAGTTCACCCGGGCGGTGATGCTGGCGCAAAGCGAGTTCAGCGCCTTCCTCAAGGCCGACGACAAAGACCGCAGCGAACTGCTGGAGAAGCTCACCGACACGGCAATCTACAGCCAGTTGGGCCGCCGCGCCTACAGCAAAAGCAAGGAAGCCGAAGAAGCGCTGAAAACCCTTCAGGCCCAGGCCGGCACGCTGACGCCGATGGAGCCTGAGCAGCGCGCCGAGCTTGAGCAGCGCTTCAACGACGCTCAGCAGCAACTGAAACTGCAACAGGCGCACCTGCGCCAGCTGGAGCTCAAGCAGCAGTGGTTCAAGGAATTGAATCGCCTGCGCGACAGCCATCAGGCGGCCAACGAACAGCTCGCCAGCGCCCAGCAGACGTGGGACGCGCACAGTGTCGATCGTCAGCAGCTCGCGCTATTGGAGCGTCTGGCGCCGCAGCGGCATCTGTTCGGTCAGCGGTCCAGGCTTCAAGCTCAGCTCGCGCCGCTCACCGCCGCGATTCAGGCCCATCAGCTCCAGCAAACCGGGCTCGATGGGCGCATCGCCGACCTGGACAGCAAACGCATCAGCGCCGACGGCGCGTTGCAGCAAGCGCAGGAACAACTGCTCAATGCGCGGCCTGTCCTGAGTGAAGCGTTCGAGCAGCAGGCGCAGCTCAACCATCTGAATCAGGAACTGCAACAACTCGGCGAGCAAACGCGTGCCGCGCAGCAGGCCAGCAACGAAGGTCAGTCGACCCTCGATCACCTGGCCGAGCAGCAGCGCCAGGTCGAAGGACGTTTGCAGTCGATCGCCGATCAACTTGAGCAGAGCGCGTCGCTGACCACGCTGAGTCAGTCGTGGAGCGCCTACCGGCCGCGTCTTCAGCAAACCGTGCAGCTCAGCGCGCGCCTGATTCAGGGACGTGCCGAGCTGCCGCAGCTGGAGAAAAACGCCACCCTCGCCGAGCAGACGCTAAGCGAGCGCCGCAGCGCGTTGCAGGCGCTGTACGACGACGCCGAGGTTAAGGCCGACGCGGTCAGCCACGAGATCGAACGGCTGGGACAACTGCTCCAGCACAACCGCCAGCAGCACGGCGCCAGCGACTCACTTGAACGTCTGTGGCAGCGGCATCAGGACGTCGCTGGCCGCCTGCTCGACGTGCAAACCCGCCAGCAGCAGGCCACCGAGCGTCGCGCCCAAAGCATCGCTCAGGGCCTGAAACTCAAGGCCGAGCACGAAGCCGCCGAGCAGGCGCTGAAGGTCACCGTTGAACTGCTGCAACGCCAGCGCCTGGCCCGCAGCGCCAGTGTCGAGCAACTGCGCGAGCAATTGGTCGATCAGCAACCGTGCCCGGTGTGCGGCAGCGAAGAACATCCCTATCACCAGTCCGCCGCGCTGCTTGAAGCGCTGTCGGGGCACGACGACGGCGAAGAAGCACGCGCCCGGCAAACCGTCGGGCAGCTCAGTGAAAAGCTCGCCGAGCTGCGCGCCGAAGTCGCCGAGCTCAATAACCAGCTCAAGCAGTCCAAACCGCAGCAGGACCAACTGGCCGAACAGCTGGAAAGACTGGCGCCTGAACTGGAAGCTCACCCGGTCTATCCGCGTTTGCTGGAGCAACCCGAGCACCTGCGCGGCGACTGGCTGAGCGAACGCCTGCATCAGCTGGCCCAGGACATTCACAGCGCCGAACAGCGCCAGACCCGTTTGCTGAAAGTGCAGCGGGACGCCGAGTCCCTGCAACAGCAGGTGCTCGATGCGCGCGAGGCCAGTCAGCAGGCGATGAAGCTGCTCGACGATCAGCAACGCCATATCGCCCTCGACAATCAGGGCTTCGAAGCGGCGCTGCAGGAGTTTGAGCCGCTGCTGCCTGCCGAAAGCCTGAGCCAGTGGCGCGAGTCGGCGACCCAGAGCTTCATGCAGCTGGACAACGACATTGCCGCCCGCGTCGAGCAACTGGATCAGCAGAAGACCGAGCAGCAGGAGCACAGCGAGCGCGCGCAAAAACTCGAGCGCGAGCAGGTTGCCCAGCAAAGTCGCGCGGCAGAACATCAAAAGTTGAGGGCTCAACTCGATGCCGGTCAGCAGCAACACCAGACGGTGCAACAGCAACTGGCGCAGACCCTCGGCGACCACGCGTCACCCGAGCGCTGGCAGCACGCCCTTGAGCAGGCGGTCGAGCAGGCGCGGGAGGCGCAAAACGCCATCGCCCATGAACTGCAAGCGGCGCGCAGCGAACTGATCAAGCTCACCGCAGAGCTGGAGGGTGAGCAACAGCGCTTGCACGCCCTTGAACAGGAGCTGGGAGAACTCGAGCGGCAGATCGCCGAGTGGCGCAGCAGCCACAGCGAGCTCGACGATGCCGCGCTTGAGGTGTTGCTGGGGATGAGCGACGACAGCGTTGGCGAGTTGCGTCAGCAATTGCTGTCCAGCGAAAAAGCCCTGGAGCAAGCCAGAGTTCTGGTGGCAGAGCGCGCGGCGCAGTTGCAGCAGCATCAGGCCCGGCACAGCGACAGTGGCGACGCCGAGCAGTTACTGGCCGCGTTGACCGAAGCGCAGGCGCAATCGGTGGTTCAAGATCAACTGTGCGCCGACCTGCGCGCCCAGGTCAGCGAAGACAACCGCCGTCGCGACGCCAGCAGCGAGCTGCAACAGCGCATTGCCCACGCACACGCTGAATATCTGCGCTGGGCCCGGCTCAACGCGCTGATCGGCTCCGCCACCGGCGATACGTTCCGCAAGATCGCCCAGGCCTACAACCTGGATCTGCTGGTGCACCACGCCAACGCGCAGCTCAAGCAGCTGGTGCGTCGCTATCGCCTGAAACGCGGCGGCAGCATGCTCGGCCTGCTGGTCATGGACACCGAAATGGGCGACGAACTGCGCTCGGTTCACTCGCTCTCGGGCGGTGAAACCTTCCTGGTATCCCTCGCCCTGGCGCTGGGCCTGGCGTCCATGGCTTCAAGCACGCTGAAGATTGAATCGCTGTTCATCGACGAAGGCTTCGGCAGCCTTGACCCCGAATCCCTGCAACTGGCCATGGACGCCCTCGACGGGCTGCAGGCCCAGGGCCGCAAGGTCGGGGTGATCTCCCACGTGCAGGAAATGCACGAGCGCATCCCCGTGCAGATTCAGGTGCGGCGTCAGGGCAATGGCCTGAGCACCGTCGAGGTCAGCAGCGGCTAATCCGTTTTTTCACGACGCACGGAAGCGCCCGATGGCGTTTCTGTGCAACCCTGTATCCCTTGCGCGACAGTCGCGCCAAACTCGAAAGAAGGTAAAACCACGTGGCAAACTCAAAAGTATTTTTCGACATCACTGCCAACGACGAGCCAATGGGCCGCATCGTCATGGAGCTGCACAACGACGTCGTTCCGAAAACCGCTGAAAACTTTCGCGCGCTGTGCACCGGCGAAAAAGGCGACGGCCTGAGCTACAAGGGTTCGTCCTTCCACCGCGTGATCCAGAACTTCATGCTGCAGGGCGGTGATTTCACCAACCACAACGGCACCGGTGGCAAGTCGATCTACGGCAACAAGTTCGAAGACGAAAACTTCACCCTCAAGCACACCGCCCCAGGTGACCTGTCGATGGCCAACGCTGGCCCGAACACCAACGGCAGCCAGTTCTTCATCACCACCATCGTCACCGAATGGCTGGACGGCAAACACGTCGTCTTCGGCAAAGTCATCGAAGGCATGGACGTGGTCAAGGCCATCGAAGCGCTGGGTTCGCAATCCGGCCGCACCAGCAAGAAAGTCGTCATCGCCGATTGCGGCGAACTGACCGAGGCTTGAGCATGACGTCGGCGCCTCACGCTGAATCGACGGTGCCGACGCTCTACTCGTTCCGCCGCTGCCCCTACGCCATGCGCGCTCGCATGGCGCTGGGGTATTGCGGCGTACCGGTGCACACCGTGGAAGTCAGCCTCAAGGCCAAACCGGCTGAAATGCTCGAACGCTCACCCAAAGGCACCGTGCCGGTTCTGGTGCTGCAAGACCGGGTGCTGGAGCAGAGTCTGGACATCATGCACTGGGCCTTGGCGCAGCATGACCCGGACGATTGGTCCCTCGCACGCAACGTCGAAGGTCAGCAACAGATCGCCGCGCTGATCGCGGAAAACGACAGCCGCTTCAAACAGGATCTGGATCACTACAAATACGCCGTGCGTTATCCCGAATTCACGCAGGAAGAATACCGCCAGCGGGGTGAGAGGTTTCTGCGCAGGCTGAACGAATTACTGACGTCACGGGACTTTCTGATCGCCGATCGACTGACCCTGGCCGACATCGCCATAGCGCCGTTCATACGGCAATTTTGCGCGGTGGATGCGGACTGGTTCTGGCAAAGCCCCTACCCCCACCTGCAACGCTGGTTACAGCGCTTCCTCGCCTCGGACCTGTTCATCAATGCGATGGCCAAGCGCTGATTGCAGCGCGTTGCTAAATAGCCCCACCACTTCGCTACACCACGTCCAACTGAAAGATCGGCGAAATCATCTCGCTGTGCCGTGGCGGCGGATTACCCGCATTGAGCTTCTGCGAGCGCTGCATCTCGACCGCTTCCGCGACCTCGGTCTTGAACTCCATGCTGCGCGCCACACCGCCCACCGACCCTTCGCCATGGCCGAGCAATGAGCAGCCGTTGTTGATCAGTGCGAAGAACACAATCACCCAGAAGTTCGCGCCTTTCACGACGCACGCCCCTGGGACTGAACAGCCGCACGATCGAATTCAACGGACGCTGTTTGCGTCGATATTGGCGACGCAGCATTGAGTTGTGGATTCGTGCTGATGACGGTAACCACTGCGATGAAAACCACATACAACGCTATGGCGGTATATGCGCCGTGTTTAATTGAATTGAGGATGGCAGTGGCCATGATTGAAGCTCCGGGACGTGTCTGTTTCAGGCGCCCAGAATGCTTGAAGTTGTGCGGGTTAAAAAACGATGGCTGGCGATTCAAAAGATCGATGGGGTTGATTATTTGGGAAATTAATCAGGCTGATAGACCAACGCATTGGTCCTATTTACATCAATCCAAGTGGGAGTGAGCTTGCTCGCGAATAGGCTGGGACATCCGCCAAATCTCCAGAGGCTGAGATGCAGTCTTCGCGAGCAAGCTCGCTCCCACATGATCGGTGTCTGCTGTCGGGAACCGGGCGTCGCCCCCTTGAATTCAACCCACAAAAAAATCCCCATCGCTTATCCAGCTGACGGGGATCAAAGGGGAGGAATTCAACGCTTTCGCGAACAAGCTCGCCGGCACTTGATGCATGGCCTGACACGCAATGGTCAGTGGGTCGCATCAACCTGTAGAAGACGAAGTTGCTCGCGAAAGCGTTTTCCGATTATCAAAAAGTTGCAGCACATCAGGTTCTTACAAATCCATTCCCCGGCAACGATACGTTCGTTAACGGGGAATGGATTCACTTCGAATTTCTATTCATTGTTGAATCTTGTGATCCAGAGCGGCGTAGAAGTTGGCGCTTTGTTGCAGGTACTTCGGGGTGTAACTCTGGGTCGAGCTGACTTTTTTGTCGGTCGCTTCGACACTGGCACTGGCAGGCAATGCAACGGTAGCGGAGATGGCGGACGCGGCAATGATGGAGAAGATATTGAAGTTCATGGTGGGTACCTCGCTGTGGTGTGTCGTTTCAAGTCTTGACCGTCGTGGCCGTGGAATGAAAGTTACGCCCGAGGATGTTCTGGAAAAAATTTTTTCTGGCACTAGCCCTTATCACCTGAATTGATACAGGCCCAGAGCCCTTGAAAATCAAGGGATGGGCCTGCGTCAAAGCGTCACGGGGTGTCAGTGTGCGGTGAGGAAATGGAAGTCGGACGGCGAATCGAAGTCGAATTTCTGCACGGTGTCGCCCAGCAGACCGGTTTTCGGGTCGACGCGGACGGTCACGATCTGGTTGCTTTTCTGGTTGGCGATCAGCACGAAGTGGCCGCTAGGGTCGAAGGCGAATTCGCGAGGTTCCTTACCTTCCACGGTGCGACGCTGGACTTCCTTGAGCTGGCCGTTCGCGGCATCGATGCTGAACACCAGCAGCTCGTTCACTTCGCCACGGTTGGCAACGTAGAGGAACTTGCCATCCGGCGAAGGGTGCAGGCCACCCGCGGCACGGTTTTGCTGACCTTCCTTGTTGGCGAGGTCAACCAGTTGGGTCTGCTTGAACACGCCGTCGTGATAATCAAACACCGCGACCTGGGCGCTCATTTCCATCGTCAGCCAGGCGTGCTTGCCGTCTTTGCTGAAGGTCAGGTGGCGCGGACCGCTGCCCGGTGGCAGGTCGACTGAAGGCACTTTCGCCGGCTTCAGCGGCTGAGGCTGTTTGGCGTCGTAGTTGAAGACAAACATCTTGTCAGCGCCCAGGTCCATGGCGATCAGGTACTTGCCGTCGGGCGTGGGTACCGCCGCGTGAACGTGGGACGAAGCCTGACGCTCCGGATTGACCTTGCTCGCTTCGTGGGTCGTGGTCTGCACCACAGGCGCCAGTTTGCCGTCCTTGCCGACCGGCACCACCGCCAGCACGCCACCCGGTTGCGGGTGGACGGCGTAGTTGGCGACGAAGAGGAAACGCCCGTCCAGGCTCAGGCTGGAATGGGTCGGCTCTTCGCCCTTGGTTTCGATCTGATTGAGGAACGACACCGCGTGGGTCTTGGGGTCGATAGCGTAGCTGCTGACCTTGCCGACGACGTCTTTCTGGCCCGGGCCGTTCTCGTTGACCGCGAACATATGACGCTGGTCTTTGGAGAGCGTCAGCCAGGACGGGTTGTCGCTCTTGATCACCTGATGCGGTTTGGCGTCGAGCTGGCCGGTCTGGGTGTTGAAGCCGAAGCGGTAAATGCCTTCGCTGGCGCCGGCGGTATAGGAACCGACCAGTACGTCGTAATCAGTCATGGGTTTGGCCTGAACGGAGAGCGCGGAAAGGCTGCTGGCGAGCGCTAACCACGGCAGAAGTCTGGGAGTCATTGGGCTGTTCTCTTTTTGGAGTTGTTGGCGCGCCGTGCACGCAGATGGTCACCGGCTATGACAGCGTATTGCGTAGAGTAGTTGCCGAGTGGGTGCTGTGAAACTGCGGGGACATGGCGCTTGGCGGGGCTGGATTGATTTATGGTTGGGCGTCGCGCGCCCGGGGACAGATTGATTTACGGTGAAGCGTTGTAAATAAATCAGTCCCCTCGATATTCACTGCAGTCCAATAGTGCGCGGTTATTCCTGCTCGCCCTCTTCATCGTCATCCTCGTCACTCGCCGCAATCCCTTGCAGCACGACAATGCGGTGGTCGGCGTTGCCGTTGTTGATGACCCAGCTTTGCAATGCGGTATCGAACTCGGCGGCGTCGATCTGCGCCAGGGAGAAGCGCCAGACCTTGCGCTCGCGGCCGTCCATGCTTTCGATCTGGAGCATTTCATCGAGGGTGAATTCGAAAGCGTGCAGGCCGTCGATTTCGATCATGCTCTGGGCGGTCAGCGCGGTCTGGAGTTCAGTGCGCAGGGATTGCGGTGTGGTGGTCATGGCAGTGGTTCGCATCAGTGAAAGCGCGAATGATAGGTGAAAAGACGCCGAAGCGCTGGCCTCGGCGTCTGACGACCGCAGGTTCAGTCCTGAACCGCTTCCTTCACGTAGTAGCGCGACGGGATGCCCCAGACAATCAGCGCGATGGCCAGCACGCTGACGGCGAATAACGCGAACAGCGCCGGGGTCGCCGTGCCGGTGAGGTCCTTGATGCGGCCGACCATGAACGGCGCGATGATCCCGCCCAGTTGCCCGAGGGAGTTGATCAGCGCGATGCCCGCAGCGGCAGCGATACCGGTGAGGAAGCGCGGCGGGATGGTCCAGAAGATCGGCATCCAGGCGATGATGCCAGTCATGATCATGGTCATGCCGATCATCAACGGCACCAGTTGCCCGGGAAACAACGCACAGACCAGATAGCCCGCAGCAGTCAGCGTCGCGCAGCCCGCCATGTGCCAGCGGCGCTCGCCGTGGCGGTCGGAGCTGGCGCCGATCAGCAGGTTGCCGATCACCGCGCCCACGTACGGAATCACTGTCAGCAGACCAATATTCAGGGTGTCGGTCACGCCAGCGGTTTTGATCAGCTGCGGCATCCAGAACAACAGCCCGGTCAGCGCCATGACCAGGCACAGGTAAATGCCTGACATGACGTAGGTGGTCGGGTGTTTCCAGATGTCTTTGACGGTCTGCTTGACGACGGGCTGGGCCTCTTTCGCCATGCGCGCCAGCACCACCTGTTTCTCCTGATCACTGAGCCAGGTGGCGTCTTCGATGCGGTCCTTGACCAGCCAGAACACCACGGCGCCGAGCAGGATGGACGGGATGCCTTCGATCAGGAACAGCCAGCGCCAGCCGGCCAGGCCCATGACACCGTCGAAGTGACCGAGGATCAGCCCGGCAATCGGACCGCCGACGATCCCGCACAGGCAGATGGAGCTTTTGAAGTAGGAGTTCACCCGCGCCCGACGTGAGCCCGGATACCACTGGGTGAAGAAATACAGGACGCCGGGGACGAAGCCGGCCTCCATCACGCCGATCAGAAAGCGCAGCGTGTAGAACCAGAATTCGGTCTGCACGAACATCATGCAGGCCGACGCGATGCCCCACGAGACCATGATCCGTGCGATCCAGATCCGTGCGCCGATCTTGTGCAGCAGCACGTTGCTCGGCACTTCGAACAAAAAGTACCCGACGAAGAACAGGCTCGCGCCCAGGCCGTAGACGGTTTCGCTGAAACCCAGGTCGCTGGCCATCTGCAGCTTGGCGAAGCTGATGTTGACGCGGTCGAGATAGGCAAACAGGAAACAGGCGATGAACAACGGCACGATTCGCCAGCTCACCTTGCGGTAGATGCTGTCCTCGAGGGCGTCGGCATCAAGGCGTTCCAGCGGGATGGCAGTGGCGGTCATGGGTCGCACCTCGTTTTGTTTTTATGGGTGTCGTATCGAGCGCAGCAGCCAGCCACTGTAGGAGTGAGCTTGCTCGCGATAGCGAAATTCCGGTCACCCCTTTCAGCGACTGGATCACCGCTTCGCGAGCAAGCTCACTCCTACAGGATTTCTGCAACGCGGCGAATCACCACGCATGCAGTCCTGGCCATTCAAGCGTTCCGCAAGAGCGGGACATCAAAGCTGCTTGATGCCACCCGGCTGGAAAACCGCCTCGGCCGGCGCAATGCCGTTGATCAACGGCGCGCCAAACTCATGCTGGCTGATCTCGAACTTGTCCCCCGGCTGCGTCTTGATGCCATCGGCAAACGACAGCGTCGCGGTGCCGAAGAAATGCACATGCACATCCCCCGGCCGCAGGAACTGGGCGTATTTGAAGTGGTGGTATTCGAGGTTTTCCAGGCTGTGGCACATGTTGGCCTCGCCGCTCAAGAACTCCTTCTCCCACAGCACTTGCCCGTCGCGATGGATGCGGCTGGTGCCCGCCAGGTTCTGCGGCAGATCGCCGACCCGCAGCTCCGGGCCGAAGGAGCAGGCGCGCAGCTTGGAATGGGCCAGGTACAGGTAGTTCTTGCGCTCCATGATGTGATCGGAGAATTCATTGCCGATGGCGAAACCCAGGCGGTAAGGCTTGCCGTCGTGACCGATCACGTACAGGCCGCTCAGCTCGGGCTCTTCGCCGGCGTCTTCGGAGAAGGGGGGCTGCGGGAACGACTCGCCCGGACGGATGACGATGCTGCCGTCGCCCTTGTAGAACCACTCCGGCTGCACGCCTGGCTGACCGGCTGCTGGCTTGCCGCCTTCCAGGCCCCATTTGAAGATGCGCATGGTGTCGGTCATGCCCGCTTCGTCATTGCCCTGCTGGTGCATTTTGTCCCGCGCCGACGCGCTGCCCAGATGGGTGAGCCCGGTGCCGCTGACCAGCAAGTGCGCCGGATCAGGGTGATCCAGCGGCGGCAGGATCATCAGATCGGCACGCAGCTGCGAGTAATCGTGGTTATCCCCCAGGCCCAGGCTGTCAACCTGCTCGGCGAGGGAGATCTTCTTGTCGGTGGCCGCCAGGGCCAGATCACGGGTGCTGGTGGCGCCCTGGATTTCGCGCACCAGCGGACCGTCCACCAGACCGACGCGACGCTGGCCGTTGCCCAGTTCGAACTGTACTAAATGCATGGGGTTCTCCTGTTTGGGGTCTACACGGCCGCCCCACAGAGCGGCCTGAGGTTAACGAGAGCCGCGCGCGCTGGCGGCAAATTTCGATTCGGGCAAGGCGTGCTTGCGTTCCAGAACACGGTAGACCACGCCGGTCAGAATCAGGCCGCAGATCATCACGCCCGAGAGGAAGTACAAGCCGCTGGCCAGGTTGCCGGTCAGTTCTTTCAGCCAGCCGATGACGAAGGGGCCGATGTAGCCGCCCAGATTGCCCACCGAGTTGATCAGCGCAATGCCCGCCGCGGCACTGGCGCCGGCGAAGAAACGACCGGGCAGTGTCCAGAACACTGCCGTGCAGGAAAACAGCGAGAACGCCACCAGCGACAGCGCCGCCAGTTGCAACACCGGCACGGTCAGGTACGCGCTGAGAAACAGACCGATGGCGCCGATCACATACAGCACCGCCAGATGACCATAGCGGTCATTGAGCCGATCGGAACTGCGCGGGACGATCAACAGGCCGACGATGCCAAAGATGTACGGCACCGCAGAAATGAAGCCCGTGGTCAGGTCACTGCCGCCAAACTGTTTGATCAGCGTCGGCAGCCACAGGCCGAGGCCATAAATGCTCAGCGTGACGGGGAGATAAAACAGCGCCAGCAGCAGAACGCGTTTGTCTTTGAGCGCATGCAAGGGGTTGCCGTGGCGGGTCTGGCCGTATTCTTCCAGGTCTTTTTTCAGCTCGCCGGCGAGCCATTGTTTCTCGACCGGATCCATCCACTTCACGTCCTTCGGGCCATCAGGCAACCAGCGCAACACCGGCAAGGTGAGCAGAATCGCCGGCGCGCCGATGCACAGGAACAGCCACTGCCAGCCGTGCAGACCGGCCACGCCTTCCATGCCGAGCAAACCGCCGGAAATCGGGCCGGTGATCATCATCGCGATGGGTTGGGAAAGGATGAACAGGCCGAGGATCTTGCCGCGATGGCGGACCGGAAACCATTGGGTGATGTAGTACAGAACGCCGGGGAAGAAGCCCGCCTCGGCCGCGCCGAGCAGAAAGCGCATGACATAGAAGCTGGTCGGGCCCTGGACGAAGGCCATGCCCATGGTGATCGCGCCCCAGGTGAGCATGATCCGCGCGAACCAGCGCCGCGCGCCAAAGCGTTCGAGCATCAGGTTGCTGGGGATTTCCAGCAGGAAGTAGCCAATGAAGAACAGGCCGGCGCCCATGCCATAGGCCGCGTCACCGATGCCGACGTCCGCGCCCATGTGCAGCTTGGCGAAGCCGACGGCGGAGCGATCCACATAAGCGATCAGGTAGAGCAGGATCAGAAAGGGAATGAGTTTCAGGGTGATGCGACGAATAAGCCTGAGTTCCTGGCTCATGGATGCGGTCCTCATTGTTTTTGTTATGGAAGCCTGCGGGGATCGCCTCTGCCTTCGTGTGCGCATTGCTGCGGATGAAGCCGGCAGGGTCGTCGCTCGGTTGAGATCGACTATATAGTATTACTATTTAAGACTACAACTCTTCCACTCGCGACATTTTCGGCCTATTTTAGTCAGCACCTGCAGCCTTTAGTCTTACAAATAAAGCCTAACAATAAGAGTGCCGATTTATGTCTGATTCCGCCAAGAAACCCGTGCTGCGCTCCGCCCAGTGGTTCGGTACCGCCGACAAGAACGGCTTCATGTACCGCAGCTGGATGAAGAACCAGGGCATCGCCGACCATCAGTTCCAGGGCAAGCCGATCATCGGCATCTGCAACACCTGGTCCGAACTCACCCCCTGCAACGCCCACTTCCGCACCATCGCCGAACATGTCAAACGCGGCGTGATCGAAGCCGGTGGTTTCCCGGTTGAATTTCCGGTCTTCTCCAACGGCGAATCGAACCTGCGCCCGACCGCCATGCTGACCCGCAACCTGGCGAGCATGGACGTTGAAGAGGCCATTCGCGGCAATCCCATCGACGGCGTGGTGCTGCTGACCGGTTGCGACAAGACCACCCCTGCCCTGTTGATGGGCGCTGCCAGCTGTGACATCCCGGCCATCGTCGTCACCGGCGGGCCGATGCTCAACGGCAAGCACAAGGGCAAGGACATCGGCGCCGGCACCATCGTCTGGCAGATGCACGAATCCTATAAAGCCGGGCAGATCAGCCTCGACGAATTTCTCTCCGCCGAATCCGGCATGTCGCGCTCGGCCGGTACCTGCAACACCATGGGCACCGCTTCGACCATGGCGTGCATGGCCGAAGCGCTGGGTACGTCGCTGCCGCACAACGCGGCGATTCCTGCTGTCGATTCACGCCGTTACGTCCTGGCGCACATGTCCGGCATGCGGGCGGTGCAAATGGTCAACGAAGACCTGCGGCTGTCGAAAATCCTGACCCGCGAAGCCTTCGAAAACGCCATCCGCGTCAACGCAGCCATCGGCGGTTCGACCAACGCGGTAATCCACCTAAAAGCCATCGCCGGTCGCATCGGCGTGGACCTGGAACTGGACGACTGGACCCGCATTGGTCGCGGCACGCCGACGCTGGTGGACCTGCAGCCTTCCGGGCGCTTCCTGATGGAAGAGTTCTACTACGCTGGCGGCCTGCCTGCGGTGTTGCGTCGTCTCGGCGAGAACAACCTGATTCCCCACCCCGACGCCTTGACCGCCAACGGCAAGACGCTGTGGGAAAACGTGCAGAATTCGCCGATCTATGGCGACGACGAAGTGATCCGCGCCATCGACAATCCGCTGGTGGCCGATGGCGGTATCTGCGTGCTGCGCGGCAACCTTGCGCCGCTGGGTGCGGTGCTCAAACCGTCCGCTGCCACGCCTGCGCTGATGAAGCACCGGGGTCGCGCGGTGGTGTTCGAGAACTTCGACATGTACAAGGCGCGCATCAACGATCCGGATCTGGACGTGGATGCCAGCAGCATTCTGGTGATGAAGAACTGCGGGCCGAAGGGTTATCCGGGCATGGCCGAAGTCGGGAACATGGGTCTGCCGGCCAAGCTGCTGGCCCAGGGCGTAACCGACATGGTGCGGATTTCCGATGCGCGCATGAGCGGCACGGCGTATGGGACTGTGGTTTTGCACGTGGCGCCCGAAGCAGCAGCGGGTGGTCCGTTGGCGGTGGTGCAGGAGGGGGATTTCATCGAGCTGGATTGCGCAACCGGCCGCCTGCACCTGGACATCCCGGAAGCGGAACTGGCCGCGCGTCTGGCTGACTGGCAAGCACCGCCACAGCTGTTGATTGGCGGATACCGTCAGCTGTACATCGATCATGTGATGCAGGCGGATCAGGGTTGCGACTTCGACTTCCTGGTCGGCATGCGCGGCTCGGAAGTGCCACGACACTCTCATTGATTGAAAGCCATTGATTGAACGCGCCACGCCGCCGGACCTGCGGCAGCGACCGGGGTGGCGCTCCACCTTGCTCGCGAATACTGATTTTCCGCCACTAAAGATGCGGTGGCTGGACTGACGCTTTCGCGAGCAGGCTCGCTCCCACAGGATCTGCGTGAGTCGCGGGAATCCAGTTTGTTCAGCCGCAACCAATCCGGGTCATTTCGAGCGGCGCGTCTCTTTGTCCGCCAATGCTATGATGCGCCGCATTCACCGCTCAGGATTGCCCCGCGCCCCATGGATTACCGTAAGCCCTCCGACCGTAAAAGCATGCACTCGCGCATTGTCCAGGACATCGGCATGCAGATTGTCTCGGGCCGCTTCAAGCCCGATGACAAACTCCCCGCCGAAGCCCTGCTCTGCGAAGAATATGCCGTCAGTCGTCCTGTGCTGCGCGAAGCCACGCGGGTGTTGGTCGCCAAAGGGCTGGTGTATTCCCGGCCACGGGTGGGCACGGTGGTCAAGCCGCGCCGCGAATGGCACATCCTTGATCCGGACGTGCTGCACTGGCTGATGCAAAGCTCGCCGCAGAACGAGTTTTTCGCCCTGCTCACCAGCGTGCGCAGCATCATCGAACCGGCGGCCGCCGCCCTCGCCGCGCAACACGCCACCCCCGAAGACATCACCGCCATCGGCGAGGCCTACGAGCGCATGGCCGCCGCGCCGACCGTTGAAGACGTGCTGCAACCGGACCTCGATTTCCACAGCCGCATCGCCGACGCCACCCACAACGACTTGCTCGCGCACTTGTGCAACATGCTCTCGCTGGCCTTGCGCGAGGCGTTGAAGCATTCCAACAAACGCCCGAACCTGCACGAGCTGGCATTGCCCCGCCATCGTGCGATCCTCACCGCCATCGAAAATCGCGATGCGCTGGGCGCCCATCACGCCACGCTGGTGCAACTGGACGATGCGCGCAACGCGCTGAATGTGGTGCTGGGGCAAGGCGTGAAGTTGTAGCTCTACGAAGGCGACGCGCGCAATCCGTAGGACCGGCTTTAGCCGGGAAGCCTTTGATCCGCTGTTGACCTCAGCAAATCGCCCTGGATATCAGGGCAGATAAATGCTGAACAGCCCGCCGCCCAGCTCGCCGCCGTTGGCGATTTCGATGTGGCCATGGACGCCTTTGCGCTGATGCTGTCTGGCGATGTTCGCCGCGAAATACAAGCCCAACCCGGTGCTCCCGCTGTTCTGGTTGATGCCCAGCACGTAATCGGTCTGTTCCTCGATCATGCGCAGCGGAAACCCCGGTCCGTCGTCGTTGATGCTGATCACCAGTTGCTCGCCGACCTGCCCTGCCGTAATCAACACTTCACTGCGCGCAAAGCGAATGGCGTTGATGACCACGTTGGACACCACTGAACCGACCAGCTCGCGATCAAAGAAGCCCGGCAGACCGAAGTCGTTTACCGCATAGCGCGCCGTGATGCCACGACTGACGAGCACTTCCTGATGAAAGGCCAGCTGCGCTTCGATGAAGTCATCCAGCTCGTGATAATCGGGGCGCATCGGCAGCTGATTCACCCCCAGTTTGTAGAGCCCGAGCAGCTGCACCAGCATGCCATTGAGGTGGGCGAACTCGTAATCGATGACGCCTTGATCCGGCGTACCACGACAGGCCTCCGGAAGCTGCTTGACCCATTGGCCGTGGGCCTGGATCAACGACCCCAGCGCGTTCTTCATGTCGTGAACGGTGGACGCAATCACCATCGAGAAGTCGAGCCCGAGATCCTGATCTTTCATTCGCCGAAAGCCCTGAGTCGCAGTTTCTGGAAACGCTCGAAGCGCGGGTCGGTCTCCGGCATCTTGCCGACCATCTTGAGACTGCTCTGGCATTCCGCCAGGCTCGCCGCGTCGAGATTCTGAACGCCCATGTGCAGCAATGACTGCGCCATGTTCAGGGCGATACTGATGTTCTTCGGTTGCAGGGCCAGGCCCTGACGGAACAGGTCCTGCGCCTCGCCGAGCTTGCCGGCGCGGTAGCAGCGAATGCCCTGGATATTGAAATCGATGGCCGCTTTGCCGGCGCCGAGAATCTCGGGATCGTCGGTGTGCCTGGCGATATTGTGCATCACCACTGGATCGTCGCCGTAGATTTCTGCACAGCTTTTCAGAATGCCCGCGCCAGCGTCTTCCTGACCGAGCGCCTTGAGCTGCGACGCCACCGCCAGCGCCGCATCGGCGCTGAGAAACTGCTCCATGCCCTCAAGCCGTTCCATCGCCTGCTCGGTCAGTTTGGCGGCCATTTCCGGATCGGAGGATGCGACGCTGGTGGCCTTCATCAAACGCGCGCGCACTTGCAGGCCGGCGTCGTTGCCGTTTTCCTTGGCGACTTCGGTGAGGGTCTGGTTGATCTCGATGCGGGTGCGGGCATCCAGCCCGCGCTCGCCGCCACGGCTGATCAGTGCCTGAGCAAAACCGAGGTTGGTTTCCGGGTCCTTGAAGCGGGAGAACTGGCCTTGGGAAACGGCCTGACGGTAGGCCTTTGAAGCGCCATCGAAGTCCTCGTTTTCCAGCGCCAGCTTGCCCAGCAGACGCTGACGGCGCACCGCATACGGCGATAACCGCACCGCCTCCTCCAGCATCTTCTGCGCACGCTTGTTGTCGCCGCTGGCCACCAACACGTCGGCCAGCCCGTCGTACAGCACCGGCATGGCATTGAAGGCGCGAATCGCTTCTTCGTACACGCCCTGCGCTTCAGCGTTGCGCCCGCGCTTGAACAGCAGCTTGCCCAGCGCCACATACGCCCAGGGTTGCGGGCGGTCGGCGAGGATCGACTTGAGAAAGGCCTCGAGCGGCTCGTGCTGATTGAGGTCACGCAGTGCATCGGCTTTGTAGCGCAGGCACAGCGGCGCAAAACGTGGGTCCTGCTTGGTCAGCGCAGCACAGGCCGTCAACACCTCGGTCGGATTGCCACGGTCAAGCGCTTGCAGGATCGGCTTGAGCAGGGTCTTGCGCTGGACGATCTTCTCCAGACGCTGAGCCAGGCTCGCACGGTTGAACGGCTTGGTCAGGTACGCATCCGGCTCCCACTCCAGCGCGCTCATCACCATCGCCTGGCTGTTCTCGGCAGTGACCATGACGAACACGCTTTCGTGGCTGATCAGTCGATCGGACATCAGGTCTTCGAGCACCTGCTGGCCGTTCTTCTTGCCGTCACCCAGATTGAAGTCGTGGAGGATGAAGTCGTAGCGCTTCTGCGCGCACATCTTCAGCGCCTCCTCGCCGGTGTCGGCAGTGTCCACCGCCTTGACGCCCAACTCGCGCAGCATCGAGCGGACCGAACTGCGGAAGTCGGAAAAATCGTCGACGATCAGAAAGGTTTTTTGGTTCCACGCCAGCATCGAGATTCCTGTCACCGGATAAATAGTCGGCCCTGAGGCACTTGCAAGGGCGGCGGTCTCGTTCCCGGTCTGGGCAGAGAGGGCCAATAAAGTTGCGGCATGACGCCACTTGTCCGAGTTATCGGCGGCAGCAGGACAAAGCTTAGGCACGCCATGCGGGAAAAAATCACGCCCTCGCGCCGTGTTGACGGGGCATCGATGCGTAAGGAGGCGTGGGTCAACGGGTAAAGTCCTTGAGTGTGCAGCCGATATCCAGTCATGCAACGCGTACCCAACCAGCCGCAACCCCATCCCCGTTCGAGTGCACTCCATGTCCTGGCTGACCGACCTGAAATTGAAGACCAAGCTCCTTTCGGCTTTCTGTCTGTGCGCGCTGATCACCGTGGTGGTGGGTGTACTGGGGCAGAGCGGTATTTCCCGGCTGTATGAACTGTTTGAAAACACGGTGAGCGACAATCTGGTGTCGATCGCCAAGGTCGATTCGGTGAAGGCCAACGTCATCGCCACCAACCGCGACTTTTTCAAAGCCATCGGACTGAGCGCACTCAAGGCCAACCCGGACGACATCAACGCAGCCATCCAGTCTCTAAAGGAAAACCAGGCCCAAGCCGAGACCGACTTCAAGACCTACCGCGCCACGCCACTTGATCCGGATGAAAAAGCCGCAGGCGATGACTTCGAACGCGACTGGGCCGCTTACATCAGCGCCGCCCTCAATGCGCTGTCTGTGGCGCAGAGTGGCGACCTTGAGCAAGCCAGCAAATTGGCCGCCACCAGCGTAACGCCTAGCTATCGCAAGACCATGGGCGAGCTGAAAATCATGATCGAATCCAACCTGCGGCAAGCCAATGAACAGGCCCAGCAAGGCATCGAAACGGACAAGCAGGTGACGTGGATTCTGATCATCGGTTCGTTGATCGCGGTGGTGTGCGCCATTGCGTTGGGGCTGATCGTCACCCGCATGATCACCCGGCCGATCTATCAATCCGTGACCAGCGCCACCCGAGTGGCGGGCGGTGATCTGAGCCAGGCCATCGCGGTCGGCGGTCAGGACGAAACCGGCCAGTTGCTCAAGGCGCTGTCCAACATGCAGGGCAGCCTGAAGGGCACGGTTCAGCAAATCGCCACCGCTTCGGATCAACTGGCGTCCGCCGCTGAAGAACTGACCATGGTGACCGACGACAGCACCCGCGGGCTAATGCGTCAGAACGATGAAATCCAGCAAGCCGCCACGGCCGTCAACGAGATGACCGCTGCGGTGGAAGAAGTGGCGCGCAACGCCGCGAGCGCTTCGCAGGTGTCTGCGCAGACCTCCGAAGATGCCATCAAGGGCCAGCAACAAGTGCAGCAGGCTGTCACCGCGATGAACACCATGACCGTGGAAATCACCGAATCGACCCAACGCGTCGAAGCGCTGGCCGGGCAGATCCGCGACATCACCAAAGTCCTCGACGTGATCCGCGGTATTGCCGAGCAGACCAACCTGCTGGCGCTCAACGCGGCCATCGAAGCGGCCCGCGCCGGCGAGCAAGGCCGTGGCTTTGCGGTGGTGGCGGACGAAGTACGTGCCCTCGCCCACCGCACTCAAACCTCCACCGGCGAAATCGAATCGATGATCACCAAGGTGCGCAATGGCGCCGACGAAGCCGTGCAGGCCATGGGCAAGAGCCAGGCAATCGCCGTGCACACCCAATCATTGGCCACCGAAGCCGGCCACGCACTGGAACGCATCAGCGAAGGCGTCAGCCAGATGAACGAACGCAACCTGGTGATCGCCAGCGCAGCGGAGGAGCAGGCGCAAGTGGCCCGCGAAGTGGACCGCAACCTGGTGAACATCCAGGACCTGTCGACCCAAACCGCAGCCGGTGCCAATCAGACCAGCGCGTCGAGTCAGGCGTTGTCGCGGCTGGCCGTTTCCTTCCACTCCATGGTGGGCAAATTCACCCTGTAAACGGCTTGGCGTTTCGGCGCCCGGCCAGCCAATCGCCACCCTGAGACAAAATGGCGTATTGACTAATTTGACACCCGATTTGTCGAAAATGACATTTCGGGTACAATCCCCGCCCGCCGCAGGGGATGGACCTGATGACCAGGTCCTGCGGTGGATGATGTTTACTCAAGCTGCTGATTCCAATGATCGAATAAAAAGCACAGCACCGAGGGACATAGAACACGAGGTCGACCTTTTCACTGGCCTTTTGACCCTTCCTCCTCGTTTTCCGAGAGCGAAGCCTGTCTGACGTTCGCGCCGCACACTGGCGCCCGGCATCGCAGGACGTTGCGCGACGATTGCTGCAGGCGGATAACTTTCTATCTATTGGATGATTCGATGTTCAAGAAAACGAGCACCGCTCTACTGGGCCTCGCGATTTCGGCCACCTTCCTGCAAGCCCATGCCGCAGAAAGCAAGAAAGTCGATGTACTGCTGATCGGCGGCGGCATCATGAGTTCGACCCTGGGCGTCTGGCTCAATGAACTCGAGCCGAGCTGGTCGATGGAAATGGTCGAGCGCCTCGACGCCGTCGCCGAAGAAAGCTCCAACGGCTGGAACAACGCCGGCACCGGTCACTCCGGTCTCGCCGAGCTGAACTACACGCCTGAAGACAAAGACGGCAAGGTCAACATCTCCAAAGCCATCGAGATCAACGAAGCCTTCCAGGTCACCCGTCAGTTCCTGTCCTGGCAGGTCCGCCAGAACGTCCTGAAGAACCCGCCTTCGTTCATCAACACCACACCGCACATGAGCTTCGTGTGGGGCGATGACAACATCAAATTCCTGAAAAAGCGTTATGACGCGCTGCAAGCCAGCCCGCTGTTCCGCCCGATGCAGTATTCCGAAGACCCGGCACAGATCGCCAAGTGGGTCCCGCTGATGATGGAAGGCCGTGATCCTGCGCAGAAGCTGGCGACCACCTGGACGCCGATCGGCACCGACGTCAACTGGGGTGAAGTCACCCGCCAGTACGTGTCTTACCTGCAGACCCGCCCGAACTTCGATTTGAAGCTGTCCAGCGAAGTCAACGACATCACCCGCAACGACGACGGCTCTTGGCACGTTGAGTACAAGAACCTGAAAGACGGCACCACCACCGGTACCGACGCCAAGTTCCTGTTCATCGGTGCAGGCGGCGGCGCATTGAAGCTGCTGCAGAAATCCGGCATTCCCGAAGCTCAGGACTACGCAGGCTTCCCGGTTGGTGGTTCGTTCCTGGTGACCGAGAACCCGACCGTTGCCATGCAGCACATGGCCAAGGCCTACGGCATCGCCTCCACCGGCGCGCCGCCCATGTCGGTTCCGCACCTGGACACCCGCGTGCTGGACGGCAAGCGCGTGATCCTGTTTGGCCCGTTTGCGACCTTCTCCACCAAGTTCCTGAAAGAAGGTTCGTACTTCGACCTGTTCAGCAGCATGACCACCCACAACATCTGGCCGATGACCAAAGTGGGCGTCGAGCAGTACCCGCTGGTGGAGTACCTCGCCGGTCAGTTGATGCTGTCCGACGACGACCGCTTCAAAGCGCTGCAGGAATACTTCCCGCACGCCAAGAAAGAAGACTGGCGCCTGTGGCAAGCCGGTCAGCGCGTGCAGATCATCAAGCGTGATGCCGACAAGGGCGGCGTGCTGAAACTGGGCACCGAAGTCGTTTCTTCCCAGGACGGCACCATCGCTGCCCTGCTGGGCGCATCGCCAGGCGCGTCGACCGCTGCACCGATCATGCTCAACGTCCTGGAAAAGCTGTTCAAGACCCAGCTCGCGACGCCTGAGTGGCAAGCGAAGGTCCATCAGATCGTGCCGAGCTATGGCACCAAGCTGAATGACTCGCCAGCCGCTGTTCAGCAAGAGTGGAACTACACCGCCGAAGTACTGCAACTGGGCAAACCGCCAGTGCTCGATCAGAGCGTCGGCACCAGCACTGCCGCGCCGGGCAAGCCTGCTGAAAGCAAGCCCGCCAGCGACATGGCGCTGTAACAACGCCTGACCGGTTTGCATCTACTCTGATGCGGCTGTTCACGAAAGCCACGAGACAGCGCGTCTCGTGGCTTTTTATTGCCTGTTGAACAGCCCACGGCCGCCCGACGCACGTTGTGACGTTCATCAGCGCTTGAAGACGTGAAAATGAACGGCAAGCGCTTGCGCTGTGTCCATCCTATGGAACCATTCAGGAAGAAAGGTATGGACGCTAAAAACACGCAAGTGATGAGGGATGTCATCGTGATCGGTGGTGCGCAAGGCGCCACGGAAGCCCTGCGGCACCTGCTCGTCAAGCTACCGAAAGATTTTCCCGCTGCCGTGCTCATCGTGATTCACACGAACCCGACAGGTCCGGACTACATGGCGTCGGTGCTCGGTCGCTACTCGACGCTGCCTGTCGGCTACGGCAAAGAAGGCGAGCCGGTACTGCCTGGCCGTGTGTACCTGGCACCTCCTGACCGGCATCTGGAGATCGTCCCCCCCGGGATCATTCATCTAGACGACGGCCCCAAGCTGCACCTCGCACGTCCTGCCGCCGATCGCCTGTTCGCCACAGCTGCCGACGTATTTCGCGAGCGGGTGATCTGCCTCGTGCTGTCAGGCGGCGATTCCGATGGTGCGGATGGCGCGGTAGAGGTCAGGAACGCCGGCGGGTTGAGTTTCGTGCAGCGTCCCGAGGAAGCGCCCGTGCCCAGCATGCCGATCGAGACGATGCGCAAAACCGTGTTGAGCCCTCAACTGAGCGCGGAAGAAATGGCAGACGCGCTGATCAAAGCGGTCGGCAGCGTCCACAGCTGACTATTAAAGGAGGCCAATGAGCATGCCAGGAGGCGAACAGCATCCACCGCCGTCAGGCGCCTTCGATCTATTGGACTTGGGCCCGGGGCGCAACACGGCCGTCTTTCGCCTCACCCTCGCATTCATGATTCTGGTGCTGCTGACGTTCGTTTCAGTTGAGGGGTGGCGCGCGTGGCGCGATTACAACCACGCCTACGACTTCGCCCGGGACTCGGTCACCAACCTGGCCCGTGCCACGGCGCAGCACGCGGAGGACGCCATCAGGCAGGTCGACATCCTGACCTTCGCCATCGGTGAGCGTGTCGAGGGCGATGGACTGGCCAATATCGACGTTCCACGTATCCACGCCCTGATGATGCAGCAATCCAGACTCATGCCTCAGCTTCACGGGTTGTTCATCTACGGCGCCGACGGGCGATGGATCGTGACCGACAAAGACGTGACCCCGGACACCGCAAACAACGCAGACCGGGACTACTTCAACTATCACCGCACCCATACCGATCAAAGCGTGCGCATCAGCAACGTGGTCAAGAGCCGCTCCACCGGCGAGTTGATCATCCCCGTCTCCCGCCGGCTGAACAATCCTGATGGCTCGTTCGCGGGCGTGCTGCTGGGGACTATCAAGCTCAGCTACTTCATGGATTATTACGGCGACTTCAAGATTGATGATCGCGGCGCGCTGGTGCTGGCGATGCGGGACGGCACGATCCTGGTCAGGCGTCCGTTCATGGATTCCGTGGTGGGGCAAAGCCTGGCCGACAGCGAGATCTTCAAACGCTACCTGCCGACCGCCAATGAAGGGACTGTGGAGATCAAAGCGGTGGTGGACGGCACGTACCGGTTGTACGGCTTTCGTGCGCTGTCGAGTTATCCGCTGGTGGTCGCAGCCGGGCTGTCAAGAGAATCCTTCGTCGGGCCGTGGCGTCATGACCTGCTCAAGTCCGGACTCGTGCTGTTGGTCCTGATCGCCGGGTTTATCGGATTTGCCTACATCGTCCTCACGCAGTTGCGCGGCCGCATGGCCATGGAGAGCGAGATTCGCCTCGCCCATCAGGCGGTCAAAGACATGGCGCTGACAGACAGCCTGACCCGACTGGGCAACCGGCGGCGACTCGACATGGCGCTCAACAGCGAGATCGGCCGCGCAAAACGACAGCGTTACCCGCTCGCCTTGATCATGCTCGACATCGATTACTTCAAACGCTTCAACGACCGCTACGGCCATGCGGCAGGTGACGACTGTCTCCAGCAGGTCGCGCAGGCCATCAGCGGGGTGTTGAAACGCCCTGCCGACCTCGCCGTTCGCTACGGTGGCGAGGAATTCACCGTGCTGCTTCCGGACACCGACATTCAGGGCGCGGGCCTTCTCGCCGAGGACATTCTGCAGGCCATTCGGGGGCTCGCGCTGGCGCACGCCGATCACCCCGAGCAGATTGTCACTGCAAGTGCCGGCGTCACAGCCAGGTTCCCTGCGATGGAAGACACGACGCCTGCCGGCATGATCAAAGCAGCGGATGCCTATCTTTATTACGCGAAAAATAATGGTCGCAATCGGTGGTACGCGGATCAGCACACTCAAGCGAGCGCGCGCGCATAAACGAGGGAGTGTTTCGAATGGCCGGGTGACCGAGAGGTTTTATGTGAGAGATAACGTGCTGAAGCGGGAGGAGTAGATCAGATATGTCCCCTGCAGGAATCGAACCTGCATCTAGCCCTTAGGAGGGGCTCGTTCTATCCGTTGAACTAAGAGGACACCAAAACAGACGGCGTGCATCTTAACGACAAGGCGCTGGCTTGTCATGTCGTCATTATCAACAGGGGCCGTAGGATGCTGCCTGCCAGTCACATCAGAGGGTTATCGTGCAGAATGCAAGGGCGGCCATGGGCCATATTGCAAATCGCAACCCTACAATCCCTAAAATGCGATCTATGCTATTGGTTTATAAGGGATTTATCCGCCATAGAGATTGGCACGCAGACTGCACTAGTTACCTTCGCGAATCACCCCTCTGAACGCCGTCCCAGCGAAGGTACCCGAGATGAACATGACACTGTCCCTGCTCAACGCTGCCGCGCTTGTCGCATTGGTCGCCTTTCATTTTCAGGGTGATGGCAGCCAGTCAGAGGCGGTGAAATCAGAGACCGTCGCCGTCCAGGCTCAGCCTCATTACCTCCTGCAACAGACCCCGCGGTTCGCAGCCATGCCAAGCCAACTCACAGAAGCCATTCTGGCCCATGACAATGAAGAAGCCGTGCCGGTTATCCGCTCGGAACGCTGGGTGTTTTGATCAGCAGTCACTGTCAGTCATTCCAACGGCTCCGACCCGCCCTCTGTCAGAGAGCACCCCATTAGAGAGCAGCTATGTCCAAAGCAGCAATTTCGTTCCTGATCCTGGCCCTGATGGCTATCGCCGCAGACCAGCTCATGGATCCGTCAATGGAAACCCTGAGCACCTTGGCTAAAGCAGCTGCCGGTATTTTCGCCAGCCTGTTCGTGGCAGCGCTGTTCGTGGGCCGCCGTATCAAGTTCGATCCGGTATTACGCCAGGCCAAGCCCTGAGCGCTCGCTGATCTGGCGCCAAGGGAATCGCCATCTCTCCGGCAGCTTTCCTGAAGCGTGAGCTGCCTCGAAGCATTCGACCCTTCGTCTCTTTCTTGACTGGCCCCTCGTATTATCCTCACTCTCCCACTACGCTGGAGACAGATAGCCATCACGGCGTCGTCCAGCGCTGCCGGGATGTTCATTATCCACTTTGCAAACCAGAACGCATTTCGGATAATTGGTGCTGGCTAAAAGCCTTTATCTAGTTCAATATTTGTCACACATTTGACGCCAAGGATCCGACGTATTGATGCAGGATGGCGGTCCTTTATGCGGGTGGTTGAACATTTCAGCTAAAAGACAGTCAGAGCATGACATCTCGCGGCCTAATGCAAGAACCGCCTCTCTCTTTGAACTAATTCGGTTAAATATATGAGCCCTATGAAACAGGCCAATTATTCCAGTCGCACAGCTGACAAGTTCGTAGTTCGTCTACCGGAAGGCATGCGCGAGCGTATTGCGGACGTTGCCAAACATCATCATCGCAGCATGAACTCGGAAATTATTGCGCGTCTTGAGCAGAGTCTGATTCAGGAAGGTTCACTGGGTGACGAGCCAAGTCTGCGCCTGGACAGCCCTGAGCTTTCGCTTCACGAACGCGAGCTGCTGCAGCGCTTCCGTCAGTTGGCTCACCGCCAGCAGAACGCACTGGTTTCCCTGATTGCACACGACACTAGCCTGGCAAACGACGACAAATAAGTCGTTTAAACCAGAGACTTGAAAGCCAGCGCTCTGCTGGCTTTTTTGTGCCTGAAATTAATGCCGCCGGTGTTTCGCGCCCATTAAAAAACCGCCCTGAAGGCGGCTTTGCTTGAACCGTGGGGGTCAGAGTAAAAATAATGTCGCCAGCCCGAGAAAGATGAAGAACCCGCCGCTGTCGGTCATGGCCGTGATCATCACACTGGCGCCCATCGCCGGATCGCGACCGAACCGCGCGAGGGTCATCGGGATCAACACACCCATCAATGCCGCCAGCAGGAGATTCAATGTCATGGCGACGGTCATCACCACCCCAAGGGACCAGCTGTGATACAGCAGATAAGCGACGATCCCTATCACCCCGCCCCACACCAGGCCGTTGATGAGCGCGACGCCCAGCTCCTTGCGCATCAGGCGTGAGGTATTGCCGGTGTTGACCTGATCGAGGGCCATGGCCCGAACAATCATTGTGATGGTCTGATTGCCCGAGTTACCCCCAATCCCTGCCACGATCGGCATCAATGCTGCAAGCGCCACCAGCTTCTCGATGGAGCCTTCGAACAGGCCGATCACCCGCGAGGCGAGAAAGGCGGTAATCAGGTTGACGGCCAGCCAGGACCACCGGTTGCGCAGGGATCGCCAGACGGAGGCGAAGATGTCCTCCTCCTCCCGCAAACCCGCCATGTTGAGCACTTCGGTCTCGCTCTCCTCACGGATGAGGTCGACCATCTCATCGATGGTCAGACGGCCGATCAGCTTGCCGTTCTTGTCGACCACCGGGGAGGAAATCAAGTCGTAACGTTCGAACGCCTGGGCGGCTTCATAGGCATCGCCATCTGGATGGAAACTCACCGGATCACTGGCCATGACCTCTGACACTTGCTTCTCGGGGTCGTTGACCAGCAGACGCTTGATGGGCAGAACGCCCTTGAGTACGCCATCGGAGTCAACCACGAACAGTTTGTCAGTGTGACCGGGCAGCTCTTTCAGACGGCGCAGATAGCGCAGAACGACTTCCAGGCTGACATCCTCGCGGATGGTCACCATCTCGAAGTCCATCAGGGCGCCGACCTGCTCCTCGTCATAGGACAGGGCGGAGCGCACGCGCTCGCGCTGCTGGCTGTCCAGCGCCTCCATCAGCTCATGGACAACATCGCGCGGCAGCTCTGGCGCAAGGTCGGCGAGCTCGTCGGCGTCCATTTCCTTGGCGGCGGCCAGCAGCTCGTGATCGTCCATGTCGGCGATCAGGGTTTCCCGAACGGAATCGGACACTTCGAGAAGGATGTCGCCGTCACGCTCAGCCTTCACCAACTGCCAGACCGTCAGACGGTCTTCGAGGGGAAGTGCTTCGAGGATATAGGCAACGTCGGCGGAGTGCAGGTCGTCGAGCTTACGCTGCAGCTCGACGAGGTTCTGCCGGTGAACGAGGTTCTCGACGCGATCCTGGTGCTGGCCTTCCTGACGGTGTGTCAGGTCTTCGACGATACGCTGACGTTGCAGCAAGTCGATGACTTGGGCGAGACGATCCTGAAGGCTTTCCTGCGTCTTTTTTACTTCGATTTGGGTCATAGGCGAACTCCACTCCCAGCAGTGGAACCCGCCAGAAGATCAATCAGTCGATTCTTGATTGGTGAAACTTAGTGTTGAGTTGCTACTGGGTAAGTCCATGGAGGTAGTCCACAAGCCCCGGCGGGGCTGACGGGCGCAATCATACACCGCTTGCCGTGGCGGGAGGCTAAAAATTCAACGTGAAACAATCGGTTGCAACACAACCTTCATCGCTGTCCGAGTCAGTGAGATCGCCCGGTCACATCCGGTGAACAAAACCCGCTCGCCGCGAGAAATCCTCATCGCTACCCTTCTCGGACACTGGTCAGGGAGGACATCGCGATGCCGCTGAACACTGAAAAGCTCTTCATCACCCTGCTGCTGTTTTCGCCACTCGGCGCAGGCGCCACCACCGTCAATCGCTGCCAGGATCAGAGCGGCAACGTGACGTTCACCACACTGGCTTGCCCCAGCGGGCACACGACAGCGGCGCAGGGTATCAACCCGGCTTCAGGCACGACCTTCGCAGTCCCTCCTCCGCCTGCAAAAACGGACACCCTGCAAAAGCGCAAAAGTAACGAAGTGGTGGTCGTGGGTCAGCGCGATGATGGTTGCGGAAATATCCTGAGTGCGGAGCAACGGCGCAAGGCGATCATCAATCAGCAGACGCCAACGGGAATGAGCAAACGCGACGTCGAAAACTTGCTAGGGCGACCGGAAAAGATCATCAGCCGTAACGCTGAAGTTCGTTATGTGTATGAGGAGAAGAAGGGACGCAGCAGACAGGTGTCATTCGATGAACACGGCTGTGTAAAAGGCAAACGCTAGAAAGCAAAAAGCCCGCATTTGCATGCGGGCCTTTCGTTTTATGGT
>NZ_JBWKVD010000016.1:44249-134451 GCF_059421525.1 Pseudomonas sp. GW821-FHT02H06
GGTGCACTCGACAGGATTCGAACCTGTGACCGCTCGGTTCGTAGCCGAGTACTCTATCCAGCTGAGCTACGAGTGCAGATGGCGCTTTTTAAACCAGTTCACCTCTGGGCATCGCATTTTACTTCTGGAAGTGAGTGGTGCTTCCGAAGACCTGTTGAAGCCAGGCTCTTTCTAACTTAAGACTGTTATTCATATCACTACAAACAACGCTTAAATGGTGCACTCGACAGGATTCGAACCTGTGACCGCTCGGTTCGTAGCCGAGTACTCTATCCAGCTGAGCTACGAGTGCATTTGTTGCCGCGCATTATAGGCCGTCAAATCTCTTGGTCAAGCACTTTTTCTAGTAAATTCAACAACTTACCGATCAAGCCAGATTACAACGTACTACGCAAATAATGGCGGAGAACGGGGGATTCGAACCCCCGACACCCTTTTGAGGTGTACTCCCTTAGCAGGGGAGCGCCTTCGGCCACTCGGCCAGCTCTCCGCAACACGGGGCGTATAATAACCACCCTTTTCCCCGTTTGCAAACCAAAAATTCAATAAAAATTAATGGCTTGGTTCTTCGTCCTTCTCTTTCTTTATACGCAGGTAAATCTCTTCGCGGTGAACAGCCACTTCCTTGGGCGCGTTGACCCCAATGCGCACCTGATTGCCTTTTACGCCGAGCACGGTCACGGTGATTTCACCATCACCAATGATCAGACTTTCCGCGCACCGGCGAGTCAGAATCAGCATACCTATCTCCTTACGGCTTACATTCAAGGGATTACAGTCTGCACAGACAAACGGCATGATCCCGAGCCAGAGGCCGCAGGTCCATGCCTCAGTATCGACCAGCGCCGGAAAAAGAATAGCGACTTGCGCACATCCACTCGCAGAAGGCGCAGCCGAAACCGCGCCCTCTGCCGAAGGCTTACTCGCCCTGACGCGGTGCGTCGAGTTCGAAGGCGGTGTGCAGCGCGCGCACGGCCAACTCCAGGTACTTCTCCTCGATCACCACCGAGACCTTGATTTCGGACGTCGAGATCATCTGAATGTTGATGCTCTCCTTGGCCAGCGCTTCGAACATGCGGCTGGCAACCCCGGCATGGGAACGCATGCCGACACCGACGATGGAAACCTTGGCGATCTTGGTGTCGCCAATGACTTCGCGAGCGCCGATTTCGTTGGCGGTGTTCTGCAGAACCTGCAGCGCGGCCTGGTAATCATTGCGGTGAACGGTGAAGGTGAAATCGGTGGTGTTATCGTGCGAAACGTTCTGCACGATCATGTCGACTTCGATGTTCGCGCCGCTGATCGGGCCGAGAATCTTGAACGCAACGCCCGGGGTGTCTGGCACGCCACGGATGGTCAGCTTGGCTTCGTCGCGGTTGAAGGCGATGCCCGAAATGATCGGCTGTTCCATGGATTCCTCTTCATCAATGGTAATGAGGGTGCCTGGACCCTCCTTGAAGCTGTGCAGTACGCGCAGCGGGACGTTGTACTTGCCGGCGAATTCGACCGCGCGGATCTGCAGGACCTTTGAACCGAGGCTCGCCATCTCCAGCATTTCTTCGAAGGTGATCTTGTCCAGCCGCTGGGCCTGCGACACAACACGCGGGTCAGTCGTATAGACGCCATCGACGTCGGTGTAGATCTGGCATTCATCGGCTTTCAATGCCGCAGCCAGCGCCACGCCGGTGGTGTCGGAACCGCCACGACCCAGGGTCGTGATGTTGCCGTCTTCATCGACACCCTGGAAACCGGCGACCACCACCACACGACCGGCCTTCAGGTCAGCGCGAATCTTCTGATCATCGATCTGCAGAATCCGCGCCTTGTTATGGGCGCTGTCGGTGAGGATGCGAACCTGATTGCCGGTATACGACACAGCCGGAACGCCGCGCTTGATCAGCGCCATGGCCAGCAGTGCAATAGTGACCTGCTCGCCGGTGGAAACGATGACGTCCAGCTCGCGTGGCACCGGTTGGTCGCTGATTTGCCGGGCCAGTTCGATCAGGCGATTGGTTTCGCCGCTCATGGCCGAAAGCACGACCACCAGATCATCGCCCGCATCACGGAATTTCTTGACCTTGTCGGCCACCTGTTCGATGCGCTCTACCGAGCCCACCGAGGTGCCGCCAAACTTTTGTACGATTAAAGCCATCTCAAAGCCGCCTCAGCCCATGAAGGGCGCCCGTTATCATTCAAACCGCGAAGCGCCGGGACCCGAACGACGGGCCCCGGGGTGGGTCGACTTAAATACCTTGTTCGGCGAACGGAACAGCCAGTGCCAGCGCTGCTTCGAGTCCGGCAGCATCAACACCGCCGCCTTGCGCCATGTCAGGACGACCGCCGCCTTTACCGCCTACAGCGGCAGCCGCTTGCTTCATCAAATCACCGGCTTTGAGTTGGCCAGTCAGGTCTTTGGTGACGCCTGCCACCAGCACGACCTTGTCTTCATGCACCCCGCCGAGCAGGATCACTGCGCGACCGAGCTTGTTCTTCAATTGGTCAACCAGGGCCAGCAGCGCCTTGCCATCCTGACCGTCGAGACGGGCAGCAAGAACCTTGACGCCTTTGACGTCCACTGCCGAGCCCGACAGATCGTCGCCCGCAGCACTGGCCGCCTTGGCCTGCAGTTGTTCCAGTTGTTTTTCCAGCAGACGATTGCGTTCCAGCACCGCCGACAGTTTGTCCAGAACGTTGTCGCGATTGCCTTTGACCAGGTTCGCGGCTTCCTTCAGTTGTTCTTCAGCCGCGTTCAAGTACTCCAGCGCCACGGGGCCGGTGACCGCTTCGATACGGCGCACGCCTGCGGCCACACCGCTTTCGCTGATGATCTTGAACAGCGCGATGTCGCCGGTACGGTTGGCGTGAATGCCACCGCACAGCTCGACCGAGAAACCGCCGCCCATGCTCAGCACGCGGACGTTGTCGCCATACTTCTCGCCGAACAACGCCATGGCGCCTTTCTTCTTGGCGGTCTCGATGTCGGTTTCTTCAGTCTCGACGGCCGTATTCTTGCGGACTTCGGCGTTGACGATGTCTTCAAGCGCCTTGATCTGCTCGGGCTTGATGGCTTCGAAGTGGCTGAAGTCGAAACGCAGGCGCTGACTGTCGACCAGCGAGCCTTTCTGCTGAACGTGATCGCCCAACACCTGGCGCAACGCCGCGTGCAGCAAGTGCGTGGCGGAGTGGTTCAACGACGTGGCCTGGCGCACTTCGGCAGCCACTTCGGTGCTGACGGTGGTGCCGACTTTCAGGCTGCCCGACACTTGAACACCGTGGTGCAGGAACGCGCCGCCGGTCTTGGTGGTGTCGCTCACGTCGAAGCGCGCATCGCCCGCGGTCAGGTAACCGCTGTCGCCAATCTGGCCGCCGGACTCTGCGTAGAACGGGGTCTGGTCGAGGATGACCACGCCGTCCTCGCCTTCACTCAATTGCTCGACCGCGAGGCCGTCTTTGTACAGGGCGACGACCTTGGCCTCGCCTGCGGTGGCTTTGTAACCGGTGAACTGCGTGGCCACGTCAACCTTGACCAGGCTGTTGTAGTCCATGCCGAAGGAACTGGCGGAACGCGCACGTTCACGCTGGGCATCCATCTCACGTTCGAAACCGGCCTCGTCGAGGGTCAGGTTGCGTTCGCGGGCGATGTCGCCGGTCAGGTCCATCGGGAAACCGTAGGTGTCGTAGAGCTTGAACACCACATCGCCGGGGACGATGGTGCCCTTGAGTTCGGCGAGATCCTGCTCGAGGATCTTCAAGCCCTGCTCCAGGGTTTTGGCGAACTGCTCTTCTTCGGCCTTGAGCACGCGCTCGATGTGCGCCTGCTGGTTTTTCAGCTCAGGGAAGGCTTCGCCCATTTCGGCGACGAGTGCGGCGACGATCTGGTAGAAGAAGCTGCCCTTGGCGCCCAGCTTGTTACCGTGACGGCAAGCGCGACGAATGATGCGGCGCAGCACGTAGCCACGGCCTTCATTGGACGGCAGCACGCCGTCGGCAATCAGGAAGCCGCACGAACGGATGTGGTCGGCGACGACTTTCAGGGACGCCTGATTGTCGTTGCTGCAACCGATGGCTTTTGCAGCAGCGGCGAGCAGGCTCTGGAACAGGTCGATTTCGTAGTTGGAATTGACGTGTTGCAGGACGGCGCTGACGCGCTCGAGGCCCATGCCGGTGTCGACCGATGGCGCTGGCAGCGGGTGAAGAACGCCGTCGGCCGTGCGGTTGAACTGCATGAACACGTTGTTCCAGATCTCGATGTAGCGGTCGCCGTCTTCTTCCGGCGAACCCGGCGGGCCACCCCAGATGTCGGCGCCGTGGTCGTAGAAGATCTCGGTGCACGGGCCGCACGGGCCGGTGTCGCCCATCGTCCAGAAGTTGTCGGAGGCGTACGGCGCGCCCTTGTTGTCACCGATGCGCACCATGCGCTCGGCCGGCACGCCGATTTCCTTGGTCCAGATGTCGTAGGCTTCGTCGTCCGAGGCGTAAACCGTGACCCAGAGTTTTTCCTTGGGCAGGTTCAGCACGCCGGTCAGGAAGGTCCACGCGTAGGTGATTGCGTCGCGCTTGAAGTAGTCGCCGAAGCTGAAGTTGCCCAGCATCTCGAAGAAGGTGTGGTGACGCGCGGTGTAACCGACGTTTTCCAGGTCGTTGTGCTTGCCACCGGCACGCACGCACTTCTGGCTGCTCACGGCGCGGGTGTAGGCCCGTTTTTCCTGGCCGAGGAAGCAATCCTTGAACTGGTTCATGCCTGCGTTGGTGAACAGCAGGGTTGGGTCGTTGCCCGGGATCAGGGAGCTGGAGGCGACTCGGGTGTGGCCTTGCTCTTCGAAGAAGCGAAGGAAGGCTTCACGGATTTCTGCGCTTTTCATAGGTTCTTCCACGGAAACTGCGGCCTGGCACATGCATAGCGTCGTTCGACGCAGCGACGGCAAAGGGCCGCATTATATAGGCGTTGTACGCTCGGTACAGCGTGTTATTCGATAGAAACCGGCAATCGGGCTGATCACCCGATCAGCGAACGCCAAATTCGGCAAATGCCGCAACGACCTTGTCCAGATGCGCAGCCGTCACATCCAGATGGGTGACCATGCGCAACCGCGGCGCAGCACTCAGCACGATACCGCGCTCGGCACACAGGGCGTTGAGCGCCTGGGCGCGATCGCCGATCCGTACGTAAACCATGTTGGTCTGCACCGGCTCTACGTCAAAACCGAGGTCCGCAAGCGCTTTGCCCAAGGCGGTGGCATTGGCGTGGTCGTCGGCCAGACGCTCGACCTGATGCTCCAGCGCGTACAACCCCGCTGCTGCCAGGATGCCAGCCTGACGCATGCCGCCGCCGACCATCTTGCGCAGACGCCGGGCCTTGGCGATGAACTCACTTGAGCCGCACAGCACTGAGCCGACCGGCGCGCCGAGCCCTTTGGACAAGCACACGGAAACCGAATCGAAATGCCGGGCAATCTCACGCGCGTCCACGCCCAGTTTGACGGAGGCGTTGTACAGGCGAGCGCCGTCGAGGTGCAGATTCAGCCCTTTTTCCCGGGTGAATGCCCGGGCCGCCGCGAGGTATTCCATCGGCAAGACCTTGCCCTGCATGGTGTTTTCCAGGGCCAGCAAGCGGGTGCGGGCGAAATGAAAGTCGTCGGCCTTGATGGCGGCGGCGACCTGATTCAGGTCCAGCGATCCGTCCGCCTGGTTGTCGAGGGGTTGAGGCTGGATCGAGCCGAGCACCGCCGCGCCGCCGCCTTCGTATTTGTAGGTGTGCGCCTGCTGGCCGACGATGTATTCGTCGCCGCGCTCACAGTGAGCCATCAGGCCGAGCAGGTTGCTCATGGTGCCGGTCGGCACGAACAGCGCGGCGGCAAAACCGAGACGCTCCGCCAGCCACGATTCCAGCCGGTTGACCGTCGGGTCTTCGCCATACACGTCATCGCCAAGGGGTGCGCTGGCCATGGCGTCGCGCATGCCGGCCGAGGGTTGAGTCACGGTGTCACTGCGCAGATCGATAACCGCCACGATGAAGCTCCCGTTCATTAGGGTCGAGCCTCAGTTCTGAGGCCCGGGGCATCGATAATCAAGGCTTGGGACTGGAATGCCAAGACGCCTTATAAGAAAAGCTGATGAAAACCATCAAAAAGGCTCCAAGCGAATCCCGGAAATCTATGTTACAAACTGCACGCCGACGGAAAACGCCGTTGGCAACGTTCTCAGGGCGGGGTGCGATTCCCCACCGGCGGTAATGGCGCGCAATGCGTCTAGCCCGCGAGCGCTTGCAGCGAGCTTACCCTCGATGCAAGGTCAGCAGACCCGGTGTGATCCCGGGGCCGACGGTATAGTCCGGATGAAGAGAGAACGGGACTGGCACAACAGGATCGTTTCGAGACCAATCCAGGCGCTTGGCGTCGCGGACGGTTTCGCACGTACCCTGGCATCCCATTCGATCCAAAACGCCCTGTTTTTTTCATTCAAACAGGAGTCAGAACATATGCAACCTACCGCCATTCACGCTCACGAGCGCATCGCTTTCATTCAAGCCTGCTGGCACAAGGAAATCGTCGATCAGGCGCGCAAGGGCTTTGTCGCCGAGATGGCGCAACACGGTTACGCCGAGACCGACATCGATTTCTTTGAAGTCGGCGGCGCGTTCGAAATCCCGCTTCACGCCAAGTTGCTGGCCAAGTCAGGTCGCTACGGCGGTGTCGTGGCTGCAGGTCTTGTGGTCGACGGCGGCATCTATCGCCACGAGTTCGTCGCGCAATCGGTGATCAGCGCGCTGATGCAGGTTCAGTTGGAAACCGAAGTGCCAGTCTTCTCGGTCGTGCTGACCCCGCACCACTTCCACGCCGGTGAAGAGCACCAGAAGTTCTTCTTCGATCACTTCGTACACAAGGGTCAGGAAGCGGCCAAGACCTGCGCGGACACGCTGACAAAGCTGCGTGCAGTGCGTCGGGTGAGTGAGGGGCAGAAAGCGGCGGGTTGATGTGATGCGTCTGGAATGCCATCTGCTGAAGATTCGGTAGTCCAGACGTCGCGCCGCCTCGCATGAAACACGGCACCTGTGGGAGTGACCGGGGTGGCGCTCCACCTTGCTCACGAAGGTGGCATTCCAGTCGCTAGACACTTAGCGGCTGTACCGACGCCTTCGCGAGCAAGCTCGGCTCCCACAGTCCATTGTTCGGCAGATGCTTCTGCGAAGGCAGTTTGAACAGGTCGCTTCAGGCCAACGTCTCTTCCGTCGCTGGCACGATCAGAATCCCCGCCCGCAGCCCGTTCTTGACGTTCGGGTTGGGGAAGATGATCCGGGCGCCCTCTTCTTCTATGACCCAGCGTGAGTCGGCCAGGTCTTCGGCCAGCACGTAGCCTTTTTCCAGCTCCGTGAAGTTCTCGATGTCCGCTGGCAAGTTCAGGCGGAAGGCGTCGCTGTGCTTGATGATCTCCCGGGCTACGCTGAACAGCTGCAACCCGTTCAGATCCCCAGGCTCATCGGCTTCGGTGCCGGTGATCAGGCGTTCGAGGCAGGACTTCAGCTTGTCGAGATTGACCTGCTGGTTCTGCCCGAACGGGCGTGCCTTGCCCAATTCCAGGGTGAAGGCTTCGGCGTCGAGCTTGTCGTAGGTGTAGGCGCTGAACACGATCGACGACTTGTTCTGCAGCAGCACCGCTTCCATGCCGGCACTGCGCAGCCGTGCGAGTTCGCGGCGGGAATGAGCGCGGCCTTCTTTCCACGGGTACAGCGCGAACTGCTCGATCTTCGAACCGCGAATCGCCGTGTGCAGGTCGTAGTGCAGGCGGTAGCGGCCCGGAATATTGAAGAAGCTGGCGGCCAGACGCTCGAGTTCGCAGGCGCGCAAGGCTTCGCTGCCGCCGCTGTGCTCATGACGGCCATTGAACAGCCGGTTGACGTCCTGCTCGACGTAACGCCCACCGCTGCGCATCGCTTCGGGATTGCCGAACAGGAACAGAATACGTGCGCGAGGCTTGAGTTCGCCCCGGGCGATGGCGTGAATCAGCGCGTCGAGCAGCTCGATGGGCGCGGTTTCATTGCCGTGGATGCCGGCGGACAGCAGCAGGTCGGTGCCATTGTCACGCGCTTCGGGAGGCCGGACTTCCAGCGCTCCCTCGGCGAGCCAGCGCATGCGAACGCCGTCGACGGTCAGCTGAGTCTTTTCCGCAGGTTCGCGACCCGCGAGGGTCAGTTCAAGCAGTTTGCCGAGGGCGAGCATGGGGAGCTTCCTGCGCAGGCTTAGTCGTGGGTGCAGTCTGGGCCGTGCACGTGGCCTTCTTCGTCGTCGCCGCTCATGTCAGCCGGTTCCATTTCCAGCTGCAGGCTGACCAGGTTGGTCGCCAGTGGACGCAGCAGCAGGTTGGCGTATTCGGCATCGCCTTCTTCGACGTCAACGCCGATCAGCAACTGGCCACGGCCGTCCTGTTGAATCCAGACTTCTTTGCCCTGCCAGATAACGGCAAGACGGGTGCAGGACGTTTCCAGCTGAGTGCCGTCGGTGTCTTCGAGGATCAAACGCAGCGCGTCGGTCATGGCAAAACTCTCTCTGTAAAAGCAAAAACATCGCCGCCTGACGCCGCTCGGGCGCAGGCGTAACGGATGGGGTGCATCAATTGATCTGGAAAGGATAGACCGCGCCCAGCTTCAGGTGCTGCGTCAACTCGTCCAGCGCCGTACGGCATTCAATCAGCAGTTGGGGATCGGCCAGATCACTGTCGCTCATGCGGTCGCGATAGTGCTTGTCGACCCACTGCGTCAGCGTGTCGTACAGCGGCGCGGTCATGATAACGCCTGGATTGACCGCCGCCAGTTCGGTTTCATTCAGGGCCACGCGAAGACGCAGGCAAGCCGGGCCGCCACCGTTCTGCATGCTCTGCTTGAGGTCGAATACCTTGACCTCGCGGATCGGGCTGTCGTCTGCCAGCAGGCGCTGCAGGTAATGCCACACGCGCTCGTTGCTGCGGCATTCTTCCGGCACGATCAGCAGCATCGAACCGTCGGCGCGTGACAGCAACTGGCTGTTGAACAGGTACGAACGCACAGCGTCTTCCACGGCCACTTCACTGCGCGGCACGCAAATGGCCTGGAAGCGACCGCCACGTTGACCGAGTTTGTTGTGCAGCTCGGCGAGCATGGGCTCGGTATTGAGGAATGCGTCCTCGTGATAAAACAGGACCTCGCCATTGCCCACCGAGATCACGTCGTTATGAAACACGCCCTGATCGATCACGGCCGGGTTCTGCTGAGCGAAAACGACGCCCTCGGCGCTCAGGCCGTGCAGACGCGCAACGGCCTGGGACGCTTCGAGGGTCTGGCGGGCCGGGTATTTCTGCGGCGCGGGGAAACGGCTGTCGAACGCGGCGCGGCCGAAGACGAAAAACTCGACGCCGGGGTCCCCGTAGCTGCGGCAGAAGCGCGTGTGGTTGGCAGCGCCTTCGTCGCCGAACTGGGCAACGGCAGGCAGCGCCGCGTGGTGGGCGAAATGCTGCTGATCGGCGAACATTGCGCCGAGCACGCGGCTGGTGGTCGGGTGCTCGATGCTGCGGTGGTATTTGCAGTTGAGGTTGGCGGCGGTGAAATGCACGCGGCCATCGGAGGTATCGGCGCTCGGGCTGACCGTGGCGGCGTTGGCCACCCACATGCTCGAAGCCGAGCAGCTGGCGGCCAGCAGCGGCATCGACTCTTTGGCGGCGCGCTCGATGACCTGTGCGTCGCTGCCGCTGAAGCCCAGCTTGCGCAGACCGGCCACATCGGGACGTTCCTGGGGGGCCAGCACGCCCTGGGTAAAACCCATCTCCATCAGCGCTTTCATCTTGGCCAGCCCCTGCAAAGCGGCCTCGCGCGGATTAGAGGATTGCTGGCAGTTGTTCTGGGACGCGACGTTGCCGTAGGACAGCCCACCGTAGTTGTGGGTCGGGCCCACTAGACCGTCAAAGTTGACTTCACAGGATTTCATCGGTGAGGCTCCGTGGATCTGTTTTTATGTGCACATTCTTCGACGTGCGCTGCGCTATCAAGGAGCGCGGTCAGTTCAGGGTGATGCCGGGCGTCAGGCTGGCAGGCAGCGCCAGGGTTTCGGTCTCCAGCGACGCCACCGGATACGCGCAATAATCCGCCGCGTAGTAGGCGCTGGCGCGATGGTTGCCCGAGGCGCCGACACCGCCGAACGGTGCCGTACTCGCCGCGCCGGTCAGTTGCTTGTTCCAGTTGACGATGCCTGCACGGCTCTGCAGCCAGAACTGCTGATAGCGCGCCTGGGAATCCGACAACAGCCCCGCCGCCAATCCGTACTGCGTGGCATTGGCCTCTTCGATGGCTGCGTCGAAATCAGCGTAGCGAATCACCTGCAATAGCGGGCCGAACAGTTCCTCATCCTCACGATCTGCCACGTCACTGACGTCGATGATGCCCGGCGTCAGCAGCGCCGATTGCGCGGCAGGCTGGGTCATTTCAAGCAATGCAACCGCGCCATTGGCCAGCATTACTTCCTGGGCATCGATCAGTGCCTGCGCAGCGGCCAGGGAAATCACCGAGCCCATGAACGGCGCCGGCTGTTGATCGAATGCGCCGACCTGAATGGTCGACGTCACCTCAACCAGCCGCGCCAGGAATGCATCGCCCCAGGCACCCTGGGGCACCAGCAGGCGGCGGGCGCAGGTACAGCGCTGGCCGGCGGAAATAAAGGCCGACTGGATCACGGTGTACACCGCGGCGTCGACGTCCGCGACCTGATCGACCACCAGCGGGTTGTTGCCGCCCATTTCCAGCGCAAGAATCTTGTCCGGGCGACCGGCGAACTGTTGATGCAGGGAATTGCCGGTGCGGCTGGAACCGGTGAAGAACAACCCATCGATCCCTGAATGGCCCGCCAGTGCGATGCCGGTGTCCCGCGCGCCTTGCAGCAGATTGAGAACGCCCGCCGGCAGACCGGCTTCGATCCAGCATTGCACGGTCAGTTCGGCAACTTTGGGGGTCAGCTCGCTCGGCTTGAACACGACAGTGTTGCCCGCCAGCAATGCTGGCACGATGTGCCCGTTAGGCAGGTGACCCGGGAAGTTGTAAGGACCGAACACCGCCACCACACCGTGGGGCTTGTGTCGCAGCACGGCGGTGGCGTCGCCCAGCGGGCCGCTCTTCTCGCCGGTCCGCTCGCGGTAGCTCTGAATCGAAATCGCCACCTTGTTGGCCATGCTGGTCACTTCTGTCGCCGATTCCCACAGCGGCTTGCCGGTTTCCTCACCGATGCAACGGGCGATTTCATCGGCGCGGTTTTTCAGCGCAGCGGCGAAGGCTTCGAGCACGGCAATGCGCTCGTCCAGACTGCGCGTCGCCCAGGCCGGAAACGCCTGTCGGGCGGATCTGACCGCCGCATCAACCTGTTCAGCCGTCGCGCTTTGGCCCGACCAGATCACCTGCTGGCTCACCGGGTTCAGGGACTCGAATGCGTCGCCCTGCCCGTCCTGCCAGGCACCGGCAATGTACAAAGTGTTCATCAAATACTCTCCCGAGCGGGCGACAGTTGCACGGCGCGAACTTGATCACCGGCGCTGAGGCGCAAGCGCTTGGCCGTCTGTGGATCGACCACCAACGTGCCGGCGGCAAGGCGCGCAGGCGCAGCGGTCACGCGGCAGTCTTCGCGCTTGCGGTTGTGGATAAGGAATGGCGTCGCATCGTCGCCCGGTGTGCCGACGGCCAGCACCAGCGCCTGGCTGTCGCGGACTGCGCGAATCTTGCTGGTTTCGCACTCGATGGCCGGGCCGGCGTCGAAAATGTCGACGTAACCTTGATAGCTGAAACCTTCGGCCTTGAGCATGGCCAGCGCCGGTTCGGTGCTGACGTGTACGCGGCCAATGACCTCACGCGCTGCCTCTGAGAGGAAGCAGCTGTACAGCGGAAACTTCGGCATCAGCTCGGCGATGAAGGCGCGGTTGCCGACCCCGGTGAGGTAGTCGGCCTGGCTGAATTCCATTTTGAAGAAGTGTCGGCCCAGGCTTTCCCAGAACGGCGAATGGCCGTGTTCGTCGGAGATGCCGCGCATTTCAGCGATGGTCTTGGTGCCGAACAGCTCCGGAAACTCGGCAATGAACAGCATCCGCGCCTTGGACAGCAAGCGGCCATTGAGGCCATTGCGGTAGTCGGCGTGGAGGAACAACGAGCACAGCTCGGAGTTGCCGGTGAGGTCGTTGGCCAGGAACAGCGTCGGGATCTCCCGATAGATATTCAGCTCTTGAGAAGCGCTGACCGTCAGGCCGACCCGGTAGTTGTACCAGGGCTCGCGCAACCCCACGGCGCCCGCGACGGCGGAAATGCCCACGACTTTCTCGTCGTCATCTTCGAGCACGAACAGGTAGTCAGCGTCGCCCCGCCCGGCCTCGCCACGGAAGGTTTTCTCGGCCCAGCCGACCCGGTGCGCCAGACGCTCTTCATTGGCCGGCAAGGTGGTCAGGCCTGCGCCGGTGCTGCGCGCCAGCTCGATCAGCGCCGGAAGGTCACTGCTGCGTACGGGACGAACGATCATGCTTTCTCCTCATGCCGGTGGTTCTGCAACCGCCGGCGAACTCGCTAACCTGCTTTACGGCGTCGGCCTGCGACTGCAGCGCCCATCACCGTCAACTCATCTCATCCATCGAGCCCGGCTTTCAGACCGCGACAATGCGCACGCTGGCGCCTTCGCCGACACCCAGCGCTTCGGCCGCGGCCAGGCTCAGGGCCACTGGCTTGCCTGGCACCCAGTCCAGTTCCAGCATTACGGCGCGGTAGTCCTGCAACTGGCCGTTGGAAACCAGATAAGGCCGCCCGCCCTTCACCGCATCACCGGTACTGACCGTGTCGACCTTGACCGGCACGACGCGGCTCTGGGCGATGGAGCGAATGCCGGACACCCGCGCGTGCAGGGTCGGCCCGCCGTCGAAGATGTCGATGTAATGATCGGTCTCGAAGCCTTCGCGCATCAGGATGTCGAAGGTGATCTGCGCACGCGGATGAACCTGGCCCATGGCTTCCTGCGCTTCATCGGGCAGCAGCGGCACGTAGATCGGGTAATGGGGCATCAGCTCGGCGAGGAAGGTCCGGCTTTTCAGCCCGCACAGGCGCTCGGCTTCGGCGTAGTTGATGTCGAAGAAGTTGCGGCCGATGGCGTCCCAGAAGGGTGAGTCGCCGTGGTCGTCGCTGTAACCGACGATCTCGGTCACCACCGAATCGGCGAAGCGCTCCGGGTGGCTGGCGACGAATAGCAGACGGCCACGGGAATTGAGTTCCGACCACAGCGTGCCGACCAGCTCAGGCAGCACGTAGAAGCTGGTCAGCAGGCTGTTGCCGGTGAGGTCGTGGCACTGCGAGAGCACGTGGATCTTGTTGTGGATCTTCAGTTCACGGGAGGCGTGGACGAAGGTTTCGTTGCGAAAGCTGTAGAACGGCTCGGAATAACCCGCCGAGGCGACGATCCCGGAGCAGCCCACCAAACGACCGGACTCGGTGTCTTCGAGGACAAAGAAGTAGGTCTCTTCGCCGTTGAAACTGACTTCCGCCGCGAACGAGGCTTCGGACGCGGCAATCTTGTCACTCAGACGTCCAGCGTCATCCGGCAGGGACGTGACACCAATCGGGCTGTCTGCCGCGAGTCGTTGAACCTCGCTCAGATCCGCCATTTGCGCGGGGCGCATCACCAGCATGGTGTCACTCCTTGAGAAAAAAATCGGGCCGGTCATCCGGCACAGGAAAAAACAAAAGCTGAAGCGGCGCTCAACCTTGTGGGAGCGAGCTTGCTCGCGAATGCGGCGTGTCTGATCCAAGCGTTTCGCTGACACACCGTTATCGCGAGCAAGCTCACTCCTACAGAGGTTATGCGTCCATTAGCGAAGGGCTTTACACCCCGGCCAGCTTGGCAACCGCACGTTCGAAGCGGTTCAGGCCTTCTTCGATGTCGGCGTCTTCGACCACCAGGCTCGGCGCGAAACGCACCACGTCGGGACCGGCCTGAAGCACCATCACGCCTTCCTGCTCGGCGGCGTTGAAGAAGTCTTTGGCCTTGCCTTTCCAGGCGTCGGTCAACACGCAGCCGATCAGCAGGCCCATGCCACGCACCTGGCTGAACACGCCGTATTGCTGACCGATCTTCTCCAGACGGGCCTTGAACAGTTCGTGCTTGGCCTTCACCCCCGCCAGCACTTGCGGGGTGTTGACCACGTCAATGACTGCCTCGCCCACCGCGCACGCCAGCGGGTTGCCGCCGTAGGTGGTGCCGTGAACGCCAACAGCCAGGTGCTTGGCAAGTTTTTCAGTGGTCAGCATGGCCGCCATCGGGAAGCCGCCGCCGATGCTTTTCGCGCTGGAGAGAATGTCCGGCGTCACGCCGTAATGCATGTACGCAAACAGGTGACCGCTGCGGCCCATGCCGCTCTGGACTTCGTCGAAGACCAGCAGCGCGTTGTGCTCGTCGCACAATTTGCGCGCGCCTTGCAGGTATTCAAGTTCGGCCGGCAATACGCCGCCCTCACCCTGGATCGGCTCGAGCACCACCGCGCAGGTCTTGTCCGAGACGGCGGCTTTCAGCGCGTCCAGGTCATTGAAGGGGACGTGGGTGATGCCGGTGATTTTCGGGCCGAAGCCGTCGGAGTATTTCGGCTGACCGCCGACGCTCACGGTGAACAGGGTGCGGCCGTGGAAGCTGTTCAGGGCCGCGACGATTTCGTACTTGTCCGGGCCGTACAGATCGTGGGCCACGCGACGGGCCAGTTTGAACGCGGCTTCGTTGGCTTCGGCGCCGGAGTTACAGAAGAACACGCGGTCGGCGAAGGTGGCGTCAACCAGCTTCTTGGCAAAACGCAGCGCCGGTTCGTTGGTGAAGACGTTGGAGACATGCCACAACTTGTTGGCCTGCTCGGACAGCGCGCCGACCAGCGCAGGGTGCGCATGGCCCAGCACGTTGACCGCGATGCCGCCGGAGAAATCAACCAGTTCGCGACCCGACTGATCCCAGACGCGAGAACCCTGACCGCGCACGGGGATGAAGGCTGCCGGGGCATAGTTGGGGACCATCACCTGGTCGAAATCGGCACGTTGCACCGGTACTTGCTCAACGGACATCGGAGTCTCCTGAAGAGGAACGCCTGCCTGGAACTGGCGAGCGATGGAAGGATTGTAAGGACTGATTCGGGCCGGGCCTTGCCGCCAAGCGACAACTTCTTATAGCGCCAAACCGGCTTTTTACGGGGTTTTCGGCAATGCGACAAATTGCGTCACAAAGGCGCAGTTTAAACACTGGCGTGCGGTTGGGGCACTGTTGACTTCAGGGCGACCCGCCTGGATTTTCAACCGCGCTCGGCGGGCACCGATGACAATTCGAACGGGCTGCTGCTGCGACGCTGATTGCGGTCTTCGCGAGGGGTGGCGCCGAAGAAGTTACGGTAGGCGCTGGAGAAATGCGGCCCCGAAGAGAAACCGCAGGACAGGCCGATCTGAATGATCGATTTGCTCGTCTGCATCAGCATCTGCCGCGCCTTGTTCAGGCGCAGTTCGAGGTAATACTGGCTCGGCACCCGATTGAGGTACTGCTTGAAGATGCGCTCCAGCTGACGCCGCGACACGCACACGTGCTGGGCGATTTCGTCGGTGGTCAGCGGCTCTTCGATGTTGGCTTCCATTAACAGCACCGCCTGGGTCAGCTTCGGGTGACTGGAACCCAAACGGTTCTGCAGTGGAATCCGTTGACGCTCGCCGCCTTCGCGGATGCGCTCCACCACCAGTTCTTCCGACACCGCGCCGGCCAGTTCGGCGCCGTGGTCACGGGCCAGCACCGCCAGCAACAGATCCAGCACCGACATCCCGCCGCAGGCCGTCAGGCGATCGCGATCCCAGTCGAACAAATGGCTGGTGGCGATGACCTTGGGGAAGCGCTCGGCGAAATCGTCCTGCCAGCGCCAGTGCACCGCCGCACGGTACCCGTCGAGCAAACCCAATTGCGCCAGCGGATACACACCCGCCGACAACCCACCGATCACGCAACCGGCGCGGACCAGTTGCTTGAGCGCGCCGCCGAGGGCCGAAGACATCGGCGCCGGTGGCTCGTCGGCCAGCAGAAACAGCTTCTGAAACCCTTCCAGACGACCGACCCACGGCTCGCCCGGCAATTGCCAACCGCTGCCATCAATCGGCGGTTCGGCCTGCAGAAACGACAGTTCGTACACCACTTCGGGGTGAACGCGCTGAGCAACACGCAGGGCTTCCTCCGCCAGCGCCAGGGTCAAGGCTTTGGTGCCGGGCCAGATGAGAAATCCGATTCGATGGGCAGTCATGGCGTGCAATCCGAAACGTGTCGCTAAAAGGGGTCGCACGCCTGGCATGCGATGGGATTCTGTAACCTTCAGTCAATGGCTGCGGCCTGAATGACGCGCAGCATGAACCGTTCTGAAGCAAAACGCACCGCTCTCACGTGGGGGCGGGTTACTTCAAACTGCCTGACAGGAACTGCTGCAAACGCTCGGATTTCGGATTGACCAGCACTTCACGGGGGTTGCCGCTTTCTTCGACCAGGCCCTTGTGCAGGAAGATCAGCTGATTCGACACTTCACGGGCGAAGCCCATTTCGTGAGTGACCACCACCATGGTCCGGCCTTCCTGGGCCAGCGCCTGCATGACTTTCAGCACATCACCGACCAGCTCGGGGTCCAGGGCGGACGTCGGTTCGTCGAACAGCATGACTTCCGGCTCCACTGCCAGCGCCCGGGCAATCGCCACGCGCTGCTGCTCGCCGCCGGACATATGCCCCGGGTAAGCATCCTTGCGGTGATAGACGCCGACCTTGTTCAGATAATGTTCGGCCTTTTCCAGCGCTTCTTTCTTCGGCACGCCCAGGACGTGCACGGGCGCTTCGATGATGTTTTCCATCGCAGTCATGTGCGACCACAGGTTGAAGTGCTGAAACACCATCGACAGGCGCGAACGCATGCGCTGCAGCTGTTTCGGGTCAGCCGCCTTCAGGCCGCCGTCCTTGTTGGAGACCAGCTTGAGCTCTTCGTTGTTGAGCAGAATGCGGCCGGATTTCGGCTGCTCCAGCAAGTTGATGCAGCGCAGAAACGTACTCTTGCCCGAGCCGCTGGAGCCGATGATGCTGATGACATCGCCAGCCTTGGCGGTCAGCGAAACGCCTTTGAGCACTTCGTGACTGCCGTAGCACTTGTGCAGGTCCTGGACTTCCAGTTTGTTCATGATGTCGGTTCTCACAAGTAATCAGTCACTGAGCAGGCGGCCGCTGCGCAACGGTGTGCGGCCGGCCACTTTGGCCATCCAGAAACCCGGCTGGGCGTAACGCAGTTTTTCGATGGCGAACAGCACGCCGGCGGTACCGGCACAGACGGTGGTAGCGCGATCGGTCAACGGGTCGATGACGTCGAACAGCGGTTCACCGGGCTCGACCCAGGCCCCCGCTGGACGCAAGAAAGTCAGCACGCCGGGATGGGGCGCATAAATCATTTCGGTGCCTTCGAACGGCATGCCTTCGCAGGCTTCATGGCCAGGTTGCGGCCACTCGCCACTGATCAGCCCCTGCTCGGCCAGAAACGCCAGAATGCCTTCGGCGTAGGCCTCAGCTTCGGCCTTGCCGGTGTTGGCCTGACCGCCCAGTTCGAGGGTAGTCGCCAGGCAGGCCAGCGGTATCTGCGCGTCCGGAAACTGCTTGGACAAGCGCAACCACGGCAGCGAACAGGCTTCGTCGAACGAGCTGCCGCCGGAATCTTCGGCCAGCAGCGCGACGGTCACCCCCAGATGCGCCGACAGCGAACGCCACTGCGGCCAGTGCTGCGGCAAGGCGTACATGTGCAGCGAAGCGTCGGTGTCGCAATGCAGGTCCAGCACCACGTCGGCGTTGCAGGCATGACTGAGCAAGACGCGCTGCATCCCGGCCAGTTCGCTGCCGGCCGGCGGCAATTGCTCGAGCACGTCGGCCATGGCCTGACGGATCAGTTTGACGTTGGCGTGGGGGTCGTCACCGAGCTTGCCTGCCAGCGCCTGGGCGACCGGCTCGCTGAGCTCGGTGAAATCGCGATTGAAGTTCTTGCCGCTGCCGTACTCGAAACGGCCCTGGTGGTTGCCCTGCAGCAACTGGCCCAGACCGATCGGATTGGCGACCGGCACCAGCTCGATGACGCCCTTGAGCAGGCCCTGTTCTTCCAGCTGGGTCAGGCGTTTCTTCAATTCCCAGGCGGTGCGCATGCCCGGCAGCTCGTCGGCGTGCAGGCTGGCCTGAATGTAGGCCTTGCGCTCGCCCTGACCGAAACGGAACACACTCAGGGTGCGCTGGGTGCCGAGATTGCCCCACGGTAGATCGTGATCGATGCGCTGCATATCAGTGCTTCCTCGGGGCGAGGTAACTGAGCCAGCGGCGCTCGGCCAGCTTGAACAGTTTCACCAGAATGAACGTCAGGCAGAGGTAGAAAACGCCCGCCGTGATGTAGGCCTCGAACGGCAGGTAGAACTGCGCGTTGACCGCGCGCGCCGCACCGGTGATGTCCATCAGCGTGACGATGGAGGCCAGACTGGTGGTCTGCAGCATCATGATCACTTCGTTGCTGTACTGCGGCAGCGCCCGGCGCAGGGCCGATGGCAGCAAAATCCGGCGGTACATCTTGGCTTTTGACATGCCGATTGCCCGCGCCGCTTCGATCTCGCCCGGCGGCGTGGATTTCAGGCTGCCGGCAATGATTTCAGCGGTGTAAGCGCTGGTGTTGATGGCAAAGGCCAGGCACGCGCAGAAGGTCGCACTCGACAGCCACGGCCACAGGATGCTTTCACGCACCGCTTCGAATTGCGCCAGCCCGTAGTAGATGAGGAACAGCTGCACCAGCATCGGCGTGCCGCGAATGACGTAGGTGTAGCTCCACGCCAGCAGATTGACCCAGGCGATTTTCGACACGCGCATCAGGCCCAGCGGCAGGGCAGCGAGCAGGCCAAAAAACAGCGACAGCGCGAGCAGTTTGAGGGTGATCAGCAGACCGCCGACGTACAGCGGCAGGCTTTCCCAGACGACGTTGTAATCGAAAATCATAGGTCTGCCACCCTCACGCCGGCCGAGTAACGTTTTTCGATGTAGCGCAGTACGAGCAGCGAGACGCTGGTGATCACCAGGTACATGGCCGCGACTGCGAGGAAGAAAGTGAAGGGTTCGCGGGTGGCATCGGCCGCCTGCTTGGCCTTGAACATCATGTCCTGCAGACCGACCACGGAAATCAGCGCGGTGGCCTTGGTCAGTACCAGCCAGTTATTGGTGAACCCGGGGATTGCCAGACGAATCATCTGCGGCACCAGAATGCGGAAGAACACCCGGCCACTGCTCATGCCGTAGGCCATGCCTGCTTCGGCCTGCCCTTTCGGGATGGCCATGAACGCGCCGCGGAAGGTTTCCGACAGGTACGCGCCAAAGATGAAACCCAGCGTGCCGATACCGGCCACCAGCGGGTTAAGGTCGATGTAGTCGTCGTGACCGAGCAGCGGCGCGATGCGGTTGAGCAGGTCCTGACCGCCGTAGAAAATCAGCAGAATCAGCACCAGATCGGGAATGCCGCGGATCACGGTGGAGTACAGGTCGCCCAGCCATGCCAGCCAGCGCACCGGCGACAGCCGCAATGCCACGCCGATCAGGCCGAGCACGATCGCCAGCGCCATGGAGCACAGAGCGAGCTGCAAGGTCAGCCATGCACCGTCGAGGATGACGGCTCCGTAACCTTTCAACATGTTGTTTGGCCCTCAAGCGCGGGATAGAAAAATGGCGCAATCAGTCGGTGCGGTGACCGGCTGCTTGCGCCATTGACGGCTTCAAACCACGTTACTTGCCGTAGATGTCGAAGTCGAAGTACTTGTCTTGAATGGCTTTGTATTTGCCGTTGGCACGAATGGCCGCGATGGCTGCGTTGAGCTTGTCCAGATCAGCCTTGTCGCCCTTGCGCACGGCAATGCCGACGCCGTCGCCGAAGTAGTTGACGTCGGTGAAGGCCGGGCCGACGAATGCGTAGCCTTTGCCGGATTCGGTATTCAGGAAGCCGTCCTGCAGCAGGGTGGCATCCGCCACGGTGCCATCGAGACGACCGGCGGCGATGTCCAGATAGACTTCGTTCTGCGAGCTGTACGGTTTGATTTCAGCACCCAGCGGGGCCAGGACTTCGCGGGCGAAACGCTCGTGGATCGAGCCACGCTGCACGCCGATGTTCTTGCCCTTGAGTTCGGTCAGCGCGTCGCTGACGACGGTGCCCTGCTTCATGACCAGACGGGCCGGGGTGTTGTAGTACTTGTTGGTGAAGTCGACGGACTTCTTGCGGTCTTCGGTGATGGACATCGAGGACAGGATGGCGTCGATCTTGCGCACTTTCAGCGCCGGGATCAGGCCGTCGAATTCCTGCTCGACCCATACGCACTTGACCTTCATCTCTTCGCACAGGGCGTTGCCGATGTCGTAGTCGAAACCGACGATGCTGCCGTCCGGCGCCTTGGAGGCAAACGGAGGGTATGCCGCTTCGATGCCGATCTTCATGGGCTTTTCATCGGCGAATACGGGCTGTGCCAATACGGTCAGTGCCAGCGCACCCAGCAGCATGAGCTTTTTCATTTCTTGGAACTCCATCGGTATAACGCGACAAATGGCAGTGAGCGAGACGCTCAATGAACAGGAGGAATCAGAAAGTGCGACGCGAGGTGCCGGCGGGTCTCTGGACCCGACAAGCCTTCGGCGAGTGGTCGGCATTTTAGCGGCAGGCTGAAAGTCGATATTTCTTCAATGCGACAACTAGTTACAGAAGCACATGAAATCGTGATCAGGCCAATTGACATCCAAAAAGCTTTATGCAAGTGCCAGAGTTGGCAAACCTATCAACGAAGCAAATAACGCGCCCATTATTGGCAAAGCCTTATGATCCGGCAAGTCCAGCGTGGGAGCGGGTTGATTCGGGGCGATGAAATGCTTTGTTTTCGGGTGGAAACGCCCCACAGCGGGGCGGGAGGTTACCGGGGCGGGTGTGGGGTAACAAATCGATATTTCCCGATTCTTCGGGGGACCGTCCGGGTATTAGGATCAAGAGCGTCCGCCTGGGGGCGGACTGTTTCGCCTTCGGCGAGTTACTTGGAAAAGCACCCCAAGTAACCAAGGGTGCTTGCTCTCGGTTGGGCCCTTCGTTCCTCAGGGTTCCCTCACTCCGGCCTCGCTCCGTGGGCCCGCCGCCATCCGCCATCCATGGCGGGGGGCGGCTCTCGCGGCATCCATGCCGCTCGGCCCACTCCACGAGACCTGCGTTCAGCCTGCACCCAAGTCGCGATTGGCGGTGTCTGAGCCTTTTGCATATGAAGATCAAAAGCAGATCAAAGGCCAATCAAGGGCAGATCAAACGCTGAGGACTTGTGGGAGTGAGCTTGCTCACGAAGGGGTTGGTACATCCATCGAATATCTGGTGCTTGGAATACAGCATTCGCGAGCAAGCTCGCTCCCACAGGGAGGGGGTGCGATCAGCAAAATTGTTGGCGCCTGGACTGGCCTCTTCCTGGCTAAAGCCAGTCCCACTGACAGCAGCGCGTTCAGTCAGTAGGACTGGCTCCGACTGTAGGACCGGCTTCAGCCGGGAAGCTTTTGCTTTTGCAGTTGATCTTCTACGCGATAGCCCAGACACCGCAAAATGCGACTTTGGTGCAGGCTGAACGGAGGTCTCGAGGAGTGGGCCGAGCGGCATGGATGCCGCGAGAGCGCCGTCAGGACATGGATGTCCGTTCGGCGCGGGCCCACGGAGCGAGACCGGAGTGAAGGAACCCGACGAAGTCGGGCCCAACCGAGAGCAGGCACTTTTGGTTACTTTTAGTGCTTTTTAAAAGTAACTCGCCGAAGGCGAAACGTCTGCCCCCAGGCAGACGCCCTTGACGTTAAAGGCTTTCACGCCGCAGTCATGGTCTTGTGGGTCTCAACCAGATGCGCAACCACACTCGGATCGGCCAGCGTCGAGATATCGCCCAGCGCGTCGTACTCCCCGGTGGCGATCTTGCGCAGGATGCGTCGCATGATCTTGCCGGAACGGGTCTTCGGCAGACCCGGCGCCCACTGAATCACATCCGGCGAAGCAATAGGACCGATCTCCTTGCGCACCCAGTTGCGCAATTCGATGCGCAACGCTTCGTCCGGAACCTCACCGCCATTAAGGGTGACGTAGACGTAGATGCCCTGCCCCTTCAAATCGTGAGGCACACCCACGACGGCCGCCTCGGCGACTTTCGGGTGAGCCACCATCGCGCTCTCGATCTCGGCGGTGCCCATGCGGTGGCCGGACACGTTGAGCACGTCGTCGACGCGGCCGGTGATCCAGTAGTAACCGTCTTCGTCACGACGGGCGCCGTCGCCGGTGAAATACATGCCGCGGAAGGTCTTGAAGTAAGTGTCGACGAAACGGTCATGGTCGCCGTACAGGCTGCGCGACTGACCCGGCCACGAGTCGAGAATCACCAGATTGCCTTCCGCTGCGCCTTCGATGAGGTTGCCCAGGTTATCCACAAGGGCCGGAATCACGCCGAAGAACGGACGCGTCGCCGAACCCGGCTTCAAGGCAATGGCGCCAGGCAGCGGGCTGATCAGAATGCCGCCGGTTTCGGTCTGCCACCAGGTGTCGACAATCGGGCAATTCTTCTTGCCGACCGTGTTGTAGTACCAGTTCCAGGCTTCCGGATTGATCGGCTCGCCCACCGAACCCAACAAACGCAGGCTCGAACCGTCCGCGCCCTCTACGGCCTTGGTGCCCTCGGCCATCATGGCGCGGATGGCGGTCGGTGCGGTGTAGAGGATGTTGACTTTGTGCTTGTCGACGATTTTCGACACGCGGGTGATGTCCGGGTAATTCGGCACCCCTTCGAACAACAGCGTGGTCGCGCCATTGGCCAGCGGGCCGTAGACGATGTAGCTGTGGCCGGTGACCCAGCCGACGTCCGCGGTGCACCAGTACACTTCGCCCGGACGATAGTCGAACACGCGCTCGTGGGTCAGCGCCGCGTACAGCAGATAGCCCGCAGTGGTGTGCAACACGCCCTTCGGCTTGCCAGTGGAGCCCGAGGTGTAAAGGATGAACAGCGATTCTTCGGCGCCCATTTCTTTCGGCGCGCAGGTGCTCGATGCCACGTCCAGCAGCGAGTGGTACCAGATGTCGCGATGACGGTTCCACTCGATGTCGCCACCGGTGCGTTTGCACACGATGACCTTCTGTACGCTCGCCGTTTCCGGGTTGGTCAGCGCACGGTCGACGTTGGCTTTCATGGCGGTCTTCTTGCCGCCACGCAGCCCTTCGTCAGCGGTGATCACCACTTTCGATTTGCAGTCGATGATGCGACCGGCCAGTGCTTCCGGGGAGAAACCACCGAACACCACGGAGTGAATCGCACCGATGCGCGCGCAGGCCAGCATGGCAACCACGGCTTCCGGGATCATCGGCATATAGATGGTGACGACATCGCCGCGATGGACATCCTGCCCGCGCAGCGCGTTGGCGAACTTGCAGACTTCTTCGTGCAGCTCGCGGTAGGTAATGTTGCGGCTCTCGGAAGGATCGTCGCCTTCCCAGATGATCGCGATCGAATCGCCGCGCTCGGCCAGATGGCGGTCGAGGCAGTTGTAGGAAACGTTCAGGGTGCCGTCGGCGAACCACTTGATGTCGACGCGGTGGTCGTCGAACGAGGTCTGTTTGACGGTGGTGAATGGCTTGATCCAGTCAAGGCGCTGGGCTTGTTCGCGCCAGAAGCCATCGGGATTGACCACCGACTGCTGGTACATCGCCTTGTAGGTCGCCTCGTCAGTCAGCGTGTTGGCTGCCACTTCAGGGCGGACGGGGTACAGGGAAGCCGCACTCATCTTTCTTACCTCGGTGGAAATGTTGTTGTTTTATGACCCTGTTGTATCCGCCGATGGCTGTAAAGGCCATTCGACGATGGTCTTACCGACTCCGAGCATAGCGCCGAAAGCAGGTCCAGTGCCCGATTCCAGGCAAATCTTCATGTCCCGGCTACGACTGAAGAACCCATCGAACGCCTGGCCGCAACCCGACAACGGCGATTGTTGCCGTTTCGCTCAATAGACTTTATCAAAATGGTTTCTATATGAATTCAGAACAGGGGCATAGAATCCGTTCCGCCAACACGGCAAATGATTGATAAACAACAGCCCCCCCACACTGCACTGTCAATCAACTAAACCTACCCGGTCATGATTCGCTTCACGCAGAGCCCCAAAAAGGTTTTGTGCACCCTGTCGACCGCAGTTCTTGCGACGCAGTGTGAATGAAGCAACTTAGAGGAAATGAGTAATGAAAGCTGCACTGGTTGTAATGGCTCTTTGTGGTTTCAGCGCCATGGCAATGGCAGAAGAATCCGGCGCAAAAGTGGCCGCTCAGCAACAGCGTGTCGAGGAGTACACCTATTCCACTAAACTGGATATCGCGAAAGTCATTTCGGTGGACGAAGTGCCTAACGTCTGCCAGGTCGTCCCGCAGCATATGACTTACGAAGACTCGCAGGGCAAACGCCACGTGCTTGAGTATCAGGTCATGGGTAACGGGTGCAGCAACGGTTGATCAGCACGCTCTGTTGATCAGTTGAGCGCGCCGCTTACTTGCAGGAGTGCGCTTGCCCGTGAAGTGCGGTGCATGAGTTTATATATCCGCCAGCAGTATTACCGATTCGCGGGCAAGCGCACTTCTGAAGTCATCACCCACTATTAACTCTGGCCTATTCCATAGTGCTTCAACTTATTGGCGACAGTTGTATGGGAAACACCCAATCGCTTGCCTAATAAGCGGCTGCTCGGGTGTGCCGCATAGAGTTGCTCAAGTACTGCCTTCTCGAATCGCCCGACAATATCTTCCAGCCCGCCTTCCAGAGAGAAGTCGCCCAAGGGTGGGCGCACGCCGTAATCCGGCAGGCGAATATGTTCGGCTTTCACCCATTTGCCGTCGCACAGCGAAACAGCCTGGAACAATACGTTTTCCAGTTGCCGTACATTGCCGGGCCAATCGTATTGGCTGAGGCGTTCCATTGCCGCTGGCGCCAGCCGGGGCAAAGTGCAGCCGATCTGTCGGCTGGCCTGATCGAGAAAGTGCTCAACCAGCGGCGCGAGCCCATCCAGGCAGTCGCGCAGGGGCGGAATGTGCAGCGATAGCACGTTGAGCCGGTGGTAGAGGTCCTGGCGGAATTCACCCCGGGCGCAAAGTTCGGAAAGATCCACCTGCGTCGCGCAGATGATGCGCACGTCCAGGTAAACCTCTTCGTCGCTGCCTACGCGTCGAAAGCAGCCTTCCTGCAAATAGCGCAACAGTTTCGCCTGCAACCGCGCACTCATTTCCGCAACGCCGTCGAGAAACAACGTGCCGCCCGAGGTCAGCTCCAGCAGCCCCAACTTGCCTTCGGCGCGGGCACCTTCGAACGCGCCGGGGCCGTAGCCGAACAGCTCGGTCTCGGCCATGGATTCGGAGAACCCCGCGCAGTTGAGCGCCATCATCGGGGACTGGCCGCGAGGGCTGGCCAGATGACAGGCCCGCGCCAGCAGCTCTTTACCCGTTCCGGTTTCGCCTTCGATCAGCAACGGCGCATCCAGCGGCGCCATGCGCCGGGCCTCCCGGACCACAGCCGCCATCACTTTCGAGCTTTGAAAGATGCTGTCGAACCCCCGCAGCTCCTGCTTGCGCACGTTATAGATGTGCTCGCCGACCCGGTCGGCGCGGTGCAGCGTCAGCACCGCGCCGGCCATGGCTTCGCTGTCTTCGTGCTCGGACTGCAGGGGCGCGATGTCAGCCAGAAAGATGTCGCCCTTCACTTTCACGCGCAGGCCGTTGATGCGCGAGCGATTGGCGCGCACCAGTTGCGGCAGGTCGAAATCCTCGGCGTAACGGGACAGCGGAATGCCCGGCACTTCATCGACCCGCACGCCCAGCAACTGCGCGGCGGCGCGGTTGGCCGCAACGATGGAGCCGCCCATGTCGATGGAGAGCACGGGGAATTCAAGTGCGCCGAGCAAGGCATTGAGCTCCATATGCCGACGCTCGCTGGGCATTAATCCCACACGCTTGACGCCAAATACCCCAGCGACGGTCTCGAATTTCGGCACCAGCGCCTGGAACTGCAGATTGATCAGGTTCGGGCAGCGCAGATAGATGGCGTCGCCATGCTCACCGCCGACTTCTCCGCCGGAGACGTTGACGCCGTAGGCCACCAGTAGCTCGAGGATGTCGCGGAGGATGCCGACGCGGTTCTGGCAATGGACTTTGATACGCATGGAGGGCTCGCGGGGTGGCATCGATTTCGGGTTGGCCCGAGTTTATCGTCAAGAATACGTTACAGCGCAAGGGCCAGACGAGACAGCACGGCGAATGTATTCAGGCGAACCCGGTCAACCGTCACGATTTCTTTACGAATTATCGGACAGGGCTGCGCAAATCGGGCTGGAGCCTTGCAGCTGAGAGGCGCCAAATCAGCTATCAATATCCCAATCAGTTTTACCCCCAATCGCATTGCTCCATATAAGAACAAGCCATCAGGAGAGCCCCATGAGTACGCAGTACGTCGCCCGCGAGCCGGACGCCACCGGATTCATTGATTACTCGGAAGCCGAGCACAGAATCTGGAACACCCTCATCACCCGCCAGCTCAAGGTGATCGCAGGTCGTGCGTGCCAGGAGTATCTGGATGGCATCGAGCAGCTCGCCCTGCCCCAGGACCGTATTCCGCAGCTTGGCGAAATCAACCGCGTGCTGGGCGCGACCACGGGGTGGCAAGTCGAGCGCGTGCCGGCGCTGATCCCCTTTCAAACCTTCTTCGAGTTGCTGGCGAGCAAGCGATTTCCGGTCGCCACATTCATTCGCAGCGAAGAAGAGCTCGACTACCTGCAAGAGCCCGACATCTTTCACGAGGTTTTCGGACACTGCCCCTTACTGACCAACCCCTGGTTTGCAGAATTTACCCACACCTACGGCAAGCTCGGTCTGGCAGCCAGCAAAGAGCAGCGCGTGTATCTTGCCCGCCTCTACTGGATGACCATCGAATTCGGCCTGGTCGACACGCCCCAGGGGCGCAAGATCTACGGCGGCGGCATCCTCTCCTCGCCCAAGGAAACCGTTTACAGCGTGTCAACAACCCCTGAACATCAGCCCTTCGACCCGATTGAGGCCATGCGCACGCCCTACCGCATCGACATTCTGCAGCCGGTGTATTTTGTGCTGCCGGACCTCAAGCGCCTGTTCGACCTAGCCCATGAAGACATCATGGGCATGGCCCGCACGGCGGCTGAACTGGGGCTGCACGCGCCGAAATTTCCACCGAAAAATAAAGCCGCTTAAAACAACAGCCGCCCCAAAAAAAGCAGCCCGAACCCGATCAAGGAATCTTTCAATGACCGCTCTCAACCAATCCCAATGCGAAGCCTGCCGCGCCGACGCCCCACAGGTCAGCGACGCCGAGCTGCCGGATTTGCTCAAGCAGATCCCGGACTGGAACATCGAAGTGCGTGACGGCGTCATGCAGCTGGAAAAAGTCTTTCTGTTCAAGAATTTCAAATTTGCGCTGGCGTTTACCAACGCGGTCGGCGAAATTGCCGAGGCCGAAGGTCACCACCCGGGTCTGCTGACCGAATGGGGGAAAGTGACCGTGACCTGGTGGAGCCATTCCATCAAGGGGCTGCACCGCAACGATTTCATCATGGCCTCCCGCACAGACGAGGTGGCCAAAAGCGCCGAGGGCCGTAAGTAAATGCATTTTTCACAGATCCAGCGCGTACCGGACGACCCCATCCTGGGCCTGATTCAGGCCTACGCCAAAGACCCGAATCCGAACAAGTTCGACCTGGGCGTGGGCGTCTATAAAGATGCGCAGGGCCTGACCACCATTCCCCGCGCGGTGAAAATCGCCGAGCAACGGCTGGTCGATTCCCAGCCCACCAAGAGCTACATCGGTGGCCATGGCGAACCGCGTTTCGGCACGCTGATCTGTGAGCTGGTCATGGGCGCCGATTCACCGCTGATCGCCAGCAAACGCGTCGGCGCTACCCAGACCCCTGGCGGCACGGGCGCGCTGCGGTTGAGCGCCGACTTCATTGCCAACTGCCTGCCGGGCAAAGGCATCTGGCTGAGCGATCCGACCTGGCCGATTCACGAGACCATCTATGCCGCTGCAGGCCTGAAGGTCAGTCACTACCCCTACGTGGGTAGCGACAACACGCTCAACGTGCAGGCCATGCTGGCGACGTTGAAGACCATTCCGGAAGGCGACGTTGTCCTGCTGCATGCGTGCTGTCACAACCCGACCGGGTTCGACCTGTCCCGTGATGACTGGTACGCGGTGCTGGAAATCGTCAAGCAACGCAATCTGCTGCCGCTGATCGACTTCGCGTATCAGGGTTTTGGCGACGGTCTTGAAGAAGACGCCTGGGCGGTTCGTCTGTTTGCCGGCGAACTGCCTGAGCTGCTGATCACCAGTTCGTGCTCGAAAAACTTCGGCCTGTATCGCGAACGCACTGGCGCCTTATTGGTCTGCGCTGACACCACCGAGAAGCTGATGGATGTGCGCAGTCAGCTGTCGGCGACCGCCCGCAATCTGTGGTCGAACCCGCCGGATCATGGTGCCGCCGTCGTGGCCGAGATCCTGGGCGATCCTGAGTTGAAAGCCCTGTGGGCTGAAGAAGTGGAAGAGATGCGCAGCCGAATTGCGCAGTTGCGCGTCGGGCTGGTGGAGGCGCTTACACCGCTGGGCCTGGGTGAGCGTTTCGCCCACATCGCCGTGCAGCGCGGCATGTTTTCCTACACCGGCATGAACGACGATCAGGTAGCGCGTCTGCGCAACGAGCACAGCGTGTACATGGTGGCGGCGGGTCGAGCCAACGTTGCGGGGATTGATGCCACGCGGCTGGATGAACTGGCAGCGGCGTTTGCGGCGGTTTGCAAAGACTGAGGCGATCACCGATTCAACGCTTTTAGCGGGCCGCGCGGATGTTGCAGGAACCCATCCTCACTACATGACCGGCGGCCCGCATTTAAAAGTCTGATTGTCATTTGTACTGCTGTATCCTCCCTGAGCGTTTTAGGACGCGCTGTTCAATTCAGCCGCAACACACTTGTGAGGAGCGACGATATGCATGAAATCCCGAACTTCCCCTTCCCAAGCCAAACCCAGCAAAGCGCAGCAGCCCGCCAGGAACTCGGTCAGCCGATCGAGATGAAAGCCAGCGGTAAACGCAACGAGAGCAGCAAAGCCCAAAGCCCGCGCTGAAGGCTAATTGTCCAGCCCCTATGGAAGAGCGTCTTCAAGGTGTATTTCCATAAGGGCTGAATCATTCGCGACAGGCTTCACCCCTGCCCCACCCCGAATTCAGATCTACCCATCCGCTACTGCCATGAACGGCCGTGCCTCGTTATCATGTGCCCTCGCGCGGATTCAAGCGTCTACGCTTCAACCCGATTGCCCCCTCGCTATTCTTTTTCCGTCGTAACCGTGGATCTATGCCCATGCCAGACGCTTCGAGCGCTGCCCCTCAACGTCCTATGGCTGTCACGCTGCAGGTTGTTTCCATCGTGCTGTTCACCTTCATCGGCTACCTAAACATCGGTATCCCGCTGGCCGTATTGCCCGGTTATGTGCACACCGACCTTGGCTTCGGCGCGGTCGCCGCCGGGCTGGTGATCAGCGTGCAATACCTCGCGACCCTGCTCAGCCGCCCCTACGCCGGGCGCATCATTGACACCCGGGGCCCGAAGAAAGCAGTGATCATCGGCCTGTTCGGGTGCGGGTTGAGCGGCGTGTTCATGCTCCTCGCCGACTGGCTCGACGCCTGGCCGATGGTCAGCCTGATCAGCTTGTTCGTGGGCCGGCTGGTGCTTGGCAGTGCAGAGAGCCTGGTTGGCTCCGGCTCGATCGGCTGGGGCATCGGCCGCGTTGGCGCCGCCAATACGGCCAAAGTGATTTCATGGAACGGCATCGCCAGTTATGGCGCACTGGCCATCGGCGCGCCGGTGGGTGTTTTGCTGGTCAACGCGCTGGGGCTGTGGAGCATGGGCGTCAGCATCATGCTGCTGGCAGCGCTGGGTATTTCCCTGGCCTGGAAGAAAACCCCGGCGCCGCTGGTGCATGGGGAGCGGTTGCCCTTCCTTCACGTGCTCGGCCGCGTGCTGCCCCACGGCACCGGGCTGGCGCTGGGTTCGATCGGCTTCGGCACCATCGCGACCTTCATCACCCTGTATTACGCCAGCCACACCTGGCCGAATGCGGTGTTGTGCCTGAGCCTGTTCGGCGCCTGCTTCATCGGCGCACGCCTGCTGTTCGGCAACCTGATCAACCGCATCGGCGGCTTCCGCGTGGCGATTGCCTGCCTGTCAGTGGAGACGTTGGGGTTGCTGCTGCTGTGGCTGGCGCCCAACCCGAATCTGGCGCTGGCCGGTGCGGCGCTGACTGGCTTCGGCTTCTCGCTGGTGTTCCCGGCGCTCGGCGTCGAAGCAGTCAATCTGGTGCCGCCCGCCAGTCGCGGTGCGGCAGTCGGGGCTTATTCGCTGTTCATCGACCTGTCGCTGGGGATAACCGGACCGGTGGCGGGCGCCGTGGCGGCAGGTTTTGGCTTTGCGTCGATCTTCCTGTTCGCCGCGCTGGCTTCACTGAGCGGGCTGGGGCTGAGCGTCTACCTGTACAAGCACGCGAAGAGAACGCGAGAAAAGCCGGTCGCCAGCTGATCCCGTAAACGCTGCTCAAAAATCGACCTTGCCCCGTCCTGCCTTGATCGACCCGCGCTTGGTCTTCGACTCCAGCCGGCGGGTCTTCGAGCCCAGGGTCGGCTTGGTCGGCCGGCGCTTCTTCTCGACCTTACCCGCACTAATGATCAGCTCGCTCAGGCGTTCCAGCGCATCGGCCCGGTTCTGTTCCTGCGTCCGGTATTGCTGCGCCTTGATGACCAGCACGCCGTCGCTGGTGATGCGGCTGTCACGCAGCGCCAGCAGGCGTTCCTTGTAGAACGGCGGCAACGACGAGGCATTGATGTCGAAGCGCAGGTGCATGGCGCTGGACACCTTGTTGACGTTCTGACCACCCGCACCCTGGGCACGGATGGCGGTCAGCTCGACGTCGCTGTCCGGCAGATGGATGTTGTTGGAAATGATCAGCATGGCAACCTGTGTCCTGGTTCGAAGCCGCCGCGACGTCACCGGCGGCTCTCGCCTTATTTAATGATCGACGTCCGCTGGGCCATTGACTCGCTATCGGCCCGACGCTTGTTCTTGATCAGGTAGAACACCCACATCGCCGCCAGCCAGACCGGGATCGCGTAGACCGAAATCCGGATGCCGGGAATCATCAGCATGATCCCGAGAATCAGCACCACAAACGCCAGACAGACGTAGTTGCCGTACGGGTACCACAGCGCCTTGAACAGCGGCTGCTGGCCGACCCGGGTCAGGTGCTGGCGGAACTTGAGGTGCGAATAGCTGATCATCGCCCAGTTGATCACCAGCGTGGCGACCACCAGCGACATCAGCAGCTCAAGGGCATTTTGCGGCATCAGGTAGTTGAGCAGCACGGCAATCAGCGTCACCGCCGCCGACACCAGAATCGCCCGCACCGGAACTCCCCGACCATCGACCCGCGCCAGTGACTGCGGCGCATCGCCCTGCTCGGCCATGCCAAACAGCATGCGCGCGTTGCAATAGGTGCCGCTGTTGTAGACCGACAAGGCCGCCGTCAGCACGACGAAGTTCAGAATGTGCGCCGCTGTCGTGCTGCCCAGCATCGAGAACACATGCACGAACGGGCTGCCGCTGTAGGCATCGCCGGAGGCATTGAGGTCAATCAGCAAGGCGTCCCATGGCGTCAGCGACAGCAGCACCACCAGCGAGCCGATGTAAAAAATCAGAATCCGGTAAATGACCTGATTGATCGCCTTGGGAATGATGGTCTGCGGCTGGTCCGCTTCCGCAGCGGTGAAGCCGAGCATCTCAAGGCCACCGAACGAGAACATGATGAACGCCAGGGCCATGACCAGGCCGCTCACGCCATGGGGGAAGAAGCCGCCCCGATCCCACAGGTTGCTGACCGACGCTTGCGGGCCACCCTCGCCGCTCACCAGCAGATAACTGCCCAGGGCAATCATCCCCAGAATCGCCACGACCTTGATGATCGCGAACCAGAATTCGGCCTCGCCAAAGACTTTTACGTTGGCCAGGTTGATGACGTTGATCATCACGAAGAACACCGCGGCCGAGGCCCACGCCGGGACTTCCGGCCACCAGTACTGGATGTATTTGCCAACGGCGGTCAGCTCTGACATGCCCACCAGAATGTACAGGACCCAGCAGTTCCAGCCCGACAGGAAACCGGCAAAGCCGCCCCAGTATTTGTGGGCGAAATGGCTGAACGACCCGGCCACCGGCTCTTCGACGATCATTTCGCCGAGCTGGCGCATGATCATGAAGGCGATGAAGCCGCAGACGGCGTAGCCAAGGATCATCGACGGGCCAGCGGACTTCAGCACCCCTGCCGAGCCCAGGAACAGACCCGTGCCAATCGCGCCACCGAGGGCGATCAGCTGGATGTGACGGTTCTTCAGACCACGCTTCAAGTCACCCGAATGGGACATGTTTTCACTCATTGGCAAACCACCTTGGCGCGCTTGTCTGTGACGGAATCGAACCCGACGCGCTCATGACGCGGCGGAGGGAAACGGAGTGGGTAACCCCGAGGGATTGGCGTCCATACGCCGGTGGATCACAGAAAAAACGGGCGCGCATTGTACACCGCTCACACCGGATTGCGCGGAAGAGTAGGACCGGCTTTAGCCGGGAATCTGTTATTGACTGGGCTCTCAATCACTCTGCCGACACAATTCTGTCGCAAAAATAATTCCCCGAAATCGAAAGCTCCCTAACGTTGTTTTCGCAGGAAGTTTCGATAATTCCGGCGAAATGCCAGCATTTATCTCCCATTTTTTATTTTGCAACACTCCGGTTATTGCACTAGTTTTTTCAGTGCTTGCTGGCCACGAAGGTCAGTGTGCTTCCATGACGAGGACCCGGGGCTCAGCCCTCTCGTCCTCGCTGCATTCGGCAAGTACGTCATTCTCAGGAGATTCACCTATGCAAACAGTTGAACTGGCTCTGGAAGAAGAACTGCAATTGGACGATTGGTTTGAAGCACCGACTCATGATGCCGCTGTGGAAATGATGCAGGCTGACGCCGTCGTGCCGTTTGGCACCGCGATGTGGCCGTTCTAAAACAGCTGAAGGGCGAACGTGGCTAACGCGTTCGCCCTCTTGTTTTAAGCATTCGGAGCGGAGCGCACTATGGATAACAGCAGCGCAATCGAACATTTCCTGTATTACCTGCAACGCCACCCCGCCGTCACCGGCATGAACACTCCCCAAGTACTACTGGCTCATACCCCGGAATACCGCCGCATCGTCAATGGCATCATCGAAAGCGCTACGGCGCGGGATTTCTTCCGGTTCAGCACTATGCCGCTGGACACGTCTCCTATCAGCGAACTGACCGAAGCCATCACCGATTCCGATCTCTTCGTCTTGTTCTACGATTCCTCAACGCTGCCCAATCCTCGCGCGGAGGGGCCACCGTTCATTCGCCAGTTGCAGGAGTTGATGTCGGCGCAGTGGAAGAAGTCTCTGCTGTTCAAAGATTACGGCGACTATTTCTACGACGCCTTCAGCGTTGAGCCCGAGCGCATCGCGCAGCTGAATGCGGCACTGATCGACACCATGAACCAAGGCGAGACCCTCAGCTTCAGCGACGATCACGGTTCATATTTTGAGGCCCCGCTGCGCGAGCTGAAGAAATGGACCAACATCAACGGCGTCGGCAACTACGACCTGGCCCCCGGTGAGATCGCCACCCACAGCGAATCCATCAACGGTCATGTGCGGTTCCTCGGCACCTTTCTCAGCACCATCCCTTTCGCGCGCAAGTACGGGATCATCGAATCCCCACTGGAACTGTGGATCGAGAACTCCGTGGTGACCCGCATCGCTACTGAGGTACCGGGGCTGGAGCACGACTTCAATAAATACCTGGACGCCAATCCCTCGAACCGTCGAATCGAGGAACTGGGGATCGGCACCAACGAAGGCGTCAGTCAGCTGTACGCGCGCAACGCAGGGTTCGAAGAGCGCCACTGCGGGCTGCACCTGGGCTTGGGCGGCGGCGCCAAGGGCAGCCATCACATGGACCTGATCTTCAACAGCGGCTCACTGGCCGTGGACAAGCGCGTGGTGTTCGACGGGACCGCCTACGTCGTCTGACTCCCAAGCGGGCATAAAAAACGCCAGTCTCTCGACTGGCGTTTTTCGTAGTGCAGACCGCTGTCAGTGTTTCACAACGGCATTACTCAGGCTTGCGGCGACCGAAGCCCGGACGCTGACCGGAGCCGCTTGGCGGGCCGCGGCGTTTGCCGGACGGGGTCTTGTCGTCCACCAGACCGATGCCGGGGCGCGAAGGCTTCGGCTTGGCAGGACGCTTGTTCATGTCGCTCGGACGTTCCGCCACCGGCGTGCCACGACCGCTTTCGCTGCGGGCGCTGTCGCCACGTGGATTGCCGCCACGGGCAGTGTCGCCACGACCACCGATGGCCGGACGCGGCGTGCGCGCCGGACGACCGCTTTCGGCAGGTTTGCGCGCCGGGCGCTCGCCATCAGCCAGACGCGGCTCGCGGGCCGGACGATCCGGGGACACCGCATCCTTGGCCGGACGAACCTGACGCACGCGCTCGCCTTTGCCCAAAGGACGGGATGACTGACGCTGCAAACGTTCCAGCTTGTCTTTGGTCTTGGCGGTCATCTGCGGCATCGCGACCGGCGTCAGGCCGACCTCGGCGCTGAGGATGTCCACTTCCTGCTGACTCATTTCGCGCCAGCGACCCATCGGCAGATCGGAATTGAGGAACACCGGACCGAAACGCACGCGCTTCAGGCGGCTGACCACCAACCCCTGGGATTCCCACAACCGGCGAACTTCACGGTTGCGGCCTTCCATGACCACGCAGTGGTACCAGTGGTTGAAGCCTTCGCCACCCGGCGCCTGCTGAATGTCGGTGAAACGCGCCGGGCCGTCTTCCAGCACCACGCCAGCCTTCAGGCGCGCCAGCATGTCGTCGTCGACTTCACCACGGACGCGCACGGCGTACTCGCGGTCCATTTCGAACGAGGGGTGCATCAGGCGGTTGGCCAGTTCACCGTCGGTGGTGAACATCAGCAGGCCGGTGGTGTTGATGTCCAGACGACCGATGTTGATCCAGCGGCCTTCTTTCGGGCGCGGCAGGCGATCAAATACAGTCGGACGGCCTTCAGGGTCGTCACGGGTGCAGATTTCACCGTCGGGCTTGTTGTACATGACGACGCGGCGAACGGTCTCGGCGGCTTCTTCGCGGCGGATCACGCGACCGTCGACCGTGATGGCGTCGTGCAGGTCGACGCGCTGACCGAGCGTGGCCTGAACACCGTTGACCTTGATGCGGCCTTCGCCGATCCAGGCTTCAACGTCGCGACGGGAACCGACGCCAATGCGCGCCAGGACCTTCTGCAGTTTTTCGCCTGCTGGGCCGATCTCTTTGTCTTGCTTGTCTTGTTCACTCATCTGGGCACCTCCCGGTGTGTCGAATCAGGGCATGCGCGAGTGGGCATGGCCTGTGGCCCGGCTCTCTGGACGAGAGCGGCTCCGGATCAGAACAACTCTGAAGCGGAACGGGCAGAAAACTGAAATCCCTGGCGCGTGTGGATCGCCAAAAGGTCGCGAATCATACGCGCCTGACGCGCGTTGCGCATCAGAGAGTAGATGAAAAATTCAGGCTCACTTCTTTTTCCGCCGACTGGCGCCCTTGAGTTTGATCAGCCGCAGAGCCGACTCGGCGAGCACCGAGCGCTTTTCGTCCTTCTCCATCTTCTTCCAGGACTTGATTTCGCGCTTGCTGCGACCGCAGCCGAGGCAAATTTCTTCGTCGAATTTGCAGAGGCTGATGCAGGGGTTTTTGGTGCTCATGGGTTCGCCTGAGTGAGGAATTGGGCGCTGCGGACATTTCCGCCACAGCCATCGTCACCGCGGATCTTCATCGTCCTGCGGCGGTTCTTCCAATTCAGACTCTTTATCGGCCTCATCGAGCAATAAATCGTCGAAGTCGATTTTCAGGCCCTGCTCCATGGTGTCGAGCTCGGCCAGCAGGCTGCGGAAACTGGTCTCATCCCGGGGCGCTTCGGGCTCGGCGTCAGCATCGAGCGACAGACTGGCGTCGGCCAACGCTTGCAAATGCGCGGGCACCGGCGCGTCGTCGAATTCCAGCACCGGCTCGGTTTCCATCTCGCGCAGGTCGGCCAGCGGTGGCAGTTCATCGAGGTTTTTCAGGTTGAAGTGATCAAGAAAAGCTTTGGTGGTGGCGAACATTGCCGGCTTGCCGGGTACGTCACGGTAGCCGACGATTCTGATCCACTCGCGCTCCATCAAGGTCTTGACGATGTTGGTATTGACCGCGACGCCACGCACGTCCTCGATCTCGCCACGGGTGATCGGCTGGCGATACGCGATCAGCGCCATGGTTTCCAGCAGGGCCCGCGAATAACGCTGGGGCCGCTCTTCCCACAAGCGCCCGACCCACGGCGCGAACTTCTCGCGGATCTGCAAGCGATAGCCGGTGGCAACTTCTTTGAGCTCAAAGGCGCGGTTATCGCAGGATTTGGCCAGCAGCGTCAGGGCCTTCTTGAAGACCGGAGGTTCGGGCCGCTCTCCCTCTTCGAACAGCTCATAGAGGCGCTCCAGGGACTGCGGTTTTCCGGAGGCAAGCAGAAACGCTTCGAGCAACGGCGCCAGATCGCGGGGTTCATTCAGGTTCATTGATCAGCTCTTGCTCTTTATTCGGCTCGCGCCCGCACATGAATAACGGCGAAGGCTTCGTTTTGCACCAGCTCCACCAGTTGCTCCTTGACCAGTTCCAGCACGGCCATGAACGTCACCACCACGCCCAGCCGCCCCTCTTCTGCCGTAAACAGCTCGGCAAAGGGCACGAACCCCGCGCCTTTCAAGCGCTCCAGCACATCACTCATGCGCTCGCGGGTGGACAGCGCCTCGCGGCTGACCTGGTGGCTTTCAAACATGTCGCCACGACGCAATACGTCGGCCATCGACATCAACAGCTCTTCGAGGGCGACATCCGGCAGTAACTTGCGCACCCGCGCTTCGGGCGCCTCAAGCCTGGGTATAAAGACATCACGGCCCACGCGAGACAGCTGGTCGATGCCTTCAGCTGCCGCCTTGAACCGCTCGTATTGCTGCAAGCGGCGAATCAGCTCGGCGCGAGGGTCACCCTCTTCTTCCTCGGCCATTTCCGAGCGCGGCAGCAACATACGCGATTTGATCTCGGCAAGCATGGCCGCCATGACCAGATACTCGGCGGCGAGCTCCAGACGCACGGTTTTCATCAGCTCGACGTAACCCATGTACTGACGGGTGATTTCCGCCACAGGGATGTCGAGGATGTTGATGTTCTGCTTGCGAATCAGGTAAAGCAGCAGGTCCAGCGGGCCTTCGAAGGCTTCGAGGAACACTTCCAGCGCATCCGGCGGGATGTACAGATCGACCGGCATCTGCGTGACGGCCTGACCGTAGACCATGGCAAACGGCAGCTCTTGCTGAGCGCCGGCCTGCGGGTCGATGTGAGCGTCGGTCTGAACATCCAGCGTTTGCGCCTGGGTCACTCGACTTCGACCCCGAACGGCGTCGGATCGCCGCAACCCACGCGCACCACCTGCGGCTCGCCATCGGTCAGGTTGACCACGGTCGAGGCCGAAATGCCGCCCTCGCCTGCGTCGATGATCAGGTCCACCTGATGCTCGAGAATCCCGCGCATCTCGTAAGGGTCACTCATCGGAATGGTCTCGCCGGGCAGGATCAAGCTGACGCTCATCAGCGGCTCGCCCAGTTCCTGCAACAGCGCCTGCGCAATGGGATGACCCGGCACGCGCAAACCAATGGTCCGCCGCTTGGGGTGCAGGACCAGACGCGGCACGTCACGGGTGGCGCCGAGGATGAAGGTGTACGGCCCCGGCGTGTGCGCCTTGAGCACGCGAAACGCCGCCGTGTCGACCTTGGCGAATAACCCGAGCTGGGAAAGGTCGCTGCACATCAGCGTGAAGTTGTGTTTGTCATCGAGTTGACGCAGGCGACGGATGCGCTCGACGGCGGTCTTGTCGCCCATCTGGCAACCCAATGCGTAGGACGAATCGGTGGGATACACCACCAGACCGCCCGCCCGGATGATTTCCACGGCCTGCTTGATCAGGCGCGCTTGCGGATTCTCCGGGTGGACCTGGAAAAATTGACTCACGGTAATTTCCTGTTCAGACGGCAGTAGGCTGGTCATGTTTGAACCGACACCAAAGGGGGGGCAGGTCTTCGGGCAATGGGCGATAAACGCCGATTTCAGACCATGCGCCTGGGGCATGAAAATCACTGCCGGCACTGACCAGCAGACCGAACTCACGGGCCAGAATCGCCAGACTGCCGACCTGATCGGCAGGCTGCAGGCCGTTGACCACTTCTATTGCGTGGCCGCCGGCCTGGATGAAGTCAGCGACCAGCTTGCGACGCTTGCTGCGGGTGAAATCGTAATGCGAAGGGTGCGCAAGGCTGATCCAGGCTCCGGCGGCGCGCAGGGTCGCCACCGTTTCCTCAAGGGTCGGCCAGTGTTGCTTGACGTCGCCCAGTTTGCCCGCACCGAGCCATTTGCGGAACGCTTCGGCGCGGTCTTTGACGAACCCCTGATTAACCAGAAAGTCGGCAAAATGCGGTCGGGCCGGCGCATTGCCGCTGTCGCCCAGTGCCTGCTGCACTGCGCGCGCACCTTCGAGCGCGCCGGGCATACCTTTCATCGCCAACTTGCGGCTTATTTCTTCGGCCCGCAACCAGCGTCCGGTGTGCAATTGCTCGACGGCTTCACGCAATTGCGGGGCATCCACATCGAATGCATAGCCCAGCACATGAATGGTGGCACCGCCCCAAGTACAGGACAGTTCGATGCCATCGATCAGCTGCATACCCAGCGCAACCGCCGCAGTACGGGCTTCAGCCAGGCCTTCGAGGGTGTCGTGATCGGTCAGCGCGAGGATTTTCACGCCGTGCTCATGGGCACGCGCGACGAGTACCGCGGGCGCAAGGGCGCCATCGGAAGCGGTACTGTGGCAGTGCAGATCGACGTTCATAGGGGCGCTTTCGCAGTCATTGATGTTTGTTATTATGCCGTCACATCCAGCTTCTGGCTCTTACTGTGAAACAATTCATCGACTTCATCCCGCTCATCCTGTTCTTCATCGTTTACAAAATCAGCCCGCAAGCCGTCGATGTCCTTGGCCACAGCTTCATGGTAGGCGGGATTTACAGCGCCACCGCGATGCTGATCGCCAGTTCCCTGGTGGTCTACGGCGTCCTTTATTTCCGGCAGGGCAAACTGGAAAAGAGTCAGTGGCTGACGCTGATTGCCTGTCTGGTCTTCGGTAGCCTGACCCTGGCTTTCCACAGCGAAACCTTCCTGAAGTGGAAAGCCCCGGTGGTCAACTGGGTCTTCGCGCTGATCTTTGCCGGCAGCCACTTCATTGGCGACCGTCTGTTGATTCAACGCATCATGGGCCACGCGCTCACACTGCCGCAGGCGGTCTGGACCAAGCTGAATATTGCCTGGATCGTGTTCTTCCTGTTCTGCGGCGCGGCCAATCTCTATGTGGCGTTTACCTATCAAGAATTCTGGGTCGACTTCAAGGTGTTCGGCAGCCTGGGCATGACCCTGCTGTTCCTGGTGGGCCAAGGCATCTACCTGGCTCGCCACATCCATGACGCCGACCCGTCCACCCAGCCTTCAAACAAAAAAACGAGGACTGACATGCTCTACGCAATCGTGGCAACCGACGTCGCCAACTCGCTGGAAAAACGCCTGGCCGCGCGCCCTGCGCACCTTGATCGCCTGAACGCAATGAAGGCCGAAGGCCGCATCGTTCTCGCCGGTCCGATGCCAGCGGTGGACAGCATCGACCCGGGCACTGCAGGTTTTACCGGCAGCCTGATCGTCGCGGAATTCGAGTCCCTCAAGGACGCCCAGGCCTGGGCTGATGCCGATCCGTACGTTGCAGCCGGTGTCTACGCCGGCGTGGTCGTCAAACCGTTCAAGCAAGTCCTGCCCTGATAGGCCTGACCAGCGCCCGGCTCCGTACATGAGCCGGACCGCCTTCAACCCGCTTTACATTGCTCACCCTTCGCACTGGCCTGCCGATAAGTTGCTAGAACCAAGAGCTTTGACTGCGGCTCAAAGAGGCACGGGCGGTCATGCCTTTGCGGGTATTGATCGAACAACAACGGTTTGTCGCGAGGGGCCGCGCAACAAGGGTGGCCCTTCAGCGCGGTATCTTTGCCAGCGGCCGGCGTAGACGTCGTCGGCAACGGCTAAATTGAGTGAGTCATGAGCGAGCTGCTACTTATTGATGATGACCAGGAGCTGTGTGAGCTCCTGAGCAGTTGGTTGAGTCAGGAAGGGTTCGCCGTGCGCGCCTGCCACGATGGCCAGAGCGCGCGCAAGGCGCTCGCCGAATCCGCACCCGCTGCGGTGGTGCTGGACGTGATGCTGCCCGACGGCAGCGGTCTGGAACTGCTCAAACAATTGCGCACCGATCACCCCGACCTCCCCGTGCTGATGCTGTCCGCTCGCGGCGAACCGCTGGACCGCATCCTCGGTCTGGAACTGGGTGCCGACGATTACCTGGCCAAGCCCTGCGATCCCCGTGAACTGACAGCGCGTCTGCGCGCGGTATTGCGCCGCAGCCATCCGACGGCGGTCTCGTCGCAGATCGAGCTGGGCGACCTGTGCTTCAGCCCGGCGCGCGGGGTGGTCACGATTGATGAGCAGGAATTCACCCTGACCGTGTCCGAAGCGCGTCTGCTTGAGGCTTTGCTCGGCCAGCCCGGCGAGCCGCTCGAGAAGCAGGAGCTGGCGCAACTGGCCCTGGGTCGCAAGCTGACGCTCTACGACCGCAGCCTTGATATGCACGTCAGCAACCTGCGCAAGAAGATCGGCCCCCACGCCGACGGCCGCCCGCGCATAGTGGCCCTGCGCAGCCGTGGGTATTATTACAGCCTCTGACGAGGGAGTTGGGAGCGTAAGCCTCAAGCTGCAAGCTGCAAGCTGCAAGCAACAGCGACAGCACAAGCAACAGCATCGGCAGCGAAGCCGGACTGCTTTTGGCTTGAAGCTTGTGGCTTGCCGCTTACAGCTGGGCGCGCACTCGGTAACCGGCCCATTACGTCAACACGCCAGCGCGCCCCCTTTACCCAAGCTTTACCCACGCCTGACCTCCCTTGACCTTGATCTCCCTAAACTGGCCTCAACCGGCACAGAGCCGAAATCGAGACAAGGAGATTCACCATGCGCAAGACTTTGATGGCTTTGATGTTCGCCGCAGCCCTCCCTACCGTTGCAATGGCCATGCCTCCGGAAGGCGGCCCGATGGGTGGCCCTGGTGGTCCAGGCTTTGATGGGCCTGGCATGCATCACCGCAAAGGTCCTCTGGAACAGCTGAACCTGACCCCGGATCAACGTCAGCAAGTCGACAGGTTGATGGGCGCTCAATGGCACGGCCGCAACGAGATCACCCAGAAGTACCTGGCCAAGCTGTCGGCTGCCGACCAGAAAGCGATGAAGGATGAACAGGAAGCTGCCCGGGCCAAAACCCAATCCGACATCCGTGCACTGCTAACACCGGAGCAACAAAAGACCTTCGACCAGATCCAGAAGGATGAAGCCCAGCGCCGTGCGGACCGCGCCGAGTTCGAAGCCTGGAAAGCGCAGAAAGCGCAAAAAACTCAGTAACCGGCTGCTGGCGCGGCATTACACTTCCCCCAACCCGACACGCTCCCCGGCGTGTCGGGTTTTCTATTTGACGAACCGGGTCGAGGGCAGCACGTGCGTTCATTGTTCTGGAGAATCCTGGCCAGCTTCTGGCTGGCGATCGCGTTGGTGGCGGGCCTGTCGATTCTGATGGGGCATGTGCTCAATCAGGACGCCTGGATCCTCAGTCGCCATCCTGGTCTGCACAACTTGCCGCAGAAGTGGGTCGAGCTGTACGAAGGCCAAGGCGAGAAATCTGCCCAGGACTATCTGCAAGACCTCAAGCGCAAATACCACATCGACGTTCAGGTGCTGAACGACAGCGGCGAAGCGGTGATCCCCGGCACCTTCCCGCCCCGCGCCGCGGCCTTTGAAGAGCGGCAGAATGACGACACACGCCCGCTGCCCTGGCGGCGCCTGACCACCGAATACACCAGTGAAAAAACCGGCGAAACCTACCTGCTGATTTACCGCATCCCTCATCCGGAGCTGGACGCGTGGCACCGCGACAGTCTGGTCTGGCCGCTGAGTGCGCTGGGTATCGCGCTGGTGGTGCTGACGTTGTTCAGCCTGATGGTGACGTTGTCGATCACCCGCCCGTTAAGCCGTTTGCGCGGCGCGGTGCATGACCTCGGCCAAACCACGTATCAGCAGAACAGCCTGGCGCAACTGGCCAACCGTCGCGATGAATTCGGTGTGCTGGCCAATGACTTCAACCGCATGGGCGCCCGCCTGCAAAGTCAGATCAGCAGCCAGCGCCAGCTGCTGCGCGACGTTTCCCATGAGTTGCGCTCTCCTTTGGCCCGGCTGCGGATCGCCCTGGCCCTGGCCGAACGCGCCGAGCCGGTGGAGCGCGACAAGCTGTGGCCGCGCCTGACCCGTGAGTGCGACCGCCTGGAAGAGTTGATCAGTGAAATTCTGGCACTGGCGCGACTGGATGCCGACATGGGCAGCGCCACGGCGGTGGATGTGTCAGGGCTGCTGCATCATTTGCAGGCTGAGACGGAAATGGGCGGCGGCGAGCAAACGGTTTCGGTGTCGGTGGAACCTGGCGTGCAGTTGCAGGGCTGGCCGAGCGTGCTGGAACGGGCACTGGACAATCTGCTGCGCAACGCGCTGCGTTTCAATCCGGAGGGGCAACCGATCGAGTTGAGTGCGAGCACTGCGGGGGATGAGTTGCGTCTCAGCGTGCGGGATCACGGGCCCGGTGCCAATCCGGAGCATCTGGCGCAGCTGGGCGAGCCGTTCTATCGCGCGCCAAACCAGACCGCACCGGGTTACGGTCTGGGTCTGGCGATTGCCAAACGCGCCGCCGAGAAGCACGGCGGGACGCTGGTGCTGGGCAATCACCCGCAGGGCGGATTCGTGGCCAGCATCGTGGTGCCCCGCCAGTTGACCGCTCTGCACGGCTGATTCACCGGTCGCAGCCACTCCCGCTGAATGGGTGCGGTACCCAGTAGGACTGGCTTCAGCCGGGAAGAGGCCGGTATGCACACCCTCAGTTTTGCGGCGTAACGCCTGATGCCTTCCCGGCTAAAGCCGGTCCCACTAACCCTCCCACGCGCTGACAAACTCGGCCACGTCCGGCTTTGCCGGTTCGCGGGGCGGGTTTTGCGGGGTGCCCAGGTAAAGAAAACCGACGACTTCTTCGTCTGCTGTCAGCCCCAGCCCTTCGGCGACATGGCGGGAGTAGGACAAATCCCCCGAGCGCCAGACCGCGCCAATGCCCATCGCATAAGCGGCCAGGAGGATGCCATGGGCAGCGCACCCTGCGGTGATCACTTGTTCCTTTTTCGGCACTTTGAAGTGGTCAGTCAACTTGGCGATGACCACGACCACCAAGGGCGCGCGCAACGGCCCGTTTCTAGCCTTTTCCAGCGCTTTGGCGTCGACCTCGCCGCCTTTGTCGATCAATGCCTGGGCCAGCAAGTCTCCCATGCGGTTACGTGCGTCGCCTTCGACGGTCAGAAAGCGATAGGGCCGCAACACACCGTGGTCCGGCGCGCGCAGGGCGGCGCCAAAGAGGATCTCGCGTTGCTCGGCGTTTGGAGCGGGTTCGATCAAGCGGGGCACGGACACGCGATTAAGCAATACGTCGAGCGCTTCCATTAAGTCGTCTCCAGGAAAAATGACGGGCCATTGTAGTGCCCTGGGTGCAGTCTTGAACTTCAATAACGATTAACCAGGGCATTTACTTACAACACTCTCGGAAATGCCTCGGTTTACACGAACGGGCCCGCGAGTAGAATGGCCGCCCTCTCACTACCTGATCAGAGCGACTGCATGGCGTTGCCGACCCTCCGCATCATCGGTTTCATTATCGGCATCTTCCTGATTACCCTGGCCATCGCCATGGTCGTGCCGATGGTCACCCTGATGATCTTCCACCGCACCGCCGACATGCCGTCGTTTCTGTGGTCGAGCCTGATCACTTTCGTGTCCGGGCTGGCGCTGGTGGGTCAGGGCCGGCCGGAACACGTACACCTGCGCCCGCGGGACATGTACCTGCTGACGGTCAGCAGTTGGGTCATCGTCTGCGTCTTCGCGGCGCTGCCGTTTCTGCTCACGCAACACATCAGCTACACCGACTCCTTCTTCGAAAGCATGTCCGGCATCACCGCGACCGGCTCCACGGTGCTCAGCGGGCTGGACACCATGTCCCCCGGCATCCTGATCTGGCGTTCGTTGCTGCACTGGCTCGGCGGCATCGGCTTCATCGGTATGGCGGTGGCGATTCTTCCGCTGTTGCGCATCGGCGGCATGCGCCTGTTCCAGACCGAGTCGTCGGACCGTTCCGAAAAAGTCATGCCGCGTTCCCACATGGTCGCCAAGTTCATCGTCCTGGTTTACCTCGGCATCACCGTGCTGGGCACGCTGGCATTCTGGTGGGCGGGCATGAGCCTGTTCGACGCGATCAACCACGCGATGTCGGCGATTTCGACCGGCGGTTTCTCCACCTCGGATCAGTCCCTGGCGAAATGGCCACAACCGGCCGTGCACTGGGTGGCGATCGTGGTGATGATCCTCGGCGCCCTGCCGTTCACCCTGTATGTCGCGACGCTGCGGGGCAATCGCGGAGCGCTGCTCAAGGATCAGCAGGTGCAGGGCTTCCTCGTCCTGCTGCTGGTGACGTGGCTGGTGATGGGCGCCTGGTATTGGGCGACGACCGATCTGCCGTGGTATGACGCGTTGCGCCATGTGGCGCTGAACGTGACCTCGGTGGTGACGACCACCGGCTTCGCGCTGGGGGATTACAGCCTGTGGGGCAACTTCGCCCTGATGCTGTTTTTCTATCTGGGGTTCATCGGCGGGTGTTCAGGGTCAACGGCCGGCGGCGTGAAGGTCTTCCGCTTTCAGGTCGCTTACATCCTGCTGCGCGCCAATCTGCACCAGTTGATTCACCCACGCGCCGTGATCAAGCAGAAGTACAACGGTCACCGGCTGGACGACGAAATCGTGCGCTCGATCCTGACCTTCTCATTTTTTTTCACCTTCACCATCTGCCTGATCGCGCTGATGCTGTCGCTGCTGGGGCTGGACTGGATGACCGCGCTGACCGGCGCCGCCAGCACCGTCTCAGGCGTAGGGCCAGGGCTGGGTGAAACCATCGGCCCGGCGGGCAATTTCTCGACGCTGCCGGATGCCGCCAAGTGGATTCTCTCATTGGGGATGCTGCTCGGTCGGCTGGAAATCATCACGGTGCTGGTGCTGTGCATCCCGGCGTTCTGGCGGCACTAGAACACTGCGGGCCGGGCCATGTCATTCGCGAAGCCCTTAGAAATTTCGCGGCGAGCGGCGGGGGCTGAACTAAGCTCAGCCAATACCCTGCCTCGGAGCACAGTTTTGTGGAAACAATGAAGCGTTTCGACCGATTCGCAGACTTCTATCCGTACTACCTGCAGGAACACCGCGACAGCACCTGCCGCCGTTTGCATTTCATCGGCACAAGTCTGGTTATCCTGATCCTGGCATTCGCCGTGCTCAACGCTAGCTGGACGTTGTTGTGGGTCTTGCCGCTGGCGGGCTACACCTTCGCCTGGGTCGGCCATTTCTTTTTCGAGAAAAACCGCCCGGCTACGTTCAAGCATCCGTTCTACAGCCTGCTCGGCGATTTCGTGATGTACAAGGACATGCTCAGGGGCAAAGTGCCGTTTTGATCGGCACTCCCTCGGCATCACTTATGACGCCTTGCTGCCGCCCCTATTGAGCTACAAAGCGGCTGGCGCTCAGACCGTTTCGCCCACTGGTTCCGGCGCTTGCGGGCTTTTGGCTTTGACGTGTGCATCGGCCAGCCGGAACAGCTCGATCGTGCCATCCCAATGTTCGATCAAGGCCGTGCAGGACTCCACCCAGTCGCCGCAGTTGAGGTATTCCACGCCGCCCACCTGACGGATCTCGGCGTGGTGAATATGTCCGCACACCACCCCGTCCAGCCCGCGCTTGACGCACTCATGGGCGATGGCTTCCTCGAAGTCGCTGATGAAGCTCACGGCCGTCTTGACCTTGTGCTTCAAGTACGCCGACAGCGACCAATAGCCGTAACCGTATTTGGCGCGCCAGTGGTTGAGCCAGCGATTGAGGGTCAGGGTGAATTCGTAGGCCGAATCGCCAAGGAAGGCGAGCCAGCGATGGTAGCGGGTAATGACGTCGAACTGGTCACCGTGGATCACCAGCAGCCGACGACCATCGGCGGTCAGGTGCACGGCTTCATCGACCAGCTGGATATTGCCCAGAATGAGTTTCGAGTAGCGGCGCAGGAATTCATCGTGGTTGCCGGTGACGTAGATGACTTCCGTACCACGCTTGCTCATGGTCAGCAGGCGGCGGATGACATTGGTGTGGGCCTGCGGCCAGTACATGCCGCCGCGCATCTTCCAGCCGTCGATGATGTCACCGACCAGGTACACCTTGTCGGCATGGTATTGCTTGAGAAATCCGGAGAGGTGTTCGGCCTGGCAGTCACGGGTTCCCAGGTGCACATCGGAGATCCACAAGGTCCGGACACGTTGCTTACGGCTGGGTTTCACGTTCTCGGCAATGCTCATGGACCACCTCCACTTGGGTTTTCCCAAGCGTGGACGTGGTCGGTGATATGAACATGACGACCGTGTTTAGCTTTGATGACACGGCCTACCGATTAACACTTTGCGACAGCCGATGCGCATTCAGGTGTCGAGGCCGGCGTGACGATCGTTGTGCCCCAGGTCCCGGGCCGGATCAATCTGGTCGCGCACCCGCTGCTTGAGTACCTTGGCCTCGGGAAACCCGCCGTCGGACTTGCGCTCCCAGATCTGCACATCATCGCAGGTGATGCGGAACACACCGCCGGTGCCCGGGATCAGCGACACCTTGCCGAGGTCATCGGTGAAGGTGCTCAACAACTCCTGAGCCAGCCAGGCGGCACGCAACAGCCATTGGCATTGCGTGCAGTAGGTGATGGTGATTTCAGGCTTGGCGGACATCGGTCAGCCCAACCCTGCCAGCAGATCACGGGCCGTTTGCTGAGGTCCGTCGTCAGAGCCGTCGATCACTTCCTGCAACAGCCGGCGGGCTCCGTCGATGTTGCCTTCATCAATCAGAACCTGCGCCTCATTGATCTTGCTGAGCGGCTCTTCGTCCAGGCTCAGCAAGTCAAAGCCGCCCTCCTCGATCATGAAGCTGTCGAGAAAAGCGTCGTCCAGCAAATCGCTGTTGCTCTGCACGACGGCTGCCGGACCCGGTTCGAACTGGACGTCCATTTCCGGCGGCGTTTCCTCTTCGGCAAAATCGCTGAGGAACTGCTCTTCCGGCATCTCGAAAACCTCAGGCAGTTGCGTCAGGTCGGACGAGAACGACGTGTCCAGTTCAGGTTCGGCCTCGGGCGCCGGCGCGGGCTTGCGGGGAGCGGGCTTGCTGTCGAACGGATCAACCAGATCCCAGTCGGCGTCCATGGAGAGATCGTCGAGGTTGAGCTGGAAATCGTCGGCAGGGTCAACCGGGTTCAGCGATGCGGCCGTATTTTCGTCCAGCTGGGCGGGCTCTGTCAGGCTGAGCTCTGGGTGGTCGTCTGATGCTTGACTGGCCGAGGCTGTTTGACTGGCCAGCACCGCGGCTGCACCCAGCGCCGCCGCAGGCGCTGCCGCCGAGGTCATGGGAGGCGAGGCGACTGGCGCGGACGGCGGTTCGGGAGCAACGGGCTCGGGCTTCAGTTTCGGATAGCGGCTGCGGATGTCCTGGAGCTTCTGCCCATCGACGCCCTGGCTCAGCAGGACTCGTTCTTCCTCGTCATACGCATCCACGTCGCCCTGCTCGCCGAGCAGTTCGAGGATGCGCAGGCGGACATCGGTACGCTCGGGCTGCTTGTCCAGCGCATCGCGCAGAATGGCCAGCGCTTCGGCGAAACGACCGTAGGCGATGTAGATGCTCGCACCATCCAGCGCGTCGGTGGCGGCACCGGCCAGGCGCTGGCCGGCAGGCGCTGCCGAGGCTGGACGCGCCGCAGTAACAGCCGGCACTTCGAAGACCGGCGTGACCGTCGCGGCAGGCCTGACCACTGGCTCGACAGGCACGGGCTCAAGAGCCAGCTGATTTTTGAGCCGGTTGCGGCGCACCGACCAGGCCAGCGCAAGCAGCAGCAATATCACCAGCAACGCTGCCAGAATCGACGTCCAGGGGAAGTCATCGTACTCGGCGGCAACCGGCACCGGCGTCGGCGCTGGTGCGGGAGTGGCTATCGGAGCTGGCGCTGTAGCGGGAGTCGCAGTCGTCACCGCCCCTGCCGTCGGAGCAGCGGGCGCAGGTTTGGCCGACTGCGCCTTGAGTTCGGCGAGCTGGGTCTGCAGTTCGATGATCTGCTTGTCCTTGTCGGCCTCTTCGACGGTGGACGTCTGGACTTGCTGTTTGAGGTCGTCCAGCGTTTTGTTCAATTGCTGGTTTTCCAGTGCCGTCGCCGACAACTGATCGACCGCGTTCTGGTTCGCCGGGGTAGACGTCGAGGTGGAAGCTGCTGCCGAGGGGTTGCTGCCTGCAGCGGCGGGCGCACTGGCGGTCTTCGGTTCAACGGCGTTGTCCGGCAGCAAAAGGCTCTGACCGACCTTTAACTGGCTGCGCTCGCCATTGGGAAACGCTTGCGGATTGAGCGCCACCACACCTTTTATCAACTCGGCAGAAGAGGTCTTGCTGCCCGGCGCCTGTACCTGACGGGCAATACCCGCCAGGGTGTCGCCGGACACAACCGTGTAATGCTTGCCTTGTCGAGCCTGGGGCGGCGCAACCGGCAGACGCGACTCATCATTCTTCGCGCTGGCCGCCGGCGATTGAGTACGGCTGCGCGTCGCGGCGAGTCCCGTGGGCGATGTCGGCGGGTCGAGCAACACGGTGTATTCATGCAGCTGGTCGCCGTTAGGCCGTACCAGCCTGACGAGGAAATTCAAATAAGGCTCGGTGACTGCCTTGTGCGATTCGATGTGAATCACACTGCGGTTGCCACGGATCACCGGGGTGAAACGCAGGTCGTTGAGAAAGAACACGCGTTCAACGCCAGCCTTGGTGAAGGCCTCGGGCGGCGCGAGCCCAACGACGATTTCCTCGGGACTCAGCCCACCCGCTTCGATCAATTCGATATCGGCATTGAAGGGTTGCCCGAGGGCGGAATGCAGGCTGATCTCGCCCAGCCCCAGCGCAGCCGCCACGGAGCTGTGCAGCAACGCGGCCGAAGCAAGACCGATGGCGAGCAAACCCGAACGAAGACCTGACTGAACGCGAAGGGGCGCATCTCCTTCGCGACGACTACCGGCCTGAAAACTCTTCCGCATGCGAACCCTTTTGAAGACGAGGCAGGCTTCCCTGCACATTCGGTACGCCCGGACACGTCATCCGGGCATCATCAGTATGGGTGCAAATAGAACAGGATGTTTCGCCCGCATCAATGTATTTGTCGCGGGCGTTCGCGCGGTTTTCAGGATTTTTCGAGATTGGCGAGGATTTTCGAATGAACGCGCATGCACATGAGCAGTTCTTCTTCATCGATGCCGGCAAACAACTCGTGGCGCAACGCAGTGGCGATGGTTTCAATTTTCTCGATCAACGGCCGCGCTGTGTCGCAGAGAACGATCTTCTTCGCCCGACGATCTTCGAGCACTGCCTGCCGCAGAACCAGCCCCTGATTTTCCAGACTGTCCAGCAACCGTGCCAGGGTCGGCCCTTCAACGCCCACGCTCTGGGCCAGTTCACGCTGGGTCGGCGGCGTTTTGAAACGGGCCAGATGCAGTAAAACCAGCCAGCGCGCCTGGGACAATCCCAGGTCAGCCAGCCGGCGATCCAGCTCGGCACGCCAGCCCCGGGACATATGGGCTAGCTGCATGCCAAAGCGGTGTTCTTCGGTTAACGGCATAGGTAACTCGATGGTTAAAGGCGATTCCTAATTAATAGGCAGCTAACCATGGAGCCCGGCATGAGGCAAGCGCCTGGACGCGGTGATTCGTCGCACAGGCCGGGATGCGGCGGGTATGCCTTTGAAGTGCCTTGAACTGCTTGAACGTTTGCAGCCGGCCGCGGTGGGAGCCGGGTTAAACCTCGAATTCCGACTGCAACGCCGCGCGCACGCAATACAGCACCCCTTCGGGAACACGGCCGGTGAACAGCTCGGCAATGGCGGCAACGGGGGGCAGTTCGCCTTCGCCGTCGAGGAACGCGTCCTGAATCTCGGTCATCAGGTCCTCGGGCAGGTCCAGCGCCTGATCCAGCGAAAGCTGCTGTTTGCCGATCGCTTCGGCGAGCATCGTATAGACGTTCTTCTCCGAGCACTGCAGTTGCCCGGCGATCTGCATCGGCGTCATGCCCGCGCGAGCGAGGCTGATGAGTTCATGCCGCACACCGGCGACCACACGCGGCGCGGGTGCAGCACCGCCAAGCACTTCGAGGAAGGCCTCGCCGTAACGCTCCAGCTTGCGCGCGCCCACCCCGCTGACCCGGCCCATTTCGGCCATGGTGCCCGGCTGGCTGCGAAGCATTTCCAGCAAGGTTGAATCCGGGAAGATGACATACGGCGGCACGCCATGTTCTTCCGCCAGTTTGCGCCGCAACGTACGCAGCGCTTCCCACTGTTCGCGCTCTTCGCCGCGCACCAGCTGGCTCGCCGGGCTGCCGGAAGCTGTCGCGGTGGTCTGCGGTTTCAGGTCACGGCGTAACTGCAAGGTGACTTCACCACGCAACAGCGGTCGGCATGTGTCGCTCAGGCGCAGGCCGCCGTAGCCTTCCAGATCGATGTCCGCCAGACCGCGCGCCACCAGCTGTCGGAATAATGAACGCCACTCGCCTTCGCTGCGGCTTTTGCCGACACCGAACACCGCCAGCTTCTGATGACCGAAGCTCTGGACCTTGTCGTTTTCCTTGCCCAGCAAGACATCGACCAGATGGCCCACACCGTAGCGCTGGCCGGTTCGGTAGATCGCTGACAGCGCCTGTCGCGCGGGTTCGGTGGCGTCCCAGGTCTGCACACCATCGACGCAGTTGTCACAATGCCCACAGGGGTTGGGCATGATTTCGTCGAAGTAGGCGAGCAGCGACTGACGCCGGCAGCGTGTTTCTTCACACAGCGCCAGCATCGCGTCGAGCTTGTGCTGCTCGACGCGCTTGTGGCGCTCGTCGCCTTCGGAGTTCTGCAGCATCTGCTTGAGCATCAGGACGTCTTGCAGACCGTATGCCATCCACGCATCGGCCGGCAGACCGTCGCGCCCTGCCCGGCCCGTCTCCTGGTAGTAGGCTTCCAGCGATTTGGGCAGATCCATGTGCGCCACGAACCGCACGTTGGGTTTGTCGATGCCCATGCCGAATGCAATCGTGGCAACCATGATCAGCCCTTCCTCATTGAGGAAGCGCCGTTGATTGCCGGAGCGGGTCTCGATGGGCAAGCCGGCGTGGTAGGGCAGCGCCGGATAGCCGTTGTCGCTGAGGAACGCCGCGGTCTCTTCGACCTTTTTGCGCGACAGGCAATAAACAATGCCGGCGTCGCTGCGCCGCTCGGACAGAAACGCCAGCAACTGCTTGCGCGGCTGTTCCTTGGGCACGATGCGGTAAAAAATATTCGGGCGATCGAAACTCGACAGGAAGCGCTCGGCGTTCTGCAGGTGCAGACGCTCGACGATCTCTTCGCGGGTGCGCTTGTCGGCCGTGGCGGTCAGGGCAATGCGCGGCACGTCCGGGAACAGCTCGGCCAGTTGCCCCAGCTGCAGGTATTCCGGACGGAAATCATGCCCCCACTGCGACACGCAGTGGGCTTCGTCGATGGCGAACAGGGCGATTTTGAGGTTCTGCAGAAACGACAGCATGCGCGGCTGGACCAGACGCTCCGGCGCCAGGTACAGCATCTTGATTTCGCCCAGGCGAATGCGGTTGGCGAGGTCGCGCTGTTGTTCGGCGCTGAGCGTGGAATTCAGCGCGGCGGCTGAAACACCGAGTTCTTCCAGCGTCGCCACCTGATCGTCCATCAACGCAATGAGCGGCGAAACCACCACCGCGAGGCCGTCGCGCAACAGGCCCGGCACCTGGAAACACAGGGATTTGCCGCCCCCGGTGGGCATCAGCACCAATGCATCACCGCCACTGGCCACGCGCTCGATAATGGCACCCTGGCGACCACGGAAGCTGTCGTAGCCGAAGATGTCTTTAAGTACGCGTTGAGCCTGGTCGAGCATAAGTACCCCGGATGGTGCCGCAACAGCGGTCGAGAATCGCTGTGGAAATCGCAAAGCGCGGCAGTATACCGGAGCGCTCCGACAGATTGGACAGCGGTGACACCGGCGGTCGAAATTAACCGGAATACCGATTCCAGTGGCCTCGCCGCTGGCGCCGGGCGCCCTCAGGGCCTAGAATTCAGCATCGTTTATTCCCAAGGTAGTCTGTCAATGTCCTTCGCTGAGCAATTACACCGCCTGCAAGCCTTCCTCGATGCCGATGAGCTGCATGACGAAGCGCTGGACTACGTAGCCGCCCACGGCTATCTGACCGCGCTGTCCATTTGCGCCGAAACCGTGCCGGATCGCGAGTGGATCGACGCACTGTTCGCCGAGCCCCCGCACTACGCTGACAAAGCGCAGCACGAGGAAATCGAAGCCACCCTGATCCAGCTCAAGGCGCACATCGCTCGTCAGCTGGCGTCGGACGAAGAGTTCGAATTGCCGTGCGATCTCGACCTGGGCGATGACCCCGACGACTCCGAGCTGCGTGGCTGGTGCATCGGTTTCATGGAAGGCGTGTTCCTGCGCGAATCCGCCTGGTTCGAGAACGACGAAGAGGAAGTCAGCGAGATGCTGTTGCCGATCATGGTCGGTTCCGGTCTCTTCGATGAACAGCCAGAGTTCGCCGACATCGCCGCCGATGCCAACCTGATGGACGACATGATCGTGCAGATCCCGGAAGCGCTGACCGCGCTGTATCTGCTGCTTCAAGCCCCGGATGAAAAGCCGGCGATCCTCAAGCCGCGCCACCACTAAGCTCGACAATAACGTCCCACCGTTACCGATTGAGAAGCGTACGAGCCGACTCCGGCTCGTACGTCCCCCTCCCTGCTACTTGTGCTTTTTGTCACTCTTCTTGAATGCCGCCTCGATCGCTTCGTTGATCGTGCGCAGTACCTTTACCCGTGCCCAGCGTTTGTCGTTAGCCTCCACCAGCGTCCACGGGGCGATTTCAGTGCTGGTGCGGTCCACCATATCGCCCACCGCCTCGCGGTAAAGCGGCCACTTGCTGCGGTTACGCCAGTCATCCTCGGTGATCTTGTGGCGCTTGAACGGCACTTTCTCCCGCGCCTGAAAACGCTCCAGCTGGGTTTTGTCGTCGATCGCCAGCCAGAACTTCACCACCACCACGCCGAAATCCGTGAGCTGCTCTTCGAAGTCGTTGATCTCGCTGTAAGCCCTCAACCAGTCCGCCTCGGAGCAGAAGCCTTCGACTCGCTCGACCAGCACGCGCCCGTACCATGACCGATCGAACACGGTGAATTTCCCCCGCGCCGGAATCTGCCGCCAGAACCGCCACAGATAAGGCTGAGCCAGCTCGTCCTGACTGGGCGCGGCGATTGGCACGATGTGGTATTGCCTCGGATCGAGGGCTCCGGCGACACGTTTGATCGCGCCGCCCTTGCCCGCTGCATCGTTGCCCTCGAACACCGCCACCAATGAGTGACGGCGCATGCGTTTGTCGCGCATGAGCCCCGAAAGCCGCGCCTGCTCGGTGATCAGCTGCTCGTCGTAGTCGTCTTTTTCCAGCGCCAGGGTCATGTCGAGGTTGTCGAGCAGGCTCAGCTCGTTGCTGTTGTTGGGCAAAGGGCCGAGTCCGACTAGATGGGTCGCCCCTTCAGGCGTCTTCAGAGCATTTTGCAAACCCTCGAGCAGCAAGCGGCCAACGGTGAGACTGCGGTAGTTCGGGTCGACGCCTTCGATGACGTGCCAGGGCGCGTAGTCGCGACTGGTTCGGCGCAGCACGCGCTCGCCAAAACGCACAAAGCGGTCATAGGTCTTCGATTGCTGCCAGTCCAGCGGGCTGATCCGCCAGCTGTGCAGGGGATCATCCTTGAGGGTTTTGAGGCGCAGCTTCATCTGCCGCTTGGACAGGTGAAACCAGAATTTGAAGATCACCGCGCCTTCGTCGACCAGCATCTTTTCCAGTCGCTCGGCGCCGTTGATGGCCTGATCCAGCACGGGGTCCTTGAAGCGCTTGTGCACCCGGCCCTGGATCATCTGGCTGTACCAGTTTCCGAAAAATACGCCGATGCGGCCTTTCGGCGGCAACTGGCGCCAGTAACGCCAGACCGGCGGATGGGCCAGCTCTTCATCGGTTTGCTGATCGAAAGTGCGCACTTCGATGTAGCGCGGGTCCATCCAGTCGTTGAGCAGCTTGACGGTCTCGCCCTTGCCTGCGCCCTCGATGCCATTGATCAGCACGATAATCTGGCGCTTGCCTTGCTCATGCAGTTCGTACTGAGCTTCCAGCAGCGCCTCGCGCAGCGCCGGGACTTCAGCGTCGTAGGTTTCGTCGTCGATGGTGTGGCCGATTTCAGCGGATTCGAACATTCAAGGCTCCCTTCAGGATCGGTCAAGACTAGCAGGCGGCGGGCAGCGCCGATGCAGGTTATGACCGCCAACCGCTGCGATGGATCACTGCAGCGGGAAACATTCGGTTGCAGGTGTAACGAGGCGGCACCGTGGGAGTGCCACCTTGTTCAGCAAATTACCAGCCCGCGCGGTACAGATCGGTCAACTGCGTGAGCATCAGCGCCTCGGCCGCATCGCGTTCGGCGATGAGGGCCAGGCCCTGTCGGTGGTACTCGTCAGGATCGGTTGGCGGATGCTCTTCCAGGGCGGCCATGCGTGCGCGCACTGATTCAGTGGCCAAAGCCAGCGCGGGCGCATGCTCGGAGCGCAACCGCGCGTTCCACTGCTGGTCACCGACGGCAAAGTGCAGGAAAGCCGGGCCGCGTTCCGCTTCCAGCACCTGGCGACGAGCGTCCAGCAATGCCCCACGGTCGACCGCCGCCAGACGCGCCCAGACCATGCGGTAAGGCTGACCGGGCAGCCCGAGTTCATCCGCGAGCCCGACGCGGTAGGCCAGTCGCACCTCGGCATGATCCAGCGCCATCCCCAGGCTTTCGCGCCGGGCAATCTCCGCATCCGCAATCGCCTGCACTTCGTTGAGGCGAAAAAGCTGACGCAGGACACCCAGCAAGGCGTCCGTGCGTTGGCTTTCTGCAACGCCCCGCAGCGCACCATGGCTGTAAACCGCGACCTGGATGTCGCTGAAGATCAGGCGTGCCCCGTCCTGACAGGTCTGGTTGGCGCCGAACAAGCGGTCGTTGGCCATGACCTCGATCTGCCCGCGCAACCCGGCATCCTGCGCAGCTGTTTCCAGAACAGTGAGCACTTCACTGGCAAGCTCGGCATGGAACTGGCGGAAGTCCGGGGTTTCCCTCAAACGCTGCAACAACACCAGCAGATGAGGCGCATCGGCGGCCTGTTCGACCTGCGTCCACGCTGCCAGCAACCGCTGATTCAACACATCTTCCCCCGTGCGCAACCATACCTGCGCCGAGGGTCTGGCAGCACCCGCGCTCGGACCAGAGCGGTGACCATGAGACGCGGACTCGTCATCAGATGGCTCAGAGTCTGTGTCCATCGGCGCGCCTTCGACGTGGATCTCGCGGATGTCTTCGGGAAAGTCGTAATCGAGCTGATAGCGATGACCGTAGCCGGTGTCGTTGCGCCAGTAATCCTCAAGGTCCTGGCGGTTGAACGGGTTGTTGTAGGCGTAGATCACCGTGTGCTGGCCATCATCCCTTGAGTTTTCGATCACGTCGGAAGGGATGTCGGTGATCTGGTTGTCACTGATGTCCAGCTCGCCAAGGCCCAGCGAATCGGTCCATTCAGGCCACTGGGTAAGGCCGGTGTTGTTAATCCACAAGGTCGACAGGCTCAGGCGGCTGGTGTCGGTGAATTCACCCAACTGGCTGCCGGCCAGACTCAGGGAATTCAGCGCGGGGATGTCCATCAGTGTGTCCATGGCAGGCTGGCCCAGGGGCCATTGCATGTTCTCCAGCGAAAGGTGCTGCAGGGACTCAAACTGCGGTAACACACTCGGGAGCTCGGTGAAGCTTCCGCGCACGTTCAAGTGGGTCATGTTCGGAAAGTTCGCCAGAAACGCATTGGCAGCGTTGGTATCAAACTGCACGTTATTGAGCTCGATCTGTGTGATGTCCCCATAGAAACTTTGCAAGGGCGGCAATTCCGGCATTGTCAGGAACTCAAGCGTCAGCCAGCGCGTACCCCGTGGCGCATCAGCATGGCTGTAGCGCCAGGCCCGACCCAGCGCGTTGGCCACCCGACGCCGCGCCAGACGTTCACCGTCATTGAGCAGCACGCTGATATCGTCGGCTTCCGCCCAGGCGATCAGGCTCACGTGCAACTGGTCATAGGCCACAGCACGAGCGCGCGTCGCGTGCAGCAGTTGCTCCAGTGATCGCCCCCGCCGGGCCATGCCACGCACCTGCTCCGTCATCTCGAGACTCTCCGGGTAGAGCTGCGCCATTGCCTGGAGCAATTGCTGATGAACCGCGCTGTCAGCCACAGGCACACCGCGCCCGCTGAGTGGGTAGCCGATGCGCCCGTCAAGCAAACGCTGCGGCGGCCTGAACCCGGTCGGTAACGTCCATTGCCCCAACTGCTCCGCCGCCCACTCCGGCTGCGACCGGACCCAATTAAAAATGCGACGCTTGAAGGCCCGTGCGCCCGTTTCCGGGCTGTTGAACCCCATCGTCTGACGACTGCTCTCTGGCAGCGCACGCAAGATCGCGGCAAACAGGCTGACCCTTTTCTCCGACTCCTCGGTGCCCGCTACCTGAAAGCCTTTGTCGCCCTTGATCAACACACGGCATTGCGAGGCACTCTTGGCGCCAATGCTGTCCAGCAAAGGCCCGGTGGTGCTGCCCTCCCTCAGTTCGATGCGAAGGTCAGCGGGCCATCCCGGGAATGTTTCAAGGCTGCGCACCGTCAGGCGCTGGAGATCGGCGTTGGCCGTGCTGGGCGTCAGAAAGAAACCCTCCAGCGCTCGGTTCATGCGGGTCTGACGCAGATGCCCACGGACCTTTCCGGCCGCTTCGAGCGGAATGCGTTGAGTGTCCAGCATGGCCAGTTTCTGTTCGCTGGCGGTTTCAGCGATCAGCTCCTGGCCTGCCGCCAACGTGAGGGACGGGAAATCCCGTCTGAGCAGTACGATCAGCGGATCGCTCGACTGCTCGCTGGCGAGGTACGCCGCGTTGAAGGCGTCGGCTGAGTCTGCCGCCTGCTGACTCAGGCGAAAACGCTTGGCGGTATCGAGCAGCGCTGCGGGTGCAGATTGATTGGCGATGTGCAGTGCGGCCAGATGCTCTTCATCTACCCCGCTCACTGCCATTATTCGGCCGACGGTGTTGTCGTCGATGTCCGCGAGTTCCGGATGCAAACGACGCAAAGCCACGCTCACGTCGGTCAGGCGTAGGCCACCTGCAGCGTTTCGGGCGGGAACGCTACGTTTGATGAACGATGGTGGCTGCGACCCACCGGCCTCTGCCGCCATTGCGCCGGTCACGGCACCTGCGACACCCAGCGCCCCCATGAATGCCAGGTTTTCCGCGACATTGCCCAAGTGGTCCAGCGCTTCATCCATGTCGCCATGGCGCCACGCTTCAATGCCTTCGAATGTCTCGTCGAGCAATTGCGCCCCCGCGACAACCATCATGACTTCGCCCAGACCGGGAACGAACAGCGCGGCGATATTCAGTGCATCCAAGCCGTAGTTCAGCCAGTCAGCGAGGCGCTGGTCGCGGGTTTTCTGGTCCTCGTCGTCGGTGGGGACGGCGAGCACGCGAGCGTCATCCTTCAGTCGCAGCAGTTGATGAAGATAGAAAACATCACCCAGCGCGCCGCCCATATCGATGGCTTCCAGGTCGAGGAACGCATTCTGATCCACTTCCGAAACGCTGATCAGCTGTCGGTGAAAACCTTTGCCACGGGCGACGCTGTGCAGGACGTGGGGCGCCAGGCGCTCGTGCAAGCGTTTGAAGAAAGCGCCTTTGCTGCGCTCGGGAATGAAGCGATCGAAGTAGCGTTGATACGCCTCGGAGCGCAGTTTGGTCCGCAGCGCCTGTGTGAAATGTTCCAACGAGGGGTAGGACTGGATTGCGCCACTGGCTTCCCCAGGCAGGTACACCACGCAACGCGTCTGCTCGGTGGATTTGAATAACAGCGGGCCGCGCAATTTGTAGCCCAGCAGTTGCAGGGTGGACACCTGATGCGCGGGGCCGTAGGCGTCGAGCTGCAGCAGCCTCTGGTACTGCGCCTCATCAATAGAGCCCTTGAGGCGTGCGATGTGGGAGTCGACCCGCAAGGTCAGACGGGCGTGCTCGATAATGCGCGACTTGATGTCATTGCTGTCCAGACTCCCGGGGACGTCCGGCCTCGCGACGGGGTGCAACACATGATGCAAGTGCCGTTGATACTGGCCGCCCAGGTCAAGCCGGCGGCACAGTTCGATGAAGCGACCGGGACTAACCCTTGATGGATGAACGGCTTCCGGCCGCGCCGATGTGTCCGGCGTGCCGCCAATGATTGCCGAGGTGCTTTCACGATCAGCGTCCGTCGCTTCGACCGCTTCGAAATTTTGCAGGGCGGCGGCCAGCAGCGAACGTGTGCTGGAACCCTGAGGCGAAGCACGACCGGTCAGCCAGTCGCGCTGGAATCTGGCGTGGAAGAAGCGGTCGCGGTCGACATCGAGACCCGGACCGAATTCGGCGTCCAGGGCCTGGGTCAGCAACGGCCGCGCAAATGACGGCAGGTCCTGAATGCGCTGGAACACCTGCTTGAGGTTTTCCCGAGCGGCCTGCGCGAGGGTCATGTCCTGACGCAGGGCATCGCGCATTGCCGGGGTCGCCTGGATGAACCATTGCGGCAGCGTGTCCTGGATGAATGAAGTCGTAAGAGCCTGACTGGCGGTGTTCATGTGACGTCCTTGTTTCTGCGTGTGATCAAAGGCGCATAGATAAACAGGAACGCACCCTCAAAGTGGCATACATATGTAGTGCACGCCTCCCCGGACGCTGGAGTACCATCGCCACCTCGCCCGCCCCGAGCCGAACATGACCAGCACTGACCACACCCAGATCGCCGATGACCAGATTGCCCACGCCCAGATCGACTGGGACGAACACGGCAATCCGCATTCACGGGTGTTCGCCGACGTTTATTTCTCGACCGGATCGGGCCTGGATGAAACCCGCCATGTGTTCCTGACCCAGAACGAGCTGCCCGAGCGCTTTGCTGCGTTACCGGCGGGTGGTCGGCTGGTGATCGGCGAAACCGGGTTTGGTACTGGGTTGAATTTCCTGTGCGCCTGGCAGCTGTTCAATGCCAGCGCAGTGGCAGACGCCCGCCTGCATTTCGTCAGCGTCGAAAAATACCCGTTGACCCGTGCCGATCTGGAACGCGCGCTGAATTTGTGGCCCGAGCTCAAGGAGCAAGCGGATCAGTTGCTGGATCAATACGTGGCGGTGCATCAGGGCTTCCAGCGCTGGGTCTTCGAGGGCGGCCGCGTGACCCTGACCTTGCTGGTTGGCGATGCGCTGGACATGCTGCCGCAGCTGGACGGACAGATCGACGCCTGGTTTCTCGACGGTTTCGCCCCCGCGAAAAACCCGGAAATGTGGACGCCCGAACTCTTCGCAGAGCTGGCGCGGCTGGCGGCACCGGGCTCGACCATCGGCACCTTTACCAGCACGGGCTGGGTGCGCCGGGCATTGAACGCAGCCGGTTTCAAGATGAAGCGCGTGCCGGGGATCGGGCATAAGTGGGAAGTGCTCAAAGGCCGCTTCATCGGTTGGCCCGAAGATGTGCCAACGCCTCCGCGCGCCAAACCCTGGTTTGCCCGGCCGACGTCACCGGACGGCCCGCGCACGGCGTTGGTAATCGGCGCAGGCCTGGCCGGCTGCGCCACTGCGTCAAGTCTTGCAGCGCGCGGTTGGCACGTCAGTCTGCTGGAACGTCACGGGGATTTGGCGCAAGAAGCATCGGGCAATCCGCAAGGCGTGCTCTATCTGAAGCTGTCGGCCCACGGCACCCCGTTGTCGCAGCTGATCTTGAGCGGATTTGGTCACACCCGCCGTTTGCTGGAACGCCTGCAACGGGGCATCGACTGGGACGATTGCGGCGTGCTGCAGCTTGCCTTCGACGAGAAAGAGCAAGCGCGGCAGGCGCAACTGGCGGCGGCGTTCCCCGAGGATCTGCTGCATGTGCTGGACCGGGCTGACGCCGAGTCACGGGCGGGTGTGGTATTGAAGAGCGGCGGTTTGTTTTACCCCCAAGGTGGCTGGGTGCATCCGCCGGCGTTGTGTCGCGATCAGGCCAGCGCAAGCAACATCAAACTGCTGACCCACAATGACGTGATCGAGCTGCGGCGGGACGGGGCGCTGTGGCAGGCGTGGGATGGCGAGCGTCTGCTGGCTTCTGCTCCCGTCGTCGTGTTGGCGGGCGCAGCCGAAGTCAAACGCTTCCCGGCCAGCGCTGACCTGCCCCTCAAGCGTATTCGCGGGCAGATTACCCGACTGGCTGCAACCCCCGAAAGCCGCGCGTTGACGACTGTCGTGTGCGCCGAGGGTTACGTGGCGCCTGCGCGCGGCGGCGAACACACGCTGGGGGCAAGCTTCGCCTTCAACAGCGATGACCTGACGCCGAATACGGCCGAACATCTCGGCAATCTCGAACTGCTAAGGGAGATCTCCGAGGACCTGACCCAGCGGCTGAACGCCACCGCGCTGCCAGCGGAGGATCTGCAAGGTCGCGCCGCGTTTCGCTGCACCAGCCCGGATTACCTGCCCATCGTCGGGCCGCTGGCAGATCGGGCGGCGTTTCTTGAAACGTACGCCGTGCTGCGCAAGGATGCGCGCCAGACGCCGGATACCGAGTGCCCATGGCTCGCCGGGCTGTACGTCAACAGCGGTCACGGCTCTCGCGGTCTGATCACTGCGCCGCTGTCCGGCGAACTGATTGCCGCCTGGCTGGATGACGAACCTCTGCCGCTGCCGCGAAGCGTGGCCGAAGCCTGTCATCCCAACCGATTCGCGCTGCGCGGGCTGATTCGCGGGAAATAGAGAGGCCTGCGGTATCGGCTGTCCAGGCGCCCGTCGCCGCTATCCGACGCAACTTCTTGCTCCTGCCGAAGATCCACTGCTTCGCCAGCTACATCGGCTCCGGCCAAACCGTTATCCTCCAGCCCATCCCTCCATTCAGGTGCGTGTCGATGCTGCAAGTCCAGGGTGTGTTCAAAAGCTATGCCACGGCCCAGGGCCCATTGGCCGTTTTGCGTGGCGCGGACCTGCAACTGGATCAGGGCGGCAGTCTGGCGTTGATGGGCGAGTCCGGCAGCGGCAAGAGCACGCTTCTGCATCTGGTGGCCGGTCTGGACCACGTCGACAAGGGCAGCATCGAGGTCGCCGGGCAGCGTCTCGACCAGATGAACGAAGCGCAGTTGGCCAACTGGCGGCGTACGGAAATCGGCCTGGTGTTCCAGCAGTTCAACCTGATCGGCAGCCTGAAGGTCGAAGACAACCTGGCGTTCCAGGCGCGTCTGGCCGGGCGCTACCAGCCCGAATGGCAGACCGAACTCACCGAGCGGCTGGGTTTGGGCGCGCTGCTCAAGCGCTACCCCGAACAGCTTTCCGGCGGCCAGCAGCAGCGCGTTGCGATTGGCCGGGCTCTCGCGTCTCGCCCGGCCCTGCTGCTCGCTGACGAACCCACTGGCAACCTCGACGAAGCCACCAGCGATGAAGTGCTGCAACTGTTGCTGGACCTCCTCGGCGACAGCACGACCAGCCTGTTGATGGTGACCCACAGCCCGAGGGTGGCGGCACGATTGCAGCGTCAGGCCGTGCTGCATCTGGGTCGGCTGGTCAGCGAAGGCGAACGCTGAGATGTCTGTCTTCTACTGGACGTTGAAAGCGCTGCTCAGCCACTGGCGGCGCCATCCCGTGCAGTTTTTCAGCGTGCTGACCGGCCTGTGGCTGGCGACCAGCCTGCTGACCGGCGTGCAGGCCCTGAACAGTCAGGCCCGTGAAAGCTACGCCAAAGCCAGTCAGATGATCGGTGGCGAGCCGCAGAAGATCCTGGTCTCGCCCAACGGCGCCAACTTTTCCCAGGACCTGTTCGTGACATTGCGCCGGGCGGGATGGCCGGTCTCCCCCGCACTCCGCGGACGCGTCACCCTGAAGGAAGCGCCGGAGCAGCGCCTGACCGTGCTCGGCATCGAGCCAGTCTCACTGCCGGTGAACACCGCGCTGGCCGGGCAATCGCTGGACACCGCGCAGATCGTCGACTTCTTCACCCCTCCCGGCACCACCTGGATTTCCCCGCAGACCCTCGCGGCCCTCGGTCTTCATGAAGGCCAGCAGCCGGTCATCGACTCCGGCAAGGTGCTGCCGCCACTGCGTGGGAAAACCGACATGGCGCCGGGTGTACTGCTCATGGACATCGGTTTCGCCCAGCAACTGCTCAACCAGCCCAATCAGATCTCGCGGCTGGTGCTGCCCAAGGATTTTGCCGAAAACGCTCCCCCCCTGCCGGCCGAGCTGAACGGCGAACTGGTGCTGCGCAAAAGCGGCGAAGACAACGACCTGGGCAGGCTCACCGAGAGCTTCCACCTGAACCTCGACGCGCTGGGTTTTCTCTCGTTCGTAGTCGGGCTGTTCATCGTGCACGCGGCCATTGGTCTCGCACTGGAACAGCGTCGCGGGCTGCTGCGCAATCTGCGTGCCTGCGGGGTCAGCGCACGTGGGTTGATGGTGAGTCTGGTGGTCGAGCTCGGGGTGCTGGCCTTGCTCGGCGGCATCGCCGGCGTCATCAGTGGCTACTGGCTGGCGAGCGCGCTGTTGCCCGATGTTGCGGCGAGTCTGCGCGGGCTGTACGGCGCTGAAGTCGCGGGCCACCTGAACCTGAGCGTCTGGTGGTGGCTGAGCGGATTGGGCGTCAGTCTGCTCGGCGCGTTTCTCGCGGGCGCCAGCAGCCTGCTGCGCGCGGCGCGTCTGCCCTTGCTGGCGCTGGCCAATGCCCAGGCATGGCACGAAACCCACGCCAAATGGCTGCGACGCCAGGGCTGGGTTGCCGGGATTTCGGCGTTGATTGCAGTATCGGCCGCGCTGTTTGGCGACAGCCTGGCGCTGGGCTTCGTGTTGATGGCCAGCCTGTTATTGAGTGCGGCGCTGGGCCTTCCGGTGCTGCTCAACCTGCTGCTCAACGCACTGTTGGGCAGGAGCCGTTCGGTGCTGGGTCAGTGGTTTCTCGCTGACTGCCGACAACAATTGCCGGCCCTGAGCCTGGCGCTCATGGCCTTACTTCTGGCGATGGCAGCAAACATCGGCGCGGGTAGCATGACGTCGGGGTTCCGCCAGACGTTCACCCACTGGCTGGAGCAACGCCTTAGCGCCGAGCTTTACATCAATCCGCAGAATCCCGCCCAAGCCGCGCCGTTGCAGCAGTGGTTGAGTCAGCAGCCGCTGACCTCGGCGGTGCTGCCCAACTGGCAGGTGTCGCTGCAGCTGCATGGCTGGCCGGCCGAGCTGTATGGCGTCATCGACCATCCGCACTATCGCCAGCACTGGCCACTATTGGAATCGGCGAGCGGCGATGCCTGGAAGCAACTGGCGCAGGAAGACACGCTGATGCTCAGCGAACAACTGGCCCGCCGTCTGGATGTCAGCGTTGGCGATGAAGTGAAACTGCCGGCGCCGGACGGGCCGTGGCCGCTGCGGGTCGTTGGCATTTATGCCGATTACGGCAATCCCAAGGGCCACATGCTGGTGAATGCCGACCACCTGCTCAAGCACTGGCCGCAGCTGACGCCCAACCGTTTCAATCTGCGCATCGATCCCCACGCCATCCCGCAACTGCTGAGGGTGCTGCACAACAAATTCACCATCGACGACAACCGCATCGTCGATCAGATTCAGCTCAAGGCCTGGTCGCAGCAGGTCTTCGAACGCACCTTCGCCGCCACGGCCGCGTTGAACAGCCTGACCTTGATGGTGGCCGGCGTCGCGCTGTTCATCAGTCTCCTCACCCAGAGCCAGAGCCGCCTCGCACAACTGGCGCCGCTGTGGGCGCTGGGCGTGACGCGGCGGCAATTGATGCTGCTCAATCTGGCGCAGACCTGGCTCCTGGCGGTGCTGACGCTGGTGCTGGCAATTCCGCTGGGGCTGTTGCTGGCGTGGTGTCTGGACGCAGTGATCAACGTGCAAGCCTTCGGTTGGCGCCTGCCGCTGCAGGTGTTCCCGATGCAGCTGTTGCGCCTCACGCTGCTGGCGATGCTCGCCACACTGCTGGCCTCGGCATGGCCGCTCTACCGTTTGTACCGCACCCGCCCCGCCGATTTGCTGAGGACTTTCGCCAATGAAGGTTAAAGCCCTGCTACTGCTCGTTGGCCTGTTGCTCGTCACCCTGCTGAGCGGCTGCGACGACAAACCCGAGGAAGAAAAAGGCTTCGCAGGCCTTGCCGACGACGCCTCAAGTTACGCACAGGTAACGCCGGACAAGCGCTTCGTGTTTCCCGACGATCATGGCCCCCACGATGATTTCCGCATCGAGTGGTGGTACATCACCGCCAACCTCAAGGATGCCGACGGCCAGTCGTTTGGCGTGCAATGGACCCTGTTTCGCAATGCCCTCCCCCGCGCGAAAGGGCTGCAAGGCGATGGGTCTGGCTGGAATAACCGCAATCTGTGGATGGGCCACGCCGCCGTGACGTCCCAGGACGATCATTTCGCAGCGGAACGCTACGCCCGAGGCGGCGTGCAGCAGGCCGGGGTGACGCTGGCACCGTTCGCAGCCTGGATAGATGACTGGTCCTTCACCAGCCAATCTGCCACCGATGACCCGCTGGCGGACATGCAGTTGCAGGCCAGCAGTCCGCAGTTCAACTATCGCCTGCACCTGAAAGCCACGAAGCCGTTGGTGTTGCAAGGCAAACAGGGCTTCAGTCAGAAGTCCGAGCAGGGTCAGGCGTCGTACTACTACAGCCAGCCGTTTTTTCAGGCGGACGGCAGCCTCGAGATCGACGGCAAAACCTATCAGGTGTCCGGGCCCGCGTGGCTGGACCGGGAGTGGAGCAGCCAGCCGCTCACCGATAATCAGACGGGCTGGGACTGGTTCTCACTGCATCTGGGTGATGGCACCGAAGTCATGCTCTATCGCATGCGGCAAAAGGACGGCGAGCCGTACTTGACTGGGACATGGATCAACGCCGATGGCAGCACCGAACAACTGGCGGCGAAGGACATAGAACTGGCGCCGGAAGACACCACTGACGTCGACGGCCGCGACATGCCCACGCGCTGGTCGGTGAAAATACCGTCCAAGGCTGTGGACATCGCTGTCGAAGCACTGAACCCCCAAGCGTGGATGAATTTGCAGATTCCCTACTGGGAAGGGCCGGTCACCCTGAGCGGTACCCATGAGGGTGTGGGGTATCTGGAGATGACGGGCTACTGACACGCCGCCGGGCCAGACCCTAATAATCATCTAAAGTTTCCTGACGGCTGCCGATAAACAAAGCATCGGACAGTGAACTAAATACCCAACCCCGTCAGGCCAGGACGCCTGCTTCAATAGCGTCTGGAGCCTCGATGTCTACACTAAGCTTGAAAGATATGCAGCTGGATCTCGAAGATTCTGCTGCCTACTTTGACTCTCTGTCGCAATTTCTCGAAGGCCATGCCATTTACCTCAAGGCTCAAAAAGTTGTGTGTCGACAAGAGGACCTCATGCTCCTCGAAAGTCATGCCGGTAACCTCGCCAACTCGGTGAGGTACATCAAAACCGCAGCTTTACGGATCGCCAACCGCTCGCGTTGAGTCGGGCGAGTGATGCGCTTCCCAGCCGTTACGTGGGCAGCGCTTCTTGCACCTATGAGCGAGTCGACACCCCACGAAAAACGTCGTCGGTGATTAAAAACCCGGCCACACCTCCCTCCCTTGCAATGTTTTTTTATTGAACGATCCACGCCTGCTGGTACTCGATAAAGCTAGGCCGCTGACGGCAGCGCGCCCTGATGACGTGTTCGCGCCGATAGGAAGCGGGCTCGTGTCAGGGCTGTATATCCGCGCCGGGACAGGGCCGAATCGTTACTGGCTGAGTGCATTGCGCAGGCTCGGAATTAGACAGCGCAGGATGTACGACACGCGCCATATGTACGCAATCATGCGCCTGATGCCCGGAATGAACCCGGCATCTATCGCCGCGCAATCCCAGTAACGCCAAACACGCCGAAAACATAAAGGGTTTAGGACAGATGTGCGGATTAGCTGGCGAACTACGCTTTGACAATCAACCTGCGGATCTCGCCGCAGTAGAACGTATCACCCATCATCTCGCGGCTCGCGGCCCGGATGCGTGGGGGTTTCACAGCCAGGGGCCGATTGCCCTCGGCCACCGTCGATTGAAAATCATGGACCTGTCGGACGGCTCGGCACAGCCGATGATCGACAGCCACCTGGGCCTGTCCCTGGCCTTCAACGGCGCGATCTACAACTTCCCGGAACTGCGTGCCGAGCTCGAAAGCCTTGGCTACCAGTTCCACTCCGGCGGCGACACCGAAGTGCTGCTCAAGGGCTACCACGCCTGGGGCGCTGACATGCTGCCCAAGCTCAACGGCATGTTCGCGTTCGCCATCTGGGAGCGCGACAACAGAAGCCTGTTCATCGCCCGCGACCGTCTCGGCGTCAAGCCGCTGTACCTGTCGCGCACCGACAAGCGCCTGCGTTTTGCATCCGCGCTGCCAGCGTTGCTCAAAGGCGGCGACATCAGCCCGATGCTCGACCCGGTCGCGCTCAATCATTACCTGAACTTCCACGCCGTGGTGCCTGCGCCGCGCACGTTGCTGGCCGGTGTGGAAAAACTGCCGCCGGCGTCGTGGATGCGCGTGAGCGCCGAAGGCAAGGCCGAGCAGAAAGTCTGGTGGACCCTGCCCTATGGCCCGCGTGCCGACGAAGCAAATCTGACCCTCGAAGACTGGCGCGACCGTGTGCTCGACAGCACGCGCGAAGCCGTTGCCATTCGTCAACGCGCTGCGGTGGACGTTGGCGTGCTGCTGTCCGGCGGCGTTGACTCGAGCATGCTGGTCGGTCTGCTGCGTGAAGTGGGCGTGAAGGATCTGTCCACCTTCTCCATCGGCTTTCAGGATGCCGGCGGCGAACGCGGCGATGAGTTCCAGTATTCGGACCTGATTGCCAAACACTACGGCACCAACCACCATCAACTGCGCATCAAGGAAAGCGAAATCATCGAGCAACTGCCCGCCGCCTTCCGTGCAATGAGCGAGCCGATGGTCAGCCACGACTGCATCGCTTTTTACCTGCTGTCCCGCGAAGTGGCCAAGCACTGCAAGGTGGTCCAGAGCGGTCAGGGCGCAGACGAGTTGTTCGCCGGCTATCACTGGTACCCGCAAGTGGACGGCGCCAATGACCCATACGCCGCCTACCGCGATGCGTTCTTCGACCGCAGTTACGCCGAATACGCCGAGACCGTTACGCCGAAATGGCTGACGGCGAACGACGCAGCCGGTGATTTCGTGCGCGAGCATTTCGCGATGCCGGGCGCTGATGCCGCCGTGGACAAAGCCCTGCGACTGGACAGCACGGTCATGCTGGTGGATGACCCGGTCAAACGCGTCGACAACATGACCATGGCCTGGGGCCTCGAAGCACGCACCCCGTTCCTCGACTATCGACTGGTCGAGCTGTCGGCACGAGTGCCTGGCCGCTTCAAGTTGCCGGACGGCGGCAAGCAGGTGCTCAAGGAAGCTGCGCGCCTGGTGATTCCGTCCGAAGTCATCGATCGCAAGAAAGGTTATTTCCCGGTGCCGGGCCTCAAGCATCTGGAAGGCGATACGCTGAACTGGGTCCGCGATCTGCTGCTCGATCCAAGCCAGGACCGTGGCCTGTTCAACCCGGTCATGCTCGACAAACTGCTCACCGATCCACAGGGTCAACTGACGCCCCTGCGCGGCTCCAAGCTGTGGCAGCTCGCAGCGCTGAACCTGTGGCTCAGCGAACAAGGACTCTGACCGATGAGAGCCAACGCTTCGATTCATAACCAGCGTTTGTTGCGCGGCCAGGCGCCGTCGTACGAGCGCTTGCAGGCTCGCCTTGCCGAAGACGGCAGCACGCCTGAGACAGAACCGCTGGCTCTGCATTGCGGCTGGGGACGGCTGCTGATTGGCCACACTTACCCCGACCCGGCGTCCCTCGCGCAAGAGTTGCTCAACGAAAAGCAGGGCGAGCGCGACATCGCCCTGTATGTCGCCGCACCGCAACAGGTGCTGGCGCAATCGCCGCAACAGTTGTTTCTCGATCCGTCAGACACGCTGCGCCTGTGGTTCAGCGACTACCGCCCGGCCCAGCGCGTATTTCGTGGTTTCAGGATTCGCCGAGCACAAAGCGAGGGCGACTGGAACTCGATCAACAATTTGTACATCGCCCGTGGCATGTTGCCCATTGACCCTGCCCTGCTGACGCCTCGGCACCAGGGCGGCCCGGTCTACTGGATTGCCGAAGACGAGACTACCAACGCCGTGATCGGTAGCGTCATGGGCCTGAATCACCAAAAGGCGTTCAACGATCCCGAAAACGGCAGCAGCCTGTGGTGCCTGGCGGTTGATCCGCAATGCACACGGCCTGGCGTCGGCGAAGTGCTGGTGCGTCATTTGGTCGAGCACTTCCAGAGCCGGGGTCTGGCGTACCTGGATCTGTCGGTGCTGCACGACAACGAACAAGCAAAAAGCCTGTACGCCAAGCTGGGCTTCCGCAATCTGCCAACCTTCGCCATCAAGCGAAAAAACGGCATCAACGAGAAGCTGTTTCTCGGCCCCGGCCCCCAGGCGGACTTCAACCCGTACGCGCGCATCATCGTCGAAGAAGCCCATCGTCGCGGCATCGAGGTGCAAGTAGATGATGCCGAGGCCGGACTGTTCACGCTGATTCATGGCAGCCGCCGGGTGCGCTGCCGTGAGTCGTTGAGCGACCTGACCACCGCCGTCAGCATGACGCTATGCCAGGACAAGCGCATGACCCAGAAGACGCTGAAGGCGGCGGGGCTGGAAGTGCCGGTGCAGCAACTGGCGGGTAACGGCGACGACAACCTGGCGTTTCTCGAGGAACACCAGCGCGTCGTGGTCAAGCCGGTCGATGGCGAACAGGGTCAGGGCGTGGCCGTGGACCTTCGTACGATCGAAGATGTCCAGGCGGCGGTCGAGCGTGCTCGCCAGTTCGACAGCCGTGTGCTGCTCGAAAGCTTCCACGAAGGGCTCGACTTGCGCATCGTCGTGATTGGTTTTGAGGTAGTGGCTGCGGCCATCCGCCGTCCTGCCGAGATCATCGGCGATGGCCGTCACACCGTGGGTCAGCTGATCGAGGCGCAAAGTCGCCGTCGCTCTGCAGCCACGGGCGGCGAGAGCAAGATTCCGGTGGACGACGAAACTCACCGCACCGTAGAGGACGCGGGCTTTAGCTTTGAAAGCGTGTTACCGGCCGATCAGCGTCTGGCCGTGCGCCGCACCGCAAACCTGCACACCGGCGGCTGTCTGGAAGACGTCACCGCGATTCTTCACCCGGTGCTGAAGGACGCCGCAGTGCGTGCCGCCCGCGCCCTCGACATCCCGGTGGTGGGTCTGGACCTGATGGTGCCCGCCGCCGATCAGCCGGAGTATGTGTTTATCGAAGCGAACGAGCGCTGCGGCCTGGCCAATCACGAGCCACAACCGACGGCCGAGCGTTTCGTCGATCTGTTGTTTCCCCACAGCCAGCCTGCCCATGGCTAAGGCGCAACCGCTGTAGCCCTGAGCCTGCCCGCGACAGGTCTGGCCGAACGACGAATTCGTCGACACCAGACCCGTCCCGCGAGCGAGTCCGCTCTCAGCTTAATCTGCGCCACACATTGAGGTCCCTATGACGACTGCAAACATCCTTGAACCGGATCTGAATTACCTGCAGAAAGTCCTGCTGGAAATGCTCGCGATCCCGAGCCCCACCGGCTTTACCGACACCATCGTGCGCTACGTCGCCGAGCGCCTTGAAGAACTGGGCATTCCGTTCGAACTGACCCGTCGCGGCACTATCCGCGCCACGTTGAAAGGCAAACAGAACAGCCCCGATCGTGCCGTTTCCGCGCACCTGGACACCATCGGTGCCAGCGTTCGTGAAGTGAAAGACAACGGCCGACTGGGCCTGGCCCCGGTGGGTTGCTGGTCCAGTCGCTTTGCCGAAGGCAGCCGCGTCAGCGTGTTCACCGACACCGGCGTGATTCGCGGCAGCGTGCTGCCGTTGATGGCGTCCGGTCATGCGTTCAATACCGCCGTCGACACCATGCCCATCAGCTGGGACCACGTTGAAGTGCGCCTGGACGCCTACAGCGCCACCCGCGCGGACTGCGAATCGGTGGGTATCAACATCGGCGATTTCGTGGCGTTCGACCCGTTGCCCGAGTTCACCGACAGCGGGCACATCAGCGCTCGCCATCTGGACGACAAAGCTGGCGTGGCCGCCCTGCTCGCCGCGCTCAAAGCCATCGTCGACAGCGGCGTCGAGCCCCTGATCGATTGCCACCCGCTGTTCACCATTACCGAAGAAACCGGCAGCGGTGCTGCAGGCAGCCTGCCGTGGGACGTGAGCGAGTTCGTCGGTATCGACATCGCGCCCGTTGCGCCCGGCCAGCATTCAAGCGAACACGCGGTCAGCGTGGCGATGCAGGATTCCGGCGGTCCCTATGACTATCATCTGTCGCGGCACCTGCTGCACCTGGGTGTGCAAAACGACTTGTCCGTGCGCCGCGACCTGTTCCGCTATTACTACAGCGACGCGCATTCGGCGATCACTGCCGGTTATGACACGCGCACAGCCCTGCTGGCGTTCGGCTGCGATGCGACCCATGGCTATGAACGCACGCACATCGACAGCCTGAGCACCCTGAGCCGTCTGCTCACCGCCTACATCATGAGCCCGCCGGTATTCGCCAGCGATGCGCATCCGTCCAATGCGTCGCTGGAGAATTTCAGCCATCAGCTGGAGCACGACGCGCAGATGGAAAGCGACACGCGCGTGCCATCGGTGGATACGTTGGTGGGGCAGCGGTAGCCTGCCCGCACGGGGCGCGATAGCATCGCCGCCCCGTGTACTTTTTGTGATTGCCGAGAAATCTATGCTGATCCCTTACGACCAACTCGAAGCCGACACCCTGACGCGCCTGATCGAGGACTTCGTGACCCGCGATGGCACTGACAATGGCGATGACACCCCCCTTGAAACCCGCGTGTTGCGGGTACGCCATGCGTTGAGCAAGGGTCAGGCGGTGATCTTCTTCGACATGGACAGCCAGCAATGTCAGCTGATGCTCAAGCACGAAGTGCCCAAAGAATATTTCGAGGAATAGGCCCCTGCGCCCACAACCGCGTCTGGATGGCGACTAAGGTGGACTTACCTGCCCGGCCCCCGGTTGGCCAGGTTCTGCAGTCGTGAGGCGATTCGTCGAATAACTTCTGCCCGATGAATTCTGACGCTTTGCGGTGCATCAATTTCCAGGCGCACCTCATTGCCGGAGATGCCCAGCACCCTCAGGGTGATGTCATCGCCAATGTTGAAGGTGTCGCCGATTTCTCGCGTCAATACCAGCATACGTCCTGCTCCTTGGCTGTAACCGAGGAAGCAGGTTGACGCTCAGGTCCCGGCGCTTCAATGCGCCAGAGCAAAATCAGTAACGCCCTTCAACCCTTCAAGACCATGGCTGACAGACGCTTCCTACGCGCCCGGGCATTTCCGGCCTGCACGTCAGAGAAAGGTCCTGCAGACGTCCGTTCTTTCTCGCGTACCGACGATCACGCGGCAGACCAGCGCGGCCCGAACAGAATGATGGTGGCGCCGATGACGCAGAGTCCCACGCCGATCCAGTCAGACGTCAACGGGCGAACACGTTCGATAACGCCCAGCCAGGCAATGGAAGCGATGATGTAGATGCCGCCGTACGCCGCGTAGGCGCGTCCGGCGTAAGTGGCTTCGACCCGGGTCAACAGCACGGCGAACAGCGTCAGGCTGATCAACGCGGGAATCACCCACAGTGCGCTCTTGCCTTGGCGCAGCCACATCCAGAAGGCATAACACCCGGCGATCTCGAACAGCGCAGCGAGGAAGAACCACAGGTAATTGAGCACGATGAGCCTCGTCCAAGTCAGCCGGAAAGTGCCGGCAACCCTATCAGAAAAGACCCGAGGCGAACGATTGACTCAGCTCCCGGACTTCGCCTTGGCGCGCATCTTCTCCGCCATGTTGGCCATCTCGTCGTACAGCAACTGGGGATTTTTCTGCTTGAGCTGCCAGGCCATTCGCCCTTGCTCGTGGGGCAGGATCATGAATTCGCCGCTGGCAACCTGCTGGTAGATGTAATCGGCGATGTCCTTTGCGCTGATGGGCGAGCTTTCCAGCAGCTTGCCGACCTGGGCTTTCATCGCCGGCGTGGGGCCACGAAAGGAATCCAGCAAGTTGGTCTGGAAGAACGACGGACACACCACATGCACGCCGATTTCCTGCTGGCGCAGCTCGATCAGCAGGCTCTCCGACAGCGCAACGACGCCCGCCTTGGCGACGTTGTAGTTGCTCATCGCCGGGCCCTGCATCAGCGCGGCCATCGAGGCGATGTTGATGATCTTGCCCTTGCTCTGTTCCAGCAGCGGCAAAAACGCCTTGCAGCCTTTGACGACGCCCATCAGGTTGATCGCGATCTGCCAGTCCCAATCCTCGAGGGACAGTTCGCCGAAGAACCCACCTGAAGCGACGCCGGCATTGTTGACGATCACATCGATGCCGCCGAATTTCTGTTCGCAGGCCTGAGCGAATGCGGTGAGCTGGCTGTAGTCCCGAACATCACAGCGCTGAACAAAACCGTCCCCTCCCGCTTCGCGCACCAGGCGCAGGGTTTCCTGAAGGCCGCTGTCACTGACGTCCGACAGCGCCAGCTGCCAGCCCTCGCGCGCCCAGCGCAGCGCGATCTCGCGTCCCAGCCCGGACCCTGCGCCGGTGATCATGATGCGATTGTGCATAGCAGACGCCTTGTCGGTTATTAAGAAGTCACTAGAGTGTAAACAGACAGATTGTCCGACAAACCCTTCATCAGATCGCTGAATATGGGAGGCAAACCGATGGTTTGAATGGGCGGGCACTCTTTTGGATGTATTTAGGCAGGGGGATGATTAACGGGAAGCGCGTTACATCGAACTTGGTGACCGGTTAGTTACTGCTTGGTTCCACACTAGGCGAAGTACTTTTTGCGCTTTTCCAATCAGCATTTGAATACGGAAAATACTTTTGTTAAAGACGCAGGCCTATGATTTTCCTGGCCTTTCCTGAAGATGTTATTTTTTATTTCGGCAGCTGAGAACCTTTTGATTGGTCCGACAGTCGGATCAATCAAGCAGCACAATGATTAGCCGTCGTGGCAACCTCTTGAACTGCACAGCCATCTTCCAAGAACACTAGAAGGAACTCGTCATGGGCATCGGCACAATTCTGATCATCATCCTTATCCTGCTGTTGGTCGGTGGACTTCCGGTATTTCCACACTCCCGGAGCTGGGGCTACGGTCCGTCGGGCATCATCGGTACGATCCTGGTGATCCTGCTGATATTGGTATTGCTGGGCAGGATTTAACTGCTAAGGCTGGCATCAAAAAGAACCGCGCTTAGGCGCGGTTTTTTTATGGAAGCGGTTCTGCTGGAGCAGAACTGTTTCGCCTTCGGCGAGTTACTTGATAAAGCCCCAAGTAACCAAGGGCTTGTGCTCCTGGTTGGGCCCTTCCTTCGTCAGGGTTCCTTCACTCCGGTCCCGCTCCGTGGGCCCGCGCCGAACGGACATCCATGTCCTGACGGCGCTCTCGCCGCATCCATGCGGCTCGACCCACTCCGCGAGACCTGCGTTCAGCCTGCACCCAAGTCGCGATTGGCGGCGATTGGGCTTTTTGCGTTTGAAGATCAAAAGCAGATCAAGAGCTTGCCGGCTGAAACTGGTCCCAAGGGGTGTCCGCGGTGCTTTTTAGTGGGACCGGCTTTAGCCGGGAAGGGGCCGGCGTGAACACCGTAAATTTTAAACGTGCGCTCACCCGTCGGCGGCTGCGACTGGGCGTTTAAGAGATAAGCGGGAGTGAGGATTCACAACAATCGAACAGGACGTTCTAAGGAAGCTAGGGCGTAAAGCCCTAGCGCAGTGCAGTTATCACTTTTTCTTTTTTGCAGGCTTGTCGGCTTTTTCTGCCTTGTCGGATTTCTTGGCCTTCTCTGGCTTGCTATCCGCCTTCTTTGCAGCTTTTTTTGGCTCAGCCGCTTTCTTGGTGTCTTTCTTCGCGTCTTTCTTGTCGGAAGACTTCGAAAGCGCCGAGGCTGCCGCTGATTTCTTTTCCGGAGAGGACTTTTTGTCCTTCAAATCCTTGCTGGCTTTCGAAGCTTCACCTTTGGTTTTCTTGTCGTCTTTAGCCACGTTAACCACCTCTCAAAGAGTGCCGGTATTAGCACAAGGCCTGTGGGAATCTCCACACGCTGATCATTAGGCGAAGCGGCTTGAAAGCGGTTCAATCTTTTTAAGCACCGAACGCAAAAATGACATCTGCCTCAGATTTACCCGCGCCTGAACTGGCCCCTTCCCGGCTAAAGCCGGTCCTACACCGGACGCGCTTGTGACCTTGATCTTCATACGCAGAGAGTTCAGACGACACCAATCGCGACTTGGGTGCAGGCTGAGCGGAGGTCTCGCGGAGTGGGCCGAGCCGCATGGATGCGGCGAGAGCGCCGTTGCGGACATGGATGTCCGTACGGCGCGGGCCCACGGAGCGAGACCGGAGTGAAGGAACCCCGACGCAGGAGGGGCCCAACCAGGAGCAAGCACCCTTGGTTAGTTGGGGATGGTGCGACTTTCGACTTTTCCAAGTAACTCGCCGAAGGCGAAACGTCTGCCCCCAGGCAGACGCCCTTGATCTTGATCTTAAGCGCTTATAAAACAAAAACGCCCCGAAGACCGGGGCGTTTTCGCAAAGCACTACATCAAATCAATGCGACACCGCACCACTGGCCCCCAGGCCCGTCTGCGAACGCACAAACTGCGGGAAGAACAACGCACGCTCACCCTCCGCCGCCTTCGACTTATCCGTAATCGAGAAAAACCAGATCCCGACAAACGCAATCGCAATCGAAAACAACGCCGGATACTCGTACGGGAAAATCGCCTTCTCATGATGCAGAATCTGCACCCAAATCGTTGGGCCCAGAATCATCAACACCACCGCACTGACCAGCCCCATCCAGCCACCAATCATCGCGCCACGCGTCGTCAGATTTTTCCAGTACATCGAAAGCAACAACACCGGGAAATTACAGCTCGCCGCAATCGAGAACGCCAGGCCCACCATGAACGCGATGTTCTGACTCTCGAACGCGATACCCAACAGAATCGCCACGACCGCCAACGCCACCGTGGTGTACTTCGACACACGGATCTCGTCTTTCTCGTTGGCCTTGCCCGCCTTGATCACACTGGCATACAAGTCGTGGGACACCGCAGAAGCACCGGCCAATGTCAGACCCGCCACCACCGCCAGGATGGTCGCGAACGCCACAGCCGAGATAAAGCCCAGGAACAGACTGCCACCGACCGCATCGGCCAGGTGAACCGCTGCCATGTTATTACCGCCGAGCAACGCGCCTGCCGCGTCCTTGAACGCCGGATTGGTGCTGACCAAGAGGATCGCGCCAAAGCCGATAATGAAGGTCAGGATGTAGAAGTAGCCGATGAAACCGGTCGCGTAGAGCACCGACTTACGGGCTTCCTTCGCATCACTCACAGTGAAAAAGCGCATCAGAATGTGTGGCAGGCCCGCGGTGCCGAACATCAGCGCCAGACCCAGCGAAAACGCCGAGATCGGATCTTTAACCAGACCGCCCGGGCTCATGATCGCCTCACCTTTCGGGTGAACCTTCACGGCTTCGGAGAACAGCACGTTGAAGTCGAAGTTGACGTGCTTCATCACCATCAACGCCATGAACGACGCACCGGAGAGCAGCATCACCGCCTTGATGATCTGTACCCACGTGGTCGCCAGCATGCCGCCGAACAGTACGTACAGGCACATCAGGATGCCGACGAGCACCACCGCCACCGCGTAGTCCAGACCGAACAGCAGCTGGATCAGCTTGCCGGCGCCGACCATCTGCGCGATCAGGTAGAACGCCACAACCACCAGCGAACCGCAGGCGGACAAGGTACGGATTTCCTTCTGCTTCAGGCGGTAGGACGCCACGTCAGCGAAGGTGTACTTGCCCAGGTTACGCAGGCGTTCGGCGATCAGGAACAGGATGATCGGCCAGCCGACGAGGAAGCCGATGGAGTAGATCAGACCGTCGTAGCCGGAGGTGTAGACCAGCGCGGAAATCCCCAGGAATGACGCCGCCGACATGTAGTCACCGGCAATGGCCAGACCGTTCTGGAAACCGGTGATCTTGCCGCCTGCCGAGTAATAGTCCGACGCTGTCTTGTTCTTTTTCGACGCCCAGTAAGTGATGTAGAGGGTGAACCCGACGAAGACCACAAACATGATGATCGCCGACACGTTCAACGGTTGCTTCTGCACCGCACCGGTCAGCGCTTCGGCTGCCCAGAGTGTCGGCGTGAAAGCGGCAAGGCCAAAGGCCGCAAGCAGGCGCCGGATCATTGCTGCGCCTCCTTCAGAATGGCGTTGTTCAGGTCATCGAATTCACCGTTTGCGCGGCGAACATAGATGGCGGTCAGAACGAACGCGGACACAATCAGCCCGACGCCGATCGGCATACCCCAGGTGATGGTTGATGTGGCGCTGAGTTTAGCGCCAAGAATCTGAGGCCCATACGCAATCAGAAGGATGAATGCGGCATAGAGCCCAAGCATGATTGCCGAGAGAATCCAGGCGAATCGTTCCCTTTTCGAGACCAGCTCCTTGAAGCGCGGGCTGTTCTGAATCGAGAGGTAAATGCTGTCGTTCATTGTTTTTGTCCTCGCAGCACAGATGGATGTCACGGTTTGCACTTTAGTCCGCTCTGCGATGCACTCCAGACGACCTTAGTATTAGAACGACATTAGTTGATGTTCGAAGAATTGCCTCATTCGCCCGAGGCAGATCGCAACTTAAGGTTGCGGCAATAAAAAACCGCCTGGCGATGGCTCGCCAGGCGGTTCGGTAAGACGTTAAATCTTTGTGACCGATTACTGACCGGTCCACTCCTTGACGCGATCCGGGTGCTTGGCGACCCAGTCCTTCGCCGCCGCTTCGGGCTTGGCGCCGTCCTGGATGGCGAGCATGACTTCGCCGATTTCATCCTTGCTGGTCCACTGGAATTTCTTCAGGAAATCCGCCACGTCCGGGGCCTTCTTCGCCAGATCCAGGCTGCCGATGTTGTCGACGGTTTCAGCCGCACCGTAAACACCCTTTGGGTCTTCCAGGAACTTCAGTTTCCACTTCGCGAACATCCAGTGCGGCACCCAGCCGGTCACCGCGATCGATTCTTTCTTGTTTTCGGCTCGGGTCAGCTCGGCAATCATGCCGGCGCCGGAACTGGCCTGCAGCTTGTAACCGTCGAGGCCATAATCCTTGATCGCTTGATCAGTCTTGATCATCACGCCTGAACCGGCGTCGATGCCGACGATTTTCTTCTTGAAGGATTCGTCGGTCTTGAGGTCCGCCACCGAGTTGGCTTTCACGTACTCAGGCACGATCAGGCCGATTTTCGCGTCCTTGAAGTTAGGCCCGTAGTCGGTGACCTTGTCCTTGTTCTTGGTCCAGTACTCGCCGTGGGTCACGGGCAGCCAGGCAGACAACATCATGTCCAGTTTGCCGGTCGCGACGCCCTGCCACATGATCCCGGCCGCAACGGCCTGCAGCTTCACCGGATAACCCAGTTTCTGCTTGATCACCTCGGCAGCCACGTTGGTGGTTGCAACACTGTCGGACCAGCCATCGACGTAACCGATGCTCAGCTCGGGCTTGGCATCGGCATGGGCCAGCGTGGAACTGATGGCCAGTGCCAGCGCGGCACCGACACCCAGGATTTTTCGCATCGTCATTTTCACTTCCCCGGTAGTCCAGAACCCGACAGCGGTCGGGTATCGTTAACGTTCTTATAACGTCGCACTCGCGCCCTGGTTCGGGGCAAGCCACGCGTTTCACGCTTCCACCACGTGCCTGCGCAGACGCAATCGCTGCGTGGACGATTGATCATCAACCCCCACACACCTTGTGCCTTTCCTGCCAGCGACACCCAGCCACCCGGTAAACGACATCACCGCGCCATCAACGACAGACAGGTCGTAAAGAGGCTAGCGGGTCGTCCGGAAATTGCATGGTTTACAAAAGCGCTGACAGGATGAGGTGTGTAGCCACGTCATCTTGCTAATATGCCGCCCTTCGCCTCACTTCGGCCCCATCATGTCCGCACCGTCCCGCTCGCCTGTCGTCCTCCTTTATCTGTTCTCCTGTTTGATTGCGCTGCTTGGCCTGTGCGGCTACTGGTACTGGCTGGGCAAGCCGGTGATTCTGCCGGACGCCGCCACGCCGACCCACAAACTGCAATGCGCGTCCTACACGCCGTTCGACAAGGACCAGTCCCCGTTCGACCAGCCCTTCACCCTGCGCCCCGCGCGGATGGACGCTGACCTGGCGCTCCTCGCGACGCGCTTCGATTGCGTACGCACCTATTCAATGACCGGCATGGAGGCGCTGCCCGACATCGCCCGCAAGTACGGCCTCAAGCTGATGCTCGGCGCTTGGGTCAACGGCAACCCGGTCGACACGGCCAAGGAAATCAAGGCGCTGGTGACGGCGGCGAACACCCACCCGGATGTGGTGACCGCGGTGATCGTCGGTAACGAGAGCCTGTTGCGCAAGGAAGTCACCGGCGCTCAACTGGCCACGCTGATTCGTCAGGTGAAAGCGCAGGTCAAGCAGCCGGTCACCTATGCAGATGTCTGGGAATACTGGCTGCAATACCCGGAAGTCGCGCCTGCCGTGGATTTCCTGACGATCCATCTGCTGCCTTACTGGGAGGATGATCCCACCGGCATCGACGAGGCCCTGGGCCACGTCGCGCAGATCCGTGAAACGTTCGGCAAGCAATTCGCACCCAAGGACATTCTCATCGGCGAAACCGGCTGGCCCAGCGAAGGCCGCCAGCGTGAAACCGCGCTGCCCAGCCGGGTCAACGAGGCCAAATTCATTCGCAGTTTCGTCGCGATGGCCGAGCAACACGGCTGGCACTACAACCTGATCGAGGCGTTCGACCAGCCGTGGAAGCGCCAGTCCGAAGGCGCAGTGGGCGGTTACTGGGGGCTGTTCGATGCAGATCGCCAGGACAAAGGCGTGCTGGCCGGACCGGTGTCGAACCTTCCGTTGTGGCCATTCTGGCTGACGGTCAGTGGCGCGATTGCCTTGCTGGCCCTGGCGTGGGCTGGCCGGGTCAGTCATGCACGCAGCGCGCTGATGCTTCCGTTGCTGGCGGCGTTCGCCGGGTGCTGCATCGGCACCTGGGGTGAACTGGCCCGGGTGACCAGCCGCTTTGCCGGCGAATACCTGTGGGCCGCGGCGCTGGTGACGCTAAATCTGCTGGTGCTCGCCCATGCGGCGCTGGCGTTGTCGGCCCGCGCAGGGTGGCGCAAGCGTGCGTTTGCCTGGCTGGACGCTCGTGGCGGATGGTGGTTGTACGCCAGCGGTTTCGCGGCGGCGGTGATGATGCTGGCGATGGTGTTTGATCCGCGCTATCGCAGTTTCGCGACCGCGACGCTGTGGGTGCCCGCCCTGGTCTACCTGATCCGCCCGGTGGCGGCACCACGTCGGGAGATCGGCCTGCTGATGTTCATCGTCGGCGCGGGCATCGTGCCGCAACTGTTTCGCGAGGGCTTGAGCAATCCCCAAGCGTGGGCGTGGGCGGTGGTGAGTGTGTTGATGGCGCTGGCACTGTGGCGCAGCGTGCAGATCAGCGCTCGGGTGAAGGCAACGAGCAATGCGCAGGCGATTGCCGACGCTGTGTAACCGAGTGTGCAGGGCGACGGATACATTGTGTTACCGCCGAAGGACTGAAAAGCCTGCAGGCGGGTAACACGGAAACAGAATTCCGTTACATCGCGGGGAGGCCAAACGATCGGATTTCGCAAACCATTGATTCGCAAGGGTTTACAAAAGTTGGCACGCACCCTGCTATATCTCCTGCATAACAAGAACAAAATGTGAAAACCCAATAAAAATAAGATGAATCGGCTCTGACATAACAAGAACAACGGCACAGAGACGCAGCCAACAGATTTTTTTGGAGTAGAAACGCTTTACCGAGGCTTAGGCCTCGCAGCCCGACCGAGAATAATAAAACTACCCTCAGGTAGCGGCCAGAACGGGTTGGATCACCTCTCGCAGAAGAGGAATCAAAGCAGGTCAGCGCTCAAAAAAATACGTTTGCTCTTGTATCCCGTATGGGGATCACCGAAAGACGCTGTAGAGGGACCGGTTGCCAATAACAACAACAGACCGCCCTACAACAATAAGAAAGAGCACGTGCAACGATTTAAAGGGGAGCCTCGGCTCCCCTTTATGCTGTCTGGCGTTTGGCGTTTGGAGCCAGGCCCGTTGTGAAGTCAGGCCCGTTGATGACGCACCAGGCGCAAGCCGGCAATCACCACCGCGAACACCGCCAGACTGGCCGTGTACAGCACCAGCGCCAATATCCCCAGCAGCAAGCCGACCACTGCAAGCGCTCGACCAACCTGACGCGGAATAAAGAACGCGATCAGCGATGTGATCAGCGCGCCCCATCCGAACACGCCGAAGTGAATCCACAGCCCCAGGTTCGAGCGCAACTGGCACTGCCATTTCGACGCCTCGTCCGCGCAGATTCCTACCCATTGCACGTCTTCCATCAGGCCGTAACGCAAGCCGTAACTGACGGCGAGCCACAGCGCCAGAACGAAAAACAGCACCACCAACGGCAGACGACGGGACACGACACACTCCAGAAAAGAACCAACGGCGCGCAGCATAGCCGCAGCCGCCCGGGCAAAACCATACGGCCGATAAAAAGCACGAGCAGACAGGCCAGAAGTGCCATAACCTGTATCGTCGCGGAGGGTCATGCGAGAGTCACTTGCCGTCACGGCACTTTGGCACTACACCCGTGTCATAGCCTGCGTATTTCAACAGCACATCATTCCCAAGGGATTCAGTCATGCTTCGTTTTCTGCGCCTCGCCGCCTTATCAGGCGGCCTGTTTTTGAGTGCGTCCGTGATGGCGGTCGATATCGATCCGTCCAGCTATGGCTTCCCCTTGACCAATCCGTTCGAAGCGACCATCGCCACGACCCCACCGGATTTGCGTGCCAAGGTGCCTGAAGACGCCGACATCGATCAGGACGATTACAGCCTCACCATGCGTCCGGAGCGTGAGTTCACACTGCCGGACAACTTCTGGGCCGTGAAAAAACTGCGTTACCGCCTCGCCAAACAAGACCACCCTGCGCCGTTGATCTTCCTGATCGCCGGCACCGGCGCGCCTTATAACAGCACCCTCAATGAATACCTGAAGAAGCTCTACTACGGCGCCGGTTACAACGTCGTGCAGCTTTCGTCGCCGACCAGCTACGACTTCATGAGCGCCGCCTCACGTTTCGCCACCCCGGGCGTGACCAAGGAAGACGCCGAAGACTTGTACCGCGTCATGCAGGCCGTTCGCGCCCAGCAGTCCAAGCTGCAGGTCACCGAGTATTATCTGACCGGTTACAGCCTAGGCGCACTGGATGCGGCGTTCGTCAGCAAACTCGACGAAACCCGCCGCAGCTTCAACTTCAAGAAAGTGCTGCTGATCAACCCGCCGGTGAACCTCTACACGTCGATCACCAACCTCGACAAGATGGTGCAGACCGACGTCAAAGGCATCACCAACAGCACCACCTTTTATGAACTGGTGCTGCAAAAGTTGACCCGCTACTTCCGCGAAAAAGGCTACATCGACCTTAACGATGCGCTGCTGTATGACTTCCAGCAGTCCAAGCAGCACCTGTCCAATGAACAGATGGCCATGCTGATCGGCACCTCGTTCCGGTTCTCTGCAGCCGACATCGCCTTCACCTCCGACCTGATCAACCGTCGCGGCCTGATTACCCCGCCGAAGACCCCGATCAGCGAAGGCACCAGCCTGACGCCGTTCCTCAAGCGCGCGCTGCAATGCGATTTCGACTGCTACGTGACCGAGCAGGTTATCCCGATGTGGCGTGCCCGTACCGACGGCGGCAGCTTGCTGCAACTGGTTGATCAGGTCAGCCTGTACGCGCTGAAGGATTACCTGGCGAGCAGCAAGAAGATCGCCGTGATGCACAACGCCGACGACGTGATCCTCGGCCCGGGCGACCTCGGTTTCCTGCGCAAGACTTTTGGCGATCGCTTGACCGTTTACCCTTACGGCGGTCACTGCGGCAACATGAACTATCGCGTCAACAGCGACGCCATGCTGGAGTTTTTCCGTGGCTAAACGTCTATTGCTTATCGCCGCCCTCCTCTGCGCTGGCGCCGTCCACGCGGCCGACGCGCCGATCGTTTCCCAGGCAGCCCCGGTCCAGCGGATCGACAATCCGGACGGGTTCACCGAGCCGTTGAAGTCGCTGAAATTCAACCCGGGTCTGGATGCTCAGGAGTTCGAGCGTTCGTCCCTCAACGCGCTGAATGTCTACGATCCGCTCGAATCCTGGAACCGCCGGGTTTACCACTTCAACTATCGCTTCGATGAGTGGGTGTTCCTGCCGGTGGTCAACGGCTACAAATACGTGACACCGAGCTTCGTGCGCACGGGCGTCAGCAACTTCTTCAGCAACCTGGGCGATGTGCCGAACCTGCTGAACAGCCTGCTGCAGTTCAAGGGCAAGCGTTCGATGGAAACCACCGGCCGCCTGATCGTCAACACCACCCTGGGCATTGCCGGGCTGTGGGACCCGGCGACCCTGATGGGCCTGAAGAAACAGAGCGAAGACTTCGGTCAGACCCTGGGTTTCTATGGCGTACCGGCCGGCCCATACCTGGTCCTGCCGATCCTCGGCCCGTCGAACCTGCGTGACACCGGCGGTCTGGTCTTCGACTTCACCGCTGAGTCGCAGATCAACTTCCTCAACGTCGCTCAGGTCAGCGAAGACCATCCTGAGCTGTACCTGCTGCGCGCCATCGACCGTCGCTACACGACCAGCTTCCGCTACGGTCAGATGGACTCGCCGTTCGAGTACGAGAAAGTGCGTTACGTGTACACCGAAGCCCGCAAGCTGCAGGTGTCCGAGTAACGTGATCTGAATACTGCTGGCACTGCTGGCAGGGATCTTGTGGGAGTGAGCTTGCTCACGAAGACGTTATTACGGCCGCTGGAGATCTGGCGGCTATAAACCTATTCGCGAGCAAGCTCGCTCCCACACTTCGCCCAGACCCATCGCCAAACCCGATCATTCCCCCGCAAAAACCTCACCCATCCATCGCCTCAACAGGCCTACCATAGGCGCCATTCCCCTTCTGCCGGAGTGAGCCCCATGCCTCAATTTCGTAAAGTGCTGTCGATCCAGGCCGGCCAACCAACGTCGGACGGTGCTGGCGTCAAGCTGACCCGTGTGTTCGGCGGGCCAGGCATCGAAGCCTTCGACCCGTTCCTGATGCTCGACGAGTTCGGCTCCGAGAACCCCGACGAGTACATCGCCGGCTTTCCGCCCCACCCCCATCGCGGATTCGAGACCGTGACCTACATGCTCGAAGGCCGCATGCGCCATGAAGACCACATGGGCAACGTCGGCCTGCTGCAAGGCGGCGGTGTGCAATGGATGACCGCTGCGCGCGGGGTCATCCACAGCGAGATGCCCGAGCAGGAAGAAGGCGCCATGCGCGGCTTCCAGCTGTGGCTCAACCTGCCGGCCAAATCGAAGATGGGCGACGCCGGTTACGACGACATTCAACCCGAGCGCATTCCGCGCATCACCACGCAAAACGGCGTCGACGTTGTGGTGATCGCAGGTCAGTTCGACGACGGCCAGGCGTCCCAGGCAGGCGCCGTGCAGCGTCCGGACACCGAGCCACAGTATTTCGATTTCCACCTGCCCGCCGGCAGCCACATCAGCCCGCGCGTCGCGGAGGGCCATCGCGTGCTGCTGTACGTGTACGAAGGTGAAGTCGAAATCGCAGGACAACCACACAAACTGGGTACGAGCCGTCTCGCGCGATTGTCGGAAAGCGGTGAGATTCAGCTGAGCACCCAGACGGGTGCCCGCGTGCTGCTGATCGCTGGCAAGCCCCTGGGCGAACCGATCGTGCAATACGGCCCGTTCGTGATGAACAGCCGGGAAGAAATCGAACAGGCGCTGCGGGATTTCCGGGATGACAAGCTCACGGCTTGACCGCCCTGGACCCGGCATTCAGCAGAGCAACTACTCCGAACGCAGGAACCGCATCAACTCATCCTTCTGGGCCATCGCGTCGCGGCGGCCCAGCTCGATGAGTTCACTGCAATAACCCGATTCGAACAACAGATAGCTCAGCACCCCAGCCCCGCTGGTCTTGGTCGCACCCGGGCCGCGCAGAAACGTGCGCAGCGCCGGGGGCAATTCGCGGCGATGACGGGCGGCGATTTCATCGATGGGCTGGCTGGGCGAAATCACCAGCACTTCGACCGGCGCCAGGGACTGAATGGGCGTCGAGTCTGACGACTGCGGCCTGGGCACGTCGGGCCCGGGCAGCATGCGGCTGACCAGATTCAGCCGTTCCAGCAATTCAATGTCACTCTCCAGGCTGTCAATGAACGTACTGTTGAGCATGTGCCCGCCGATCTGCGCGAGGCTCGGTTGCACGCCACGGACCGCTCGCGGCACGGGCGGGTTCGCGCCGGGGCCACGGGGGTTGCCGCTGACGCCCACCACCAGCACGCGGTTGGCCCCCAGGTGCAGCGCCGGACTGATCGGCGCCGACTGCCGCACCGCGCCGTCACCAAAATATTCCTGCCCCAGTTTCACCGGCGCGAACAGCAACGGAATTGCGGAGCTGGCCAGCAGATGGTCAATGGTCAAGCGCGTCGGCAGGCCGATCCGGCGATGCCGCAGCCAGGATTCGATCGTGCCCTTGCCCTGATAAAACGTAACCGCCTGCCCCGACTCGTAACCGAATGCGGTGATCGCCACTGCGCGCAGATGCTTTGCTTCGATGGCTTCGTCAATGCCGTCGAGGTTGAGACGTGCGGTCAGCAGATCCTTCAGCGGTGAGCTGTTGAGCAGCGCCACCGGCACCTGTTGGCGACCGATGCCCAGCAGGCTGCGACCGAAGAACCGCGCCGCCTGCCGAACGACGCCGGGCCAGTCACTGCGCAACACTTGATGGCTGCGAAAGCCCTGCCAAAACTCAGTGAGTTCGTGAATTGCCGTACGAAATTGCGCAGCGCCGCTGGCCAGCTTTACCGCGTTGATCGCCCCGGCGGAAGTGCCGACGATCACCGGAAAAGGATTCTTGGCGCCGACCGGCAGCAGGTCGGCGATGCCCGCCAGCACGCCCACTTGATACGCCGCACGAGCGCCGCCGCCGGACAGGATCAGCCCGGTCACTGGCTCGACGCCGGGAGCCAAGGCTGAGGCGTTGCGCACCGCGTGTTGTTCTGTGGCGCTTGTCGTCATGGGGTCTCAGCTCTTGGTTTCAGCCACGCTTCTTGTACAGCTTCGGCTCGCCCGGCGGCCGACTCTTGAAACGCCGGTGCGCCCACAGATACTGCTCGGGGCATGCGGTGACGGCGCGCTCGACCCATTGATTGATGCGAATGCAGTCGGCCTCGTCGCTCTCCCCCGGAAAATCGCTCAGAGGCGGATGGATCACCAGCTTGTAGCCACTGCCATCGGCCAGACGCTCCTGAGTGAACGGCACGACCAGCGCGTGGCCGAGCTTGGCGAATTTGCTGGTGGCCGGCACGGTGGCGGCCTGAATGCCGAACAGCGGCACGAAGATGCTCTGCTTGGCGCCGTAGTCCTGATCCGGCGCATACCAGATCGCCCGGCCCTTGCGCAGTTGCTTGATCATGCCGCGCACGTCTTCGCGCTCGACGGCGATGGAATCCATGTTGTGGCGCTCGCGGCCGCGTCGCTGAATGTAATCAAAGAGCGCGTTCTTGTGCTCGCGGTACATGCCGTCGATGGTGTGCTGCTGACCCAGCAGGGCCGCGCCGATTTCCAGGGTGGTGAAGTGCAGCGCCATGAGGATCACGCCATGGCCGTCCAGCTGCGCCTGCTTTAAATGATGTAGGCCGTCGATGTGCGCCAACCGCGCGAGACGGGGCTTGCTCCACCACCAGCTCATGGCCATTTCAAAAAACGCGATGCCGGTGGAGGCGAAGTTTTCTTTCAGCAGGCGTTTGCGCTCGGCCTTTGAATACTGGGGGAAACACAGCTCGAGGTTGCGCGCGGCAATCACCCGCCGATCGGTTGCCTGGTAATACATGACCCAGCCCAATGCACGGCCAATCACCAGCAACACGCGAAACGGCAACTGCACGATCAGCCAGAGCAAGCCCAGCCCCAGCCACAGCAGCCAGAAGCGGGGATGAAGAAAATGAGCTCGAAAACGCGGGCGATCCATTACAGCTTCCGTCAGGACAAAGGCGGGCATTCTACATCGGTTCACGCGGATCGTGCCGCCGTCGGTTGCGCCTCCCTTGCGGCTGGCGGGCGTTATCGTTATAAGTCTCGGCACTTTTAGCGACAAGCCGCTGTATGCCGACATGAGCCAAATCGAATTGCAAGACAAGGACCCCGTGTTCCAGCTGAAGGGCAGCATGCTGGCCATCACTGTGCTGGAACTGGCCCGCAACAACCTCGAAGCGCTGGATCGTCAACTGGCGGCAAAAGTCGCCCAGGCGCCGAACTTCTTCAGCAATACACCGCTGGTGCTGGCCCTCGACAAACTGCCGCCGGATGAAGGCGCGATCGACCTGCCGGCGATGATGCGCATCTGCCGTCAGCACGGTCTGCGCACCCTGGCCATTCGGGCCAACCGGATTGAAGACATCGCCGCCGCCATTTCCATCGACCTGCCGGTGCTGCCGCCTTCGGGCGCGCGCGAGCGACCGCTTGATCCGACGGAAGGCGAAGTCAAAAAGAAACCGGAAATCATCGAAAAGCCGCCCGAGCCGCTGATCAAACCGACCAAGATCATCACCGCCCCCGTGCGCGGCGGTCAGCAGATCTATGCCCAGGGCTCGGATCTGGTGGTGATTTCCTCGGTCAGCCCCGGCGCCGAACTGCTCGCCGACGGCAATATTCACGTGTACGGCCCGATGCGCGGCCGCGCGCTGGCGGGGATCAAAGGCGATACCAAGGCACGGATTTTCTGCCAGCAAATGGTCGCCGAACTGATCTCGATCGCCGGCCAGTACAAGGTGTCCGAAGACCTGCGCCGGGATCCGCTGTGGGGTGCCGGTGTGCAGATCAGTCTGTCCGGCGACGTGTTGAACATCACCCGTCTTTAACGGATACTGCGCCATTTTTAAGCCACTCTGATTCGTCGCGAAAACGACGCGAAGGCACCGGGACGTTCGGGATATTTTTTTGTTCGCCCGAACAGGAATTCCTTCACGGGTTCCGATCACCGCCCTCGCCCGCTTTAGTTGCGCCGTCATGAGGGGCTCTTCAGGGACTCAACGTCCTTTTCCTCTAGGGGTGATACACCTTGGCCAAGATTCTCGTGGTTACATCCGGCAAGGGTGGTGTGGGCAAGACCACCACCAGCGCCGCCATCGGTACCGGTCTCGCACTGCGCGGCCACAAAACAGTTATCGTCGACTTCGACGTCGGCCTGCGTAACCTCGACCTGATCATGGGTTGCGAGCGTCGCGTCGTTTATGACTTCGTCAACGTAGTCAACGGCGAAGCCAACCTGCAGCAGGCGCTGATCAAGGATAAGAAGATCGAAGGTCTTTACGTCCTCGCTGCCAGCCAGACCCGTGACAAGGATGCGCTGACCAAAGAGGGCGTTGAAAAAGTCCTGATGGAACTGAAGGAAACCTTCGAGTACGTCGTCTGCGACTCCCCTGCCGGTATCGAAACGGGCGCTCACCTGGCGATGTATTTCGCCGACGAAGCCATCGTCGTGACCAACCCGGAAGTGTCTTCGGTCCGTGACTCGGACCGCATGCTGGGCCTGCTGGCCAGCAAGTCCCGCCGCGCCGAGCGTGGCGAAGACCCGATCAAGGAGCACCTGCTCCTGACCCGTTACAACCCTGAGCGCGTGAGCAAGGGCGAGATGCTGGGCGTCGAAGACGTCAAGGAAATCCTCGCGGTGACTCTGCTGGGCGTGATTCCGGAGTCCCAGGCCGTACTCAAGGCGTCCAACCAGGGCGTGCCGGTCATCCTTGATGATCAGAGCGACGCCGGCCAGGCGTACAGCGATGCCGTTGACCGTCTGTTGGGCAAGGACCGTGAGCACCGCTTCCTGGACGTACAGAAAAAAGGATTTTTCGAACGCCTGTTCGGGGGTAACTGATGAGCATTTTTGACTTCTTTCGTGCCAACAAAAAGCCCAGCACCGCGTCGGTAGCGAAAGAGCGTCTACAGATCATCGTGGCGCATGAACGCGGCCAACGCAGCACCCCGGATTACCTGCCCGCCTTGCAGAAGGAGTTGGTCGAGGTGATCCGCAAGTACGTCAATATCGGCAACGATGACGTGCATGTCGCCCTTGAAAACGACGGCAGCTGCTCGATTCTGGAACTGAACATCACCCTGCCTGATCGTTGATCGAAACGGCAGTCGCCACGGCGGCCCGGTTGCCTGAATCCCTTTAAGGAGTCAGGCAAGCGCGCCGCCGTTGGCGTTATTGAAGATCTGTTTTCTGCGCCGCGATGGCTGCTGCGATCGCGGTGCACCTGTTTGAATGATGAGGCGTTCAATGCCGCTGTCCAACGTTCATATCCTCCACCAGGACGACGCTGTCCTGGTGGTGAACAAGCCCACCCTGCTGCTTTCGGTCCCTGGTCGCGCTGACGATAACAAGGACTGTCTGATTACCCGCCTGCAGGAAAACGGCTACCCCGAGGCGCGAATTGTCCATCGGCTGGATTGGGAAACCTCCGGGATCATTTTGCTGGCCCGTGACGCGGACACCCACCGTGAGTTGTCCCGGCAGTTTCATGACCGCGAGACGGAGAAGGCTTACACGGCGTTGGCGTGGGGCCAGCCAGACCTGGACAGCGGCAGTATTGATCTGCCATTGCGTTACGACCCGCCAACCAAGCCGCGTCATGTGGTGGATCATGAATTGGGCAAGCATGCGTTGACGTTCTGGAAGGTGCTGGAGCGGTATGACACCCATTGCCGGGTCGAGCTGACGCCGATTACCGGGCGGTCGCATCAGTTGCGGGTGCATATGTTGTCGATCGGGCATCCGTTGCTGGGTGACGGTTTGTACGCCCATCCGGAGGCGCTGGCGGCGTATCCGCGGTTGTGTCTGCATGCGAGCATGCTGGCGTTTACCCATCCGGGGACGGGCGAGCGGGTTCGGTTCGAGTGCCCGGCGCCGTTTTGACCTTTTTTCTTGGTGGCGGCGCTGGGTAAGCTGGCATATCGGAAATTTCAGTGGCGCTGATATGGTGACTCTGCCTAACGGCAGAGTATTTCGCCTTCGGCGAGTTACTTGGAAAAGCACCCCAAGTAACCAAGGGTGCTTGCTCTCGGTTGGGCCCGACTTCGT
>NZ_JBWKVD010000017.1:0-108207 GCF_059421525.1 Pseudomonas sp. GW821-FHT02H06
CGGCGAGAGCGCCGTCAGGACATGGATGTCCGTTCGGCGCGGGCCCACGGAGCGAGACCGGAGTGAAGGAACCCCGAGGAACGAGGGGCCCAGCCGAGAGCAGGCACCCTTGGTTACTTGGGGTGCTTTTCCAAGTAACTCGCCGAAGGCGAAACAGTCTGCCCCCAAGCAGACCCTATCAGCATCAACGCACAATTCCCGGCTGGAGCCGGTCCTACTAATAAACTAGCCATAAAAAAACCCCGCCGAAGCGGGGTTCTCTCAACACGGTCTCAGCTATTAAGCCTGAACAACCGGGATGTTAGCGTTCGCTGCAGCCTCACGGAATTCCGCGATCTGATCGAAGCTCAAGTAACGGTAAACATCGGCAGCCATACTGTCGATCTTGCCCGCGTACTCCATATACTCCTCGACCGTCGGCAGACGACCCAGAATCGACGCCACAGACGCCAACTCAGCCGACGCCAGATACACGTTCGCCCCATCACCCAAACGGTTCGGGAAGTTACGGGTCGACGTCGACACCACTGTCGAATTCGGCTCAACACGCGCCTGGTTACCCATGCACAGCGAACAGCCCGGCATCTCCATGCGCGCGCCAGCCTTGCCGTAGATGCCGTAGTAACCTTCCTCGGTCAACTGATGAGCATCCATCTTCGTCGGCGGCGACAGCCACAGACGCGTCGGCAACTGACCCTTCACCTGCTCCAGCAACTTGCCGGCGGCGCGGAAGTGACCAATGTTGGTCATGCACGAACCGATGAACACCTCGTCGATCTTCTCGCCAGCGACGCTCGACAGCAGACGGGCATCGTCCGGGTCGTTCGGCGCGCAGAGCACAGGCTCTTTCACATCGGCCAGATCGATCTCGATGATTTCAGCGTATTCCGCGTCAGCATCGGCTTCCAGCAGTTCTGGGTTGGCCACCCAGGCTTCCATCGCCTGAGCACGACGCTCCAGGGTACGCGGGTCGCCGTAGCCTTCGCCGATCATCCAGCGCAGCAGGGTGATGTTCGACTTCAGGTACTCGGCGATCGACTCTTTCGACAGCTTGATGGTGCAACCGGCGGCAGAGCGTTCGGCCGAAGCGTCGGACAGTTCGAAAGCCTGTTCGACGGTCAGGGTTTCCAGACCTTCGATCTCCAGAATGCGACCGGAGAAGGCGTTCTTCTTGCCCTTCTTCTCGACCGTCAGCAGGCCTTTCTGAATGGCGTAGTACGGAATCGCATGAACCAGGTCGCGCAGGGTGACGCCCGGTTGCAGCTTGCCCTTGAAACGAACCAGGATCGACTCCGGCATGTCCAGCGGCATGACGCCAGTGGCAGCGGCGAACGCGACCAGACCGGAGCCGGCCGGGAACGAGATACCGATCGGGAAACGGGTGTGGGAGTCGCCACCGGTACCGACGGTGTCCGGCAGCAGCATGCGGTTCAGCCAGCTGTGGATGATGCCGTCGCCCGGACGCAGGGAAACGCCGCCACGGGTCATGATGAAGTCAGGCAGCGTGTGGTGAGTCTTGACGTCGATCGGCTTCGGATACGCCGCGGTGTGGCAGAACGACTGCATCACCAGATCGGTGGAGAAGCCCAGGCACGCCAGGTCTTTCAGTTCGTCACGGGTCATGGGACCGGTGGTGTCCTGAGAACCGACGGTGGTCATCTTCGGCTCGCAGTAAGTGCCCGGACGGATACCGTCGGTGCCGCAGGCCTTGCCGACCATCTTCTGCGCCAGGGTGAAACCCTTGGTGCTGGCAGCGGGAACGTCAGGCAGCTTGAACAGCGTCGAAGGCGGCAGGCCCAGTTCGGTGCGCGCCTTGCCGGTCAGGCCACGGCCGATGATCAGCGGAATACGGCCGCCAGCGCGGACTTCGTCAAGCAGCACAGGCGTCTTCAGTTCGAAGGTCGCCAGGACTTCGTCGGTGCCATGTTTGGTGACTTTGCCGGCATACGGGTAAACGTCGATGACGTCGCCCATGTTGATGTTCGATACGTCGAACTCGATCGGCAGGGCGCCCGCATCTTCCATGGTGTTGTAGAAGATCGGTGCGATCTTGCTGCCGAAGCAGAAGCCGCCGGCGCGCTTGTTCGGCACGTTCGGGATGTCGTCGCCGAAGAACCACAGCACCGAGTTGGTGGCCGATTTACGCGAGGAACCGGTACCGACCACGTCACCGACGTAGGCGATAGGGAAACCCTGGCTGCGCATATCTTCGATCTGCTTCATCGGACCGATGGAGCCTTGCACGTCAGGGACGATGCCGTCGCGGGCCATTTTCAGCATGGCCAGGGCGTGCAGCGGGATGTCCGGGCGGGACCAGGCGTCAGGCGCAGGCGACAGGTCGTCGGTGTTGGTTTCGCCGGTGACCTTGAAGACGCGCAGGCTGATCTTTTCGGCCAGGGTCGGACGCTTCTGGAACCACTCGCCGTCAGCCCAGGACTGCAGCACGCCCTTGGCGTGTGCGTTGCCGTTCTTGGCTTTTTCAGCGACGTCGTGGAAGGCATCGAACATCAGCAGGGTGTGCTTCAGTTGCTCTGCAGCGACAGGTGCCAGCTCGGCGTCGTCCAGCAGATCAACCATGGTCACGATGTTGTAGCCGCCCTGCATGGTGCCGAGCAGTTCGACGGCGCGCTTCTTGTCCAGCAGAGGGGAGTGAACTTCGCCCTTGGCCAGGGCAGAAAGGAAACCGGCTTTGACGTAGGCAGCTTCGTCAACGCCCGGTGGAACGCGATTGGTGATCAGGTCAAGCAGGAAAGCTTCTTCGCCAGCCGGTGGGTTTTTCAGCAGCTCGACCAGGCCTGCAGTTTGTTCGGCGTTAAGCGGCTGGGGCACGATACCCTGGGCGGCACGCTCTTCGATGTGTTTACGGTAGGCTTCAAGCACAGTATTACCCTCATCAGTGGTCCCAAATGGGTGTCCGGGACGCTCATCCAGAGAAGGTCCGCATCGGCGCTCTCGAACTTTTTAAAGTTTCTTGGCAGGAAGCTGACGATCTCCAACAGAAGCTGTTTTCAAAGTTTTACGCCTGCATGATCGGTCGGGGAGGGGACGCGAGGGACTCGCGTCAAACCGGACTGCGGGGCGGGCTTTGTACGATAAGTGGCTCGCCGGCTTATCGTAAAAAGCCCTGACTGTGCTCGTGACGCTTTGAAAACAGCTTCCAACGGACATTGGCGCCTTAAAAGGCCCGGTGATTCTACGGTAAAAAACCGCTGAAGGTAAGTTAGCCCCTACAGGTTGAAGGGTGTACCTCGTTAGACAAAGGGCTAACATGCCGGCTTGTTTCGTTCGCCGTCGTGTTCCCTTGCCATGCCCAATCAAATCATCAAGACGCCCTGCGTGGGCCTGTGCTCCACCGTCTACGGCGACCTCGTGTGCCGGGGATGCAAGCGCTTTCACCACGAAGTGATCCACTGGAACGGCTACGACGAGGATGCAAAGCGTGCCGTCTGGCTGCGCCTTGAACAGCTGCTGGTGCAAGTGATGGCGGGGAAAGTCGAGGTATTCGATCCGGCAAAGCTGCGGTCGCAACTGGAGCAACGCAAAATCCGTTTCGTCCCCCATCAGTCGGAATATTGCTGGGCCTACCAGCTGATTGCCCGGGGCGCGAGGGTGATCAACCAGCTGGACGCCTACGGCATGGTGCTGCTGCCGGAGTTTCGCGACTGGTCGCTGCCTGAGCTGCGCGATGCCATTGATCGGGAATTCTTCCTGCTGTCCGAAGCGCACTACGAGCGCTACATCGCGCCGGGCTTCCTCAAGGATGCGATGGGCGCGGTTTGATCCTGACCTGATTCTCGCGCCCGGTCCCGACAATCCATGCTTTTCATCTGCGCGCGCTGGCTCTGCCCGTCAGGCTCCGTATAATGCTGCGCCTTGCCCAGCCAGCCATCCGTGAACCCATGCAGATCTATCCAGAAATCGACGCTTTCCTGCTTTGCCCCACGCCCGACAGTTGGGTTCAGGCCGCCTTGCAGAATCTGGATATCCTGCTGATCGATCACGCCAACAATGAAAAGAAGGCCGCCGGCGCGGCGTTTCAGTTCATGTTCCAGTACAACGACAAGTTCGACCTGCTGGCCAAGATGTCCCGGCTGGCGCGCGAAGAGCTGCGTCACTTCGAGCAAGTGATCGGCATCATCAAGAAGCGCGGCATTCCGATGGCGAACATCAGCTCGGCGCGCTATGCCGGGTCGCTGCGCAAACTCGTTCGTACCCACAACCCGTATCGCCTGACCGACGCGCTGGTCGTCGGCGCCATCGTCGAAGCGCGCTCGTGCGAACGCTTCGCCGCCCTGGTGCCGCATCTGGACGAAGACCTGTCGAAGTTCTACGCCAGCCTGCTCAAGTCCGAAGCCCGGCATTTTCAGGACTACCTGAAACTCGCCTACACCTACGGCACTGAAGCGGACGTCGACGCCAAGATCGAAGAAATCCGCCTGGCCGAGCGCGAGCTGATCCTGAGCCCGGATGAAGATTTCCGCTTCCACAGCGGTGTGCCGGCGCTCTAAGCCACTCTAGAAACCTACCCATTCAGCAGGCGAACTACGTTCGTCCGAATTCGCGCACCCTAAATATTGTTTCATTGTGTGTTTACTGCCTAGGCAGTAAGATCCCCTCCATTCACTGCCTAAGCAGATAATGGGTGGCTATCAATGGCGCATTTCACTCCTGAAAATTTTCACGACAGTCTGCTGGGCATGTTGCTGGGCCGGACTGAACAACTGAAAAACCGCATCCTCGACCGGCATCTCGAGCCCCACGGCGTCACTGCGCAGCAGTTCAAAGTGCTGGTGATGATCGCGCGTTTCTGCGCTGAGACCCCGGCCGACATCTGCCGCATGTTGAATCTCGACAGTGGTTCGATGACCCGCATGCTCGACCGTCTGGAGCAGAAAAACCTGCTGTCCCGCGCGCGCTCGGAATCCGATCGGCGTCAGGTGCAACTGGTGCTGACCGAGGAAGGCAAGGCGCTCTCCGACCTGTTGCCGGAAATCGGCGCACACGCGATGAACGAGATGGTCGGGGTGCTGGAAGACAGCGAGCTGCTGGCCCTGGAAAAGATTCTGACGAAAATTCTGGTTGCCTCGGGCGACCCCATTACGATTGCCCGGATTGCCGAACAATGAGCACTCACCTTCAGCGGGGCTCGACCCTGCGCACGTCCCTGAGCCTGATAGTCGTGGCACTGGTGCTGGCCGGTTGCGCCAGTTCCAAAGGCCTGAAAACCGAAGCCGTCGGCATCGATGCCAACAGTCTGCAGACCGCTCAAAGCCTCAATGGCATCACCCTGTCGCCGGCCGCCTGGCCCAAGCGCGACTGGTGGACCAGCCTGGGCGATCCACAACTCAATAGCCTGATCACCGAAGCACTGCGCGACAGTCCGGACATGCAGATCGCTGCCGCCCGCACTCATCAGGCGACGGCGCAGGCCTATGCCGCCGACGCCGAACGCATGCCGACCGTGGATGCCGACGCCAGCGTCAGCCGTTCGCGCCTGGCCCGTGATCAGGACCCGACGGGGGCCGGCGGGCGCTACAGCACCTTGCGCAGCCTGAGCGCCGGCTTCAATTACAACTTCGACCTGTGGGGCGGCCAGCGGGCTGCCTGGGAAGCGGCATTGGGCCAGGCCCGTGCCAGTGAAGTCGATCAGCAAGCAGCGCAATTGACCCTCGCCGCCGATGTCGCCCGCGCTTACAGCGACCTGGGCCAGGCCTACATCGTCCGTGACCTGGCGGCTGAAGACCTCAAGCGCACAAGTCAATTGCTTGACCTGGGATCGCGGCGCTTCAAGTCGGGCATCGACAGCGAGTACCAGTACGAGCAGACCCAGAGCCTGGAAGCCAACTCCCGCGAGTCGTTGGCAGACGCGGAAAAAAGCCTGCGCAGCGCCAAGATTCAGCTGGCCGTGCTGATGGGCAAAGGCCCGGACCGCGGCGAACAACTGAGCCGGCCTGCGGTGCTGCAACCTGCTGTCGTGGCCCTGCCTTCGGTGGTGCCTGCGGAATTGCTGGGCCGTCGCCCGGATCTGGTGGCCGCGCGCTGGCGGGTTGAAGCGGCGAGCAAAAACATCGACGTCAGCAAGACCAACTTCTACCCGAACCTCAACCTGAGCGCATCGGCAGGGGTGGAGTCGCTGTTGGGTGATGCGATGTTCGGCTCAGCCAGTCGCTTCTTCAACGTCGCGCCGACGGTGTCGCTGCCGATCTTCGACGGCGGCCGTCGCCGTGCCGATCTGGATGCGCGGGACGCCGACTATGACCTCGCCGTGGCGCAGTACAACAAGACGCTGGTCCGGGCGCTGGGGGATGTCAGCGATGGCATCGGTCAGTTGCGCGACATCCGCCGTCAGATCGAAGCGCGCCAGCAGGCGACCGACGTGATTCAGAAATCCTACGACACCGTCGTTCAGCGCTACTCCTCGGGGATCGGCAACTACCTGGACGTACTGAGCGTCGAGCAACAACTGCTGCAATCGCAACGCCAACAGGCTGATCTCAACGCGGAACGAATCGATCTTTCGATCCAGTTGATGCAGGCCCTCGGGGGAGGCTTCGAAGACAGCAAGCCCGGCGACAACGCCGCCCCGGTCGTCCCGTCAACTGCTTCGCTGACTCATTAAGGTAATCGTCATGGCCGCTGCCACTACCGACAACAACGCCACAAACGAAGAAAAGGACGTCAACGCCTCCGCGCCTGACAAGGCCGCTGACAAGGGCGCCGAGCAGACCAAACCGACCAAGAACCCGCGCAAGCGCAAGCTGCTGTTGCTCGGCCTGCTGCTGGTCGTGGTGCTTGGCGTGCTTGGCGTCTGGGCTTGGTACGAAATGTACGGTCGCTGGAGCGAGAGCACCGACGATGCCTATGTCAACGGCAACGTCGTGGAGATCACCCCGCAAGTCACCGGCACCGTGGTCAGCATCGGTGCCGACGACGGCGATCTGGTCCGCGAGGGGCAGGTGCTGGTGCAGTTCGACCCGAATGACGCCGAAGTGGCGCTGCAAAGTGCCGAAGCCAATCTGGCAAAAGTCGTGCGTCAGGTGCGTGGTCTGTACAGCAATGTCGACGGCATGAAAGCGCAACTGGCCGCCCAGCGCGCCGAAGTGCAAAGAGCCCAGGACAACTTCAACCGTCGTCGCAGTCTGGCGGCCGGCGGGGCGATTTCCCAGGAAGAGCTGTCCCACGCCAAGGATGACCTGACCACCGCGCAGAATGCGTTGACCAACATTCAGCAGCAGCTGGCAACCAGCACTGCGCTGGTGGATGACACTCAGGTGTCCTCGCACCCGGACGTCAAAGCCGCTGCCGCTCAACTGCGTCAGGCCTACCTGAGCAACGCGCGCAGCACGCTGATCGCGCCGGTCACCGGTTACGTCGCCAAGCGCACCGTGCAGCTGGGCCAGCGGGTTCAGCCGGGCACTGCGCTGATGGCAGTGATCCCCCTCGACCAGCTGTGGATCGACGCCAACTTCAAGGAAACCCAGCTCGGCCAGATGCGCATTGGCCAGCCGGTGGACATCGAAGCCGACCTGTACGGCGGCGACGTCAAATACAGCGGCACCGTGGACAGCGTCGGCGCCGGTACCGGCAGTGCGTTTGCATTGTTGCCCGCACAGAACGCCACCGGTAACTGGATCAAGATCGTCCAGCGTATTCCGGTGCGGATTCACATCAACGCCGACGAGCTGGCCAAGCATCCGCTGCGCATCGGCCTGTCGACCACCGTGGACGTGAACCTGCACGACCAGAGCGGTCCGGTGCTGGCGCAACAACCGCCGAAGCAGCCGCTGTTCACCACCGATGTCTACGCCAAACAACTGGCCGACGCCGACACGATGATCGCCCGCGTGATCCACGAGAACAGCGCGTCAACCAGCGGCAAGACAGCCCAGCGCTGATTCGCCAATCCATCTGCCACGGCCTGTGTGTACAGGCCGTGGTGATCTTTGAGTGTCAAAGGATTCGCGATGAGTACGAACGCTCCCGCTTCTTTTACGCCGCCAAGCCTGTTGCTGACCACCATCGGCCTGTCGCTGGCGACTTTCATGCAAGTGCTCGACACGACCATCGCCAACGTGGCCTTGCCGACCATCTCCGGCAACCTCGGCGTGAGCTCGGAGCAGGGCACGTGGGTCATCACCTCGTTCGCGGTCAGTAACGCCATCGCGCTGCCGCTGACCGGCTGGCTGAGCCGGCGCTTCGGCGAGGTGAAGCTGTTTCTGTGGGCCACGCTGCTTTTCGTCACCGCCTCGTTTCTCTGCGGCATTTCCACCTCGATGCCTGAGCTGGTGGGCTTTCGAGTGTTGCAGGGCATGGTTGCCGGGCCGTTGTACCCGATGACGCAAACGCTGCTGATCGCCGTTTATCCCCCTGCGAAACGGGGGATGGCATTGGCATTGCTGGCGATGGTGACGGTCGTGGCGCCGATTGCCGGGCCGATTCTCGGCGGCTGGATCACCGACAGTTACAGCTGGCCGTGGATCTTTTTCATCAACGTGCCGATCGGACTGTTCGCGGCGTTCGTTGTGCGTCAGCAGATGGCTACCCGGCCGGTCAGCACCAGCCGCCAGCCCATGGATTACGTCGGTCTGATTACGCTGATCATCGGCGTGGGCGCGCTGCAGATCGTGCTCGACAAAGGCAATGACCTGGACTGGTTCGAGTCGAACTTCATCATTATCGGCTCGGTGATTTCAGCCATTGGCCTGGCGGCATTTGTCATCTGGGAAATGACGGATGATCACCCGGTGGTCAACCTGCGGCTGTTTGCGTTTCGCAACTTTCGCTACGGGACGATCTGTCTGGTGGCGGGCTATGCGGGGTTCTTCGGGATCAACCTAATTCTGCCCCAGTGGCTGCAAACGCAGATGGGTTACACGGCGACCTATGCGGGGCTGGCGGTGGCGCCACTCGGGGTGCTGCCAGTATTGATGTCGCCCTTCGTGGGACGTTATGCGCATAAATTCGACTTGCGCCTGCTCGCCGGCCTCGCGTTTCTGGGGATTGGCCTGAGTTGCTTCATGCGGGCAAGTTTCACCAGTCAGGTGGATTTCGAGCACATCGCCCTGGTGCAGTTGTTCATGGGTGCGGGCATTGCGCTGTTCTTCATGCCGACCTTGAGCATCCTGCTTTCCGACCTGCCGCCGTCGCAGATCGCCGACGGCTCGGGGCTGGCGACCTTCCTGCGTAACCTCGGTGGCAGCTTCGCGGCCTCCTTGACCACGTGGATCTGGATCCGCCGCGCCGATCAGCACCACGCCTATCTGAGCGAAAGCGTGAACGCCTACGAGCCGACGACGCGACATGCGCTGGAGACCTTGGGCGGGGCGAGCAATCAGGCTTACGCGCAGCTCGATTCGATGGTCACCAGCCAGGCGTACATGATGTCCACGGTGGACTACTTCTACATGATGGGCTGGGTGTTCCTGTCGCTGATCCTGATCATCTGGCTGGCCAAACCGCCGTTTACCGCGAAGGCGGCGCCTGGGGGAGGGCATTGATTGACGCCGCGCTGTCGGCGTCAAACACAATACTTGTGGGAGTGAGCTTGCTCACGAAGAGGCCGGGACATTCAGCCACTTTCTCTGATGTCAGAAAGTAAGCCTTCGCGAGCAAGGTGGAGCGCCACCCCGGTCGCTCCCACAGGTTCTGCGTTCGACGATCATCGGTGTTCACTTCTGACGCACCGGTGATCTGGTCAGGCCTCAAACGCAAACGACTCCAGATGAAAGCCCGACTCATCGATCCGCAGCAACCATCCCTCGCGATCCCAATCCCCCAGCACGATGCGCTGCGCCATGGTCTCACCCAGTTGAAGGTCGTGAACCGCAGGCCGATGGGTGTGACCATGAATCAGCGTCTTCACGCCAGACTCCTTCATCACCCGTGGCACTTCGTCCGGCGTGACGTCGACAATGTCGCTGGCCTTCATCCGCGTCTGCGCACGGCTTTCGCTGCGTAGCTTGCGCGCCAGCTTGTGCCGTGTGCTCAACGGCAGATGCCGCAGCACCCACAGCGTCAGCGGATGGCGCAGGTAACGGCGCATACGCATGTAGGCTTCGTCCCGAGTACACAGGCTGTCGCCGTGCATCAGCAGCACCGGTTCGCCGTTGAAATTCACGACGCTCGGGTCCTTGAGCAGCGTGCAGCCCGCCGCTTTGCAAAACCCCTGGCCGATCATGAAGTCGCGATTGCCGTGCATCAGGAACACCCGCGTGCCGCTGTCGCTCAGTGCCCGCAGCGCCTGGCAAATCGAGCGCTGAAAGGGCGACATGGCGTCATCGCCGATCCAGGCTTCGAAGAAATCCCCAAGGATGTACAGCGATTCAGCCGCGCGCGCGCGCCCATTCAGCAGACCGAGAAACGCCCGGGTAATGTCCGGGCGTCCTTCTTCAAGGTGCAGATCGGAGATCAGCAATATCACTCAATGATCTCGGCTTTCTCGATGATCACGTCTTCGGCCGGCACGTCCTGGTGACCGGCCTTGGACGTGGTGGCGACGCCCTTGATCTTGTCGACCACGTCAGTGCCTTCGACGACGTCAGCGAACACCGCGTAACCCCAACCCTGCACGGTCTTGGCGCTGTGATTGAGGAAGCTGTTGTCGGCGACGTTGATGAAGAACTGCGCCGAGGCTGAATGGGGCTCCATGGTGCGGGCCATAGCCACTGAGTACTTCTTGTTCGGCAGGCCGTTGTCGGCTTCGTTCTGGATGCTCGGGCGCTTGTCTTTCTTTTCTTTCATGCCAGGCTCGAAGCCGCCGCCCTGAATCATGAAATTGCCGATCACGCGGTGAAACACGGTGTTTTCGTAGTGGCCTGCTTTGACGTATTCGATGAAGTTGGCGACAGTCAGCGGCGCCTTTTCTGCGTTCAATTGCAGAACGATTTCACCGTGGTTGGTGGTCAGCTTTACTTTCGACATGGTCAGCTCGCGCTCTTTGAAGTCGTAATGGGAGGCAGTGATCGCGGCAGTCGGCCATCGGCATGCGAGGCCAGTCCTGCGGATTCACTTCAGGCGCGCAGTTTACAGAGGGTAGCCGTTGCACGGGTAGTTGCGATTGAGCTGCAGGTTCCGCCGCTGACCGGGCGCCCATCTCGGCAGTTTTGTCACAGCGCGCTGTCAGGGGCTTGACAGCTTCGGCTATGATAGGCGCTTTGATTTAACCGGCCTTCCTGGCCGCGACCCGTACAAGGATCCTATGAGCAAGCCCACTCAAGATGCCGCTGCGAATTCCAAGGCAGGCCCAGCCATTCCAACCAACTTCCTGCGCCCCATCGTGCAGGCTGACCTGGATTCGGGCAAGCACACCCAGATCGTGACCCGCTTCCCGCCGGAGCCCAACGGCTACCTGCACATCGGTCATGCCAAGTCGATTTGCGTCAACTTTGGTCTGGCTCAGGAATTCGGCGGCGTCACGCATCTGCGCTTCGACGACACCAACCCGGCGAAGGAAGACCAGGAATACATCGACGCCATTGAAGCCGACGTCAAATGGCTGGGCTTCGAGTGGTCCGGCGAAGTGCGTTATGCCTCGCAGTACTTCGACCAGCTGTACGCCTGGGCGGTCCATCTGATCGAGACGGGCAAGGCCTACGTCGATGACCTGACCCCCGAGCAGGCTCGCGAATACCGCGGCACCCTGACCGAGCCGGGCAAGAACAGCCCGTTCCGCGATCGTAGCGTCGAAGAAAACCTCGACCTGTTCAGCCGCATGAAGGCCGGCGAGTTCGAAGACGGCGCCCGTGTCCTGCGCGCCAAGATCGACATGGCTTCGCCGAACATGAACCTGCGCGATCCGATCCTCTACCGTATTCGTCACGCCCATCACCACCAGACCGGTGATAAGTGGTGCATCTACCCCATCTACGATTTCACCCACGGTCAATCGGACGCCATCGAAGGCATCACCCACTCGATCTGCACCCTGGAATTCGAGAGCCATCGCCCGCTCTACGAGTGGTTCCTCGATAACCTGCCGGTGCCGTGCAAGCCGCGCCAGTACGAGTTCTCGCGCCTGAACCTGAACTACACCATCACCAGCAAGCGCAAGCTCAAGCAACTGGTCGATGAAAAGCACGTGCACGGCTGGGACGACCCGCGCATGTCGACGCTGTCGGGCTTCCGCCGTCGCGGTTACACCCCGGCGTCGATCCGCAATTTCTGCGAAATGATCGGCACCAACCGGTCCGACGGCGTGGTCGATTTCGGCATGCTGGAATTCAGCATCCGTCAGGACCTGGACCACAACGCCCCGCGCGCCATGTGCGTGCTGCGTCCATTGAAAGTCGTGATCACCAATTACCCGGAAGGCCAGGTCGACCACCTCGAACTGCCCCGCCATCCGCAGAAGGAAGAGCTCGGCGTGCGCAAGCTGCCGTTTTCCCGCGAGATCTACATCGACCGTGACGACTTCATGGAAGAGCCGCCGAAGGGCTACAAGCGCCTGGAGCCGAACGGTGAAGTACGCCTGCGTGGCAGCTACGTGATTCGCGCCGACGAAGCGATCAAGGACGCCGACGGCAACATCGTCGAGCTGCGTTGCTCCTACGACCCGGAAACCCTGGGCAAGAACCCTGAAGGCCGCAAGGTCAAAGGCGTTGTGCACTGGGTACCGGCAGCCGAAAGCATCGAATGCGAAGTGCGTTTGTACGACCGTCTGTTCCTGTCGGCAAACCCTGAGAAGGCAGAAGAGGGCAAGACCTTCCTGGACAACATCAACCCAGGCTCCCTGCAGGTGTTGACCGGTTGTCGCGCTGAACCGTCGTTGGCTGACGCTCAGCCGGAAGACCGTTTCCAGTTCGAACGCGAAGGCTATTTCTGCGCGGATCTGAAGGACTCGAAACCCGGTCATCCGGTCTTTAACCGGACTGTGACGCTCCGCGATTCGTGGAGCTAAGGTAGGCAACGTGCTTTCTATCTACAACACGCTCAGCAAGAGCAAAGAAGTCTTCAAACCGCTGGATGGCAACAAGGTGCGCATGTACGTCTGCGGGATGACCGTGTACGACTACTGCCACCTGGGCCACGGCCGCAGCATGGTGGCGTTCGACGTGGTTACCCGCTGGCTGCGTTTCAGCGGCTACGACCTGACCTACGTGCGCAACATCACCGACATCGACGACAAGATCATCAACCGCGCCCGTGAAAACGGTGAAGCGTTCGATGCCCTGACCGCGCGCATGATCGACGCGATGCACGAGGACGAAGCGCGCCTGAACATCCTCAAGCCGGACATGGAGCCGCGCGCCACCGATTACATCGGCGGCATGCACGACATGATCCAGCGCCTGATCGACAAGGGCTATGCCTACGCACCGGGCAATGGCGACGTGTACTACCGCGTCGGCAAATTCCTCGGCTACGGCAAGCTGTCGCGCAAGAAAATCGAAGACCTGCGCATCGGTGCCCGGATCGAAGTCGATGAGGCCAAGGACGACCCGCTGGATTTCGTGCTGTGGAAAGGCGTCAAGCCGGGCGAACCGAGCTGGGAATCGCCGTGGGGCGCCGGGCGTCCGGGCTGGCACATCGAATGCTCGGTGATGTCCACCTGCTGCCTGGGTGAGACCTTCGACATTCATGGCGGCGGCAGCGACCTGGAATTCCCGCACCACGAAAACGAGATTGCCCAGAGCGAAGCCGCGACCGGCAAGACCTACGCCAACGCCTGGTTGCACTGCGGCATGATCCGCATCAATGGCGAGAAGATGTCCAAGTCCTTGAACAACTTCTTCACCATTCGCGACGTGCTGGATAAATACCACCCGGAAGTAGTGCGTTACCTGCTGGTGTCGAGCCACTACCGCAGCGCGATCAACTATTCCGAAGACAGCCTGAAGGAATCGAAAGGCGCGCTGGAGCGGTTCTATCACGCGCTCAAAGGCTTGCCGGTCGCTGAGCCTGCGGGTGGTGAGGCGTTCGTCGAGCGTTTTTCGAATGCCATGAACGACGACTTCGGGACCCCGGAAGCCTGCGCCGTGCTGTTCGAGATGGTCCGCGAGATCAACCGTCTGCGCGACAGCGATGTCAACGCAGCGGCAGGTCTGGCGGCTCGCTTGAAGGAGCTGGCCAGTGTGTTGGGCGTGTTGCAACTGGAAGCCGATGACTTCCTGCGCGCCGGCGCTGAAGGGCGGGTGGATGCCGCCGAAGTCGAAGCCTTGATCGCCGCACGCCTGCAGGCGCGCGCTGACAAGAACTGGGCTGAAGGCGACCGCATCCGCGATCAACTCACCGCCATGGGCGTGGTGCTGGAAGACAGCAAGGGCAGCACGACATGGCGGTTGGCGGATTGATCAGCCGCGCACACGGTTGATGTGGGAGCGACCGGGGTGGCGCTCCACCTTGCTCGCGAAGGCGGCGTTTCGAACGCTGAATATTTGGCGGATGTACTGGCCTCTTCGCGAGCAAGCTCGCTCCCACAGTTCATCTGTCACCCGTTACATCTGCGGTGATTGTTCCCGTTCTGGGTGGAACAATCAGTCTCACGAAGTTCGTTTGGCAAATTGTTGATGTCGACTGACCTGCTGCTTTTGGCGCCTAGGTGCTTTAGGCCAGAACAGCAAGTGACGTGTACCTGGCAACCATCGCGTCTGACGTAATTAGCTTCATCGGTTCAGTAATGGCGGCAGCAACGATTAGCCTATCGAATGGGTCGCGATGATGGTGTTCCAGATCTTTGACTGCGATTGCATGTTCAACGCTGACAGGGAGCTCGATAAAGCCGCTGTCTCGGCAGTACTCGCGAATCTCCTCGAGATCGGCCGTTAGTTTCCCCAAGCCAATCTTTATCGACATCTCCCAGAACGTGGCGGCGCTGATGTAAACCTCAGTGGCGGTTTCGATCAGTTTTTTTGCTTTGGGAGAAAGCTTCGGGTCGTCAGTCAGAGCCCACAGAAGAATATGAGTATCCAGCAGTATCCTCATGGGCGACTGCCTTCGAAATCATCCAGCACAGAGTCAGAAAGCGGTGCATCGAAGTCGTCCGGTAGTTGAAGAATACCTTTCATAGCACCGATGCGTTTACCGGTGGGCCGTCCGATCGGGACGAGGCGCGCCATTGCTCGACCATGTTTAGCGATCGTGATGGTCTGGCCCGCCGCAGCGTCATCTACCAGTTTTGACAGGTTGTCCTTGGCCTCACCGAGGGGGACGATAATCATGACGTATGCTCGCATTCGGGAATATTGGCCAAATATAGCCATATAATTCTTCTTGCCCAAGCCACCGTTACAATTCTGTGCTGATTGTGGAGACGCCCCGCGTGGGAATGCCTCGTCTGATACTCCGCATCCCGGTTTTGCTGGCTCTGCGCGCTAGCGACAAACCCCAATCAAAACCCCTGTTCCCGCAGTCGCTTGTACAGCGTATTCCGGCTCACCCCCAGCCGCTTCGCCAGCTGCGAGATATTCCCGCCTGCCGCCTGCAACAACTCACTCAACTCCTCCGGCGTGTCCAGCGCAGCCTTGCGGTTGAGCACTGCCTCGGCCTCGACGCGCTCACACCCCATCGCCAGGTCCGCAAAAAAGTCTTCCGGCAGATGCTCGGTGGAGATCGGCTGATCGTCGGCGAGCGCCAACGCCACCTGAATCACGTTGCTCAACTGCCGCAGATTTCCCGGCCACGGGTGCCGTTCAAACAGCTCCATCACCTGAGGCTCGAAGCCCGCTGTCTGCTGCGGTTCGCGGTGTTGTTCCCAGATCGCACGCACCAGCGCGGGTTTATCGCTGCGATCGCGCAACGGCGGCAGCTCCAGGTTCAGGCCACTGATGCGGTAGTACAAATCCTGTCGAAACCGCCCGTTCTGCACATGCTCGCGCAGTGAACAATGGGTCGCGGAAATCACCCGGATGTCCACCGGGTACAACTCGCTGCTGCCCACCGGTTGCACGCACCGTTCCTGCAACACCCGCAGCAAGCGCGCTTGAACCGGCAGTGGCATGTCGCCGATCTCGTCGAGGAACAGCGTGCCTTTGTCCGCCTTGCGGATCAGCCCGATGCTGCCTTTATGGTGAGCCCCGGTGAACGCGCCTTTTTCGTAGCCAAACAGTTCCGCCTCGACCAGTTCCGACGGGATCGCCGCGCAGTTCACGGCAATCATAGGCTGATGGGCGCGGGAGCTGGCGCGGTGCAGGGCTTTGACGAACACTTCCTTGCCCACACCCGTTTCACCGAGGATCAACAGCGGGACGTTCTTCTCCAGCAGTCGCTGCCCCTGGCGCGCTGCTTTCTCAACCCGCTCATCACCTAGACCCGGCTCAATGGCGCCAACAGTAGCCGATCGGGACACAACCGGTACTTGCACCGGAATCGGCACGGGCACCGTTCTGAGCTTGAGCACCGGCGCCTTCGGCCGCTTCAGCACGCAATGAAAACGGTTATGGCCCGAGGCCTGAAGCGGAAAGGGCTGGCCTTCCATTTGATCCAGCAGGTCGGTGATCGGCGCCTTGAACAGGTTTTCGATGTTGGCGTTGAGCAGGCTGACGCCCAGCAGATTGTCGGCACGGCGGTTGGCGCAGAGCACTCGGCCGCTTTCGTCGAACACCAGCAGGCCCGCCCACTGGCTGTCGAGGTTGTTCAGCCCGGTGTTGAACACCAGCTGGAAATGGCTGTGCTGGAACTGGTCGAGGATCAGCCGGTTTTCGATGGTCTGGCCCATCATCTTGACCATCCCCAGGGTGTGGGAGGGCGGCAGGAAGCTGTCGCTGGACACATCGAGCACCGCGATCATCCGCCGCGACGCATCGAAAATCGGCGCTGCCGACCCGGTCATGAAACGGTTGGCCTTGAGAAAGTGTTCATCGTGTTCAATGTGAACAGCCTGTTCACAGGCCAGGGCCGTGCCGATGGCATTGGTGCCGGCGCCTTGCTCCAGCCAGCTGGCGCCGGCGACGAAACCCGGCTGTTGATCCGGCTCGACGAAGCGCTTGTTGCCCCAGGAATTGAGCACCTGGCCCTGCTGATCGGCGAGCAGGATCAGGCAATTGGAATTGCTCAGGATGTTTTCGTAGAAGGGCAGCACCTGCTGGTGGGTGGTCTGCACCAGAGAATGATGGCGCTCGAGCAGTTGCGAAACCTGCTGATCGGGCAGGCGACCGAAGGACGGACGTGACTGATGGTCGAGGCCGAACTCGCGGCAACGGGCCCACGAGTCCTGAATGATGGTGTCGTGGCTGGGGGATGCGCCTGCTGTGGCCATGAAATGGCTCCGTCCGAGTACTTTTATTTATTGTTGTCGAGATGCCGCTAGGCAGAGCATCCCTGCTCGAAAACGTCCACCCATTGTTGTTCAGGATTGTTCAAAGTCAATGTTCATTTTGTTCAGGTGTTCAGCCTTTCCTGTTCATTTATGTTCATCAACGAATGCCAATCTGTGCGGCAAATTGTCGCAACCGCTCTAGTCCGCGCATTCCAGCCAGAAAGCCCCCGAGCAGGCCGGTTGGCACGATTGTCGCTATCCAACAAGCGGTCAGCACAATCGGTCAACGGATGTTACGACCTGCCATACGGCACACGCGCAACACCCCGAACAAAACAAATAAAAAGGGCACGCCATGTCTCTCACGCTTGAGCACGTCAGCCGCTCCGTCGACGGTCAGATCTGGATCGACGATGCTTCGCTGAGCTTTGAACCCGGCTCATTCAACGTATTGCTGGGGCGCACCTTATCAGGCAAAACCAGCCTGATGCGCTTGATGGCCGGTCTGGACAAGCCAGACAGCGGCCGGGTACTGATGAATGGCAAAGATGTCACCCAGGTCGCGGTGCGTCATCGCAACGTCTCGATGGTTTATCAGCAGTTCATCAACTATCCGAGCATGACCGTCTACGACAACATCGCCTCGCCGCTGCGCCAGGCCAAGATGTCGAAGGACGAAATCGACCGCCGGGTTCGCGAAACCGCGAAGATGCTGCGCATCGAAAAATTCCTCAGCCGTCACCCCCTCGAATTGTCCGGCGGCCAGCAGCAGCGCACGGCCATGGCGCGGGCGCTGGTCAAAGACGCCGAACTGATTCTGTTCGATGAGCCGCTGGTCAACCTCGACTACAAGCTGCGTGAAGAGCTGCGTCAGGAAATGCGCCAGCTGTTCGAAACGCGCAATACCATCGCTATCTACGCCACCACCGAGCCGAACGAAGCGCTGGCGCTGGGGGGGACCACCACGATTCTGCACGAAGGCCGCGTCATCCAGAGCGGCCGTACGCCCGAGGTGTATCACCAGCCGAAAACCGTGCTGGCCGCCGAGTTGTTCTCCGAGCCGCCGATCAACCTGATGCCAGGCCGCATCGAAGGCAACGAAGTGAGCTTCGCCAACTTCGTGCACTTCCCGCTCAATGTCGACTTGCGCACCATCGGCGACGGCGAGTACCGCTTTGGCGTGCGCCCGAGCCACCTGAGCCTGGTGCCGTCCAACGACGACGATCTCGAACTGGCGGTCACCGTCGAGCTCGCCGAAATCAGCGGTTCGGAAACCTTCCTGCACGTGCGCAATGAGCATTTTTCGCTGGTGCTGCATTTGCCGGGCGTCCATGAGTACGACGTGGACACGCCGATTCGCGTGTACATCCCGACTCACAAACTGTTCGTATTCGATCAGCAGGGCGGCCTTATTCAGGCGCCGGGCCTGCGCATGGCGAGGGTTGCCTGATGGCCGAGATCCGCTTGCAACAACTCGCGCACAGCTACAGCCCCAATCCGACCGGCCCTGAAGACTATGCCATCCGCGAAATGACCCACATCTGGGAGCAGGGCGGCGCCTATGCCTTGCTCGGCCCGTCCGGCTGCGGCAAGTCGACCCTGCTCAATATCATCTCCGGCCTGCTCAGCCCGTCCGAAGGCAAGGTTCTGTTCGACACCACCGTGGTCAACGACATGTCGCCGGAAGAGCGCAACATCGCTCAGGTTTTCCAGTTCCCGGTGGTCTACGACACCATGACGGTGTACGACAACCTCGCCTTTCCGCTGCGCAATCAGGGCATGCCGGAAGCGAAAGTGAAGATCAAGGTGCAGGAAATCGCCGACGTGCTGGACCTGCAGCCGTTGCTGAAGAAGAAAGCCAAAGGCCTCACTGCTGACGAAAAACAGAAAGTCTCCATGGGCCGCGGGCTGGTTCGCGATGACGTGTCGGCGATTCTGTTCGACGAACCGCTGACCGTGATCGACCCGCACCTGAAGTGGAAGCTGCGCCGCAAGCTCAAGCAGATTCACGAGCAGTTCAACATCACCATGGTCTACGTCACCCACGATCAGCTGGAGGCTTCGACCTTCGCCGACAAGATTGCGGTGATGTACGGCGGCCAGATCGTCCAGTTCGGCACCCCGCGCGAACTGTTCGAAAAGCCGCACCACACCTTCGTCGGCTACTTCATCGGCAGCCCGGGTATGAACCTCATCGAGGTCAAGCCTGAAGCCGGCGGCGTGGGCTTTGGCGGCATTCATCTGCCGTTGTCCGAAGCCTTGCAGCAGCGTCTGGCCGCCACTCAGTGGAGCACGTTGAAAGTCGGGATTCGTCCCGAGTTCGTGCACGTCTGGGACGGCCCGGTTGATGACGCCATGCAGGCTGAAGTGACCTACGTCGAGGACCTGGGGACCTACAAGATTCTCACCCTGAAACTGGCCGGCCAGCTGTTGAAAGTGCGCGTGCAGGAAGACAAGCCGGTGCCGCAGGGCCAGGCCTGGATCAGTTTCCCCGCGCAATGGCTGATGCTCTACGCCGATGAATTTCTGCTGGAGGCCGCGGCGAACACACTGCCGGCCAGCGAGGTGTCCCATGACTAAAGTGCAAAACAACAAGGCCTGGTGGCTGGTGCTGCCGGTGTTCCTGCTGGTGGCGTTCAGCGCCATCATTCCGATGATGACCGTGGTCAACTATTCGGTGCAGGACATCTTCGACCAGTCCAGCCGTTATTTCGTCGGCGCCGACTGGTTCCGGCAAGTGCTGCAGGACCCGCGCCTGCATGACTCGCTGCTGCGTCAGTTCATCTACTCCGCCTGCGTGCTGCTGATCGAAATCCCGCTGGGCATCGGCATCGCCCTGACCATGCCGACCAAGGGACGCTGGTCGTCGGTGTGCCTGATCGTCATGACCATTCCGCTGCTGATCCCCTTCAACGTGGTCGGCACCATCTGGCAGATCTTCGGCCGTGGCGACATCGGTCTGCTGGGCTGGATCCTCAACGATGTGCTGGGCATCAGCTACAACTACGCGGCCAATGCGTCGGACGCCTGGGTGACCGTGCTGGTCATCGACGTCTGGCACTGGACCTCGCTGGTGGCGTTGCTGTGCTACTCGGGTCTGCGCGCCATTCCGGACGTGTACTACCAGGCAGCGCGAATTGATCGGGCGTCCAACTGGGCCGTGTTCCGACACATCCAGCTGCCGAAGATGAAGAGCGTGCTGCTCATCGCGGTGATGCTGCGATTCATGGACAGCTTCATGATCTACACCGAGCCGTTTGTGCTCACCGGTGGCGGTCCGGGCAACTCGACGACCTTCCTCAGCCAGACCCTGACGACCATGGCCCTCGGCCAGTTCGACCTGGGCCCTGCGGCGGCGTTCTCGCTGGTGTATTTCCTGATCATTCTGTTGGTGTCGTGGGTGTTCTACACCGCCATGACCCACAGCGAAAAGAACTGAGGAGCGCCCATGAACAAGCGCGAGAAAGTGTCGTTCAAAAAGCTCATACCGCTGTGGATCTACCTGCTGTTTCTGCTGGTGCCGATCTACTGGCTAATCAACATGTCGTTCAAGACCAACACCGAAATCCTCGGCGGCCTGACCCTGTTCCCACAGGACTTCACGCTGGCGAACTACAAGGTGATCTTCACCGACGAAAGCTGGTACAGCGGCTACATCAACTCGCTGTACTACGTCTGCCTGAATATGGTGATATCGCTAAGCGTCGCATTGCCTGCGGCCTACGCGTTTTCACGCTATCGTTTCCTCGGCGACAAACACCTGTTCTTCTGGCTCCTGACCAACCGGATGGCGCCACCTGCGGTTTTCCTGCTGCCATTCTTCCAGCTGTATTCGTCCATCGGCCTGTTTGACACGCACATTGCGGTAGCGTTGGCGCACTGCCTGTTCAACGTGCCGCTGGCGGTGTGGATTCTGGAAGGCTTCATGTCCGGCGTTCCCAAGGAAATTGACGAAACGGCCTACATCGACGGCTATAGCTTTCCCAAGTTCTTCGGCAAGATTTTCATCCCGCTGATTGGCTCGGGCATCGGTGTGACGGCGTTCTTCTGCTTCATGTTCTCCTGGGTCGAGTTGCTGCTGGCGCGGACGCTGACCTCGGTCAATGCCAAGCCGATCGCAGCGGTCATGACCCGCACCGTTTCGGCGTCGGGGATCGATTGGGGGGTGCTGGCAGCGGCGGGAGTGTTGACCATTCTGCCGGGCATGCTGGTTATCTGGTTCGTTCGTAATCACGTGGTCAAGGGCTTCGCTCTTGGTCGTGTCTGAGGAGTCGAAAAATGGAGTGGATGTCCTGGACCCTGCCAACTGCTATTTTCTTTGCGTCCATCGCTGCGATTCTGGTTGCGATGACGGCCTGGGAACTGCGTTCGGCGAGCATTGAACGTCGTGGTTTTCTACCGATTGCCACCACACGCGGCGATCGTCTGTTCATCGGCCTGCTCGGAAGTGCCTACCTGCATCTGCTGGTCATCGGCGCGACGAGCTGGGATATCTGGGTGGCCTCCGGGCTTTCCCTGGTCTGGCTGTTGGTAGTGATGCGTTGGGGTTGAGAAGGTTTAAGCGAAGGTTGAAACGCGGGATCACATAAGAATCAACACAAGAGGTGTCTATGTTCAATAAGAAAAACAAGCTGCGACATAGTGTGACGGTAGCGACGATGGTAATGCTCAGTGGCTTGAGCGTGTCGGCATGGGCCGACCAGTACGAGGATGCGGCCAAGAAGTGGGCCGACAGCGAGTTCAAGCCGAGCACGCTCTCCGATGCCGAGAAGCTCAAGGAACTGGAGTGGTTCATCAAGGCCGCAGAGCCGTTCCGCGGCATGGACATCAAGGTGGTTTCCGAAACCTTGACCACCCATGAATATGAATCCAAAACCCTGGCCAAGGCGTTCACCGAAATCACCGGCATCAAGGTCACCCACGACCTGCTGCAGGAAGGCGACGTGATCGAGAAGCTGCAGACCGCCATGCAGTCCAACCAGAGTATCTATGACGGCTGGGTCAACGACTCCGACCTGATCGGTACGCACTTCCGCTACGGCAAGGCGATGTCTCTGACAGACCTGATGGCCAGCCCGGAAGGGGCGAAAGTCACTTCTCCGACGCTTGACCTGAAGGACTTCATCGGTACCTCGTTCACCACTTCGCCTGAAGTCAAAGACGCGTCCGGCAAAGTCATCACGCCGGCCAAGCTGTATCAACTGCCTGATCAACAGTTCGCCAACCTGTACTGGTTCCGCGCCGACTGGTTCGAGCGTCCTGATCTGAAAGAGAAGTTCAAAGCCAAATACGGCTACGAGCTTGGCGTTCCGGTGAACTGGTCCGCGTATGAAGACATCGCCAAGTTCTTCAGCGAAGACGTCAAAGAGCTCGACGGCAAGAAAGTCTATGGCCATATGGACTACGGCAAGAAAGACCCGTCCCTGGGCTGGCGCTTCACCGATGCCTGGTTCTCCATGGCCGGCAGCGGCGACAAAGGTTTGCCGAATGGTCTGCCGGTCGACGAGTGGGGCATTCGCGTAGAAGACTGCCACCCGGTCGGTTCGAGCATCACCCGTGGCGGCGACACCAACGGCCCGGCCGCTGTGTACGCCACTCAGAAGTACATCGACTGGCTCAAGGCCTACGCGCCGCCTGAAGCGGCGGGCATGACGTTCTCCGAGTCCGGCCCGGTGCCGTCCCAGGGTAACGTCGCTCAGCAGATCTTCTGGTACACCGCTTTCACCGCTGATATGACCAAGCCGGGTCTGCCGGTCATGAACGCCGATGGCACGCCGAAATGGCGGATGGCGCCATCGCCAAAAGGTCCTTACTGGAAAGAGGGCATGAAGCTGGGTTATCAGGACGTGGGCTCCTGGACCTTCCTCAAGTCCACCGAAGAGAAGAAACGCCTGGCCGCCTGGCTCTACGCGCAGTTCGTGACGTCGAAGTCCGTCTCGCTGAAGAAAACCATCGTGGGCCTGACGCCGATTCGCGAATCGGACATCAACTCCAAAGAGATGACCGCCCTGGCACCGAAACTCGGTGGTCTGGTCGAGTTCTACCGCAGCCCGGCCCGCGTGCAATGGTCGCCAACCGGCACCAACGTTCCGGACTATCCGAAGCTGGCTCAATTGTGGTGGAGTCATGTGGCTGAAGCCGTTACCGGCGAGAAAACCGCGCAGGCGGCCCTCGACGGTCTGGCCAAGGATCAGGATGCGATCATGACCCGCATCGAGCGCTCCAAGGTCCAGGAACCAAGCGGTTGCGCGCCGAAGATGAACCCGGAAACCTCGGCCGAAGAGTGGTACACCAAGGCCGAGAAGAGCAACGGTGCATTCCTCGCGCCCCAACGCAAACTGGCCAACGAGAAACCGAAGGGCGAAACCATCGCTTACTCGGACCTCTTGAAGAGCTGGGAAGCTGCGAAGAAGTAACCTGCACGCTTCTACGTTCGGCGCATAAAAAAACGGCACCCTCGGGTGCCGTTATTCATGTGCGCGCTTTGGTACTCGGGGCTTGGGAAATCAGCCGTGAAGCGTCTCAGCCGCATACAGCGTGTTTTCCAGCAGGCAGGCGCGGGTCATCGGGCCGACGCCGCCTGGCACCGGCGTGATCCAGCCGGCGCGGGGCAGGGCGGTTTCGTACACCACGTCGCCCACCAGCTTGCCGTCATCCTGACGGTTGATGCCGACGTCGATGACGATGGCGCCTTCCTTGATCCACTCGCCCTTGACCAGGCCCGGCTTGCCCGCCGCCACGACCACCAGATCGGCGCGACCGACGTGTCCGGCCAGATCCTGGGTGAAACGATGGGTCACGGTTACGGTGCAGCCCGCCAGCAGCAGCTCCATCGCCATTGGACGACCGACGATGTTGGACGCGCCCACGACGACAGCGTCCTTGCCGTACAGATCGACACCGGTGCTTTCCAGCAGGGTCATGATGCCCTTGGGCGTGCATGGGCGCAGCAGCGGAATGCGCTGGGCCAGCCGGCCCACGTTGTAGGGGTGGAAGCCGTCGACGTCTTTATCCGGGCGGATGCGTTCCAGCAGGCTGGAGGATTCCAGATGCTCCGGCAGCGGCAGTTGCAGCAGGATGCCGTCGATGGCCGGGTCGTCGTTGAGACGATCGATCAGATCGGTCAGTTCGGTCTGGGTGGTTTCACTGGGCAGGTCATAGGCCTGGGAGATGAAGCCGACCTCTTCGCAGTCTTTGCGTTTGTGCGAGACGTAAACCTGAGAGGCGGGGTCGCTGCCGACCAGGATCACCGCGAGGCCGGGCGTGCGCAGGCCTTGCTCGCGACGCTGGGCGACTCGTTGGGCGATCTGCTGGCGCAGGTTGGCTGCGATCGCTTTGCCGTCTATTAGTTTTGCAGTCATTACGCGTGATTAACCATCGGAAGGGGAGGGAAAAAGAGCGCGCATTCTCGCATGACCTGACGCAAGGGCAAAGACGGTTGGTCCGCTTAATAAGCTAAGCCCTTTAATTAACTGAATTTTTTAGAAAAAAGTGTTGACGACCTTTTGGACCGTCTATAAGATTCGTCGCACTTGTCGGGCACAACCCCACACAGGATAAGCCGGAAGCGGCGGATCAAGTCGAAAGGTTGAATAAGTCAGGTAGAGTTAAGATCGGCTCAGCGTGATTGAAAGCTCTTAATTTGCAGTCTAACGAAGGCAAATGAAATAAGTGCCCGTAGCTCAGCTGGATAGAGCATCCGCCTTCTAAGCGGATGGTCGCAGGTTCGAGTCCTGCCGGGTGCGCCATTAGGCAGCTTTGGCACAAGTAGCATTCAGTTTGAATGCGTCGGTTACAACGCAATATGGTGGGCGTAGCTCAGTTGGTAGAGCACGGGATTGTGACTCCCGTTGTCGAGGGTTCGATCCCCTTCGTCCACCCCATATTCGAAAAGGCGCCAGATTCATAATCTGGCGCCTTTGCTTTAAGCGCTTCAAACGCGGATGTGGTGGAATTGGTAGACACACTGGATTTAGGTTCCAGCGCCGAAAGGTGTGAGAGTTCGAGTCTCTCCGTCCGCACCAGTTAAAGCTCTCGCAACACCTGGGGTGTTGAGGGATGAAAGAAAGCCGCCTTGTGCGGCTTTTTTTGTTTCAGCGTACTGCGTTTTAACGCAGTGCGAGCTTGATGGGCCCATGACACAGGGCTTGTCCGGTGTGCTTCCAGGGACTGGATCATGTTTCGGTCGTCCTTTTGCTTCCTTTATATAGGGGCGTATCAGGTGCGTTCCAGACACCTCCCGCAGGCTGAAACAGTCGTCTGTGATTCCCGGGCTGCATGCCACTTTATTTACCCTTGTTCAGTAGGGTGACTTCTTGAGTTTGACCCACTAGAATGCTTGCCCTTGATTCTGGGGTCGGAAACGGCCGGCTAACGTCTGTGCAACGAGGAATATCCATGCAAGTTTCTGTTGAAAACACTTCCGCTCTCGAGCGCCGCATGACCATTGGCGTGCCCGCTGAGCGCATCGAGACTGAAGTCAACAAGCGTCTGCAGCAGACCGCACGTAAAGCCAAGATCCCGGGCTTCCGCCCAGGCAAAGTGCCTATGAGCGTGATCCGCCAGCGTTACGAAGACGGTGCTCGTCAGGAAGCACTGGGCGACCTGATCCAGGCGACCTTCTACGAAGCCGTCGTCGAGCAAAAGCTGAACCCGGCTGGCGCACCTTCCGTCGAGCCAAAGACCTTCGAAAAGGGCAAGGACCTCGAGTACATCGCTACTTTCGAAGTGTTCCCTGAATTCACCGTTGCCGGTTTCGACTCCATTTCCGTCGAGCGTCTGTCGGCTGACGTCGCTGATTCCGATCTGGACAACATGCTGGAAATCCTGCGCAAGCAGAATGTCAGCTTCGAAGTCGTTGATCGTGCGGCACAAAACGAAGATCAGTTGAACATCGACTTCGTCGGCAAGATCGACGGTGAAGCATTCGCTGGCGGTTCGGCCACCGGTACTCAGCTGGTGCTGGGTTCGGGTCGCATGATCCCGGGCTTCGAAGACGGTCTGGTCGGCGCCAAAGCCGGTGAAGAGAGCGTTCTGAACCTGACCTTCCCTGAGGATTATCAGAATCTTGAACTGGCCGGCAAAACCGCCGAGTTCACCGTCACGGTCAACACCGTGTCGGCACCGACCCTGCCTGAGCTGAACGAAACGTTCTTCAAGCAGTTCGGCATCAAGGAAACCAACCTCGAAGGCTTCCGCACCGAAGTTCGCAAGAACATGGAGCGCGAGCTGCGTCAGGCCATCAAGTCCAAGGTCAAGAATCAGGTAATGGACGGTCTGCTGGCCGCCAACCCGATCGAAGTGCCTAAAGCGCTGCTGGAAAACGAAGTGAACCGTCTGCGCGTTCAGGCTGTTCAGCAGTTCGGCGGCAACATCAAGCCTGACCAACTGCCGGCAGAGCTGTTCGAGGAGCAGGCCAAGCGCCGCGTCGAACTGGGTCTGATCGTGGCTGAAGTCGTCAAGCAATTCGACCTCAAGCCTGACGACACCCGCGTTCGCGAGCTGATCCAGGAAATGGCTTCCGCTTACCAGGAGCCAGAGCAGGTTGTGGCCTGGTACTACAAGAACGAACAGCAAATGAACGAAGTTCGTTCGGTTGTGCTGGAAGAACAAGTTGTGGATACTGTTTTGCAGAAAGCGAGCGTGACCGACAAAGCGGTCTCGTACGAAGAGGCAGTCAAGCCGGTTGAAGCTCCACAAGCCGACTGATTTCCTTCTCTCGTTCGAAAACACCATAAGCCAGCCTTCGCGCTGGCTTATGCGTATTCAAGACATGACTATTTGGGAGTGAATGCGAGACATGTCCCGCAATTCTTATATTCAGCAGAACTCTGACATCCAGGCCGCTGGCGGCCTGGTCCCGATGGTTATCGAGCAGTCCGCCCGTGGCGAGCGCGCCTATGACATCTACTCCCGCCTGCTCAAGGAACGCGTCATTTTCCTGGTCGGTCCGGTTGAAGATTACATGGCCAACCTCATCTCGGCGCAGCTGCTGTTCCTTGAAGCGGAAAACCCGGACAAGGACATCCATCTTTACATCAACTCCCCAGGCGGTTCGGTGACTGCGGGCATGGCGATCTACGACACCATGCAGTTCATCAAGCCGGACGTTTCCACGACCGTCATGGGTCAGGCGTGCAGCATGGGCGCTTTCCTTCTGGCCGGTGGTGCCAAGGGCAAGCGTTTCGCACTGCCGAACTCCCGCGTCATGATTCACCAGCCGTTGGGCGGTTTTCAGGGCCAGGCGTCGGACATTGATATCCACGCGAAGGAAATCCTGTTCATCCGTCAACGTCTGAACGAACTGCTGGCGCACCACACCGGCCAGACGCTGGAAGCGATCGAGCGCGACACCAACCGCGACAACTTCATGAGCGCCGAACGCGCTGCTGAATACGGTTTGGTGGACTCGGTGATCGACCGGCGTCAAATGACCAAATGATTGCGTGAAGGGCAATAATCCCGGGCGGTTGATACATCCGTGCCGCCTGTGGACTTGAAAAATCGAGCAATTGCCCTCATCTTGTGTTGCAAGCCTACCGGATTGGATCGATCGAATGACTGACACCCGCAACGGCGAGGACAACGGCAAACTGCTTTATTGCTCCTTCTGCGGCAAAAGCCAGCATGAAGTGCGCAAGTTGATTGCCGGCCCCTCGGTATTTGTTTGTGACGAGTGCGTCGACCTGTGCAACGACATCATCCGCGAGGAGGTGCAGGAAGCACAGGCCGAGAGCAGCGCGCATAAACTGCCATCGCCTAAAGAAATCAGCGGCATCCTTGACCAGTACGTCATTGGTCAGGAACGTGCCAAAAAGGTTCTCGCAGTAGCGGTGTACAACCACTACAAGCGGCTGAACCAGCGCGACAAGAAAAACGACGACGTTGAACTGGGCAAGAGCAACATCCTGCTGATCGGCCCGACGGGCTCCGGCAAGACTTTGCTGGCGGAGACGCTCGCTCGTTTGCTCAACGTTCCGTTCACCATTGCCGATGCCACCACCCTGACCGAAGCCGGTTATGTGGGTGAGGACGTCGAGAACATCATTCAAAAGCTGTTGCAGAAGTGCGATTACGATGTCGAGAAGGCCCAGATGGGCATCGTCTACATCGACGAAATCGACAAGATTTCGCGCAAGTCCGACAACCCTTCCATCACCCGTGATGTGTCGGGCGAAGGCGTGCAGCAAGCCTTGCTGAAGCTGATTGAAGGCACCGTGGCTTCCGTACCGCCTCAAGGTGGTCGCAAGCACCCACAGCAGGAATTCCTGCAGGTGGACACGCGCAATATCCTTTTCATCTGTGGCGGTGCGTTCTCTGGCCTGGAAAAGGTCATCCAGAATCGCTCCACCAAAGGCGGCATCGGCTTTAACGCCGAAGTACGCAGCAAGGAAGAGGGCAAGAAGGTCGGCGAATCCCTGCGTGAAGTCGAGCCTGACGATCTGGTCAAGTTCGGTCTGATCCCGGAGTTCGTGGGTCGTCTGCCTGTTCTGGCGACGCTGGACGAGCTGGACGAAGCTGCTCTGATGCAGATTCTGACCGAGCCGAAGAACGCGCTGACCAAGCAATACGGCAAGCTGTTCGAGATGGAAGGCGTGGACCTTGAGTTCCGCCCGGATGCGCTGAAATCGGTTGCCCGTCGTGCGCTTGAGCGCAAGACCGGTGCTCGCGGTCTGCGCTCCATCCTCGAGGGCGTTCTGCTCGACACCATGTACGAGATCCCGTCGCAGTCCGACGTGAGTAAGGTGGTGATCGACGAGAGCGTGATCGAGGGCACCTCCAAGCCGCTGTTGATTTACGAAAACAGCGAGCCACCTGCCAAGGCGGCACCCGACGCGTAGCCTGCTGGCAACGCACAGGGCGACTGGAAACGAAAAGGGCCCTCGGGCCCTTTTCGCGTTTCCTTCAAAGCCGGTCTGCGTTTCCGAGTCCTTTCGCTTTAACTCAAGCCGGCGCTTGTTTTTTTAAGGTTCAACCCCCATCTTGATTTTCAGCTTATTTATATCTGTCCATGGCCTGAAGGCCGCCGTAGAGGCGAAATCATGAAGACGACCATTGAACTGCCTCTCTTGCCACTGCGCGATGTTGTGGTTTACCCGCATATGGTTATCCCGCTGTTCGTGGGGCGCGAGAAGTCGATCGAGGCCCTGGAAGCGGCGATGTCCGGCGACAAGCAGATCCTGCTGCTTGCGCAACGAAACCCGGCCGATGACGATCCTGGTGAAGAGGCGCTGTACAACGTTGGCACCGTTGCCACCGTGCTGCAGTTGCTGAAGCTGCCGGACGGCACTGTGAAGGTTCTGGTCGAAGGCGAGCAGCGTGGCTCGGTCGAGCGCTTCATTGAGGTGGACGGCCACTGCCGCGCCGAGGTTGCGCTGATCGATGAGGTCGACGCGCCGGATCGTGAATCCGAAGTCTTCGTTCGCAGCCTGCTGGCTCAGTTCGAACAATACGTGCAGCTGGGCAAAAAAGTCCCGGCCGAAGTGCTTTCCTCCCTCAACAGCATTGATGAGCCGGGTCGTCTGGTCGACACCATGGCTGCCCACATGGCGCTGAAGATCGAGCAGAAGCAGGAAATTCTCGAAATCATTGACCTGTCGGCCCGTGTTGAGCACGTGCTGGCGTTGCTGGATGCCGAAATCGACTTGCTGCAGGTCGAGAAGCGCATCCGCGGTCGCGTGAAAAAGCAGATGGAGCGCAGTCAGCGCGAGTACTACCTGAATGAGCAGATGAAGGCCATTCAGAAGGAACTCGGAGACAGCGAGGAAGGCCATAACGAAATCGAGGAGCTGAAGAAGCGCATCGATGCCGCCGGCCTGCCCAAAGACGCGATGACCAAGGCCACCGCCGAGCTGAACAAGCTCAAGCAGATGTCGCCGATGTCTGCCGAGGCCACCGTCGTTCGCTCCTACATCGATTGGCTGGTCCAGGTGCCGTGGAAGGCACAGAGCAAGGTCCGTCTGGACCTCGCTCGCGCGGAAGACATCCTCGACGCCGACCACTATGGTCTGGACGAAGTCAAAGAGCGGATCCTCGAATACCTCGCCGTTCAGAAGCGCGTGAAGAAAATTCGTGGCCCGGTGCTTTGCCTGGTCGGTCCTCCTGGTGTGGGTAAAACCTCGCTGGCCGAGTCGATTGCCCACGCGACCAACCGCAAGTTCGTCCGCATGGCCCTGGGCGGCGTGCGCGATGAAGCTGAAATTCGCGGTCACCGTCGGACTTACATCGGTTCGATGCCAGGTCGCCTGATCCAGAAAATGACCAAGGTCGGTGTGCGTAACCCGCTGTTCCTGCTCGATGAAATCGACAAGATGGGCAGCGACATGCGCGGTGACCCGGCGTCGGCGTTGCTGGAAGTGCTCGACCCCGAGCAGAACCACAACTTCAACGACCATTACCTGGAAGTCGATTACGACCTGTCCGACGTGATGTTCCTGTGCACCGCCAACTCGATGAACATTCCGCCGGCGCTGCTCGACCGTATGGAAGTCATTCGTCTGCCCGGCTACACCGAAGACGAGAAGATCAACATCGCGACCAAGTACCTCTCGCCCAAGCAGATTGCTGCCAACGGCTTGAAGAAAGGCGAGATCGAGTTCGAAGTCGAGGCGATTCGCGACATAATCCGTTACTACACCCGTGAAGCCGGCGTGCGTAGTCTTGAGCGTCAAATCGCCAAGGTATGCCGCAAGGCGGTCAAGGAACACGCTCACGAGAAGCGTTTTTCCGTGACCGTGACGGCGGACATGCTCGAGAACTTCCTGGGCGTGCGCAAATTCCGTTATGGCCTGGCCGAGCAGCAGGATCAGGTGGGTCAGGTGACCGGTCTGGCGTGGACGCAGGTCGGCGGCGAGCTGCTGACCATCGAAGCGGCAGTTGTCCCGGGCAAGGGTCAATTGATCAAGACCGGTTCGCTGGGTGATGTGATGGTGGAGTCGATCACTGCCGCGCTGACCGTTGTGCGTAGCCGTGCGAAAAGCTTGGGCATCCCTCTGGACTTCCATGAGAAGCGCGACACGCATATCCATATGCCGGAAGGCGCGACGCCAAAAGACGGCCCGAGCGCAGGCGTAGGCATGTGCACGGCGCTGGTGTCGGCACTGACGGGGATTCCGGTCCGCGCCGACGTGGCCATGACGGGTGAAATCACCCTGCGCGGACAGGTACTGGCTATCGGTGGTCTCAAGGAGAAATTGCTGGCCGCTCACCGTGGTGGCATCAAGACCGTGATCATCCCCGAAGAGAACGTGCGAGATCTCAAAGAGATCCCGGACAACATCAAGGCCGACCTGCAGATCAAACCGGTTAAATGGATTGACGAGGTCCTCCAAATTGCGCTGCAATACGCGCCGGAGCCCTTGCCGGACGTGGCTCCCGAGATGGTTGCCAAGGATGAAAAGCGCGAGTCTGACGCCAAGGAGAGGATCAGCACGCATTAGTCTGGGAGGCCTTCCTTGACAGGTTTTTGGAGCCCTTGCTATAAAGCGGCTCTTCAAGCCTGTTCAGGCCGCTCAGTGTTCGTTTGGTTACACCAAAAAAAACTTAGAAATACTCAAATATATAAGGGGACTTAGAGTGAACAAGTCGGAACTGATTGATGCCATCGCCGCATCCGCTGACATCCCGAAAGCTGCTGCTGGCCGTGCGCTGGACGCTGTAATCGAATCCGTCACTGGCGCTCTCAAGGCTGGCGACTCTGTTGTACTGGTAGGCTTCGGCACTTTCTCCGTCACTGATCGTCCTGCCCGTACCGGCCGTAACCCTCAGACCGGTAAAACCCTGGAAATTCCAGCGGCCAAGAAACCAGGCTTCAAAGCCGGTAAAGCTCTGAAAGAAGCCGTCAACTAAGTTTCTTTTTACTTTGCCCGCCCAGGACAGCGTTATCTCTGTTCGGGGCGTGAAGCGGCAAGTGCGGTTGCTCAAGCGCTGGACTGTCACTCGGGGAACGCACATCGAACCCCGTCCGCTTTGCAAGTTACGAGAAGGCGCATCCTCGGATGCGCCTTTCTTCTATCCGGATTCAACCCACGCTCCGCGTTACCGTGTGCAGCAGCCTGGTGAGTCGAGTACAACCCTCTGGGGGATACATGCTGCAGAATATCAGGGACAATTCACAGGGATGGATTGCCAAAACCATCATCGGGGTCATCATCGCTCTGATGGCCCTGACCGGGTTCGATGCCATTTTCCGGGCCACCAGCCACTCGCAGGATGCTGCGAAGGTCAATGGCGAGGAAGTCACCCAGGCAGAACTGGGTCAAGCGGTTGAAATGCAACGCCGCCAGCTGATGCAACAGCTGGGCAAGGATTTTGACCCTGCAATGCTCAACGAAAAGATGCTGCGTGATTCGGCCCTCAAAGGCTTGATCGACCGCAAGCTGTTGTTGCAGGGCGCCGCTGATTCGAAGTTCGGTTTCTCCGAAGCCGCTCTGGATCAACAGATGTTGCTGACCCCTGAATTTCAGGTCGACGGTAAATTCAGCGCTGATCGCTTCGATCAGGTCATTCGCCAGCTCGGTTATTCCCGTCTGCAGTTCCGCCAGATTCTGGGTCAGGAAATGCTGATCGGCCAGATTCGTGCCGGTATCGGCGGCAGCGCATTCGTCACTGACGCTCAAGTCGACGCCTTCGCCCGCCTCGAAAAGCAGAGCCGCGATTTCGCCACCCTGACGTTGCCGGCCGATCCGACCAGCGCGAAAGTCACCGACGACGAGGTCAAGGCGCACTACGATCAGCACGCGAAAGAGTTTTTGAGTCCTGAGCAAGTGGTGCTCGACTACATCGAACTGAAGAAGTCTTCGTTCTTCGACAAGGTGTCGGTGAAGGATGAAGACCTGCAGGCGGCTTATCAGAAAGAGATCGCCAACCTGGCCGAGCAGCGCCGCGCGGCGCACATCCTGATCGAAGTCAACGACAAGACCACGGACGCTCAGGCCAAAGCCAAGATTGAAGAAATCCAGCAGCGCGTGGCCAAAGGTGAAGATTTTGCTGCGCTGGCCAAGGAGTTGTCTCAGGATCCGGGCTCGTCGACCAAGGGCGGTGACCTGGGCTACGCCGGCAAGGGTGTTTATGACCCGGCCTTTGAAGACGCGCTGTACGCGCTGAACAAGGATCAGGTCTCCGCGCCTGTTCGCAGTCAGTTCGGCTGGCACTTGATCAAGCTGCTGGGCGTTGAAGCGCCGTCGGTACCGACGTTCGCCAGCCTGAAGGAGAAGCTGACCCACGAGCTGAAGTCTCAGCAGGTCGAGCAGAAGTTCGTCGATGCGAGCAAGAAGCTGGAAGATGCGGCGTTCGAAGCGTCCGATCTGTCTCAGCCGGCTCAGGACCTGGGTCTGAAAGTGCAGACGACTGCGCCGTTCGGTCGCGAGGGTGGCGAAGGCATTGCAGCCAACCGTGCGGTGATTCAGGCGGCTTTCAGTCCGGAAGTGATGGAAGAGGGTTCCAACAGTTCTGCGCTGGAGCTGGATCCTGAGACCGTGGTGGTGGTGCATGTCAAAGAGCACCGTCAGCCTGAGCAACTGCCACTGGAAGCGGTGTCGGCGCCGATTCGCGCGCAACTGGCGAAAGAACATGCCAGCGATGCGGTGAAGGCCAAGGGCGAGGCGCTGCTGGCATCCCTGCGTGACGGCAAGGTGCCGTATGCGGCGACCAAGCAGGAAGGTCAGAGCTGGAAGGTCGTGGAAGCGGCCTCACGCAGCCAGGAGGGTGTTGATCCTCAGGTGCTGCAGTCGGTGTTCCGTATGCCGAAGCCGGAAGGCAAGGACAAGCCGGTTTATGGCAGTCTGACGGCTGCGGATGGCAGCTTTGTGATTGTGCGTCTGAACGGCGTGAATCAGGCGGCTCCGGCGTCGGATGAGGAGAAGAGCCAGTACCGTCGTTTCCTGTCATCCCGTGAGGGGCAGCAGGATTTCGCGGCCTACCGTAAGCAGTTGGAAGCGGCGGCGAAGATCGAGAAGTATTGATCGACGCAGGATGCTGTTAACAGAAAGCCCCGACTCGCGAGAGTCGGGGCTTTTTTGTATTCGCTGGGGTAGGGCAAGATCAAGGGCGTCTGCCTGGGGGCAGACTGTTTCGCCTTCGGCGAGTTACTTGAAAAAGCCCCAAGTAACCAAGGGCTTGTGCTCCTGGTTGGGCCCTTCGTTCCTCAGGGTTCCTTCATTCCGGGCCCACGGAGCGTCGTCGGAGTGAGGGTACTTCGACGGAGGAGAAGCCCAACCAGGAGCAAGCACCCTTGGTTACTTGGGGTGCTTTTCCAAGTAACTCGCCGGAGGCGAAATATCTGCCATTAGGCAGATCCAGTCAGCGCCACCGTGATCTCGAATTCTCACGTCGAAAGCAGCGCCAAACGTAGGACGAAAAAAAACGGCAGATCATTCAGCCTCAGGGCCGTCTGATCCACCGCTTTCGCCAGCTAGCCGGCGCTTGTAGGTCTTGCGCCCGTTTTCAGAGCGTCATCACGCTGAAAACGGGCAGGCAACCATCAACCTTCCAGATCACCCATCGCCGTGGTGTTGAAACCACCGTCGACGTACATGATCTCGCCACTGACACCGGACGCCAGGTCAGAGCACAGGAACGCGCCTGCGTTACCCACTTCTTCGATGGTCACGTTGCGACGCAATGGAGTCTGCGCCTCGTTGGCCGCCAGCATTTTGCGGAAGTTCGAAATACCCGACGCCGCGAGGGTACGGATCGGGCCAGCCGATACCGCGTTGACGCGGGTACCTTCCGGGCCGAGGCTGCGGGCCAGGTAACGGACGCCGGCTTCAAGGCTGGCCTTGGCCATGCCCATCACGTTGTAGTTCGGCATGGTGCGCTCGGCGCCCAGGTACGACAGCGTCAGCAGGCTGCCATTGCGGCCCTTCATCAGGTCGCGGCCGGCTTTGGCCAGGGCCACGAAGCTGTAGGCGCTGATGTCGTGAGCGATACGGAAACCTTCACGGGTGGTGGCTTGGGTGAAGTCACCGTCCAGCTGGTCGCCCGGCGCGAAGCCCACGGAGTGCACGATGCAGTCCAGGCCGTCCCACTTCTTGCTCAGCTCTTCGAAAACCTTGGCGATTTCTTCGTCGCTGGCGACGTCGCAAGGGAAGCACAGCTCAGCGTTCGAACCCCAGCTCTCGGCGAATTCCTCGACGCGCTTCTTGAGTTTTTCGTTCTGATACGTGAAGGCAAGCTCAGCGCCCTCGCGGTGCATGGCGGCAGCGATACCGGATGCGATGGACAATTTGCTGGCGACACCGACGATCAGGACGCGCTTACCGGCGAGAAAACCCATTGTTTTGTTCCTCTTCAGGTTAATCGACAGCTGCCGGCGCCAAGAAGGCGGCCTCCAGCAGCTGCTGTGTATAAGGATGTTGCGGCGCGGCGAAGATGTCTTCTGCCACACCCTGTTCGACCACTTGGCCTTGTTTCACCACCATCAGTTGGTGGCTTAACGCCTTGACCACCGCCAGATCATGGCTGATGAACAAATACGTCAGGTTGTACTTGGTTTGCAGGGAGCGTAACAGCTCCACCACTTGACGCTGAACGGTGCGGTCGAGGGCCGAAGTCGGCTCGTCCAGCAAAATCAGCGCCGGTTTTAACACTAATGCCCGGGCAATGGCGATCCTTTGCCGTTGTCCCCCGGAAAACTCATGGGGGTAGCGGTGCCGGGTCGCTGGATCAAGACCCACTTCCTTGAGCGCCTCGATCACTGCCGCTTCCTGTTCCACCGGCGTGCCCATCTTGTGGATCCGCAGGCCTTCGCCGACGATGTCACACACCGACATGCGCGGGCTGAGGCTGCCGAACGGGTCCTGAAACACCACCTGCATCTGTCGCCGCAGCGGCCTGACCTGATGCTGATTCATTCCCGCCAGCGATTGCCCATGCAAGCGTATCTCGCCTTCGCTGCGAATCAACCGCAGGATCGCCAGGCCCAGCGTCGATTTGCCCGAGCCGCTCTCGCCGACAATCCCCAGCGTCTGGCCCTTGGGCAGACTGAAGTGAATGCCGTCGACGGCCTTGACGTGATCGACTGTGCGCTTGAACACGCCTTTCTTGATGGGAAACCAGACCCGTAGGTCCTCGACTTCCAGCATCGGCGCGCCCGGCGGATTGTTCGCCGGCCCGCCTTTGGGCTCGGCGCTGAGCAGTTCACGGGTGTACGGATGCTGCGGCGCGCGGAACAGCTCTTCGCACGATGCCTGTTCGACGATGCAACCGCGCTGCATGACACATACGCGGTTGGCAATTTGCCTGACGACGTTCAAATCGTGGCTGATCAGCAGCAAGGCCATGCCCAGCCGGGCCTGCAATTCCTTGAGCAGCTCGAGGATTTTCAGCTGCACGGTGACGTCCAGCGCAGTGGTCGGCTCATCGGCGATCAGCAGCTCGGGCTCGTTGGCCAAGGCCATCGCAATCATCACCCGCTGGCGCTGGCCGCCAGACAGCTCGTGGGGCAAGGCTTTCAGGCGCTTGGCCGGTTCCGGAATCCCCACCAGCTCCAGCAGCTCCAGCGTCCGTCGCGTCGCGGCTTTGCCGGTCAGGCCCTTGTGCAGGCCGAGCACTTCGTTGATCTGTTTTTCGATGGACTGCAGCGGGTTCAGCGAGGTCATCGGCTCCTGGAAGATCATCGCGATGCGATTGCCGCGAATGCCCCGCAGGCGTTTCTCACTGACTTTCAGCAGGTCGTCGTCAGCGTAGCGAATCGTCCCGGTCGGGTGGCGCGCCAGCGGGTAGGGCAGCAATCGCAGGATCGAGTGGGCGGTGACTGACTTGCCCGATCCGCTTTCGCCGACCAGCGCCAGGGTTTCGCCCTTGCGGATGTCGAAGCTGATGCCTTCGACCACCCGCTGCACGTTGGTGCCGTTCACGAATTCGACGGAGAGGTCGCGGATCTCGACCAGATTGTCCTGATTCATCTCATTTCCTCGGGTCGAATGCGTCGCGGGCGGATTCGCCGATGAACACCAGCAGGCTCAACATGATCGCCAGCACGGCGAAGGCGCTTATGCCCAGCCACGGCGCCTGCAGGTTGGATTTGCCTTGCGCCACCAGTTCGCCCAGCGAAGGCGAGCCCGCGGGCAGGCCGAAGCCGAGGAAGTCCAGCGCGGTCAGCGTGCCGATCGCGCCGGTGAGAATGAACGGCATGAAGGTCATGGTCGAGACCATTGCGTTGGGCAGGATGTGGCGGAACATGATTGCGCCGTTCTCCATGCCTAGCGCCCGGGCGGCGCGCACGTATTCCAGGTTGCGGCCGCGCAGGAACTCAGCGCGCACCACGTCCACCAGGCTCATCCACGAAAACAGCAGCATGATTCCCAGCAGCCACCAGAAGTTGGGCTGGACGAAGCTGGCGAGGATGATCAGCAAATACAGCACCGGCAGCCCGGACCAGATTTCCAGAAAGCGCTGGCCGATCAGATCGACCCAGCCGCCGTAGAAACCCTGCAGCGCCCCGGCGATCACGCCGATGATCGAACTGAGGATCGTCAGCGTCAGGGCGAACAGCACCGACACGCGGAATCCGTAGATCACCCGCGCCAGCACGTCACGGCCCTGATCGTCGGTGCCCAGCAGGTTGTCCCGCGAGGGCGGGGCAGGGGCCGGGACCTTCAGGTCGTAGTTGATGCTCTGGTAGCTGAACGGAATCGGTGCCCACAGCGTCCAGCCGTCTTTGGCCGCCAGCAGCTCCTTGATGTACGGGCTCTTGTAGTTGGCTTCGAGCGGGAATTCGCCGCCGAAGGTGGTTTCCGGGTAGCGCTTGAACACAGGGAAGTACCACTCGCCGTCGTAGCGCACCGCCAGCGGCTTGTCGTTGGCGATGAGCTCGGCGCCCAGGCTGGCGCCGAACAGGATCAGAAACAGCCACAGCGACCACCAGCCACGCTTGTTGGCCTTGAAGCGTTCGAAACGGCGTCGATTGAGAGGGGACAGCGTCATATCAATGATCCCTGCGGTCGAAGTCGATGCGTGGGTCAACCAGCGTGTAGGTCAGGTCGCCGATCAGTTTCACCACCAGCCCCAGCAGGGTGAAGATGAACAGGGTGCCGAACACCACCGGGTAATCGCGGTTGATCGCGGCTTCAAAGCTCATCAGGCCTAGGCCGTCGAGGGAAAAGATCACTTCCACCAGCAGGGAGCCGGTGAAGAAGATGCCAATGAACGCCGACGGGAAACCCGCGATCACCAGCAGCATGGCGTTGCGGAACACATGACCGTAGAGCACGCGGCGCTGGGTCAGGCCCTTGGCTTTGGCGGTGATCACGTATTGCTTGCCAATTTCATCGAGAAAGCTGTTTTTCGTCAGCAGGGTCATGGTGGCGAAGTTGCCGATGACCAGCGCGGTGATCGGCAGCACCAGGTGCCAGAAGTAGTCGCCCACTTTACCCAGCCAGCTCATCTCATCGAAGTTGCTCGACGTTAATCCGCGCAACGGGAACCAGTCGAAATAGCTGCCGCCGGCGAATACCACGATCAGCAGGATGGCGAACAGGAACGCCGGGATGGCGTAGCCGACGATGATCGCCGAGCTCGTCCAGACGTCGAAATGGCTGCCGTGTCGCGTGGCTTTGGCGATCCCCAGGGGGATCGAAACCAGGTACATGATCAGCGTGCTCCACAGCCCGAGGGAGATCGACACCGGCATCTTCTCGACGATCAGGTCGATGACCTTGGCGTCGCGAAAGAAGCTGTCGCCGAAATCCAGCCGGGCATAGTTCTTGACCATGATCCACAAGCGTTCCGGCGCCGATTTGTCGAAGCCGTACATGTGCTCGATTTCCTTGATCAGGCTCGGGTCCAGGCCCTGTGCGCCGCGATAGGTCGAGCCGGCCACCGAGACTTCCGCGCCGCCGCCCGCGATGCGGCTGGTGGCGCCTTCGAAGCCTTCGAGCTTCGCGATCATCTGCTCCACCGGCCCACCCGGTGCCGCCTGGATGATGACGAAGTTGATCAGCAAAATGCCGAACAGGGTCGGGATGATCAGCAGCAAGCGCCGCAGGATGTAGGCCAGCATGTTATTGCTCCGTGCCTTTTGATGACTCGGCGTCGGCCGGCACTTGATCTGGCGCGACTTGCACGGGAATGGCCGGCGTCGCGTCGGGTTTGACCCACCAGGTCACGGTGCCGATGTCGTACAGCGGGGTTTTGCCCGGGTGGCCCAAGTGATCCCAGTACGCCACGCGCCAGGTCTTGATGTGCCAGTTCGGGATCACGTAGTAGCCCCACAGCAGCGCACGGTCGAGGGCGCGAGTGTGGTCGATCAGGCTCTGGCGCGAGTCGGCGTTGATCAAGCCGTTCACCAGCGTGTCCACCGCCGGGTCCTTGAGGCCGATCACGTTGTAGCTGCCCGGTTTGTCGGCGGCGGAGGAGTCCCAGTATTCGCGCTGTTCGTTACCCGGCGAGCTCGATTGCGGGAAACTGCCGACGATCATGTCGTAGTCCCGTGAGCGGCGGCGGGTGATGTACTGGGAGACGTCGACCCGACGGATTTCCAGGTCGATACCGATGTCGGCCAGGTTACGTTTATACGGCAGCAACACGCGCTCGAATTCGGTCTGGGCGAGCAAAAACTCGATGGTGACGGGCTTGCCTTCGGTGTCGACCATCTTGTCGCCGACGATCCTCCAGCCGGCTTCCTTGAGCAACTGGAACGCCTTGCGCTGCTGCTCGCGGATGATGCCGCTACCATCGGTGACCGGCAGCTTGAATTCCTCGGTGAACACCGATTCCGGCAGCTTGCCGCGCAGGGGTTCGAGGATCTTCAGCTCGGCCGGCGTCGGCAGGCCTTTGGCGCCCATGTCGGAATTGTCGAAATAGCTTTTGGTACGCGTATAGCTGCCGAAGAACAGCTGCTTGTTGGTCCACTCGAAGTCGAGCAACAGGCTGAGGGCCTGACGCACCCGCACGTCCTGAAACATCGGTTTGCGCAGATTGAAGATAAAGCCCTGCATGCCCTGGGGGTTGCCGTTGGGAATTTCTTCCTTGATCAGACGGCCCTGTCTGACAGCCGGAACGTCATAGGCCGTCGCCCAGTTCTTCGCCGCCATTTCCTGCCAGTAGTCGAAGGCACCGGCTTTCAGTGCTTCGAGGGCCACCGTGTTGTCGCGGTAGTAGTCAGTGGACAGCCGGTCGAAGTTGTAGAAGCCCTTGTTGATCGGCAGGTCCTTGCCCCAGTAATCCTTGACCCGCTCGTAGCGCACCGAGCGCCCGGCCTTGACCTCGACCACCTTGTACGGCCCGCTGCCCAGCGGAATTTCCAGGTTGCCCTTGCTGAAGTCGCGGGTAGCCCACCAATGTTTTGGCAACACCGGCAACTGGCCGAGGATCAGCGGCAGCTCGCGGTTGTCGTTGTGCTTGAACTTGAACAGCACCGTGGTCGGGTTTTCGGCGACGGCCTGTTCGACGTCCGCGTAATAGCTGCGGTACAGCGGCGAGCCGTCCTTGATCAGGGTCTCGAAGCTGAACACCACGTCTTCGGCGCGAACCGGATGGCCGTCGTTGAATTTCGCTTCGGGGCGCAGGTAGAAACGCACCCAGCTGTTGTCCGGGGCTTTTTCGATCTTGCCGGCGATCAGGCCGTACTCGGTGAACGGCTCGTCCAGGCCCTGGCGGGCGAGGGTGTCGTAGATCAGGCCGATGTCGTCGGCAGGCACGCCCTTGCTGATGAACGGGTTGAGGCTGTCGAAGCCGCCAAAACCGGCGCTGCGCAGAATGCCGCCTTTGGGCGCGTCCGGGTTCACGTAATCGAAGTGCTTGAAATCGGCCGGGTATTTCGGCGCTTCGTTGTACAGGGTGATGGCGTGTTGCGGAGCCGCCTGGGCTGCACCGGTCACGCCCAGCAGCAGCGGGGCGAGGACGAACGGACTCAGAAACAGGCCGCCGGCGCGGGTCAGGGAGCGCAGGGCAGTCATTGGGTTTTCTCCGAAGGCTTGAGCCACCACGCACGCAGACCCAGGGTGTAGGGCGGGGTGGTGACCATGGCGAACCGGTTGCGGTACGCCAGACGATGATTATTGAGGTACCAGTTGGGGATCATGTAGTGCTGCCACAGCAACACGCGATCCAGGGCGCGAGTGGCCGCCACCTGGTCATCCCGGGTTTTTGCCGCCAGCAACTGGTTGAGCAGGTTGTCGACCACCGGGTTGGCAACACCCGCGTAATTTTTGCTGCCTTTGATGTTGGCCTGGCTGGAATGGAAATACTGCCATTGCTCCAGCCCCGGACTGAGGGTCTGGTTCAGGGTCATCAGAATCATGTCGAAATCGAACTGGTCCAGCCGCTGTTTGTATTGGGCGCGGTCGACGGTGCGCAGGTGCGCGTCGACGCCGATCCGCGTGAGGTCTTCGATGTAAGGCTGCAGGATTCGTTCTAGGTTGGGATTGACCAGAAGTATTTCGAAACGCAACGGCTGCCCGGCACTGTTGGTCAGGCCGCGCTCGGTGAATGTCCAGCCCGCGTCGGCCAGCAGCCCCAGCGCCTTGCGAATGGAATCCCGGGGCACGCCGCCGCCGTCGGTTTTCGACACTTCGAAGGGCTGGGTGAACAGCTTGGCCGGCAATTGCTCGCGGTAGGGCGCGAGCATGAGGAATTCGCGGCCGGCGGGCAGTCCGCTGGAAGTGAATTCGCTGTTGGGGTAGTAGCTCGTCGAGCGCATGTAGGCGTCGTTGAACAGCGTGCGGTTGGTCCACTCGAAGTTGAACATCAGCCCCAGGGCTTCGCGCACGCGGATGTCGGCGAACGCGCCGCGACGGGTGTTCATGAACAGCCCTTGAGTCTGGGTGGGGATCTGGTGCGGGATTTGCGCCTTGATCACCTTGCCCTCGGTCACCGCCGGGAAGTCATAACCGGTGAGCCAGTTCTTCGCCTGATGCTCGATGTAGATGTCGAACTCACCGGCCTTGAACGCTTCGAACGCCACGTCGGCGTCGCGGTATAACTCCACCTCGACGCGGTTGAAGTTGTACTTGCCGCGATTGACCGGCAGGTCCTTGCCCCAGTAATCCTTCACGCGTTCAAACACCAGACTGCGCCCCGGCCGCACCTGGGTGATGCGATAGGGGCCGCTGCCCAACGGAGGCTCGAAGGAGGTGGCCTTGAAGTCGCGGTTCTTCCAGTAATGCTGCGGTAGAACCGGCAGCTCGCCGAGGCGCAGAATCAGTAATGGATTGCCGGAGCGCTTGAACACGAAACGAATGCGGTGGCGGTTGAGGATGTCCACCCGCTGCACTTCCTGCAACGCGGTGCGGTACTGCGGGTGACCGTCCTTCAGCAGCGTTCTGTAGGAAAACGCCACGTCGTAGGCGGTAATCGGCTTGCCGTCGTGGAAGCGTGCTTCGGGGCGCAGGTTGAACACCACCCAGCTGCGGTCGTCGCTGTATTCGACGGTTTTGGCGATCAGGCCATAACTGGAGGTGGGTTCATCACCGGAGGGGTCGTACTGGCCGGTGCCGACCATCAGCGGTTCGTTCAACTCGCTGACGCCATACTGGCCGAAATTGGGCGTCGAAATCGGGCTGCTGCCCTTGAAGGTGTAGGGATTGAGGGTGTCGAACGTGCCGTTGGCCATGATTCGCAGGGTGCCAGCCTTCGGCGCCTCAGGATTGACCCAGTCGAAATGCGTGAAGCTGGCAGGGTACTTGAGGACGCCGAATTGTGCGTAACCATGGCTTTCGCTGATGGTCGCGGCGGCTGTCGTGCTCAAGACCAGGCTGAAAGTCAGCAGCAGGTGACGTATCAAGTCGGCGGTCGATCCAGGCAGCGGTCGGTCACAGTAACAGCTTGTATCGGCTGGAAAAAGGGTGGTGCGGGCGGCTGGAGGGTGCCGACCTGGGCGAGAGCCTGGGGGAGCGAGGTGGCTCCCACGAGGTCGCGGCGGGCGCTAGATCAATGGGGCAAATAAACCGTTAACGTCTGCCCTGGCTTGAGCGCCTGGCCGCTGCGCGGATTCCAGCGCTTGAGGTGCTGCATTTCGACGTTGAAGCGCTTGGCGACGAGGTACATCGAATCGCCTTTCTGAATCTTGTACTGCATTGACTTCTTGCCGGCGTCCTCGCCCCTGGCGCTGCTGTCGGCTTTGGCTACGGCACGGGAGCTCGCTTTCGCCGGTTTGCTGTTGTCCTGCATGACCAGCGTTTGGCCTACCTTAAGGTTCTGGCCGGACAGCTTGTTCCAGTGCTGCAAATCCTTGACGTCGACCTTATTGATGCGCGCGATCTGCACCAGGTTGTCGCCCTTCTTCACCCTGTAGCTGCGGGTGCGCGCGGGCTTCTCGTCCACCTCGGCAACTTCTTCGAACACCGGCATCGCATATTGCATGCCCGGTTGCACCGGAATCGTCAGCGCCTGGCCGCGTTTCACCTGGTTGCCGGACAGCTTGTTGATGTCCTTGAGGGTGCTGGTCGAGACCTTGTAGCGGCTGGCGATGCTGGCCAGGCTGTCGCCCGGGCGTACGCGGTATTGCTGCCAGTCGACCAGCTCTTCGGGCTTCATGTTCGACAGGTTCGCCGTCAGCAACTGGGATTTCGACGTGGGCACCAGCAAGTGCTGAGGGCCGTCGATGGTCAGGCGCTTCTTGAACGCAGGGTTGAGCTGCACCAGCTCGTCTTCGTCGATGTTCGCCATGGCGGCGACTTTCGACAGGTCCATGCGCTGATTCAGCTCGACCACCTGGAAGTAGGGCTTGTTGTCGATCGGGTTGAGGTTGACGCCATAGGCGTCCGGCGACATGACCACTTGGGACAGCGCCAGCAGTTTCGGCACGTAGTCGCGGGTTTCCTGCGGCAGCGGCAGGTTCCAGTAATCAGTGGGCAGGTTGAGCTTTTCGTTGCGTTCGATGGCGCGGCTGACCGTGCCTTCGCCGGCGTTATAGGCTGCCAGTGCCAGCAGCCAGTCGCCGTTGAACATGTCGTGCAGCTTGGTCAGGTAATCCAGCGCTGCCGTGGTGGACGCCGTGATGTCGCGGCGGCCATCGTAGAAATTGGTCTGGCGCAGGTTGAAGTAGCGGCCGGTGGACGGAATGAACTGCCAGATCCCCGCCGCATCGCTGCGAGACAAGGCCATCGGGTTGTAGGCGCTCTCGATCACCGGCAGCAGCGCCAGCTCGAGGGGCATGTTGCGCTCTTCCAATCGCTCGACGATGTAGTGCATGTACAAGCTGCCGCGGTTACCGGCCGTTTCGAGAAACGACGGGTTGTTCGCGTACCAGAGGCGTTGCTGATCGATGCGCGGGTTGAGGTCGTTGCCGTCTTGCAGCTGGAAACCCTGACGCATGCGCTCCCAGACATCATGGGGAGGGGCCAGCGGCACGGGTTTGCGCGCGATATAAACGGGTTTCGGTTTGGTGCTGGTGACGGGGTGAGCGGCGCTGGCGCCGTTGCCGGATTCCAGGCCGCCGGTGCTCTGGCAGCCTGCCAGTGTCGCGCTCGCGACCACCGCGATTGCCTGGGCCAACCGAGTCAATGTGTCGGAATTGAAGGTTTTACGCATAGATGACGACATTGGCTGGGGGATAGTTCCAGGCGAAAATGTCGGGCGATTCTAGAAAGTGGCTGCTGAACGGTCAACCTTTCAGAATTTCCGTGCTGATTCGCCGCCTGTTTAGAACTTATCTTTCCATGCCCGCAGCACCGCAAAGACCTCTGTGGGCGTTGCGTTGTGGGTTCCGCTCCGTTCGTCTGCTTTTTGTTTCACGGAGATGACGGAGGCTCGCAGAAACGGATTGGTCTTGCGCTCGAGCGCCAGCGTCGACGGCACGCTGATGCGATTTTGCGCACGCCATTGCGTCACTTGCTCGAAGCGTTCCACTACGTCGGCATTCTCCGGCTCGACCGCGACGGCAAAGCGCAGATTGCTCAGTGTGTATTCGTGGGCGCAGTAGACAAGGGTGCTGTCGGGCAGCTCGGCGAGCCGGCTCAGGGAGTGATGCATCTGCTGCGGGGTGCCTTCGAACAACCGCCCGCAACCCGCCGCGAACAGCGTGTCGCCGCAGAACAGCAGCGGCTGTTGCGCGTCGGCGTGGTAAAAGGCGATGTGGCCCAGGGTGTGGCCGGGGACTGCATGGACGGCAAATGTCAGGCCGAGTACGGTGAGCTGGTCGTTGTCGGACTGGGCCACGTCCCGCGCCGGAATGTTCTCATTGACCGGGCCGTAGACCTTGGCGCCGGTGAGCGTTTTAAGTTGCGCGACGCCGCCGGTGTGGTCCGCGTGGTGATGGGTGATGAGAATGTCGGTCAGGCGCCAGTCCGGGTTGCGTTCCAGCCAGGCAATGACGGGGGCAGCATCACCCGGGTCAACCACGGCGCAGCGCTTGACGGCATTGTCTTGTAACAACCAGATGTAGTTATCGCTGAAAGCGGGCAGGGCATCGACCTGTATCATGGCGCGGTTCGCTTGGCTGGAAACATAGAGAAGCATCTTAGGGTCTGAACAGACTCGAGGCGAGTCTCTATCGCAATGACCCTCTCATGGAGACCGGAAATGACCGATGAAGCGTTCGCCCAGGCCGATCCTGAATGGCTTGAGCTGATCAGCGCCGCCCGCGACTGGCTGTCCGGGCCCTTGGGGCAGTTGTTGCTGGAAGAAGAAAGCCGCGTGCTGGAGCAAGAGCTCGAACGTTTTTTTGGCGGCTATCTGGTGCATTACGGCCCGTCGGCACAAACGCCGCCAGCGGCGAAACAAGTTCAGCGCAATGTGCGGCTGGGCGCGCCGTTGCCGGGCGTTGAAATTGTCTGCGAAGAGCAGGCCTGGCCGTTGAGCGAACACGCCGCGGATGTGGTGGTCATGCAGCATGGCCTGGATTTCTGCCTGTCGCCCCACGGCCTGTTGCGCGAAGCCGCCAGCAGCGTGCGTCCCGGCGGGCACTTGGTGATCGTCGGGATCAATCCCTGGAGCACCTGGGGCATTCGTCATTTCTTTGCCAACGATGCCTTGCGCAGGGCCCGCTGCATCTCGCCTTCACGGGTCGGCGACTGGCTCAACCTGCTGGGCTTCGCGCTGGAGAAACGCCGCTTCGGGTGCTATCGTCCGCCGCTCGCTTCGCCCAAGTGGCAGGCCCGTCTGGCCGGACTCGAACGTCTCGGCGATGGCTGGCAAAGTCCCGGCGGCGGCTTCTATCTATTGATCGCGCGCAAGATGAGTGTCGGATTGCGGCCTGTGCGCATGCCGCGTCGCGAGCCGATGGGCAAACTGCTGCCGTTGCCCATGGCCAAGGTCAATCGGCGCACGCCCGAGCCTTGATTGTCCGGCCGGCGCCACGCTTTCTCAATTTTCTGGAAACATCGTAATGAGCGATACCGTAGAACTCTTCACCGATGGCGCCTGCAAGGGCAACCCGGGCCCTGGCGGCTGGGGTGCGTTGCTGGTGTGCAAAGGCGTTGAAAAAGAACTCTGGGGCGGTGAAGCCAACACCACCAATAACCGTATGGAGCTGCTCGGCGCCATTCGCGGGCTCGAAGAGCTGAAGCGGCCGTGTGAAGTGATCCTGGTGACCGACTCGCAGTACGTGATGAAAGGCATCACCGAGTGGATGACCAACTGGAAGAAGCGCGGCTGGAAGACAGCGGCGAAGGAACCGGTTAAAAACGCCGATCTGTGGAAGCAGCTGGACGAGCAGGTCAGCCGGCACAACGTGAGCTGGAAGTGGGTGCGCGGGCATATCGGCCATCCCGGCAACGAACGCGCCGACCAGTTGGCGAACCGTGGGGTGGATGAAGTGCGCGGTATCAAGCACGGCTGATGGCTGAGTCCTGCGCGGGATCTCCGTCGTCCAGATGCTGCGCGGTCGTGGAGCAAACACGGACCCTGTGGGAGTGAGCTTGCTCACGAATGCGGCATTCCGGCTGCTAGAGATTGAGTGGAGGCACTGACCTCTTCGCGAGCAAGCTCACTCCCACACTGGCAGGTGCGGTCTGGCAAGGCCGCCCACATCCCAAAACCCCCATGCTAATATCCGCGCCTGAAGCTGAGGCGGTAGGCAATGACTGTACAAAACATCATCACTGAACGAAGGGTTGTCCTCGATACCGAGACCACCGGTATGCCCGTCACCGATGGCCATCGGGTCATCGAAATCGGCTGCGTCGAGCTGGTTGGCCGGCGTCTGACCGGGCGGCATTTCCACGTTTACCTGCAACCGGACCGGGAGAGTGACGAGGGCGCCATCGGCGTTCACGGCATCACCGACCAGTTCCTGATCGGCAAACCGCGTTTTGCCGAAGTCGCCGACGAATTCTTCGAGTTCATCAAAGGCGCTCAGCTGATCATCCACAACGCGGCGTTCGACGTCGGCTTTCTGAACAACGAATTCGCCCTGATCGGCCAGCACGATCGCGCCAACCTCAGCAGCTACTGCACCATCCTCGACACGTTGGCCATGGCCCGCGAGCGGCATCCGGGCCAGCGCAATAGCCTCGACGCCCTGTGCAAACGCTACGACGTCGACAACTCCGGCCGCGAACTGCACGGCGCCTTGCTCGACTCCGAGATTCTCGCGGAAGTCTATCTGGCGATGACCGGTGGCCAGACGACCCTGTCGCTGGCCGGCAACAACGATGGAGAGGGCGGCGCTGATCGTCCTTCCGAGATCCGCCGGATCGCCAACCGCACGCCGGGCCGCATCATCGTCGCCAGCGAGGCCGAGCTGGCGGAGCACGAAGCGCGTCTGGCCGTGATCGCCAAATCCGCGGGTGCTCCGGCCCTGTGGACCCAGTTGCTCGAAGCGCAGACCCAGGCCCAGGCTGAAGCCTGAAGGCGGCAGCGGCTCACTCGCGGAGCAAACGCAGTAAGTGTGGGAGTGAGCTTGCTCACGAAGACGGTATTTCAGGCGCTACGGATGTTCCGGATGTAAGGGCCTCTTCGCGAGCAAGCTCGCTCCCACGAGTCATCAGTCGGCAGATACATCTGCGGTTGTTCGATGAGAGAGGCCCATGGTGAACACGTCCAGCCCGACTTTCAGCATTCGTGTCGCTGACGAGTGCTTCGAGGATTACATCCTCAACAGCGAATTCACGTTCACCGTTACCGGTTATGCCCGGGTGCAGATCGGCGAGCCCGTGGCGCAGTGGCCCGTCGAACCTGTCGAGCCCTACCTGAAAAACTACGGTATCGATTCCGAAGAGTTCTGCCATTATCGGGACGCCGCCGACAGCACTGTGCTGGTGGCCTGGCTCGATGAACAGCCGGTCGGGCATGTGGTGGTCAGCCAGCACTGGAACGGTTTCGCTCACATCGACGAGTTGGCGGTCGACAACGGCGCGCGGCGCAATGGCGTGGCGCAAAAGCTGCTGGACGTGGCGCAGTTCTGGAGCCGCAAGCGTGGTCTGCCGGGCATCACCCTGGAAACCCAGAACAATAATCTGGCGGCGTGTCGGTTATATGAGCGCTACGGATTTGTGGTCGGCGGGGTGGATCATCTGCGTTATCGCGCGATAGATCCGGGTACGCAAGAGGCGGCGATTTTCTGGTATCTGCTGTTCGACGGGCCTGTCGTCGATTGAAGCTGCAAGCCCTGATGGCCTGACTCGTGGCCGCGCGACGTGAGCGGCCTATGTGTAAAGAGCCGGGCTTGCAGCAGCGCCTCAGCGCTCTCTTGTCAGTACGACCTTGCTTTGAATCAACTCGAATTCCTCTCCGCTCAAGTGCTTGACGCGGTCGCCAATGGCCAGGCGATAAGTTGAAACGGGCTCCTTGCCATCAGCCTCGTCGGGCTGTGATTCACGGAATTCATGCACCGAGTAAACGCGTCCCTCCGCGTCCCGCGCATGAAATTGCCCAACTAGAACTGAAGCCATTTGCTTTGTAACCTCTGGAAATAACTGCTCGTTTTCGCTCGCATCCTAACACCGCGAGTGAATAAACCGTGTCCGCTTGTAAGGTAATTCCCAAATTTCTATCAGGACCTTATTCGCCTAAGGCAGTCAGACCGCGGTTTTCAGGGGGAGTTTTCGGCCCTCGGAAAAATAGTCGCGAGCGCAGGTTGCGCGCCCCGCGCGGCGCACATGCACCGATAACCCACGCTACAGCATCGAACGCTTCGATGATTAGCAACGGAAAAACAACACAGAATTGCGCACCTGTTTCATCTATAACTGTTATCTCCTCCAACAGCAGAAGGTCCGTTTCATGAGCCAGGTTCATTCGATTGCAGTCATCGTCGGCAGCTTGAGGAAAGATTCCATCAACCGCAAAGTGGCCCGTGCACTGGCCGAACTGGCGCCGCCAAGCCTGAAACTGAGCATCGTCGAAATTGGCGACCTGCCGCTCTACAACGAAGACATCGACCATGATTCGCCGCCCGCCGCGTACACCGCCTTTCGTGAAGCCTTGCAGGGGGCAGACGGCTTTCTGTTCGTTACCCCGGAATACAACCGCTCGGTGCCGGGCGCGCTGAAGAACGCCATCGACGTCGGCTCGCGCCCCTACGGCAAAAGCGCGTGGGGCAGTGCGAAGCCGGCGGCGGTGGTCAGCGTTTCGCCAGGCGCCATCGGCGGTTTTGGCGCCAACCAGCACCTGCGCCAGTGCTTCGTGTTCCTCGACGTGCTGTGCATGCAGCAGCCGGAAGCGTACCTGGGCAACGCGGGCACCTTCTTTGACGAACAGGGCAAGCTGAACGAGAAAACCCGTCCGTTCCTGCAGAACATCATCGACGCCTTCGCCGGTCACGTTGAGCGCACGTCGAAAGCCTGATCGGCTGAACTGTCTTCCGATGAAAAGGCCTGCACGCCACTCGACGTGCAGGCCTTTCGCATTCATGGCCGGACGTCGCCGCGTCTTCGCCATTCAATCCTGAATTTCCCTCCCCGTGTACAGCGTTATGTACCGCAGTTGCGGTGGATTTCTTCCCTACGCTCCCAGCCTTTCCTGCCCCTGCCTGGCCGATGCCAGCCGCGGGCGTTTGTGCTCAAGGAGCTGCAATGCCTACCGTTACCACCACGTACTTCAACAGCGCGTCACTGCGACAGCGCTTTCTCGACGAAGTCGACCGCGCCGTTGCTGCCGGCGTGCTCCGCTCATCTGAACAGACCTGGCTTAAACGCGCGGCAGGCGCGATGGCCGCCGATGATCCCGATCCGGTCAGGGTCGATCGGTTGCTGCTCAATGACGGCCTGCCTACTTCGCTGGAACTCAGTGCTGCGCTGATGTTCAGCCACGGCCAGACCAGCGACCCACGGATATTCCTGTTCACGCTGGCGTCCGGCGTCGAAGCCTTCGACGGTCGCCAGCAGTTGCTGGAGGCGTTGCTCGGCCGGTTTGCAAACAACGACCCTTCGGCAGCGTTCGAGTACGAGAAAATCGACGACAACGTTTTTCAGGCCCAGATGCAGGCCATCGTCGAATATCAGGCAAATTCGGTCAGGCAGTTCACCGAGCGACTGAAGCTGACGCCAGACCTGGTCGGCGCTGTCACCTCCGCGTTGGCCCTGCAACTGCGTCGGCTCTTGCCGGATCAGCAGATTGATCCGGCGAGGCACCTCATGCGGATGGTGCAACCGGCTTTCGGTGCCGGCGACGAGCTTGTGCTGATGACCCAGACCCTGTCTCAAACGGCGTTTGAAGCGTTTTGCCATGCCGAGCAGGCGCCGGGCGTGACGCCGCAATTCCTGGATGCACAGGGCCGAGTGGTGAGCGAACGCGACGCACAATTGTTCGCTCAGGCCATAACCGACACGATGTCTGCGCTGCCGGACCAATTCGCCTGGCTGCTGCGTGATTACTGGAGCCAGCAACGCGGGACCGGTTCCTGCCGCGACGTGGCGGTCCAGGTCTACGCGACCAGCCTGTGCCATGAACTCTACCGTTACGGCCATGAGGGTAATCTCAGACGGCAGGAGCACGAAATGCTGAGGCCGCTGCTCATGTCCGGACCGCACTACATTTCGTCAGAAGCTCAGCTGCTCTGCAGACGTCTTGTGCTGCACCTGTCCGACGGAACAGCCACACAACTGGCCGGTACACTGGTTTTCGATTTCTCCCCGGCCGAGCTGCCGCTGCTGTGGTTTACCCCGGAGCACGGCCTGCGTCGATTCGCCAACCTGACGGCGCTGAGTGCGTTTTGCTCAACCCCGGAAGGACGCGAGATGTTGCGCCCGGTACTGGCCCTTGTAGACCAGCCGCTGTTACTGCGTGAAGGTCATTTGACCCTTACGCTGGATAGTATCGACGGGCCCTTGTTCCGCGAACGGGTGGACTCCGTCCTTGCGCTCCAGCTGCGTAACCTGCAGTACGTGACGGGGTTGTCGGCTGAGCCCGTGAAGGTCTCAGCGATGTATGACGATGCGCTGGACGTGCGTTACCTGATCGACCCGCGTCAGGTGCATTTCACGGCGGGGCGCTGGCGGCACGACCAACCGATGGACTTTGCTGCCGTCTGGTGCAGCAGCGCCAACGATGACCTGATTCAGGTCGTCCCGGCGCCAGAGCCTGACAGCGCCGTCCTTGAACCTTCCGCCTCCGGACCTTCCCGGCCCACTGCGCTACAGCCGTCGCCCCCGTCGTGGCTGGAGAGAACCCAGGTATCCGATGCCAGTGCGGCCCACCTGCGCCAGTTGGACAACTTTCTGGTCAGCTACGCCGAGCAGGCACTGCAAAGCTATCTATGCGCGGCTTCGGCACGCGGCCTGCGCGCGAGTGAGATACGGGTGCGCTGGCTGGAATCGCTGCCGGTTGCCGCCTCCGATGTCGAGCCGAGTTCTGTCGCCATCAGTGAGTCCTTACGCGCCACGTCAATGGATCTGGTGGCGCTGTTGCTTGAGCGCGTCAGTGGGCACCGTCCTGATCCCCTCTCGCACACGGCGCAGGTGCTGCTCACTTCTCAAGCTGCAGGGGCGCACCTTGATGTCGAACTGATTAACGTCATGCTCGAGCGCGTTGCTTCGGACTTCGTCGAGCGCTACCTCGACCGATTTGGACGATCGCGCACGGCCCTTGCGCGTCTGGGCGACAGGCAGCTGCAACCGGTTGCCATGGCGTTGGTGCTCAGGGAAGACGCGTTGCGCCTGGACCTGGCGCTGAGGCAGCGAATGGAGGTGGTCCCGAGCGAGGCGGCGCACATGGTCATGCAAGTGCTCAACGCGCCTGTCCGTGCGCAGAGATCAGAATCGGGCCTGTCGATGACCGAGGTGTTTTCGCTGTCGGTGGTATATGGATCCGGCGCCGAGGCCACCCTCAGCGATTCAATGGTGCTCTGGCAACCGCGGCGGACCGGTGCAGGTTTGATGTTCTGGAGCAGCGTGCAGGGCTGGGAGCATTTCGAATCCGTGCAGGCATTGACCGACAAACTAGGCAGTCGATTGCGCAGCGTGCACAGCGAGCGCTGGTTGGCTCTGGTGGGGGAGCGCGACCGTACGCTGTTGCGCAACCACCTGCGGGCGCAACCGGCGGAGCAGGTCCGCTTTGATTTCAGTCGCTGCAATGGCCATGCGATCGAGGCGTTGCAACAGACTGTGTTTAACCGCCAGTTACAGAACCTCCAGCAACTGTGCGCCCGTGCCCGGCGTTGTCGTTTTGAAGCCGGGCTGTTCACTCGCGTTGCCCGCGCCACCGAACTGGATGCGCAATTGGTCGACATGCTCGACGCTCTGGCGGTCCGGATCGACAACACATTGTTTGAAGAGCTGTTGCCGGACTGGTTCAAGTCTGCATCAGCCAGCGACATTCGTGCGTATAACGAGATATGGCGTCGTTTTTTTCTCGCCAGCGAAGGTGACGAGGATTTTCTCTTTGACCTCCCGACCCTGACTGAATACGCGCGCAGCAGGCTGTTGGATCAGCTGGGCAAGGATTTCCCCGAGCGCGATCTGGACCCTGACCAGATCACCGTTACCCAGCGTCGCTACGTCGCCGCGCCCCCCGGCGTTGGGCAGATCCCGTCAGCGATTCCCGCCGCCACCCTTGAGCACAGTGAGTCTCTCACTGATTACGCCATCAATCGCTTCGTTGATTTTCCAGAAGCGGCGTTGAGTATCCACTCCGCCGAATACCCCGATATCGGCCGCCTGATGACCCCGGACTATGTGCGCAGGACTGCCCGTGGGCTGGACGTCGGCGCAGGGTTCCGAACGCTGTTGCGGCAGACGTTGACTCCAGCGGACGTCAACTGGGGAAAGCGCAACACGCTGTTTGTCAATCAACTGCCACCGATGATGCAGGCGGTGGCGATGCAGCAGAAGCTGCAAGGAAAGCTGAGTCCCCGAGCCTGCGAATTCATCTCGCGGGTGGTTGAAATGCCCGACGGTATTGCCCGCGAACCGTTGGACGGTGAGCGCACGATCATCAGTACCCTGCGGCTGGTCGCCGATGAGGGAATGACGCCCGATGCTGTCAAGGGCGTTTACCTGATCTGTGCCGAGCACCCTGACAGCGGCCCGGTGATTTTGCACGCGGTGTTCCACCCGGATTTAGTTTTCCGCGAGTACGCCAGCCTGTCTGCACTGCTGGCCGATCTGCGCAGTGACGCAACGCTGCAACACCTGGTGCTCGAGCGACTGGACCCGGAGGTGCGCAAGCGATATGAGCACGGCGGGTTCATCGAGCCTCATCTGCCGTTCTTTGACCAGGGGCCGGGCGATGTGCCCACTCACACGCCTGGGCCGGTCACGGTTTCGCTGGCTGAAGAAAAAGGCAACTCGCTGCAGTTCATGTTCACCGACACCGTGAGCCTGCTGGTGGACATTGGCGCGTCCGATACGGTCACCACCGAGGAGGCCGATCAGGCGTCGCGCAAGTTTCTGGCTTCGCTGGGGTTGGAGCAGGCGCTGAGCATTGTGCCCGGCAAGTTTGCCGCCATGGTCGCGTTTTGGCAGAGCCATACGCTGTTTCGTGCATCGGCTGCGTCTGCGGCCGGGCGTCACTGGGGCGAGGCTATTTCCGAATTTTCTGCCGCGTTGGGCGTGATGGTGACGGCCAGGGAACAGGCCGAGAAGGACGAGCTGATCGGGGGCGATCTGGTCACGGACGAGGAGTTGACGCCGCCAGAGTTTTCCTGGGGCGGCGTCACACTCACCGCCGAGCAACTGAAGCGTTTGCAGGCGCTGGAAGCCCGAAACATCTCGCTGAAAGACCTGCGTCGCGATGAATTGCTAAGTTTGTTTATGGACCCCGCCAACGGAAAGGCCTATGCGGCGGTCGCCGGACGGGTCTATGAGGTGCGCCGCCAGGCCAAGGATGGCAGATGGATGATCATTGGCGCTGACCGCACACTCGGCCCGCGCCTCAGGCTGGATGACAATCAGCGCTGGCAGTTGGACATCGAGTCCGGTCTAAAGGGCGGGGGCGGCGCAATGACCAAGCTGCGCACACACGCGGCGGACGTCAGCGCCGATGACGTGTTGCTCATCGAAGCCAGTGGCATGCCCGAGATACGCAAGTTTTTTCGGGAACGCGCGCAGCATATCGGCGAGGCTCATCTGCAGGCCAAACGCTACCTTGAAAACGCTCTGGATAACCTGAACGTGCATGAGCCTGGGACTCCACTGCACCCGCGCGTCTCGCAGATCATCGGAGATTTTTTCGGTGTCAGTACGCCCGATCACGAGTTGCTGGTCGATACCGAACGCGCGATCAAGACGCTGTTCGATGAGGTCATGGATGCGTCGTTGTCGCCTTACTCATCGCCCCGGTTTGTGGTGGGCACCAACCGCGCGGGCCACGCAGCCACCATGGGCTTTGTGATCAAAAGAGACCCGAAAAAGCGCGTGTTCCTGACTGACCGGTATTTCGATGCGCCGCAGTTTCCGCTCACGCCCGAGGCGGCCACCCAAGGCTTCGATTGCCCGGCCCATTACCGCGCCGCGACGCTGATCCACGAACTCTCGCACCTGGCGCTCGATACCCACGACATTGCCTATCTGGAAAGCACGGCACCGTATCCGGACCTGTTGCAGGAAAACAACGCCAACAACATCAAGCTGAAAGCGGATATCCAGCTCATGCAAACCCATGGCCTGTCGCATCTGAGCGCAAGAGATGAGCTGTTTTTGCATTTGAAGGAGGGCGAATGGCGTGATTTCGATGAGGAAGAGGGCTTCGAGCATGATGCAATCCTGAAGCTCACCCGCAGCAAAACCATGGATGAAGCCCGTGAGGCGTTTCTCGGCGATGCACGCAAACGCAGTCGAGTTCTCCTGGCCAATGCCGATTCGGTGACCCTGCTTGTCCTCCAGTTGGGAAGACGCAGCTTTGTCGCGCCAAGCCCCGCGCCGGGCGGTCGTTGAGTGACAGACGCCGAGCCCTGAGGGGCTCGGCGTTTCTGGGGGGGAGGGGCGTGACCCTTACAGCGCGTAGTGCCGCAGCTCGCGGGCGATCAGCAAACGCTGGATTTCGCTGGAGCCTTCGTAGATCTGGGTGATCCGCGCGTCCCGGTAGTATTTCTCCACCGGATAATCCTCCAGATAGCCATAGCCGCCGTGGATTTGTATCGCTTTGGAGCAGACCCACTCGGCCATTTCCGAGGCGAACAGCTTGGCCTGGGACGCTTCGGACAGACAGGGTTTGCCGGCCGTTCTCAACCGCGCGGCGTGCAGGACCAAGAGGCGAGAAGCATTGATGCGGGTGTGCATGTCGGCCAGCAGATTGGCGATGCTCTGGTGCTCGATGATCGGCTTGTCGAACTGCACGCGGTCACGGGCGTAACCCAGTGCCGCCTCGAATGCCGCGCGAGCGATGCCCAGAGCCTGGGCAGCGATGCCGATGCGTCCGCCTTCCAGGTTTGATAGGGCGATGGACAGTCCTTTGCCCCGTTCACCCAACAGGTTTTCCGCCGGAATCCGGCAATCGCTCAGGGTCACGGCGCAGGTGTCGGAGGCGCGGATGCCCATCTTGTGTTCCATACGGTCGACGCGATAACCGGGGTTGTCGGTGGGCACCAGAAACGCTGACAGGCCGCGCTTGCCCAGGTCCGGGTCGGTGACGGCGAAGACAATTGCCAGCTGCGCGCGCTTGCCGTTGCTGACGAACTGCTTGGCGCCGTTGAGCACCCATTCGCCGTCTTTCAATTCGGCACGGGTGCGCAGGTTGTGGGCTTCGGAGCCGGCCTGGGGTTCGGTCAGGCAGAAGCAGCCGATGGCCTCTCCGCTGGCGAGCTTTTCCAGCCACTGTTGTTTCTGCCCGTCGCTGCCGTAGTTGAGCACCGGCCCGCAGCCCACTGAACTGTGCACGCTCATCAGCGTACCGGTGGCGCCGTCGGCGGCGGAGATCTCTTCGACCGCCAGCGCGTAGGCGACGTAGTCGATGTAGCTGCCGCCCCATTCGTCCGGGACGACCATCCCGAGCAGGCCCAGTTCGCCCATCTTCGCCACCAGCGCGTCGTCGATCCAGCCGGCTTGTTCCCAGGCCTGAGCATGGGGCGCGATTTCATTGCGCGCGAAGTCCCGCGCCATGTCGCGGATCATCACTTGCTCTTCGGTCAGTTCAAGATCTTGCATAGGTCACCCCTCATGACCGCTGAAGAAGCTTGCCACGTGCTCGGCATCCAATGCCTGCACGCTGGAAGGGCTCCAGTGCGGTTTCTTGTCTTTGTCGACGATCAAGGCACGAACGCCTTCGATCAAGTCACCCCTTTCAAACCACTGGCGGTCCAGATGCAGCTCCAGGGCGAAACAACGCTCCAGCGGCAGATGCCGGCCGCGGCGCAGCAGCTCCAGGGTGACCGCCATCGCCAGCGGTGAACGGGTTTGCATCAGATGCGCCGTGTCGAGGGCCCAGGCATGGGTGTCGTAGACGCTGACTTCTAGCAATTGTTCGATGATGCTCGGGACGTCCGGCAGGCCGAAGAAATGATCGATGGCCGGGCGCAGTTTTGCCAGCGGCGGCGCAGGCAAGTGCTGCACGCCGAGTTTCGCCAGCGCGCCCTGCAAGTCCTTGAGCGGGGTCAGGCTCCACTTCAGGTTATTGAGCTGCAGATCGAGGTCATTGAGGCGTTCGCTGTTGAGGTACCAGTCCGCCATCCCGCAATACAGCGCATCGGCGGCCTGGATCTGCACGCCCGTAACGCCCAGATAAATCCCCAACTCGCCGGGCACACGGGGCAGAAAGTAGCTGCCGCCCACGTCAGGGAAATAACCGATCGCCACTTCCGGCATCGCCAGACGGCTGCGCTCAGTGACCACGCGAAGGTCCGCGCCCTGGGCCAGGCCCATTCCACCGCCGAGCACGAAGCCGTCCATCAAGGCGACGACGGGTTTGCGGTAATGATGAAGGGTGAGGTCCAGCGCGTATTCTTCGACGAAGAAATCCAGGTGCTCGGTTCGGCCGGCCTGAAAGCTGTCGTACAGCGAGCGGATGTCGCCGCCGGCGCAGAAGGCCTTTTCGCCGGCACCGCGCAGGACCACGGCGTAAACGTTGTCATCCTTTGCCCAGGCGTCGAGCTGGTACTGCAGCTGCCGGACCATGTGCAGGTCGATGGCATTGAGGCCCTGGGGGCGGTTGAGGGTGAGGTGACCAATGTGATTGCGTACGTCGGACAGAACGCTCGCGCAGGCGGATTGCTGCGCCGCGTATTCGGCAGGTATGACCTGAGCCGTCATCGCTGACTCCCTGTTGATTATTGTTGTACTCAATCCCCGGCTGTACCGCCGGGGTCCGTGAGGGTGCTAACGGATGCTACCAGCGCCATTTTGCAAATGACAATGAAGTTTCCGGCAGGGATGAGCACATCAGCGCTGTCACGCCTGCAAGCTTACTCCCACAGGGTCCCCGTCTGCTGCGCCATCTGTGGTAGCCGAGCCACATTGGGAAATCCTGGAAGTTGAAGGATTTCCGTTGCCCCCTGTCATGCCTGCAAGCTGAACAACGCCGTTTGTGGCGCGTCGCTGATCCAGCATTCGCTGACGGTCCAGCCCGCACGCGCGGCCAGTTCGGTGAACGATTCAACCGTGAACTTGTGGGAGTTCTCGGTGTGCAGGCGTTCCCCGGCGGCGAAGCGGAAGGTGTGTCCGGCGACCGTGACGCTTTGCTGTTTGCGGCTGACCAGGTGCATTTCCATGCAGGCCTGTTCGGCGTTCCACACGGCCAGATGATCGAAGGCAGACACGTCGAAGTCGGCGTGCAGCTCGCGATTGATGCGGGTCAGCAGGTTCTTGTTGAACTGCGCGGTCACGCCGTCGGCGTCGTCGTACGCGGCCACCAGCGTCTGCTCATCCTTGACCAGATCGACACCGACGATGAAGTGGGCGTTTTCCCCCAGCACATCGTGGGCGCTGTGGAGGAAATCAACGGCCTGCTCGTGGCTGAAGTTGCCGATGGTGGAACCCGGAAAGAAACCCACGCGGGTGTGGCCGTCGGCTTCTTCAGGCAGGGTGAGCACCCGGGTGAAGTCGTCGACTTGTGGCGCGACGATCAGCGCCGGGTAACGCTGGCGCAATGACCGCGCGGCCTTGTTCAGTGCTGTCGCACTGATGTCGATCGGCACGTACACCGCGATGTGCGGCGCGGCATCCAGCACCAGACGGGTCTTCTCGCTGGCGCCACTGCCAAATTCCACCAGTGCTGCGCCCGCCGGAATGGTCGCAGCGATCTCGCCGGCGATGCGTTTCAGCAACCCGGTTTCGGCGCGCGTCGGGTAGTACTCAGGCGTTTCGCAGATGGCTTCGAACAGGTCGGAACCCGCAGCGTCATAGAAATACTTGGGCGACAGGGTTTTCTGAGCGGCGCCGAGACCGGCCACCACGTCGCGGGCGAATTCGCTGTCGTTCGGGTCAACCACGCCGGGTTGACGGCTATCACGGGCCAGGCGCAGGCCCGAAACCATCCAGCGTTTGTCGGCGTGGAAGAAGTTGCGGTAGGTCAGGCGGCAATGATCGGGCGACGTGACGCTGGCACCGCCGCGCAGGACCATCTGATTGACCATGAACTTGCCGTTGTACTCACCGACTGCGCCCACTGAGGGCTTGAAGCCGGGGTAGGCGCTGTAGGCACTTTGCGTCCACTGCCAGGCGACGTCGTCCACTTGCTCCAGCAAACCGGCGCGGGCGGCGGCTTCCCATTCGGCTTCGGTGGGCAGGCGCGCATCGGCCCATAGCGCAAACGCGGCGGCTTCGTAATAACTGATGTGCGTGACCGGCGCCGAAGGGTCGATCGACTCAAGGCCGCGCAGGCTCATGCGCTTCCAGCCGTTCTCGTCGTGCTGCCAGTACATGGGTGAATTCCAGCCGTTTTCCTGCACCAGGGTCCAGCCTTCGGACAGCCACAAGGCCGCGGTGTGATAGCCGCCGTCGGCAATAAAGCTCAGCCACTCACCGTTGGTCACCAGCCGGTCGCTGATTTCGAAGGACTGCAGATAGGTGGTGTGGCGAGGGCCTTCGTTGTCGAACGAAAAGCCGTCACCGTCGTGGCCGATTTCGGTCAGGCCGGCGCTCAGCGGCTTGAAATGACCACGACGGCCCGACAGGTCTTTCGGCCAGCGCGGGCTGTAGGCCGGTTTCAGCGACGACAGGCTGAACAGATGAAGGATGTCCATCAACAGCAGTTCCTGATGCTGCTCTTCGTGGGCCAGGCCGAGTTCGATCAGGCTGGTCATTTCGTCGCTGAGCGGCGTCATCAGCAGCGTCGTCATGTTTTCGTCGACGTGCCTGCGATAGGCCAGGACCTGATCGACGCTCGGCCGGGTCATCAGGCCGCGCTGCGGACGCGGATGACGCGGGCCAACAGCTTCGTAATAAGAGTTGAACAGGTAGCCGAACGTCGGATCGAACGCTTCGTAGGCCGGCAGGTTCGGCGCCAGCAGAAAGGTTTCGAAGAACCATGTGGTGTGCGCCATGTGCCATTTGGCCGGGCTGGCATCGGGCATCGACTGCACCACCATGTCCTCGGCGCTCAAGGGCTCGACCAGAAATTCGGTACGGTCGCGCACGCTCTGAAAGCGCTGGCACAGGGTGTGGGTGGAGGATGTTTCGCGAAGCTGGCGTAATTGGCGCGTCATCAGGTGCTCTCCGGCGTAGCCGATGCCCGGTGGACCCGGTGGAGTGATTCCACGCAGCCAGGCGGTACGGCGATTCAGGGTTTGAGGCGTGCGTTGTGCGGAATGTTCAACCGAAATATCCAAATGAAGGACGGCCACTTCCCACGAGTACGTTGATGCCTTGGATCATCAGCGTTTTGCATGGATTTAACGGCACGCACCGAGTGTAGTCCCGGCACGGGCTGATTCGCGCAGTCGGTGACCGATGGCCAATCTGCGCGCCGTCTGCGGTAACCTGCTGGCCATTCGCTGCAAGTGCACGGCGCACAACACGTGTTTCGCGGGCAAAAGCTGAACCTGCGCGGCGACTCACAGTCTGCACAACAGCACTTGCGTCACAGATGGCAGTGGCTTTTCAGGGTATGTGTCAGGTGACAAATGAATCACGCCAGATGAATGAACCGGTTTTTGGGGACGCGCATGAATGATCTATCCAGTCTGCTGGGGGCGCTTGATGAAGCGCAGACCGGGCAGCAGGAAGTGGTGATCGCCACGGTGGTCAAGGTCGAGGGTTCGGCTTACCGACGCCCGGGTGCGCGGATGGTTATCGCGCCGATGGGCGAGGCGACCGGCACCGTCAGCGGCGGCTGCCTCGAAAGCGACGTCAGCAAAAAGGCCTGGTGGCTGACCGCCAATGGCAAGCCGTCCCTGCGCACGTACAGCACCGGCGAGGACGACGACGAACTCGAAGACGCCGAGCTCAGCTTTGGCCTGGGTTGCAACGGCACGGTGCACATCCTCTTCGAACGGATAGATCCCCAGGCGGCAAGTCTGGTGGCGGACGTGTTGCGCGAGGTCAAGGCCAGCGGTGTTGGCGCTGCGCTGGCGACGGTGATCGGCACACAAAGCGAACGTCATACGGCGCTGGGCGAGCGGGTGGCGATTCGTTCATCCGGGCAGGTGCAAATCGACATGCGTGAGCGCTGGCTGGCGACGGCGGTGGCCGAGGACCTGAAAACGGTGCTCGCTGCCCGCCGCTCCGCCACCCGTACCTACGACAGCGCGGACGGCGCCGTTGAAGTGCTGCTGGAGTACATCGCCGCGCCGCGCCGGCTGGTGATCTTCGGTGCCGGGCATGACGCGATGCCCTTGGTCAGCATGGCGCGGCTGCAGGGCTGGCACATCACGGTGATCGATGCGCGCTCGCATTTCGCCCGTCCCCAGCGTTTTCCGGAGGCCGATCAGGTGCTGTCGGCGCCGCTGCAGCCAATGCCCGAACTCCACGCGATGGTCGCCGACGCTGCCGTGGTGGTGATGACCCACAGCCTGAGCCAGGACCGCCACTGGCTGGGGCAGGTTCTCGAGTCAACGCCGCGCTACATCGGCCAGCTCGGGCCACGCAGCCGCACCGAGCGTTTGCTCAACGAACTGCCGGATCAGGCCCGTGAAGCCGCTGCGCAGGCCAGCCTGCATTACCCGGTCGGGCTGGACCTGGGCGGTGACGCGCCCCACAGCGTGGCGTTGTCTATCCTCGCCGAGATCAACGCGGTGTTCAACGGCCGCAGCGGCGGGATGCTCAAGCACCGGCAGGCGAGCATTCATGCGGTGGATGTCACACTGGAGCAGGCGCGGGAGCTGAGAATGATTAGCTGAGTATGATCAGCTAGCCTTCACAGGCGGCCGCTTTCATAGCGGCTGGCCCCATCGCTTTTCAGTGGCTCGGCACGGCATTCATCAGGTCCGCTCAATGAACGACAAGTACAGACCCCACGACTGGGCTCCCCACGAGCGACCGACGTTGCCGGGCTCGCCGTCGACGCCCTTGCACGCAACGCCCAAGCGCTGGGCCTATGCCATCGTCGGGGTGATCGTGGCGTTGACCGGCGGGCTGGGCAACGCGCTGGTGGTCGCCAACCTTCAATATCTGCAAGGCTCGCTGGGCGCCACCCAGGCCGAGATCGCCTGGCTGCCCGCCGCGTATGTCATGACCAATGTGTCGATGAACCTGCTGCTGGTGAAGTTTCGCCAGCAGTTTGGTCTGCGCGCGTTCACCGAAGTATTTCTGGTGCTGTACGCGCTGGTCACCTTCGCGCACCTGTTCGTCAACGACATCGAATCGGCCATCGCCGTTCGCGCCGCCCACGGCATGGTCGGCGCGGCACTGAGTTCGCTGGGCCTGTACTACATGATTCAGGCCTTCCCGCAGAAGTGGCGAATGAAAGCCCTGGTGCTGGGCCTCGGCACCGCGCAGCTGGCAACACCGCTGGCGCGACTGGTTTCCGAAGACCTGCTGCAGATTGCCGAGTGGCGCGGGCTTTACCTGTTCGAACTGGGCATGTGCCTGCTGTCCCTGGGTTGCGTGCTGATTCTGAAACTGCCCCCAGGCGACCGCTTCAAAGCCTTCGAGAAACTCGACTTCCTGACCTTCGCCTTGCTCGCTTCAGGCTTCGCTGCGCTCTGTGCGGCGTTGTCGCTGGGGCGGATTGAATGGTGGCTTGAAGAGCCCTGGATCGGCATCGCCCTGGCGTCGTCAATCGTGCTGATCCTCGCCGGGCTGTGTATCGAGCACAACCGCACCCGACCGTTGTTGATCACCCGCTGGCTGGGCAGTGGCCGGATGATCCGCTTCGCCTTCGGCGTGCTGCTGACGCGGATCGTGCTGTCGGAGCAATCCACTGGCGCGGTCGGTTTTCTTCAGGGGATGAATCAGGGCACCGAGCAGCTGCACACGCTGTACCTGTTCATGCTATTGGGCAGCGTCGCGGGCCTTGCGGTCAGCGCGCTGACGATTGATCCGCAACACCTGTTCAAGCCGCTGATCATTTCCCTGGCATTGATGGCGATCGGTTCGAGCATGGACAGCTTCTCCACCAGCCTCACCCGTGAACCGCAGATGTATTTCAGCCAGTTTTTGCTGGCGTTCGGCGGCACCTTCTTCCTCGGTCCGACCTTGGTGCTGGGCATCAGCGGGGTGATCAGCAACCCGCGCAACATGGTCAGTTTTTCGGTGATGTTCGGGATCACCCAGAACGTCGGCAGCCTGATCGGCTCGGCGCTGCTGGGCACCTTTCAGGTCTGGCGCGAGAAATTCCACTCGGCGCACATCGTCGAGCACGTCACGCTGATCGACGCTCAGGTGCAATCGCGCCTGCAAAGCGCGAGCGGTGCGTATATTTCGGCCATCGCCGACCCGGCCGCGCGTACCAGCCTGGGCATTCGATCGCTGGCAACCGCCGCCACCCGCGAGGCCAATACCCTGGCCTACAACGACGTATTTATGCTGATCGCAGTCATCGCGGTTCTGACCATGATCTGGATCACCAGCCGCGCCACCTGGCTGTGGATCACCACCGAGCCGGTCGCGCCGTTTACGCCGGCCACACCTTCGGCATCTCCCTTAACACCTTCTGGCGCTCAACCTTCATGACAGAACCTGGCAAACCTTCTGGCACCCCTGCAAACAGCGCTTCAGGCGGCTCTTCTGGCAATGCGGCTCCCAACGCCGCCCCGTCACAGGCAACTTCCGCAGCGCCCGCGCCGGCGGTCATGCCGGCCACCACGCAACCGCGTTCGGCGCGCATACGCCTGGTGTCGGCGATTCTGTTCGGCGGCATTGCCCTGGCGGGTGTGCTGGTCGTGCTGTACGCGTGGCAGCTGCCTCCGTTCAGCAGCCCGATCGAAAGCACCGAGAATGCCCTGATTCGCGGGCAGACCACGATCATCGGCCCGCAACTGAGCGGCTACGTCTACGAAGTGCCGGTGCAGGATTTCCAGTGGGTCAAGCAGGGCGATCTGCTGGTGCGCATCGACGACCGGATTTATCAGCAGCACCTGGATCAGGGCATTGCTCAGTTGGGCGTTCAGCAGGCCGCGCTGGCCAATAATCTGCAACAGCGGCGCAGCGCCGAGGCCACCATTGCCCAACGTCAGGCCGCTATCGCGAATGCCCAGGCGCAGAGTGACAAGGCCGCTGCCGACCTTCGCCGCGGTCAGGCACTGGTGACCGATGGCTCGGTGTCGAAAAGCGAATTTGACGTGACCCGCGCGGCAGATGCACAAGCAAAGGCAGCATTGGCCGAAGCCAAGGCGGCGCTGGAGATTTCCCGTCAGGACCTGCAAACCGTGATCGTCAATCGCGGCTCGCTGGAAGCGTCGGTGAAGAATGCCGAAGCTGCCATCGAGCTGGCGCGCATTGACCTGACCAATACGCGCATCACTGCGCCCCGGGACGGTCAGCTGGGGCAGATCGGGGTGCGCCTGGGGGCGTACGTCAACTCCGGTGCGCAGTTGATGGCGCTGGTGCCGCGCCCGCGCTGGATTATCGCCAACATGAAGGAGACCCAGATGGCGAACGTGCGTCTGGGCCAGCCGGTGAGTTTCACCGTCGACGCGCTGGAAAACCTGAAGATGCGCGGCCGGGTGCAGCGCATCTCGCCGGCGGCGGGATCCGAGTTCAGCTTGCTGCCTGCTGATAACGCCACCGGCAACTTCGTCAAGATCGCCCAGCGCATTCCGGTGCGCATCACCATCGACGACGATCAGCATGACGTGGACCACCTGCGCCCGGGGATGTCGGTGGTGGTCAGCATCGACACCAGCCAGGACGGCGCCGTGCCGCCGGACCCCGTGGATGGCAAGGTGGATTCGGTGAACGGCCGCTGAATCGGCCCGCCTGTATCGCCGTGTATCCCGCTCCACGGCAGATACGTGCTGATTCATTCACTGATTTCCCGGACACACCGGCGACACCTCCCGGACGTTGAATGGCGGCTCCGAGGCAATACGCCTCGGCCGCTCTTTCAACCAACGCGCCCAGTGCCCGGAGCCCGCCATGAACTGGAAAAACCTCACCACCGCCTTTCTGTCCGCCACGCTCATCAGCGATGTGGGTGACCGACCATGTTTCTGATCGCCTTTCTCGGCGGCATCGTCACGGTGCTCAGCCCCTGCATCCTGCCAGTCGTACCCTTTCTGTTTGCCCGGGCCGATCGGACGGCGGGGTCGGTGCTGATGACCCTGTTGGGGCTGACGCTGACGTTTGCGCTGGTCTCAAGCCTGGCCGTGGTCAGCAGTGACTGGGTCGTGGCGGCAAACGGTATCGGCCGCAATATCGCGCTGGTGATCCTGACGCTGTTTGCCCTGTCGCTGCTTTCGGCACGCGTGGGTCACTGGTTAACGCTGCCGCTGGTGGCGCTCGGCAATAGGCTCGACCCGGCGACGCGGCGCTTGTCCGGGCCGCTTGCTGCATTGCTGATCGGCGTTGCCACCGGCCTGCTGTGGGCGCCGTGTGCCGGGCCGATTCTGGGCATCATCCTCACTGGCGCCATGCTGCAAGGGCCCAGTGCGCAGACCAGCCTGTTGCTGCTGGCGTACGGGCTTGGCAGCGCAGTGTCGTTAGGGGTGCTGATCTTCGCCGGACGCGGGTTGCTCGCGCGGCTGAGACTGTCGTTACCGGTCACTGCCTGGCTGCGGCGTGGCGCTGGCTTCGCTGCGTTGCTGGTGGCCGTGACCCTCGCCACGGGCTCGCAGAATCAACTGCTTGCCGGCACCTCATCCGAGGGCGCAGCAGCGGTGGAAAAGGCCCTGCTCGGCGGCGTGCCCAAAGTCATCGATTACGTCGTCTCCAGCGTCAAAGCGGCAGCGGCACCGGACGTCGCCAGCCAGGGCGCGATGCCTTCGTTGTCCGGGGCTACCGCGTGGCTTAACTCGCCGCCGCTGAGTGAGGCATCCCTGCGCGGCAAAGTGGTGCTGGTCGACTTCTGGACCTTTGACTGCATCAACTGCCAGCGCAGCGTTCCTTACGTCAACGAATGGGCAAAGAAGTACGAAAAGGACGGCCTGGTGGTCATCGGCGTGCACACGCCCGAATACCCGTACGAACGGCTCATCGACAACGTGCGCAAGCATGTCGCCAGGCTGGGCCTGAATTACCCGATCGCCATCGACAACGACTACGCCATCTGGCGCGCTTTCGACAATCAATACTGGCCCGCGCATTACCTCATCGACGCCAGGGGGCAGATCCGCTACACCCACTTTGGCGAAGGCGCCTACGACACCCAGGAGCAAGTCATCCGCCAGCTGCTCGACGAGGCCCACTCAAAGGGCTGAAGCGAGAGGCGCTGACGAATGAAAGGTCGCGCTTACACCATGCGTTTGACAGTGTTGTCCTTGCGCACGAAGTGGTGCCAGATCGCCGCGATCACGTGCAGGCCGATGACGTAGTAAAAAATCGTGCCCAGCAGGATGTGGTAATGCTCCAGTGTTTCGGCGGTGTCCTTGGACATGTCGAACGGCGCCGGAATGCTCAGGGAGGTCAGGGGGATGGGCAGGGCGCCGCGTTCCAGCAGCACGGTGAACAGACCCAGCAGGGGTTGCGCGAACAGGAAAGCGTACAGCGCGTAATGGGACAACGTGGCCGCCAGACGCAATACGCCCTCCAGGGGCGGGGTGATGCCCGGCGGCGTATGGCGGTGGCGCTCGGCGATGCGGAAAAACGCCATGACCAGCACGACGATGCCGACCCAGAAATGCGTTTGCACGACGAAGGTTCGCGCGTCACTGCCACGGGCCAGTTGGGTACGGCTCAGGATCAGCGCGTAGGCGAGCACAATCAGGATCGCCATCACCCAGTGAAACCAGCGGGCTTTGTAGCTGTAGCGTTCGGTATCGGAAGGTTTGCTCACGGTCAGGTCTCTTGGTCTGTTTTTTTGATCTGGCGCGGCGCAGTCACTGCCGCAGCGCTTTCATAACCCAACGTCTGGCGGCCGTCGAGGAGAACGTGCAATTCGAACGGCGCCTGGGGCCTCACCCACTTGCTCTTGAAACCTGCCCGTCCCGTTAACAGCTCCTTCCGAATGTCTAACCAACTTGAATGGTATGACTAACTAATTTAGAGATTGTGGCGCCGATATACATTTTGCTTATTTCCGCTCGATACTATTCTGCACATGTTCCTGTACTTGATTTTTAATGTCATTCGTTTGAGTAACTTCAGATAGTGGAAGAATTTTAAATATCCCTTCATATTCACATTAGAAATAAAAAACGCCGTCACTTATTCTGATTTGGCATTAAAATTCCGTTGAATTCCGTTTGACAGGTCTTCCGCTTGGATCCATCTTAATGCCTCGACGGCTCAGATCCCTGACTATCAGCTTGAAAAAGCTGGCATTTTGCCCATATGCAACCGGGGCCTCGAAGTTTGTGAATCTATCGAAAAGGAAAGGGCATCTTCATGGATGTTTCAGGCTTCGTTCACCTTTTAAAACGTCATAACTCTGATGCGCAAGTCTGGTTTGATTCGTCGCCGACTGTATATAAAGGCTGCGTGAAGAAGTTGCTGTGGGCTTATCTGGATGCGCACAATTTTATTACCGGATTATTGCCCAATGAACCGGATAGTTCGGATGCCGGCGTCAGCGGGGCCACCACCAACCCGACGCTGATCAGTCAGGCGGTCATGAGCAATGCAGCTCATTACCGTGATTTTCTCCACACCCTGCCCCCTCCGATGTCGGCAGACGCTCGGCTGCGACAGCTCTACGACCAGGTGGTCATCGACAGCGCCCAACCGTTGCTGCCGCTGTTCAAGCGTTCAAGAGCCCGATACGGCTGGCTGTCGGCGCAAATCGAGGGCGGGCACTGGATGAATCAGGACGCGCTGGTTGTCCGCGGGCTTGAGCTGGCGGCGCTGGCGCCGAACATCATGATCAAGATCCCGGGCAGCGCCCAAGGCTATCGCGCCATCGAACAATTGGTGGCGCGGGGTTGCTCAATTAACAACACCTTCTGCTTTACCGTCTCCCAGCTGGATGCCTGCCTCAAGGCCATTCACGCCGGGCGTCAGCGGGCGCTCGCCAACGGCGTGAGCACGGAGCGGGCGCGTTACGTGGTCAGCTTCATGATCGGTCGGCTGGGTGCGGAAGCGGAATTCGAGCGGCAAGCGCGGGGCAGTCGTATCCACCTCAGCCGCACGGATAAACGCTGGGCCGAGCTGGCGGTGTATCAGGCGATGCAGGCCCTGATGCGGCGGCGCGAGACACCAGCGCAACTGTTGTTGTGCAGCATCAGGGTCGACACCGATGCGCGTGGACGCGAGCATTGTTGGCACCTGCAGCGCACCGGGGCCGACACCACGCTGTACACGCTGACACCCCAACTCATCGAGTTCCTCGTGCGCCGTCAGCAGGCCGGGCACAGCATCGCCCCGGCGACGGAATGGGTGCAGATTCCCGGCAAAGTCCTTGATCGTCTCCTGGCCATTCCGTATTTCAACCAGGCGTACTTTGAACGCGGCCTCACCCCGGACGAATACGCCCGTCATCCGGCCTTCCTGACTGCAGGCAATGACGTACGCCTGGGCGTGCAGCGCCTGCGGGGTTTCATCAACGACACCCTGGATCCGCCAGGTGTCACGCCTCGCATTGCGCGTCGTCCAGCGACCGTGGAGGGGCGGGCATGAACCGCATGATTGGCCTCTGGGCCCATCCGCGCTCGCGATCGACGGCGCTGGAAAGGGTGTTCATCGAGCGCGGTGATTTCGAGGTTTTCCACGAGCCGTTTTCGCACATGGCGTTCGACGAACAATCAGCCATTCCCCATGGGGACCTCAACTGCGGGATGCCCCGTGACTACGAGTCGATCAAGGCCCTGTTGCGTAACACCCGCCAGCGCGCCCATGTTTTTCATAAAGACATGGCCTATCACTGCCTCGACCGGTTGAAGGCCGACGCCGAGTTTCTAACGGAGCAACAGAACGTCTTCATCATTCGCGATCCGGCCCGGGCGATTCTGTCCCATCACGCCATCTTCCCGCAGATGCCGGCGCACGCGATCGGTCATCAAGCGCTGTACGAAATCTTCCGCGAGGTCAGGCGGCTGACCGGCCAAACCCCCTGTGTGATCAACGCCGAGGACCTGGCCAGCCACCCGGAGCACACCGTGCGCAGGCTTTGCGACCACCTGCAACTGGATTTCATGCCCCAGGCATTGAGCTGGAGTGCAACGTGCCCCGAGCAATGGAAGGCCTGGCGCAGCTGGCACAAGGAGGCCGAGAACAGCACCAGGATCATGCCCGACAGTGCTGATTTCGATGAGCGTCCTCTGCACGCCAATCCCCACCTCATGACGTATTACCAGCTGCATCGACCTTTCTACGAGCGTATGAATCAGTTCACCGAGCAGGGACAGCCATGAAAAAAATCGTCATCACCGGCGCCGCCAATGGCATCGGCAAGGCCACCACCATAGCCTGCGTCAGAGCCGGCTATTACGTCATCGCAGCGGACATTGACCGGCTGGGCCTGCAGTCGCTTCAGGCAAGCCTGCCGCTGCACCGACTCGAAACCCACCTGGCGGATTTCTCCCAGGCGCACGTCTATCAGTCGTTTATCGGCAACCTGTACGACCTTCACAAACACCGGGCGCTGTATGCCCTGGTCAACAACGCCGGGATCTATCACGGCAAAAGTGTCTACGACTACAGCGACTCGGAAGTGGACGAGATCTGGGCCGTCAACCTCAAGTCGCTGGGGTTCCTGTCCAAGGACTTCGCGCGGCGGGAGTCGGCGGCGGGTTACTCGCGCAGCATCGTCAACATCACATCGGTGGCAGGGGAAGTCGGGAGCATGGATGCGTGGTACGGCGCGACCAAGGCGGGCGTGATCGGCCTGACCAAATCCAACGCCTGGAACTTCGCTCCCCGGATCAGGGTGAACGCCGTGTCCCCGGGGCTGATTCGCGACACCTCGATCCATGATCGTATTCCCGATCCCCGCCGCAGGGAGTACGAGCGACAGGAAATCATCAAGGAGCCCATCCAGCCAGACGGCGTGGCCGACGTCATTCTGTTTCTGCTGTCGGAACAGAGCCGCCACCTGACCGGAAAAGTCATCGCAGTGGATAACGGCGCTTACCCGCGCTAGTGATCGGGAACACCACCGTCCCTCACGTCTTTCAGGGAGAACACCATGCACCGCAAAAAACTGCTCATCGTTGGCGGCGGCAACCTGTGCCTGCAAATCCTGCAGATCCTGGCCCCGCGCAATCAATTTGAATTCCACGTCGCCGGTCGCGATCTCGAAAAGGCCACGCGGATGTGCAATCTGATCCGACTGGCCGCGCTGCAACAGAACGTCACGGTCCAGATTCACAGCCATCAGATGGACCTGCGCGAATCGTGCATCAGCCGCAATGCGGAAACGCTGTTACAGATCCGGCCAGACATCATTCTCAACTGTGCCTCGCTGCAATCCTGGCGGGTGATCACGCAACTGCCGGCCGAACGCTTTGCTGCTCTTGATCAGGCGCAGCTCGGGCCCTGGCTGCCGATGCACCTGGCGCCGGCCTACGCGCTGATGCGAGCCGTCAAACAGTCCTGTCCGAAAAGTCTGGTGGTCAACGCGGCGTTCCCCGATGCAGTCAATCCGATTCTTTACAAGGTCGGCATGGCGCCGGACATCGGCATCGGCAATATCGCCAACCTGATTCCGGCCACCCGCAGCGCCGTAGCGCATCTGTCCGGCTGCCTGCCAACGCAGGTCTGCGCCAAACTCGTTGGCCACCACTATTTCAGCCACAGCGTCCCCCGCCATGGCCTGCCGCCGCAACGGCTCGAAGCCAGCTTCAACCTGACGTACTGGATTGATGGCGAAGAGCGCACCGACGAACACACGGCGGAGGCTATTTTCGGTTGCGTCGCCCGTGAATTCAGCCGGTTGGGCGGCGTCGACGGGCAATATCTCACCGCCATGTCGGCCGTGACGGTGCTGGAAAATCTCCACGCCGAGCATGAGGTGCGGGTCCACGGTCCAGGCCCCCAGGGGTTGCCCGGCGGTTATCCGGTCAAGGTCGGCATGGGCAAGGTGCTGCTCGACCTGCCGTACGGCGTGACCCGGGAAGAGGCGATCAAGGTCAACGAAGCGGGGCAGCGGCTGGACGGCATCCAACTGATTCGCGCCGACGGCACGGCGGTGTTCGGTGAGGCACAGATGCAGGTCATGCAGCGTGAACTGAATTTCGCCATGGCCGAGATGCGCGTCTGCGACGCCGCCGCCTGGGCGGAGGAACTGGGCAGCAAATACCTGGCGTATGCCGAGGGCGCTCAGCACAACAGCGGTCACCACACAGGAGTCGCCGCCCATGCCGCCGGTCATCGCGCTTTCGCCTGCTGACCGACTGGCCGTCGCCGATCACGACTATGCCGGGCAATACGCCGTGGACTTCGTCGAGCGCTGGGATGAATTGATCGACTGGGACAAACGCGCGGCCGGCGAGGGGTCGTTCTTTTATGATCTGCTGCGCCGGACGGGGGGCTGGCGTGTGCTGGATGCCGCGACGGGCAGCGGCTTTCATGCGGCGCAGTTGCACAAGGCCGGCTTCGACGTCACCGCCTCTGACGGGAGCCCGACCATGGTGCAGCGGGCCCGACGCAACTTCGATCGGCTGGGCGTCGACGTGCCGGTCCATCGTTGCGACTGGCAAGCGCTGGATGCCCGCGTACTGGGGAAGTTCGACGCAGTGCTGTGCCTCGGCAGTTCGCTGTGCCACGTGTTCGACCGCGAGGCTCGCATCGCCGTGCTGAAAAGGTTTCGGCAGATGCTCAAACCCGGTGGACTGCTGCTGATCGATCAGCGCAATTTCGAAGCCATCCTCGCCGGCCGCTTCAGGTCAACGGGGCGCTATTACTACTGCGGCGACACCGCCAGCGTTACCCTCGGCGAACTGGACGAGTCGGTGTGCGAGTTCGTCTATCGCTTTGCCGACGGGGCGCAGCATCGGCTGCGGGTGTGCCCGATTCGTCCGCGCCAGTTGCAGGACGAACTGCGCGCGGCCGGCTTCCGCGCGCCCCATGCGTACGGCGATTTCAAACCGATCTACGACGTCATGAACGTGGACTTCATCATTCATCAGGCCCACGCCTGACCCTGACTCAAGGAGGAGCATTGTCATGATCAGCCATACCCCTGGCCTGACGCAGCACCACAATCTGGTGCCGTATCCGTTCACTCCGATAATTCCGGCCACGTGCGTCGCCAGACCCCGGGTCATCTGGTTGACCGGCCTGTCGGCGGCGGGCAAATCCACCATCGTCGACAGCCTCAACCCGGTGCTGCGCGCACGCGGGTTGACGACCTGCATTATGGACGGCGACTCCCTGCGCACCGGTCTGTGCCGCGACTTGAGTTTTTCTGCGGAGGATCGTGAGGAAAATGTGCGGCGGGTGGCGGAAGTCGCGGCGTTGATGGTTGAAGCGGGGCTGACGGTGATGGTGGCGTTGATTTCGCCGACCCGCTCGGCTCGGAAGTTGGCCCGCTCGATTGTTGGCAGTGCGCGGTTTGTGGAGGTGTTTGTGGACGTGCCCCTGGCGGTGGCTGAAGCGCGGGATCCGAAGGGGTTGTACCGCAGGGCCCGGGCTGGGGCGATTCCGGGGTTTACCGGCGTGGATTCGGCGTATGAACCGCCGGTGTTTCCGGAACTGCATATTCGCAGTGATCAGGTTGAGGTGGGGCGGGCGGTGAGGATGATTGATGACTGGTTGTTGGCGCGGGGGTAGGCGATGGCCGCATGGGTTGCGATCCAACACCCCCGCCGTGCGAGTCCGTGATTCCCCTCGCCCAGATCGATCTCCCCCGGCTGAAGGCGGCCCCACTAAATCAACGTATTCATCCGGTGGGGCCTTCTTGAGACGAGCCGCTCCCATAGCCGCTGAGCGCGCAGTTACTTCTCCTTGATGTGGGACAACGCCTTGTTCGCCTGGTCGGCGCATTTCTTGAAGTCGCCCGATTCATGGGCTGCTTTGGCCTGTTGATGCTCATGGTGACCTGACGAGGTGAAGTCAGCCTCCGTCGCTGCCTTCAGCTTTTCGAGTGCCGCTTCGCACTCGTGGTGATCATCCTTGGCAAACGCAGGTCCTGCGACGATAAGTGCTGCAAGCAGAGATAAAGAAAGAAAACGCATTGACCACTCCTTTCAAATAACAGCCATTAATAAACAGAAATTAGCGCACTTAGAGATGCTTCTTGGCTTCCTTATCCAGATGCTTATCCGCTTTATGACGCTCATCGTCGTCATGTTTAACGCCTTTATCCACTTCGTTGGCGTCATGCTTGACGCCTTTGTCTGCTTCCTTGGCATCATGATCCACGCCCTTGTCCAGCTCACGATTGTCGTGACGAATCCCCTTTGCCATTTCGTCTTCGGCGAGGGCCAAAGGAACAACGGACGCAGTTATCAGCGCCGTGATGAGCGCAGACGAAACGAGCTTGTGCATGGTAATACTCCTGAGCGAACGTCGAGGTCCTCATGACCTCATCGCTTTTCAGCGTAGACAACGTTCAGCAAGATACAAAAAGTTTGGCTATGCCACCGACGGCGCGGGTGCTGCGGATGGAACTGACTCAAGAAGACCCAGGCAATGACTTCACATTCGCATCTTCAAGCATTCATCGATCGCCTCGCGCCTGCCAGGGTCCCTGGCCTTGCGTCAGCCGTCGGGGACAGTCGGGGTGTGATGTGGGAAGGGGCTGCCGGGTATGTCGATCTTGAGCAGAACATGCCGGTAGATCCCGACTGCACCTTTGGCGTGGGCAGCATAACCAAGGTGTTTGTCGCGGTAGTCACGTTGCAACTGGTGGAGGAGGGGCGTATCGGTCTCGATCACACCTTGGCTCAGTACCTCCCAGTGCCGATGCTGAAAGGCATTGCGAATGCCGCAACCGTAACCCTTCGCCAGTTGCTGTCCCACTCCAGCGGCATCGCGAGTTGGGAAGATGACGCCCGATGGATTCGTGACGGGAGAGGCGAGCACATGACGCCCGGCAAACGTTGGGCCCATTCTGAGCCACTGGATTACATCCGTGGCGTGGGCGCCGTATTCGAAGCGGGTGAAGGTTTCCATTACTCCAACACCAACTACACATTACTGGGCTTGCTCATTGAAGCAGTGACTTCTCAGCCCCTTGAACATGTGCTGAAACAGCGCATTATCAGCCCGCTCAAGATGACCTCGACCGGTCTTGAAGACGCTGAAGGACTCACAGCCTCGGGCATTTCCAGACGCTACCATTGGGCGAGCGAATGTTTTCTTAAAGCGGCCGGCGTCGCGCCTTCCTGCCGTTACGTCGGCCCAGGCTTGCTGGACGTTTCATCCAGTCAGTTGTCGGTCGAGTGGGCTGCAGGCGGCATCGTGTCTTCGGCATCGGACATCGTGACGTTCATGGCGGCCTTGAAGTCCGGGCGGTTGCTGGGCCCGATGATGCAACGGCAGTTTTTTGCCTGGCTCCCCGCTCAGCCCGGCAGGCAGATGGGGCTGGGTATTTTCCGTGCTTCTACGCCATACGGGCCTGTGATCGGTCATGGCGGGAATGTGCTTGGGTTTAGCGCAACCACGTGGTGGTTCGAAGAAACCGACTGCGTGCTGGCTCTCCTCACAAACGTGGGTTCGATGCACTCCGGCCCTAATGCCTGGTCCGCTTCCAGAATATTCGAATCGACGACGCTGGGAATGGAAGCGCAGGAAGTCTGCAGGCTCGGGCGGGCGTGATCCGGTTAATGTCGTTGCAACAATTTGGGTCAAGTCATGAGCAGGGACATCATCGCTCGACCGCTCAGACGCGCATTCCCGCGGAACTCTTCAAGCATGCTGGCTACTGAGTTTAAGCGCGTACCCGCACATTGCTGATCAGTACGCGACCTCACCGCGAAGCCTCGGAGAACACGTCCATGCTTGAGCTTGACTCCCGCACCGAAGTCATCACTTTTGACTGCTATGGCACCCTTGTTCAATGGCATGACGCCGTACGGCGAGCGGCTGCCTCCATCCTTGAGCGGCATCTGACGGTTAAGGCCTCGAAGGAAAGCATCGCAAGTTTCGCGGCTCGCCTGCGTGAGATAGCGATGGAGCATCAGCAACAATCGCCTTTCCTTGAGTACGAAACTGTACTCGATGCGAGCCTGAACCAGGCGTTGCGTGAAACCGGTCATGACGCCACGGCGGCAGACCTGGAGACATTGCTCGCGACCCTCAGGCGGATCGAGCCCCACCCTGACGTACCCGAAGCCCTTGCCCGGCTGCGCCAGCATTACCGGATTGCCGTCATCAGCAACACCTCGGATGAGCTTATCGCCGACACCATCACGGCAATCGGTACGCCAATTGATTTCGTCATCACGGCCCAGCAGGCGAGGGCGTACAAGCCTGATCACGCGCTTTTCCGCCACGCTTACGCCACGATGGGTGTTACAAAAGAGGAGACGATCCATGTCGCCATGGGCCAGTTCAGTGACTTGAAGGTCTGCCAGGAATTGGGGATTCGGTGCGTTTGGATTGATCGAGAGAGCGAACCCCTCAATCCCGCCTGGAAACCTGACGCCGTATTGAAGGACCTTTCCGGACTGCCGCAGTTGCTGATGCCGTCCTGACACGCCGGCTCGACTGTCGGACACCACGCTTATAAGGGGGGCTCACGTGCTGGTTACCGGAATCCTCTGGATAGCGTTTTTCATCATCAACTTCAACGTGGTGATGATGATTCCGCTGCTGCCTTTCATTCAGCGTGATCTGCACCTTTCTCCCAGCGAGTCCGGGTGGATTTTGGCTGCTTTTCCAGTGGTGGCGCTGATCAGTAACCTGGCGCTTGGCCCGCTGATTGATCGCCTCGGCAGGAAGCTGTTCATCATCGTGGGCGGCGCGGCTTGCTGCTTAACGCTGCTGCTCACCGCCGCATCCCACAGTGCTTCGATGATCGTGCTGAGCCGTGCGGCGACAGGCCTGTTCATGCCGATGATTGGCGCATCCATTTTCGCCGCGCTAGCGGACTATGTCCCCGAGCCTAAACGCGCCAGGGCGGCAGGGTATGTCACCACCGCAGCGCCGATTGCCTTTCTGTGCTCACTCTCCATGGGCGTCGTTGTGGGAGGGCTGCTGTCGTGGCAAGTCACGGTCATCGGCCTGGCGGTTGTCTGTGCCGCCCTTGCCGGTCTGGCGCTCACCTTCCCGGCACCGCCTTCAGCCTCGTTGTCCTCCTCCACAATTAGCCGGGCCATGTACAAGGAGCGATTGACGTCGCTGTCGGCCAGCCCCGGAACCCGCCCGTTGATGGCGGCGTACTTTTGCTGGTCGATTGGCGTTTACGTCTTTCTGGGGCTTTACCCGAGCTGGCTCGTGCAACACGGACTTTCATCATTCAGCGTCGATACCGTCGGCTCGGTCATCTTCATTGGCGAGGTCGGCGGACTCTTCGGCGCGATGCTTTCCGCGAGGCTTGCCAGCCGATTCAACAGTCCGTTGCGTTTGTGCGCCGTCGCCTCGGTAGCGATCGCGGCGGTGATTCAGGTGATCCCATGGGGCGAAGGCTCGCCGTTTGTACAAGGCGCGGCCTACATGGCCTTCGCGTTCGGACGAGACCTGATGCTGGCGCTGATACTGGGCGACGCCATGCGGCTGGTTGAGGCGTCGCGGAGAGGAAGTCTTAATTCATCGCTCAATGCGGTGTATCAAACAGGGGGCACGCTGGGTGGGCTGTTGAGCGCCTGGCTGTATGGCTTGAGCGCCGGGTATTTTGCGAATGTGATGTTCGCTTCGTTGGCGTTTGTGGCTTCTGGGGTTTTGTTGCGTGGAATCTCTGGGGCGAGGTTTCGTTCTTGAGGTTGCCCAGAGGTTGCTACGGCCATCCATAATTAGCGGACTTGCACTGGCTGACTGGATAATCCAGACAGTCAGTCGAGTAAGTTTGCTGTTGATCGAATTGCATGCCGCACCCGTATACTCTTGCCACTAAAGTTCGGCTAAGGACAGGCAATGCGTGTCATCGTCATCGGCGGTTTGGGTAATTTTGGAGCGCGGATTTGCCAGCGGCTTTCCCAAGTCGCAGGTTTGACAGTCGTCGCAGCCAGTCGTAGGCCCGGGAGCTCCACGCATACGTTCGGTTCTGGCCAGACCGTTGCAACTCTGGCCCTTGATATCAACTCCCCCGATTTCCAGGCACGCCTTCTTGAGGCCGCGCCCGGTTTGGTGATTCATTGCGCCGGGCCCTTTCAAAATCAAGATTATCGCGTCGCGCTGGCCTCGTGCGCTGCGGGCGCCCATTACCTTGATCTCGCAGACGGTCGAGACTTCGTCGCAAACTTCTCTGATCAGGTCGACGCCTCGGCAAAAGCGGCGGGAGTCCTCGCCGTGTCAGGGGCCAGCAGTGTACCGGGGCTTTCTTCAGCCGTGGTCGATCATCTATCCAACTCGCTTCTACGCGTGAACTCCATCAGCACTGTCATCGCTCCCGGCCAGCAGGCGGCGAGGGGCATGGCGACGATCAGTGCGGTTTTCGGCTACGCAGGACTGGGATTTGGGCGATGGAACGGTGCGGCTTGGGGGGTGCAGTACGGGTGGCAGGATATCCGACGCTTTACGTTTTCCGGTCTGGCTCCGCGCTGGGGAGCCGCGTGCGACGTTCCCGATCTTGCACTGTTTCCTGAGCGATATCCTGGGGTGCGCGATGTTGAGTTCCATGCTGCATTGGAGCTTCGGGTTCAACATGTCGCGCTCTGGTTGGCCGCGGCGTTAAGGCGACTGGGTCTGCCATTACCGATGCACCGCTGGGCGGCGCGTTTGAACGCGATTTCCGATCTCATCCTTGACCGGTTTGGAACCGACGTTGGTGCAATGAAGGTTCAGGTGCTTGGGAATGTTGAGGGGGGCGAGCAACGCCGTTTGACTTGGCAACTTACCGCCCCTGAAGGAAACGGTCCGGAAATCCCCTGTATGGCGGCCGTGCTCCTTGCCTGCAAGCTGGCGAGCGGACAGCTTTCATTGACCGGTGCAATCCCGTGCATGGGGCTTCTGAAACTGGAGGACTTCGACGCTGAGTTTCGACGGTGGAATATAACCTCCCACATTACCGAGGAGTCCCTATGACACAGCGGCGAATCGCTCTGGTTATGCCGGCTTGCGCAGCCGACGTGTTCGAAGCCTTTCACAATCACACCGTTCGCAAACGGTGGGACACTTTGCTGGCTCATGGAGCGGTGGAGGGCGGGGGCAGTCACCCTTACATAGGTGCGATCACGGTGAATGAGGGGCGAGGCTGGAAGCGCTTTTTTGCTATGCGCACCCGATTCGTTAATTATCGACCTGGACAGGTTGCAGCGGCGGTGCTGGTTGAGCCCGCTGGCTGTTTTCACTGGTGGGCCGCTTCAATGCGGCATCGCGACATCGATGAAAAATCCTCGGAGTTGATTTACACGTTTGGCGTGCAACTTCGGCCGAGGTGGTTAGGGCGTGTACTCGATTCGCTGGTGAACAGAATCTTCGAATGGGAAACCCGCAACCGCTTCGCTGCGATGGCAGGCTATCTGCGAAGTAGAGCCGAAGAGCCGGCGCTTTGAATGCAGAAGTTTGTGACCGGCGTTGGTCGTTCTGCCTACGCGGCCTTGGCCTTGTAACTGCCTGGAAGTTTGTGCATTGAGGCGCATCGCAATGCATCGTGCTCCGCAGAAGCAACTGCAAAGGGGGGCATTGTAGATGTTTGGAAAATATCCCGATCAGTCCCGTGACCGGTGGCATGGCTTCTGGATAGGAACAATTGCAGTGTTGGTTTCAAGCGCTAGCTTCTGGGCAGGATGGACCGAGTGTTCATTTATGTTTGGCGCGGTTGCCCTGCTGTTCCTACCGGCGGTGTTGATGTGCAGCCATGCAAGATTTGAGACTGCAAAAAAGCTGTGGGGATTTCTGGCCTGGTTTGCGTAGCGGAACGGAAATCTACTCGATATCGTGGGCGACGTTGGGCCTTGGGGCGATACAAGTTTCATCCCCAAGGGGAGGTTTCCGGTCGCTTGCTGCGCAGGGTCAGCCATGAGATTCTGCCTCCGAAATACGCAAATGGAATTGCTGACCTTCTAGCAAGTCGGTCGCTCAATTAAGGAGCTTTCCGTGACACTGCACCTCTGGTTTACTTTCGCATTAGCCTATCTGGTGACGACCCTGTCCCCTGGACCGAACGTACTTTTGGTCGTGAGCAATGCGTTGCGTTACGGCCCTCCCGCTATGGCCGTAACGCTGCTGGGCAATCTCAGTGCGCAGATGTTGGTCACCAGTGGAGTGGCGTTAGGGGTAGGCGCCATTCTGATCGCTATTCCTACGGCATTTTTGATTTTAAAAATCGCAGGAGCCGGTTATCTGATCTATCTAGGGGCGCGTCAATTATTCGCCCGCACCCCGGCGATCCAATCAGAAACAGAAGTAAAAACCGCCTGCGCTCCATTATCGAACTGGAAAATCGGCACAGAATCGTTTTTGGTCTCAGCGAGCAACCCCAAAACGCTGATTTTTCTCTGCGCTTTCCTACCGCAGTTTATTGATCACGATCGGTCGGTTCTTGGGCAGTTTATCGTCATGTACCTGACTATCGCGGCGACCGTGATCATCGTTCACTCGGTGTACTGCTACACGGCTTACCGATTCAGCAAACGCCTTAAATCCGTCTGGTGGGTGCGAAGTTTGAAGCGCATCACGGGTGCAATTTTCATTGGTCTGGGCGTACGTCTGCTGAACACCAAAGCTCTGGGAGCAAACCCTGTCTGACAGTGCTGCCGAGAGTGCTGTTTACTCTTCCTCCGCGCCTTACCTTCAATTCGCACAGATCAACAAAGCCCTGCGGAAAAATCTTCACAGGTCGGTTGGATGTGGATCGAGTTCGACGCTGGCGACTTCGCCAAAGGCCCGCCCCTCATTAGCAGTATCGATCTTGCAGAAGTGCGCGACGGTAAGATCACCCGTGTGCGGATGTCTCCCGTTGCACCGCAACGGTGACTAGCCTTCGCCCCCATTATTTCCCCGGAACCGATCTGCTCTCCAGCGCCACACAAGGGCTACCCACTCACCACGCGAACCTCACAGCGATCGCCCCGTTACAACATCCAGCACGCCTGCACCTGTGCAAGCGGTCATGAGTGGGCTTGGGGCACTGCCAACCGACCTTTCAGTTTGGAGAAAAAACGTGAAATTACCCGGACTCGGCGCCTCGCCGCCCAAGACACCTGATATCACTCCCCATGCCTCCAGGCCCGACGGCAAACCAACCCCTGATGCTGCAAAGCCGTCGAACACCCCCACTGATTCCGGCAACGGCGGCAGCCGAGCCACCGGCAACTTCAGCAACGTGGCTCAAGGCACCGGGGCTCTGGCCAGCGGCGGCTCAGCGATTTATCGGGCTGATCAGAGCACACAGAATTCGCAGTACGCCACGCAGTCCGCCACGGGCGCGGTCAACTATGGCAGCCCTGCCGGGAATGGCGGGCCGGCCGTTATGCAAAACAAGTCGCTGGCTGAGCAAAGTCAGGGGCTGAGCAACAGCGGTGAGGCGTCGAAGCCGTCTTCTCCCTTGATGGAGCTGCTTGATAAGTTAATCGGGGCGCTGCTGCAGCCGTTCGGCGGCGGGGCGAGTGCGCATTCCGCCGGCGATTCTGCCCGGAGTCAGACCAGGGATGCCCATGTGGACGAGAAAGGTGCTGACAAGAACGGCCTGGCTTCCGCCGCTGGCGAAGTGGGCAAGGCAATGTGGATGGTCCCCGGTTTGAGTGGCGTGGCGACAGGCATCGGTGAGTCTGATGGCAGTGTTGGCGGGATACTCAAAGGCGGTGTCGAAGGCGGTTTGCATATCGCCGAAGGTGGGGCCAAAGGCCTGATCGGCGGGGGCGGCAATCCGGTAGCCATGGCGGCTGGCGCCTATGCCGGCGCCTTGTCAGAAACCAAAGCTGCACCAGAAGAGGTGCGCACCGTAGCGGGCACGCTCTAAACGATTCTTGCCGCATGCTTCTTTCTGGGAGGCATGCCTGGCAGGAGCGGCAGTCAGGTTGGCGCGCGTCGGCTGTGGATGTTTCCTTCCCCTTTGCGCCCGACGTGGGCTTCCAGGATGGCCTGTTGGCGGGCGACAAGGTCGCGCGAGATCGAGGCGAGGCACGGTTTAATGCACACCGACCCTGACCCTGACCATTCGAAGCGAATTCCCCCCCCCCCCGAAGGCATCACGCTGAACAGGTAAGTACAGCGAAGATGCCTTGCGCTGCATGAAAGCTACCGCGCGGCGACCTCAAATATTTCCTTTCCGATACATAACGGGCTTGCAACTCGACATGTATTGTCAGACACTCTCGCTATCGGTTTCGACAATATACAGGCGCCATTAGGGTGACTATTGAAAGTGCATTGGATTAACTGTCTCTATGCAATCCCTGCTCTAGCTTTCGTCGCGACAACGGTATATAAGAAAAGATCCAATTTTGCAGACGAGCGGCGCATGTTAATGCTCGTTTCCCCGGAAACACTGGCGCAAACGCCTGTTTAGTTGCTTCGTAAGTTACCCTTCTCAACTAAAACAAAACCCCTAAGTGACTGTCCATTACTTCGAAAGTTTCACACTGGCGAATTAAACATTCATTTTGCATATCTGCCTTTGCAGTCATCGATATTAATGTTAATAATCCGGCCTGCTCCGGGAAGCAAGGCAATGCGCCATCTCACACGAAGTGAAATATCAAGCCTCCATTCTGATTAAGTCCCCGGCCCCATAAACTCAATATCTCTGTTTGCTCAAGAGGCGATCACGCCTGGAGCATCGAGAAGGCGCGGACAAGCCGTGTGAGGAGGGCATCATCGCTCGTAGTCATTCCGGGATTAAAATCCTGTCGATTTTCGGTACACGTCCGGAAGCCATCAAGATGGCGCCGTTGGTGAAAGCGCTGGCTGCAGAGCCGGGTATTCACTCGCAGATCTGCATCACCGGCCAACACCAGAGCATGCTCAAGCAGGTGCTGGAGCTGTTCGATCTGAAAGCCGATTTCACGCTGGATGTGATGACGCCGCATCAGACCCTCAACTCGCTGACCGCCGCGCTGTACGGAGCGATTGATCCGGTGCTGGAAATCACCCGGCCCGACCGCGTGCTGGTGCATGGCGATACCACGTCCGCCATGGTGGCGTCGATGTGTGCCTTCCATCGCCGCATCCCTGTGGGTCATGTCGAAGCCGGCCTTCGCACCGGTGACATCTACAGCCCGTGGCCTGAAGAAATGAACCGCCGCTGCATCGATTTGAGTGCCGACCTGCTGTTCGCCCCGACCGATGAGTCGCGCCGCAATCTGCTGGGCGAGCGCTTGCAAGGGCGTTCGTTCGTGACCGGCAACACGGTCATCGATGCCCTGCAGTTGACCGCTCGACGCATTGAGGAAAACGCTGAACTGCGTGCCCGGCTGGATCAGCAATTCTCGTTCCTGCGGGGCGACCGCAGAGTCCTGCTGGTGACCGGCCATCGTCGGGAAAACTTCGGTGACGGCTTCCTGGACATCTGCAAAGCCTTGCGTCAACTGGCCAAGCGCAGCGATATCCAGATCGTTTACCCGGTGCACTTGAATCCCAACGTCCTGGGCCCGGTCACCGAGCACTTGGGCGACCTGGCCAATGTGCACCTGATCGAACCGCTGGATTACCTGGCGTTCGTGCGCCTGATGCAGCGCGCCCACGTGATCCTTACCGATTCCGGCGGCGTGCAGGAAGAAGCGCCGAGCCTGGGCAAACCGGTCCTGGTCATGCGCGAGGTGACCGAGCGGCCCGAAGCCGTTGCCGCCGGCACCGTGCGGCTGGTCGGGACGTCACCGGACTCGATTATCAGCGGCGTCAACGCGCTGTTTGACGATGACCTGCTGTGGCGACGCGCGTCCCAGGCGGCCAACCCCTATGGCGACGGCAAGGCCAGTTCGCGCATCGTCGATGCCTTGATGGGCCGCCCGGTCAACGACTTCGTGGTCGGCCAGTTGCACGTGCCCAAATACCTTGAGCATGGGCAACGCGCCCCGACACCGGACAGCGACCGTCCGGCTTCCACGTACCAATAACGCCCGCCCGCCCCTCTATCAGCTTGAGATCTGCCTTAATGAAGTCTTCCGTTGCCACCCAAACGGGCGCGCTTAGCGCCCTTGTCTGTGGCGTGAGCCTGCTCGCGCTCGTGCCCAACTTTGCCTTGGCGGCGGACAGCCCGCTCACCGAGGCGATCAACCGACTCAACGCCGATACCCAGCAACACCGGGAGATTCGCCTGAGCGATCTGGGCATCGATGCACCCATCGTGCTCGGTTCCACGGATTCGCGCCGCGAACTGTACCTGCCGGTTCCAGCCGGTGTGCCATTGACCGACGCGTCGCTGACCTTCGACGCCAGTTACCTCAACGGGGAGGGCGGTCGCAACACCTTGCTGTTGTCCCTGGACGGTTATCCGGTACGGGCCGAAGGGCTCAGCGAAGCGCAAGGCAACGCCAGCTCCACGCTGGGCGTCGACAAAGCCGCTCGCAACAGCGGTTCGGTGCGCCTGGGCGTGGCCTGGTCGTCGATCGTGTCTCGCGTGTTGTGTGAAGACGAACGCGCGATTGGCAACGTGCTGCGCATCGAACCCGACACCCGCCTCAATTACAGCTACGACGCCAACCTGTTGCAAGACGTCGGCGCTGCCTGGACCGCATTGCCGGGCAAGCCGGGCATCATGGTCGCTCCGGGCAGCCTGGCAGCCGGCTCTTACGACGCCGCCTGGCGCCTGGGCGTGGCCCTTGAACGGATCGGCAAACATGCGCGCATCCTGTCGTTCCCTGCCGTACAGGACAGCGTTGACCTCAGCGCCCTGCGCATTCCGGCCGAACTGCAGAGCATTCCGGCCTTCGCCGCCCTCAACGGCAAGGGTTCGCATACGCTGGCCAACCCGGCGGAAATCGGCGCATTGCTGATGCTCGGCCAGACCCCCGATGTGCAGGCCGACCTGGCCATCAACGACCCGCAATTGCTCAAGGCGATCAACGAATCCCTGGACGCCCTGCAAAGTCAGATTCAAGGTCTGGATGCCTCAGCGGGCGGTGCGTTTACTCAATGGCGCGAACGTCACGTGAACGCCGGTATGGCCGCCAAGGGTACGGACAATGTGCGTCTGGCGCTGCTCGGCACTCGTCCGGTACTGATGATCGCCCCTGACGCGGCCGGCAAGGCCATGGCCCTGTTCAGCAGCGCCTGGAACAAACTGGCCCGCAGTCGCACGCTGACCGTCAGCGAAGCGCAGATGCCGCTGAGTGCCGACGGCCGTGTGGCCCTGAGCAATCTGGGCGGCAACCCCGGCACCATCGACGTGCTCGCCAAGTCCGACTGGAGCGCTTCGTTCCCGCTGGGCAGCGTGGCCTACGACGGTCGTCTGCCCGTCAAAGCCGTGATCGATGTGTCCGCCGCCCCTGGCGCTTCGGACACCGCTCCGGTGGCGTCACTGTTCCTCAACGACTACCTGATCGGCGCGCAACAGTTGCTTGCCAACGGCGGGAAGCAACGCATCGAAGCGCGCATCCCGAGCTACGCCCTGGGTTCCAGGAACGTCCTGCGGGTCTCGTTCCAGCGTCAGCCCGTCAGTGATCGCTGCCTGGAAACGCCGCAAGCGTTCCCGGTTTCCGTATTGCCGACCAGCCACATCGTGCTGGACAAGATTTCTCTGGATGACGGTTTCTCCGGCATGGCCGCCCGTTACGCAACGAACACGCAAATCCTCGTGCCCCAGACTTACCTGGATCACCCGGCCAGCAGCTTGCCGCAGGTGATCTCGGTGGCTGACGGGGCGGGCGTTTCGCCGCTGCGCGCTGAACTGAAAGTCAGCAGCGATCCTAAAGCCACGGTCACGCCGGACAAAGACTTCCTGGCCTTCGAGCTGCCGCTCAAGGACAGCAAGGAATCGGTTCAGGTCGATGACCAGGGTCGCCTGCGTATCAACCACAAGGACCAGCCGCTGCTGGACCTGTCGCCGCTCAACCACCTGGCGTCATTGCAGGCGGTGGATGCCGGTGGTCAGCACGGTCTGGTCTATCGCGTTCTTGGCAACGATGCCCCTGTGTTCGCCAAGCCGGTGCTGTTGACCCGCGGCGACGTGTCAATCCTGGGCGACAACGGTGTCGTGAACACCTTCGATACCCAGGATCCAAACGGCAGCCAGTTCATCGACAGAGAAGAGCCCAAGGGCCTGGACGCCTGGCGCACACCTTCGATGTTGTGGCTGATCCCCGGCGGCATCCTGTTGGTGCTCATCCTGATGTTGGCTGGCCGTAGCGCCCGTCGCAATCGCCAGTAACGGAACCCTTCGATGACGTCGCTTTATTGGCCGTACTGGCTGGCCCATTACTACAGCTTCCTAGAGGTCGCGACCATTGTGGTCGCGGTGCTGATCCTGATCTCCAGCCTGGACGATCTGTTCATTGACCTGTGGTACTGGTCTCGCCGCCTGTTTCGCAAGTTCACTGCGGATCGCAAATACCGGCCACTGACCGCCCGGCAATTGCTGGACCGGGACGAACAGCCACTGGCGATCATGGTTCCGGCCTGGCTGGAATACGACGTCATCGCGCCGATGATCGAGAACATGGTGTCGACCCTCGACTACCAGAACTACGTGGTCTTCGTCGGCACCTACATCAACGACCAGCGCACCATCGATGAGGTGGAGCGCATGCGTCGGCGTTACAAGCAATTGCATCGCGTGGAAGTCCCCCATGCCGGGCCGACCTGTAAGGCTGACTGCCTGAACTGGGTGATTCAGGCGATTTTCCTGCATGAACAGACCCACGGCATGACCTTCGCCGGCGTCGTGCTGCACGACAGCGAGGACGTGTTGCACCCGCTGGAACTGCGCCTGTTCAACTACCTGTTGCCGCGCAAGGACATGATCCAGCTGCCGGTCGTTTCCCTGGAACGCAACTGGTATGAATGGGTAGCCGGCACCTACATGGACGAGTTTGCCGAATGGCATGGCAAGGACCTGGTGGTCCGCGAAAGCATGACCGATACCGTGCCTTCGGCCGGCGTCGGCACCTGCTTCTCGCACCGGGCCTTGAAAGTGCTGGCCGGGGAAACCCAGAACCAGCCGTTCAACACCGACAGCCTCACCGAGGACTACGACGTTGGCGCGCGCCTGGCCAAAGTCGGCATGAACGCCATTTTCGTACGCTTCCCGGTGGAGTTCCGGGTGCTGCGCAAGTCGTGGTTCCGCAAACCCTATGAATCCACCCTGAAGATGCCACTGTGTGTACGTGAATTCTTCCCGGACACCTTCCGCACGGCGTTTCGCCAGAAAGCGCGCTGGACCCTCGGCATCGGCCTGCAAGGCTGGGAGCAGATGGGCTGGAACGGCTCGCTGGCCAACCGATACCTGCTGTTTCGCGACCGCAAGGGCGTGGTGACAGCGTTTGTCAGCATCCTGGCCTACGTGATCCTGGTGCAACTGGTAGCGCTGATTATCCTGCGCCAGAGCGGGTTGTGGAACGTGAGTTTCCCGACGCCGTTCGAATCCAACGGCTGGATCAAGTACCTGTTGATTGCCAACGGTCTGGCCTTGGGCTGGCGCATCCTGCACCGCTGCTACTTCACGACGGTGCTGTATGGCTGGCAGCACGGTCTGCTGTCGATCCCGCGCATGGTGGTGGGCAACTTCGTCAACTTCATGGCCGCCTCCCGGGCGTGGCGCATGTTTTTGGTGGGCAAGGCGCTCAATCGCAAGCTGGTCTGGGACAAGACCATGCACGACTTCCCGTCTACCGATCTGGTGGCCGCCGCACCGCGCAAGCTGGGCAGCGTGTTGCTGTCCTGGCAGGCGATCAACGACGCCAACCTGCAAACGGCGCTGGACGAACAACAAACCCGCCATATGCCACTGGGCCGCATTTTGCTCAGCCACGGCTGGCTGGATGACGAAACCCTGGCTGAAGCCATCGCCTTCCAGAACGATCTGCCGCGGGTGTTCGATGTCGCCCACAAAGCCGACGCCTCGCTGCTGGCCGACGAGTTTGCGCTGCGCTGGCGTGTTGTGCCGTTGGGGACCAACGAGGCAGGCCGTGCGCAGATCGCTGTCGCCAGCCCGCTGTCCGCCGAAGGCCTGCAACAGATCAGCGATGAGCTGGGCAGCGAGCCGGTACAACTGATCGCCCGAGAAAGCGAGATCGTCGCGCAATTGCGCAACGTCTACGCGCTCGATGGCCAGCCGGTGCCCAATGCCCGCGCGCCGATGCTGGGCGACCTGTTGATAGAAATGGGGCTGCTTGACCGCGACGTGTTCAACCGCACCATGCTCAATTACCGCCCGCAGCACCACGGCCGCATTGGCGACTATCTCGTCGACAGCGGCGTGCTGCCTCGGACCACCATCGAACAGGCCGTGGCCCGTCAGCACAGTCATTACCCAACGGAGCTCCCGGCATGAACCGCCCCTTCCTGACGCTCATGGCCACGGGGCTGACCCTTTTGCCTGCGCTGGTCCATGGCGAAGTTCTGCCCCTGCCGTTGACCGGTCCCGCTTACCAGGCGGCCAGTGAGGCCTACAGCGCCTACGACCGCAAGGACTACGACCTGGCCATCGCCAAGGCCCGCGAAGCCTTGCGTCAGCGGGCCGATGTCACCCGTCTGAACCGGCTGATCGTGCAGGCACAACGTGACAAGGAACAACGCGACAACCCCAAGCGCTATTCGCAGTCGCCGTCGCGCCCGGCCCCCGGTTTCAGCGCGGCGGCCCAAGCGTTCAAGGCCTATGATCGCGATAACTTCGGCGTCGCCGCGCAGTCCGCTCGCCAGGCGATCGCCCAGGCACCCAAGCGCATGGATTATCGCCTGCTGCTGATCGAATCCCTGCAACGCCAACAGCATCTGGAAGAAGCCGATCAGGCCACCACCGAAGCCCTGCGGGTTTTCCCAGATGACGACACCTTGTTGATGCGCCGCGAAGCCATTCGCCGCCAACTGGCCGCGCCACTGGCCATCGCCGGTTATCGCGCGCTGGAACAAGGCAACCTGCCGCTGGCCGTGGATCAAGCCCGCAAGGCCGTGGCCTGGGCACCGGAAATCGGCGCTAACCAGCAATTGCTGATCAGCGCGCTGATCGCGACCCAGGATTACCGCGCCGCCGAACTGGCCGCGACCGGCGCGCTGGCCCAGGACGATGGCGAAACCGCGCCGTGGATTCTGCGCAGCTATGCCCTGGATCGTCAGGGCAAGACTCAGGCGGCACAGGCCGACTTGAACCGGGCCTTGTCCATCGAAGGCTTGCTGGATTCTGAAGTGCGCGAGATTCGCTTTTTCGCCGCCGACCTGGCGCTGGCCAACAACGAGCCGCAACAGGCTCTGGACCAGTTGCAAAAACTGCCCGCCGATACGGGCGGTGAAGTTGCCCGCCGTCGCGCCGCCGCCCAGGTCGCGTTGCGCCAGAAGAACAATGGCCTGAAAACCGCGACGCGTTTTCCGGCGCCGGCCCTTAACTGCCAGGAAAGCGCATTCGGTTTGATCTGCGATATCTGGCCGGGCAACCAGCGCGATGGCGGCACGGACACGGCGGTGCAGGCTTACGCTGCGCTGGCCCGAAAGGACGCCGCTTCGGCTGCGGCTCTGGCCAGCGAAGCCATTCGCCGGGCGCCGCAGAATCCGGCCTATCGCAGCCTGCTGGTCAGCGCCCTGACCGAGCAGAAGCGCTTGCCCGAAGCGATAGCGGCGGCCAGCGATGGCCTGCAAGCCAATGGCGACGACGCCCGCCTGCTGGCCCAGCGCGGTCGGTTGCGCCAGCAGACCGGTGACGATGCCGGTGCCCGCAAGGATTTCACCCAGGCCCTGGCCCTGGGCAGCCTGCCCACGTATGAAGAAGCCAGCCTTTATGCCGAGCTGGGCCAACGTCGCACGGCGCGGGAACGTTTGCAGGTAGCCCGCGACGCTGGCGAGCTGGACGGCATGAGCGACCTGCAAGTGGCTTACCTGTCGGTGCAGGCCGGCGACGATGACAGCGCCCATGAGTCATTCCGCAAAGCTGACGCCGCAACGCCTCTAGCGCCGACGGCGACTCAGGACGCGGCCTACAACGCGATGCGGGTCAGTGACGACGAACACGCTGTGGGTTATTTCAAGCGGGTTATCGACGCCAAAAATGCCGGCGAACTGGACATGACCGACCAGCAGCTGTTCGACACCCGCCGCGCCGTGGCCGATGTGTCGCGCACCTGGGGCCTGACCAGCACCACCAGTTATCGCGGCAACAGTTCCAGCAGTGGCTTGAGCTCGGCGCCCAGCACCGGCACCAGCAATGGCAATAACGGGAGCGGCAGTAGCAGCAACGACAGCCTGCAAAACAGCACCGAACTGTCGTGGCGTCCGCTGGGTTACCGCAACGCCCGTTTCGTCGAGCTGTATGGCCGGGTCACCGATACGCTGTGGAGCAAGAACAGCGACTCGGACACCGGCCTGGATGCGCTGCAAGGCGCCTTGGGCGTGCGTGTCAAGCCGTTCACCTCGCTGAACGTCATGGCGGCCGTGGAACGGACCTTTCCCCTGGGGTCCTCCGACATCGACGGCGACTGGCTGTTGCGCCTGGGTTACGGCTCCAGCATCGGCACCGATTTGCGGGTTGATGTCCCCAGCTGGTGGACGTCGCAGTTGTTCGCCGAGACCGGTCATTACGTCAACGACTCGCGCAACTACATCAACAGCGAATGGCAAGGCGGTCGCAGCTACGCCATTGGCGGTGCCGGCTCGCGCTGGGTGACATTCCCCCACGTGGTGGCCGCGTACGACTACGACTCGAAGATGGACAGCGACACCCGCTCCGACGGCAGCACCGAATACGCTTCCGGCCATGCTGCGGGCGTCGGCGTGGGCAACAACGTGCGCTACTGGTTCCGCGAAGACGCGTACAACGCGCCGCGCTCCTATGTGGATTTTTCGTTGCAATACCGAGTGAAAGTGTCTGGCGATGACCGCGCCAAAGGTGTTTTCGCTCGCCTGACTTACTCCTATTGAGGACGGATATGCACCCTCGTATGTATTGGCTGATGGGGCTCGGACTGAGCCTGGGCATGGCGTCGACAGTGGCTCAGGCTGCGTCGGAAATCGCTCAACTCTATGCGCCGAAACTGCCGGAGGGCTCGGCTTGGGTGCGGGTGGTCAATCCCGCCGACGGCGCCGTGCAAGTGAGCGTGGACAACAAGCCCGGCGTTGCCCTGTCTGCGCAGTCGGTGGTGGCCGGTCCTTTCCAGGTGGTGGATTCGCGGCAACCGCTGCGCATTACGGTCAACCAGCGTGAGCTCAAGGGCCTGAACGTGCCGAAAAACGCCTTTGTCACGGTGATTCTGAACAGCGATCCGGTGGCCGCCCCCCGGGTGGTGATCGACCCGCAGCCGCGGGGCAAAGACTTGCGCGCCGAACTCAACGTCTACAACCTCAGCGCCGGCTGTGACAAAGCCGAGATCAAGCTGGCCAACGGCTCCAGCGTGTTCAGCCAGCTGCCGCTCAATGGCCAGGCGCAGCGCACCATCAATCCGGTGCAGGCGACCCTGATTGCCAGCTGCGATCAAAGCGCCAGCCTGCCGCTCAAGCTTGAGCCCTTCAAGGCCGGTGACCGTTACAGCCTGTTCCTGGTCGGCTCACGCCAGACCCCCCGCCTGATCGGCCTCGTTGACCAGACTGCCCCATGACCTTTCTAGTAAAACCTCGCCACATCCTGCGCCGCCCTTCGGTATCCGGCCTGATTGCCGGCGCGCTGCTGAGCCTGTCCGGCACCGCTGCCCAGGCCGATTCGGCAGTGATCACCGGGCAGGGCGGCTGGTTATTTCCTGCGTGGGAAAGCCTGAACACCGTCGATAACCCCGGCATTGCGCGCGACATCGCCCTGATCAAGGACGTCCAACACCAACTTGAGCGCGAGAAGATCGCGCTCGTGGTGCTGGTGGTGCCGATGAAAGCGCCGTTCTACGCCCAACGGCTACCCGCCGACCATCCGTTGAGCCCGGCCGTGGTGCAGCGCTATGACCGTTTGCAAGGCGAACTGGCCAAGGCTGGCCTGACGACCCTGAACATCAAGCCGATACTGCAAGCCACCGAGCAAGGCAAGCAGACGGCGTTTTACCGGGCCGACTACCACTGGACCGCCTGGAGCGCTGAAAACACAGCCGATGCCACTGCGAAACTGATCACCGCACGCTATCGCCTGGAGGGTGAGCCCGGCGGCGGTGCAGTGCTGGGGGAATGGTTCGACAAGCGCGCCTTCGGCGATCTGGCCAGCAACTTTCTGCCGTCCATCAAGCGCAAGGCCATCGGCCGAGACATTTACACCGTGCGCCATCAGGTCGAGAAAGACCTGCTGATCGACGACGCCCCGGCACCTGTTCAGGTCATCGGCAACAGCTTCGTGCAGCCTTACCTTGGCTATACGCAGAAACTGTCCAACGCCCTGGACCGCCCGGTCACACTGACCTGGAACCCCGGCGACGTCGGCCCCTGGGCGACACTGCTGCAGTACCTGGAATCACCGGACTTTGCTCAGCACAAGCCGCAGGTGATCGTCTGGCAATTCAACGAGGGTCAGTTCCACCTCGGCCCCGATGCAGCAACCCAATGGAACGCCAAGGGCGTGACGTCGCTGAATCAGTGGCACCAGCGCATCAAAAAGGCGCTTCCTTGAAAGTTCTCGGCAGGACCCCCCGGCGTGCCACTCTAGGTGTTCTGCTGCTTGCAGCGACACTGGTCACAGGCACCGCCATGTTTTACGCCACCACGCAAAAACGGCTGGACCCGGGCATTGTTGGAATTGTCTGGCAGCCCGATAACAAAACAGTCGGCATCAAGGGGCAATGGGACCAGCTCGGTGCCAGGGAATTGCTGGTGCAGTGGACCGTGGTCGACGATCAGGCGTTCGTGCCTGGCACCGGTCTGCCGAGCGTACCGGTGCTGCCCGATTGGGCACGTATTGCCAAAGAGCCTTGGGCGCAGGATGTAATCATCGGCCTGGCCGGGTACTTCAGCGAAAACCGCTCCCGGGACAACATCGAGCAACTGGCTGCCGTCTCAGAGCGCATCGCCAGACTGCCGACGCCGTTGCACGTGACGGGCTATTACTTCCCGGCTGAAGTCGACCCCAGCTGGACCCGCGCCAAGGAGCTGCCCGCGCTGCTGGCCAAGCTTCCGCGGCCGTTGTGGATCAGCGTCTATGACGGCGCCAACATCGGCCCGGTCGCCACAGCCGACTGGCTCAAGCAATGGCTGCCAGACGACATCGGTGTGTTCTTTCAGGACGGGGTTGGCGTCTACGCCCGCACCGCACCGGTCGCCCGCACCTACGCCGATACCCTGCGCGAACGTTTGGGCAAGGACCGCGTGCGCATCATCGTCGAAGCCTTCCGCCCCAACTACGGCGGCGGCTTCCGCTCCGCCACGGCCGCCGAACTCAAACCGCAGCTGGCCGCCTATGACGGCTACCCGCTCTACCTGTTCGACGGCCCGCATTACGTGACGCCGGCGTTGGTGAAAGCGTTGGCGAAGTAATGATCGAAGTCATGTCTTCGCCAGTGGAACATGTCACCAGACAATAGGTTTGTCGTTCCAGTCCCAGAAGGTCCCGCTGTCGGCCGGCCCGTGTGCGCCGACCACCTCAAGAATGCGATCCGCCGAGAACGCCGGCTCGAACAGTTGGCCCTCAGGCACGTTCGCCTGGAATGGCCGAGACAGCTCCGTGTCGGTCGTGCCCGGGTGTATGGCCAGGACGGTCGAGGCAGGATTCAGGCGTTTCAATTCGATACTGGCGGTGTGCAGCAACTGGTTGAGCGCCGCTTTGCTGGCTCTGTAGCTGTACCAGCCGCCCAATCTGTTATCCCCAATGGAACCAACCCTCGCGGAGAGCGCCGCGAACGTAGCAGGCTGCTTGCGCAATAACGGAAGCAGGTGTTTAAGCAGCAGGATCGGCGCAAAGGTGTTGGTCGCGAAGCTCGCTTGCAGGCCTGCAAGGGTCAGTTGTGCCAGCCCCTTTTCTGCTCTGGCGCCGTCCTGATGAAGAATGCCCAGCGCACTGATAACCAGGTGCAGATGGCCGCATCCGGCAAGCGTCTCGCTCACGAGCGCTTCGAGGGATTGCTCATCCCGCGCGTCGCAGTCGACAGGTTTCAGACGGTCGCCGTATTGCGCTGCAAGGGTTGCCAGCTCTGTGGAGGTGGTGGCGCTTCGCGATACTGCCCACACCTCAGCCACATCATCGCGAGCCAGCAATGCCGCGCAGAGTGCCAGGCCGATACCTCGACTGGCGCCGCAAATCAGCACGTGAGCTTCGCTGTTCAGTTCGGGTATCAAACGCATAAGGCACCTTGATGGGCGTGGCTGAAGTGTTTTTATGACTTCGGAGGAGGGCATGACGTTCAGGAGGGCGATTGCCAGGAAGTCGGCACCTCAACGAACGGGTCGAATGCTGAGTGTTCACCTGGCCAGGTGAGTGGCTGAAGTACGTCTCTGAGACGGCTGCGACTCCCACAGCCTGGACGACAGCGACACCCAGGACATCAGCGCCGAGCCTGCGAACGACCGTTATTGCTCGATCAGCGCCTGTCGCAGTGGAAAGCCATCGACCCAAAGTCGCCCGTCATTCCTGACGGGGGGAGAGCATGAGCGGATTTCAAACCAGGCTGTAAACGCTCGCTTCTCCGGTCAGAATGTCATACGCCACCGATGCCTCGTTATCGGCATCGGCGCTGCACATGAGTTCGCCGTGACTGTTCCAGACAGAAGAGCCACCTGCGGCGACATAATCGTCGGCGGGACCTACACAGTTCGCCATCACCACCGTCATGGAATGCTTTTTGGCAATCATCGGATAATGACTGTTTGCCAGTGCAGTCCCTCTCGCAGACTTCGCCACGCTCGCTAAATACACCTGAGCGCCAGACGCTGCGGCTTCTTCTGCATGGCTGGGTTGCAGTGATTCGTAGCAGATGGCGGGGGCCAGGACTAAATCTGCCTGACTCAGCACACGCTTCCGAGTGCCCGGTGTGAAAAAAGGTAATTCGTCAGGGTGCAGATGCTGTTTCGAATAGCAGGTGCGCTCCAGCCCGGGCTGGAAACTGATCATGCTGATCTCGGTGCCTTTAGCTCCTCTGGTTGGCGCACCCACAGCGATGAGCATCCCGTACCGGTCGCTCAATCTCTGGAACTCATCAAAACGGCTATCACTCGGATGCACCGCCAGGACCTCAGCCAGCCTCGGCTCGTAACCCGTGAGGGAAAGCTCGGGAAACAGCACGAGATTGGCACCCTGGCTTGCCGCCAAGTGGATGACCTCAATATGTCTGGCGATGTTTTTTTCGTACTCCCCCGGCACAGGGAGAATCTGCGCAGCGATTAGCTTCATTTCCCGTCTCGCGTCCTTGTTTAGGGTTTACTTGAAGAGCGACTGAACGGTTGTTCCGCCGCTGCTGTTAACGTCAACGTATGCTGCATGACCGTTGGCATTTTGAACAGTGAGTGGTCGTGAGTGTGTACCGACGCCAATGGCCGCTTCTGGCCTGAGCGCTGAGGTACCTCTCGGCAATCACGTCCCCTGACGCAGGACTTGGATCAGCTGTTCAGCAACAAAGGCTTCGACCGCTCCTTCACTGGCGTTCACTTCAAACGCTGCGCAACACGCCGATGTGTCACCGTCGCAGATACGGTAAACGACAATGACGCTGCCAGGTCCGCAGCCGGTATGTCCGCACAGGGTAAAGCCGCCGTCAATCGAACCCTGCATGACACCAAGGCCATAGCCGGCCGTGACCCACGGGCGCCCGGGAATCGCGCCGCCCAATGCTCGTGCTGCCTGCATTTCCTGAAGCAGGTTTGTCGGGAGAAGGCCACCGGACATGAGCCGATCCAAGAATACCGCCGCTTGCGAAATCGGGCCGATGAGCAAGCCATGGTAGACCCAGGCGGGGTCATAGTTTGAAGTGCTGACTGGATGAGTGGTTTGTAAGTCTGCTCGCGTTTTGGCGAAGCGGACGTTCGACAGGCCCAACGGGTTAAGTGCTCGTTGACTCACCGCATCATCGAGCGTCAGCTCAGTTAGCCGTTCAATAAGCCTGCCGATCAGCATGTAGCCGACATTCGAGTAGCGCCAACCGGTTCCGGGGCTGTATCGAAGTCGAGTGCCGTCAAGACGTCGCATCAGTTCGTCTGCTGACCACGCTGACTCGCCTTTAGCAACGGCGGCGTGATACTCCGCCAGTTCGCCATAATCAGCGAGCCCAGCCTCATGCCGCAGTAGCTGGCGCAATGTGAAGAGCTGATCGGGGATAGCGTCGTCCAGTCCGATCAGCTCATCACGCACTAAGGAGAGGGCCGTTGCCGCCAGGACTGTTTTCGTAAAGCTCCACCAAGGCACCAGCAGTTCTGATGGGGCGGGGGTTTGTGGCTGACCATTTGATATGAGCGAACTGAGCATTGGCGTCCTTGGGTTATCTGCAGATCCAGGGCTCGACAAGATATCTCATTCAGTCTTTTTCGCCGGAGCCTTTGAAGTTTTTCAAAGCCTGCTGTCAGCACGTCCCCATCGAGTAGAATATTTCGCGGAATTCAGACTGTTCGTCAACGCGCAAGGAAGCGGAAATATGACTCAAGCCAAACGCAATAAAACACTCAGCGGCTCCTTCGCATTCGCTGGTTTGGCGTACGGCGTATTGCTGTTTTTTTTGGTTCTCATCTGGTTTTTGCCTGAGCGGGCGCAAGTGATCGCACATTTTCGGGCCTATATGTTGCCCGTTATTTTCTTCGGGGTGACGGGGAGCATTGTGTATCGCGAGGGCAAGGGGAGCGCTGAGAAAGCAGGAAAGTGCTTGATGGCAATGGCCTACTTGTCCTGTGGTGCCTTTTTCGGCTTGTTCATCTATACATTCCTGACCGGCAAGTAGTCCGCTATCGTTCCAGGCGGACAGTCGTCACCTAAAGTTCTTACTGTTCAGCAGCGTTCCCGACTTCCCCAAGTTGACTGATCCCTTGTCCTTGTAGCCCACGCGATGGCACATAACGCCATTCCCGCCACATTTAACGTGACCGGATTGAACGCGTCCAAAAGCATCGAAGGTTGCATAACGGCTACGTCCACCAGCAGCCCGAGCAGGGTGAGTCCGCTGAGCAGCAGCGGCCAGTTGAGCCGAGGTAGGAGAAGCAACACTGCGGCCAGCACCAGTTCTGCCACACCCGCCGCCTGGACCACCCATGTTGCGTGTTCCAGCCCGTGAGCCTGCAACAGCATCTGCTCGCCGGGGCTTAATGCGATGAGCTTCGGCACCAGGCCGTGGTAAGCGAACATGAAAGCCAGGCTGCCGCGTGCCAGCCAGTGAACCTGGCGCATCCCGTTCACGAAAATTCCTTGAGGAAGCGCCGTTGATGGTCAGGTGTTGGCAGCAGGCACACCTCGTGTTTTCCAAACAGACGATAGCGGTTTAGCGCGACGCGGTCGTACGCCCAGTCACGAAACCACTGTGGAAAAATACGCAGCACCCGAAACATTGGCCACGCTCCCGGCAACAGAGTAACCACTTCGAAGAATGCCTCCGAGCGCACCCAGTAATGTTGGTCGCGAATGACCGCCATGGTGTCGAACGCATCGACGGGCAACCCTGCCCAAGCCAGCAGCGCCTGGCCTTCGGGCGACTGCACCGATGCCAGTCGAACGCGATGATGACGGTCGTGCCGGATCAGAAACTTCGCCCAGCCGTTACACAGTTTGCAGACGCCGTCGAACAGCACCACGGTTTCACCAGGGGCCAGAAACGGCGCGGGGGCAGGGCGGACCAATGAGACAGGCATGCTGGATTCTCTGCGGGGGGCGATGGAAGCATTGTATGGCGCGCTGTCGTAGCGTTTCCAGTCAAGGCAAAGGAGTCGTCTGTGCAACCAAATACCTTTGATTCGATTTTGATACGCAGAGCAGGGAATTTCGCTTACCTTGCACTTGATTCGGTCAGCTATGAGCGGGCCGTCGAACAGGCTTGAGGAAAGCTGATGTTGGATAAGCGGCTCGGAGAGAGTCTGCGTGAACTGCGGAGTCATATTTCCCACGCGGGAGAGGCTCTTGCATCACCGCCTAAAGGAATAGAGTTCATGTTTATGCGCCGCGTTGCGTTAGGTTTACTGATTATGGGATTCAATATCTCGGCAGCATTGGCCGGGACTATTTGCACGATCGTCGCTGATACAAGCAGTGGTGAGCTGTTGCTTGAAGAGGGTGATTGCAGCAGTCGAGTGACCCCCGCCTCAACGTTCAAGATCGCCATCAGCCTGATGGGCTTCGACGCAGCCTTTCTGCAAAACGAGCATTCTCCTACTTTGCCCTACCGTCCCGGCGATCCTGACTGGGGCGGAGCCGCCTGGCTGGAGCCGACAGATGCAGCTCACTGGTTTCAGTATTCCGTGGTGTGGTTCTCTCAACGCGTTACGCATGCGCTTGGAGAGGCGACGGTCAAGCGATATGCCGAGTCATTCGATTACGGAAATACCGACCTGACGGGGGATCCGGGGAAAAACAACGGCCTTGACCGTGCCTGGATCAGCTCCTCGTTGAAAATCTCTCCTCGCGAACAGATCACCTTTCTGAACAGACTGGTGAACCGTCAACTATCCGTGAGCCCTCATGCCTACGATATGACGAGCCGCATCTCGCAAATTGCGCTGCGGCCAGATGGTTGGAATGTTCACGGTAAAACAGGCACAGCATTTCCTCGGATGGGAGACGGCAAAAGCGATGAGGCTCATGGATACGGATGGTTTGTCGGTTGGGCGACGAAGGGCGAACATTCCCTGGTTTTCGCCCGTCTCGTTCAAGATGACCACGCGCAGCCGGTGCCCGCAGGACTACGGGTCCGTGATGCGTTAATGGATGAGTGGCCCGAGCTGGCCAGATCGTTGGTGAAGCGATGAGTGAAACGCGGCGGGCCGGGCGGCATCCGTCTTGACCGTTATAGAGCTGTCATCAGCGTACAGGGCCACCTTATGCATATACCCCCTAGCTTCGTCATCCACGAAACCACCCACTGGCTCATCAACCACCGCCTGGACAGCCACCTCCCGGGCTACCTGATGCTCAGCGCAAAGCAGATGACCCACTCGCTGGCAACCCTGCCAAACGAAGCGCTGACCGAGCTAGGTCCATTACAGGCGAAAATCCAGCAAGCCATCGAAACCCACCTGCACCCCAACCGCCTCTACATCGGCCGTTTCGGCCATGACGCGGGTCACTCCATTCACTTCCATTTCATCCCGATCTACCCGTGGGTCGAGGCGTTGTTCTGGCAGGACGAACGCTACAGATCGCTGCAAACTTTCGGCTCGCTTCCTGACGGTTCCAACCAAACCGACGGCGCAGAACTGACCCTGTTCGTATGGCGAGAGTTCTGTGAGCGTCCTGACCCGCCATCCATAGAAGGCCCATCTGTTGACCTAGCCATCGCGGCGCTGCGGCAAGCATTCAGTCCCGACACCTCGATCTGATGGCAGGGCAAACTTCCCAAAAAATCCGCCCCATAAGCGCTGTCGGCCGGCCAACGCTTGCCAACCCAAAAGTGCACACCCACTCGCAACAAAAACCAAAATCCTGTCCAATTGTGTGATCTCACCCCTCCAGCATTCGTCATGAACCCTAACCCCTGCTGCCGTCAGGGGATCAACGCCAGGACCTTCCATGCAAACGCTGTTGAACGAGATTCTCGACGAAGTGCGTCCCTTGATCGGCCAGGGCAAGGTGGCTGATTACATTCCCGCGCTGGCCGATGTGCCGGCGCAGCAGTTGGGCATTGCCGTGTATGGCAACGATGGCACCTATTACTGCGCCGGCGACGCGCTGGAGCCGTTTTCGGTGCAGAGCATTTCCAAGGTGTTCAGCCTGGTTCAGGCGATCGGCCATTCCGGTGAGGCCATCTGGGAGCGCCTGGGTCATGAGCCGTCGGGTCAGCCGTTCAACTCGCTGGTGCAGCTGGAGTTCGAGCGCGGACGGCCGCGTAATCCCTTTATCAATGCCGGCGCTTTGGTGATTTGCGACATCAACCAGTCTCGTTTTGCCGCCCCCACATTATCGATGCGCGATTTCGTGCGGCGGCTGTCGGGCAATCCTCACGTCTTGATCGATGCCCGGGTGGCGGATTCCGAGTATCAATTTCGCGCACGCAACGCGGCGATGGCGTACCTGATGCAGTCCTTCGGCAACTTTCATAACGAGGTCGAAACCGTGCTGCGCAGTTATTTCAGTTGCTGCGCGCTGAAGATGAGCTGCCTCGATCTGGCCCGGGCGTTCTGCTTTCTGGCGAACAACGGGTTCTGCAAGCACAGCGGTGAGCAGATCCTGACGCCGCGCCAGACTCAGCAAGTGAACTCGATCATGGCCACCAGCGGGCTGTATGACGAAGCCGGCAATTTCGCCTACCGCGTGGGGTTGCCCGGCAAGAGCGGGGTAGGGGGCGGAATCGTGGCGATCGTGCCAGGGCAGTTCACCGTGTGCGTGTGGTCGCCGGAGCTGAATGCCGCCGGGAATTCCCTCGCCGGAATGGCGGCGCTGGAGTTGCTGAGTTCGCGAATAGGTTGGTCTGTTTTCTGACAGCCTGCGTCGTCGTTTCACGTTTGCGGAATCATTCAAAAGAATGACCTGCGCGCGCGTTGGTCGCTTTTCCGAAAAAGCTGATTCAAGCCGTGTCGAGGGCGAAGAGTTACCCGATACAATGCCGCTTTACCCTGTCCAGTTCGAACCAGTCTGCGGGATGCCGTGGCGATGTCGGGAGATCCGTTTGACTACTGTTCCAGTCGATCCTAGCGGCGATGAGCGCCTGTCTCATGTGCTGAACGCCAGTGAGCGGCTGGTGATGGCGGAATCAGTGGACGAGGTCGTCGCCGTGCTCCGCGACGTGGCCCGTGCCACGGTCGGCGCGGATGGCGTTGCGGTCATCATTCAGGATGAGGGACGCTGTTCTTATATTGCGGAGGATGCAGTCTCGCCGCTCTGGCAGGGTCAGACCTATACGGCCGACCACTGCGTTTCGGGATGGGTCATGCGTCGCGGCGAGACGATTGCGATCCGTGACGTCCGGCTCGATCCACGCATTCCGCAGGACGCCTACGCGCCAACCTTCGTCCGTAGCCTGGTCATGGCACCCATCGGTCGACCCGTTCCGGTCGCGGCGCTCGGCGCTTATTGGTCGCAGGTCCGCAGTCACGACGACGACACGGTCAAGCGCCTGGAAAGCCTGGCGCGGCTGGCAACCATCGCGATCGAGAACGCACGGCTGACCCAGGCACGCAATCGCGCGGCTGCGCTCGGGGCCGCGCAGAACCGTATCCTTGAACTGGCTGTTGAAGAAACGCCGCTGAATGTTGCCCTGGACGCGATCGTCCGCGAGGTGGAGGCGCTGTCGCCGTCCCGCTTCCTGGGCAGCATCCTGCTTCTGAGCGAAGAGGGCGGTCAGCTGCAGCATTGCGCCGGACCGAGCCTGCCCCTTCCATTTATCAACGCGGTTGAAAGCATCACGGTCAGCCCAGGTGCTGGTTCAGGCAGTCGCGCGACGACCCCGAACCCACTGGCGTCCGTGTCCGACATTGCCCACGACCCGCAGTGGGCCGAGTTCCGGGCGCAGGCCATCGGCCACGGTTTGCACGTCTGCGCGTCAATCCCCATCCGGTCGGCGCAGGGCGCCATGCTCGGTACGTTTGTCATGTATCACGCCGATCTGCGCGAGCCGTTATCGGCGGATCTCGAGATCTGCGATTTCGTGGTCAAAACGGTGGGCCTCGTCGTGCACCGTGCGCGAGCCGAGGACGCAATCCGCAGCAGCGAGGCGCGCTACCGCCAGATCGTCGAAGGCGCCGAGGACTTCGCGATCATCACCTTCGACGCGAAAGGTGCGGTCACCGGTTGGAACATCGGCGCCCAGCGCGTGATCGGCTACCGTGCCGACGAAGTCATGGGGCGTGAGGGCGATCTGTTCTACACCGAGTCGGACCAGGCCGAGCGAGTGTTCCAGGGCGAACTCGAACTCGCCATGGCGCGGGGGCGGGCCATCAACGAACGCTGGCACGTTGATAAGAATGGTGCGCGCTTCTGGGGCTCCGGATTGATGATGCCGCTGGCTACGGAGCAGGGCGGCTTCGTGAAAATCTTCCGCGACCGCACGGCCGAGCACCAGGCCGAAGCGGCGCTGCAAGAGAGCGCGGCGCGACTGAGCTTTTTTGATGAGCTCGACAGCCGCCTTTTCAATATTCGCCGGGCCGAAGACGCGATGCTCGTCGCCACCGAGATGCTCGGCCGCAGGCTCAACGTGTCGCGCTGCGCCTACGCGGATGTCGACGTCGACAATGACCGCTTCTGGATTCGCAGCGACTACAACGCGGCTGGCATTCAGAGCTCGGCCGGAACCTACAGCCTCGACCTTTTCGGCCCACGGGCGGCGGCTGACATGCGCGAATGCCGCACGCTGATCGTGCGCGACGTGGGCGCAGAGCTCGGCGCCAGCGAGGGCCTGGAGATGTTTCGGGGCATTGGCATCGACGCGATCATCTGCTGCCCGCTGGTCAAGAATGGCCGGCTGACGGCCATGATGGCGGTTCATCAGGATCAGCCTCGCGAGTGGTTGCCCTCGGAAGTCCTGCTGGTCAGGGAAGTCGTCGAGCGCTGCTGGGCGCATGTGGAGCGGGTGGGCGCCGAGGTGCGAATGCGCGAAAGCGAAGAGCGCCTGCGCCTTGCCGTCGAACACGCCGACATCGGTTTTTGGGACGTGGACATCGTTCACGACACGCTGATCTGGCCGCCCAGAACCAAGGCGATGTTCGGCATTCAGGCTGACGTGCCAGTCACGATTCAAGACTTTTACGACGGCTTGCACCCCGAGGACCGGGACGCCACGATCGCGGCGTTCAAGGCAGCCAGCGACCCCGAACGCCGCGCGCTTTATGACGTCGACTACCGCACCGTCGGCAGGGACGATGGCGTGATTCGCTGGGTGGCCGCCAAGGGGCGGGGCGTGTTCGACGCCGCCGGCCGCTGCCTGCGTGTCACCGGCACGGTGGTTGAGATCACCGCCCGCAAGGACGTCGAGGAAGAGCTGCGCGAACTCAATGCCACGCTCGAAGGGCGGATTGCCAAGGCCATCGCCGAGCGGGAAGAAGTCCAGGAAGCGCTGCGCCAGAGTCAGAAGATGGAAGCCATGGGGCAACTCACCGGCGGTGTGGCCCATGACTTCAATAACCTGCTCACCCCCATCGTCGGCACCCTCGATATGCTCCAGCGCCGAGGCGTGGGCGGTGAACGTGAGCAGCGGTTGATCTCCGGCGCCGTGCAATCGGCCGATCGCGCCAGGACACTTGTGCAGCGGTTGCTGGCCTTCGCGCGCCGTCAGCCGCTGCAGCCGGTGTCGGTCGACGTGGCGAAGCTGGTGAATGGCATGGGCGATCTCGTCGCCAGCACCACCGGGCCGCAAATCCGGGTCGTCGTCGATGCGCCACCTGATCTGCCAGCCGCGATTGCGGACCCGAACCAGCTTGAGATGGCGCTGCTTAATCTCTCCGTGAACGCGCGCGACGCCATGCCTGAAGGCGGGACGATGCGGATCTCGGCGAGCACCGAGTGGGTGTGCAAGAGTCACCGCTCCAGGCTGCCGACCGGTGACTACCTCTGCCTGTCCGTCGCGGACACCGGCATTGGCATGGATGCCTCCACGCTCGCCCGGGCGGTGGAACCGTTCTTCTCCACCAAGGGCGTCGGCAAAGGCACGGGGCTGGGTCTGTCGATGGTGCATGGCCTGGCGTCCCAGCTGAACGGTGCACTGACGATTCAGAGCTCGCCGGGTCTGGGGACAAACGTAGAGCTGTGGCTGCCACGCGCCATGACCCTGCCGGCAGCCGCTTTGCGCATCGACGAGGCGCCGGACCGACGCTCCCTGCGCGGTATCGCGCTGCTGGTCGACGATGAAGAGCTGGTGCGCGCCAGCACGTCATACATGCTGGCCGACCTGGGCTACCGCGTGATCGAAGCCTCCTCCGGCGAGGAAGCCTTGCAACTGCTGAGCACCGGGCAGCACGTCGACCTGATCGTCACGGACCACCTCATGCCGGGCATCAGTGGTACCGACCTGGCCAGACGGGTCCGAAACTCCCGGCCGGGAACCGCGATCCTGCTGGTCTCAGGGTATGCCGAACATGAAGGGCTTGATCCGGACCTGCCGCGCCTGACCAAACCGTTCCGCAAGAGCGAGCTGGCGGCGAGCCTTGCTCAGCTCGGAGGGCCGTCTTTATAAGGAGGGTGAGGCCAGTGGCGGCGACCCACCCCACAACCGTCCGAAACCTAAGCAACCCCTCACTTCTCTGTCATCATTCCCTCGTCGCTGCACACTGAGGGCATGCCATGTCTATCGGACAACTGAAGATCAATGCCATCCGCCTCGTCGGCGGGGCGGCTGTGCTGGATTACCTCAATACCTGTGACGGCCGCCGCCCGGGCACGGGGTTGCGGGAGGTTGTCGACAAACTGAGCAACCTGGAGGACATCGTCCACTGGTTCTTCCATGCCGGGATTATCGATGCTGAAGAGCATCAGCACTGTATGGCCGTGGTGGGGCGTTCTTCCTGGCACACGCTCACGGCGTTTCAACAGTTGATCGATTTTCGCGAAGCGCTGTATCGGCTGTTGCTGCCCATAGCGCTGGACCATGACACCGACCCTGCCAGCCTTCATGGGTTGAATCAGGCGCTGGCCGACACTGCCGACCAGCGCCTGCTGGTGTTGACCCCGGCGGGTGTGATCTGGCGCTGGCGTGTCGGTGAAGACCTGAGCTCGATGACGGCCGGGTTTATCGGTCGTCTCGCGGTTCAGGCGGCGACGTTGCTCACCTCCGGCGATATGGCCCGGCTCAAGGCCTGCGCCACGCCGGACTGCGACTGGCTGTTTCTCGATACCTCAAAAAATGGTCGCCGCCGCTGGTGCCAGATGAATATCTGCGGCGCGCGAGAAAAGATCAAAAGGGCCTCGGCCGAGTCCTGAGGGCAGGGGGTGGCGCAGCCTGCGGCAAATTGCGCCGCAACGCCGGCAAAAAGCCAGGGAACCTGCCACGGTCTCAAGCTTCTTATCTCTAGTTCACCAGTGTCGGGGCAGGTGCCGCGGCAGGACATCAGAGAGCACAGGCATGGGCGACATTCGTATCGGCATTTCAGGCTGGCGTTACACGCCATGGCGCGGGGATTTTTATCCCGACGGCCTGACGCAGAAAAACGAGTTGAAATTCGCCTCCAGAGCCGTGAACAGCATCGAAATCAATGGCTCGTTCTATTCGCTGCAATCGCCTGAGCTGTACGCGCGCTGGTACGACGACACGCCAAAGGGATTTGTCTTCAGCGTCAAGGGCCCGCGCTATATCACCCATGTCCGCCGCCTCAAAGAGATCGACGAACCCGTCGCCAATTTCTTCGCCTCCGGTGTTTTCCAGCTCAAGGAAAAACTGGGACCGATCCTCTGGCAGTTCGCGCCCAACTTCAAATTCGACGCCGATCGGTTCGAGCATTTTCTGAAGCTGCTGCCCCACGACGGTAAAGCCGCCAAGGCCTGCGCCAGCAAATGCGCTGAGCGCTTGCAGCAGCCGGGTTATCTGGACATCCCGGCACGCCTGAAGCTGCGTCACGCCGTTGAAATTCGCCATGAAAGCTTTCTGGTGCCTGAGTTCGTCGCGCTGTTGCGCAAATACAAGGTGGCGCTGGTGGTGGCGGACACCGCCGGCAAGTGGCCCCATGTGGAAGACCTTGCCACCGATTTCGTCTACGTGCGCCTGCACGGCGACAAGGAACTCTACGCCAGCGGCTATTCCGACGAGGCGATCAGGCACTGGGGCGACCGCATCGATGCCTGGCAACGGGGCGCGCAGCCCAAGGATGCTCAACTGATCGTGGACAGAGCCCTGCGCGCGCGGAAGTCCCGCGACGTTTTTTGCTATTTCGACAATGACATCAAGGTCCGCGCCCCTTACGACGCGCGCCGGTTGCTTGAGCGTTTCAAACTCACTGAAAACCTGGAAGTTGCGCCAGGCGATTTGCATGGAGCCACGTTGTGACCAGTGCCCTGATCCCCGAAGACCTCAACGGCCGACGACAAAGCGCGTCGGCCTCGGTCACCCTTAACGTGCTGACGATGAACATGCACATGGGCTTCGGTTTCCTCAACAAACGCTTCATCCTCCCGGAGCTGCGCGACGCAGTGCGCTCGGTGTCCGCCGATATCGTCTTCCTGCAGGAAGTCCACGGCGAGCATCAGGACCATGCGCAGAACGTGAAGAACTGGCCGACCACCTCGCAGTACGAATTCCTCGCCGACAGCATGTGGAAGGATTTCGCCTACGGCCGCAATGCCGTGTATCCCCACGGCCATCACGGTAACGCGTTGCTGTCCAAGTACCCGATCCTCCGTCACGACAACCTCGATATTTCGATCCACGGCACCGAAGAGCGCGGCCTGCTGCATTGCGTGCTGGACGTGCCGCATTTTGGCGAGCTGCACGCGGTGTGCGTGCACCTGGGCCTGAAAGAGGTCCATCGCCAGCAGCAGCTGAAGTTGATCGCCGATCTGGTGGGGCGTCTGCCAGCCGATGCGCCGGTGATCGTCGCCGGGGATTTTAATGATTGGCGGCAGAAGGCCGATGACGTGTTGAATCCTGCCGGGCTGCGCGAGGTCTTTGTTGAATCCTTTGGTGCGCCGGCGAAAAGCTTTCCGGCGCGCTTTCCGTTGCTGCGGCTGGACCGCATTTACGTGCGCAACGCGCACATCCGGTCGCCCAGGGTGATGTCCAATCGCCCCTGGTCGCACCTTTCCGATCATGCGCCTTTGGCGGTGGAGGTAACGCTATGAGGGGTATGAGAGCGATGGGCGCCATGTGCGGCCTTTGGCGCGACGGCAACTCAGTAGAGTTGTTGATCAATGGCGAAGACTTTTTCGCCCGAGTCTTCGACGCCATTCGTGCGGCGCGCGAAGAGGTGCTGATCGAGACGTTCATCATTTTCGAAGACCGGGTGGGCGAGGGCTTGCAGCAGGCGGTGATTGCTGCCGCCAGCCGTGGCGTGCGCGTGGTCATCACGGTGGACGACTACGGCACCAGTGACCTGAGCACGGCCTTCGTCAGCAAGATGATCGAAGCCGGCGTGCAGATTCAGCTGTTCGACCCGCGCCCGAAACTGATGGGCATGCGCACCAACCTGTTTCGGCGCCTGCACCGCAAAGTGGTGGTGATCGACGGCGAGACGTCGTTCATGGGCGGGATCAACTACAGCGTCGACCACATGGCCGACACCGGCATCACTGCCAAGCAGGACTACGCCGTGCTGGTGCGCGGGCCGATTGTTGCCGACATCTATCGCTCGACGCTGAGCATGCTCGGCCCGGCCGTGCGCAAAACCTTTACGCCGCTCAAGCCGGTGACGCGTCAGGCTGGCAGCGCTCGCATGCTCCTTGCCGAACGCGACAACCGCCATCACACCACCGACATCGAAGAGCAATACCTGCTAGCGATGCGCAACGCGACTCAGCGCATCACCATTGCCAACGCCTACTTCTTCCCCAGCTACCGGTTCTTGCGTGAACTGCGCAACGCCGCCCGACGCGGGGTAAAAGTCACGCTGATTCTTCAGGGCCAACCGGACATGCCCTTCGTGCGCGTGTGCTCGCGCCTGACCTACACCTGGCTGCTGCGTGAGGGCGTGGTCATCCATGAATACAAACAACGGGCGCTGCACGGCAAAGTCGCCTTGATCGACCACGAGTGGTCAACCGTCGGTTCCAGCAACCTCGACCCGCTGAGCCTGGCGCTAAATCTGGAAGCCAATCTGTTCATCCGCGACCACGCCTTGAACCAGCGCTTGCACGAACACCTGCGCGACCTGGCCGTGGCCCACAGCAAACAAGTCAACCTCAAGGGCCTGGCGAAAGGGCAGTGGTGGCGCGCGCCGATGATCTTCCTGAGCTTCCACTTCCTGCGGCACTTCCCGGCGATTGCCGGCCTGTTTCCGGTGCACGGCCCACGCCTGAAACCCCTGCGCGCGCCGGAAACCCTGCCGGAAGCCGCTGCGCTTAAAAATGAAGTACCGGCCGATCAGGAGAAATCCCTATGACCGGCGTCTCCCAAGCTTCCACACACGAGCAGAAACCGGCCGACACGGGCAAGAATCGTCCGTGGCTGACGTGGGCCAAGCGCGCCTTCACGCTGTTCTTCTTCATCGCCGTGCCTGTGTTGTTGTTCACACTGATGAAAAACCTCGACTGGAACGAGGTGATGCACGCGCTGGAGTCCTACAAGCTCAGCACCCTGGCGCTGGGCTTCGTCATCGCTGCGGGCAGTTATCTGACGTATTGCTGCTTCGACGTCCTGGCCCGGCGCTACACCGAACACAAATTGGCGGTCAAACAGATCATCCCCGTGACCTTCGTGTGCTACGCCTTCAACCTGAACCTGAGTTCATGGGTCGGCGGCATCGCGCTTCGCTATCGCCTGTATTCGCGGCTCGGCCTGGACGTGCCGACCATCACCCGCATCCTCAGCCTGAGCCTGATCACCAACTGGCTGGGCTACATGCTGCTGGCCGGGTTTGTATTCGCGGGTGATTTCGTTGACCTGCCCGAAGGCTGGAAGATCGGCGACACCACGCTGCAACTGATCGGCTTCGTCCTGCTGGCCGTCTGCCTGGCGTACTTCCTGGCCTGCCGCTTCTCCAAGAAACGCACCTGGACCATCCGCAAGCAACAGTTTGTGCTGCCATCGCTGAATCAGGCCATGCGCCAGGCCTTGCTGGGCGCATTGAACTGGGGACTGATGGCGCTGCTGATCTACGTGCTGCTGCCGGAAAAAGCCTTCTACCCGGCTGTGCTCGGGATCCTGCTCATCAGCAGCATCGCCGGCGTCATCGCCCACATCCCTGCCGGCCTCGGCGTGCTCGAAACCGTCTTCATCACCCTCATGCAACACCAATTCAGCAAAGGCCAACTGCTGGCTGCGCTGATTGGCTATCGGGTGATCTACTTCCTCATCCCGCTGATGATTGCGCTGGTGGTTTACGTTGTTTTGGAAAAACGGGCGAAAGCCATGCGGCTCAGGAATGAAGAGCAGTTGTGAGTGGGAGAGTGACGCGGGAGCTCGGGGACTGACGAATTTACAGTGAGGCGTCGTAAATAAATCAGTCGCTCAATTCAGTCCAAAATATGTGTTGCCCGGACTCGCCCCTTCCCGGCTAAAGCCAGTCCTACAAAAACATCGAGTGCATTCAGTGGAGCCGGTGTCGGGTGACGCGGAGCATCACGGTATGCATACC
>NZ_JBWKVD010000017.1:108303-134327 GCF_059421525.1 Pseudomonas sp. GW821-FHT02H06
TACCCACGCGGAGCGTGGGCACGATCAGCGAAGATCCTGAAATCGCCAGCGCCTGAACTGGCCTCTTCCCGGCTAAAGCCAGTCCTACAAAAACATCGAGTGCATTCAGTGGAACCGGTGTCGGGTGACGCGGAGCGTCACGTATGCATGCCCACGCGGAGCGTGGGCACGATCAGCGAAGATCCTGAAATCGCCAGCGCCTGAACTGGCCTCTTCCCGGCTAAAGCCGGTCCCACAAAAAGCAGCGCGTGCAGTCAGTGGCATCGGCTCTGACTGTAGGACCGGCTTCAGCCGGGAAGCTTTTGCTTTTGATCTCATACAGAGAAGGTTCAAACACCGCCAATCGCGACTTGGGTGCAGGCCGAACGCAGACGACGCGGAGTGGGCCGAGCCGCATGGATGCGGCGAGAGCGCCGCTAGGACATGGATGTCCGTTCGGCGCGGGCCCACGGAGCGTCGTCGGAGTGAGGGTATTCCGACAAAGGAGGAACCCAACCAGGAGCAAGCACCCTTGGTTACTTGGGGTGCTTTTCCAAGTAACTCGCCGAAGGCGAAACGGTCTGCCCCCAGGCAGACGCCCTTGATCCTGATCTTGATCTTGATCTTGATCTTGGCGTACTAGGCCCCCCGCCTAATTCAATTCCCGAATTGCTTGCTCAACCCCGGCGGCACGCCACTGGCATCGGTCTCCTGCCAAGGCCCGCTTGGCGAAGTCGACCACGTCCAGCCATTGTTCCAGCGGTAATACGTACGCTGGCGATAAAACGTATTCGGCACGTTATCCAGCACATGCACACCCAGGCGCGCATCCCAGTGACTGTTGCCACCCGGCGGCGGGGCGAAGTGCGAAGAGGTTTTCGGGCCCGGCGCCGGGATCGGCGTGGACGGCGGCGTCGCTGGCGCAGTCCGCGGGGTGCCGGGCTGCGGCGTCGGCGACGGGCCGGGGATGGTCGGGATCGGCTCGGAACTCTGTGGCCCCGGATGCTGCACCGCACAGGCTGCGGTCAATCCCACCACCAGACTCAACAAGGCAAAACGGGCGACGCGATACATAAGGGCTCTCTACTCGCTGCGTGAACGGGGTTACTGATCGGGGCTGTCGATGGTCAGGGCCTGCAGCGCCGTCACGTTGCTCGGCAACGGCTGGCTGCGACCGATCCATTCCCCCGCCGTGGGCTGACCGGCGCGGGACACCCGGCCCACCAGTTGGACTTCGGCGAAGTTCGACAGTTTCAGCTGCGGCATCATCGCGTCGGCGTCGGTCAGCTCGACCTCCACCGGCAAGTCGGCCACGGTCACGCGCTTGACCGCCAGCGGCGCCGGCGGGCCTGACACCGCGCGGGCAAACACAAACACCGTGTCGCCCGGCTGAACCTTGGCTTTCAACGCTTCCGACAGCGTGACGCGCACCTTCAGACGGGCGCCCTGCACCGCCACCGGCTGGGTGTTTTCAAGCGTGCCCCCGCTTTGCACAACCTTGTCGCTGGCCCGCTTGATCCCGCCTTCCAGCGCCCCACGGGACGGATCGTCCGGCGGCAAAACCGCCAGCAAGCGCGTCCAGTAACTCACCGCCCGATCGAACCGCTGGCTCTCGAAGGCGTTGATGCCCATCAGGCCCAGGCTGGTGACTTCCCTGGGGTCGAGCTTCAACGCTTCTTCGGCGATCCCTTGAATCTGCGGCGTCCAGGTTTTGTTGCCAGCGAAATACAGCGCCTGGGCCCACTGACCCAGCAGCTGGGGCTGACGCCCGGCCAGCTTGGCCGCGCGCTCGAACATCCGGGCGGCATCGGCCGGGCGATCCTGGGCCATGTAGGTGCGCGCCAGGAAGTACGCGCTCTCGGCGGAATCCGGTTGCGCCTTGACCGCGCGCTCCAGCCGCTCGGTCATCTGCGCCAGTGAACCCGGCGGCTGGGAGAACTCCCGGGTCAGCTCGACTTTGTCCGACGCGCCGAAATGCAGATACAGCCCCAACGCCAAGACCGGGACTAGAATCGCCGCCAGTAACGGCAGCGGCTTGCCAAGCCGCGATACGCGCTCGGCGCCCACGCCTTCAGTGTCCGCAAGCAATTCGCGCGCGGCCTCGGCCCGACCGCCGTCCAGTTGCGCCGACGAGAGCACGCCCTCCTCCTGCTGCGTTTGCAGCTCGGCGATGCGCTCCTGATACAAGGCGACGTTGAGGGCGGTGCGATCTTCCTCAGTCTGTGCGCGACGGCCGCGCACCACCGGGATCAGCAGGAAACTCAGGGCCACCAGCAACAACAGGCCGGCGGCCATCCAGAAATCGATCATTCGCGGTTCTTATCCAGCAAGTGGGCGAGGCGCTGACGCTCCTCGTCGGAAAGCACGTCGGCGTTTTCGCGGCCTGAGCGGCGCCGGCGCACGACAATCACACCAATCAACACCGCGCCGCCCAACAGCAGCCCGGCCGGACCAAACCAGAGCAGCCAGGTGTGGGCATTGAGCTCGGGTTTGTAGCGCACGAACTCGCCGTAACGATCGACCATGAAATCGATGATCTGCTGATTGCTCTGGCCTTCGCCGAGCATGCGGTAGATCTCTTTGCGCAGGTCGGCGGCGATGGGGGCGTTGGAATCAGCGATGTCCTGATTCTGGCATTTCGGGCAGCGCAGCTCGCGGGTCAGCTCGGTGTAACGGGCACGCTTGGCGTCGTCCTTGAAGGTGTAAGCATCAATCGCCGCCTGGGCCACTCCGGCAAAACTCAATGCCAATACCGCAGCCGCCAGCCGCCGCACTCCCTTCAGCAGCAAGCCAGCAGACACACCCCCAATCCCCTGTGGGAGCGAGCTTGCTCGCGAAGAGGTCCTAACATTCGACACATCTCCATGGGCTGAACTTACGCCTTCGCGAGCAAGGTGGATCGCCACCCCGGTCGCTCCCACAAAAGCGACATCGCCATCAGCAGGCACACCGCGCAAACCCTGTGGGAGCGAGCTTGCTCGCGAAGAGGCCCTTAAAGCCGCTACATCTCCTGCGCCTGAACCTACGCATTCGCGAGCAAGCTCGGCTCCCACATGGACGTCATCGTCGGGGGACATGGAGTCTGGCATAACAGCCTTGTCATCAAGCAAGGTCATTGCTTACCCTCATCAACCAACCCCTGATACTGGCCCGCCAGCTTCTCGCGCCACACGGTCTCGTCAATCACGCCCACATGCTTGTAGCGAATGACGCCCTTGGCATCGATCAAAAAGGTCTCCGGCGCGCCGTACACACCCAGGTTCAAACCCAGGCTGCCCGCCTCATCATTGATGTTCAACTGATACGGATCGTGAAAATCCTTGAGCCACTTCTGCGCATCGGCATTCACATCCTTGTAGTTCACGCCGTAAATCACCACGCCCTGCTGCGCGAGTTTTGTCAGCACCGGGTGCTCGTCGCGGCAGGCCACGCACCAGGTGCCCCAGACATTGACCAGCGCCGGTTTGCCCAGCAGGTCGGCGCGGGTCAGCGGCTTGCCGTCCTGCACTGCAGGCAAGCTGAATTCAGGGAATGGCTTGCCGATCAGCGCCGACGGCAATTCCGACGGATCCAGATACAAGCCTCGGTACAACAACCCCGCCATGCCGAGAAACAGCAGTAGCGGGATCAGCAACATCCAGCGCTTCATACTGCCGCTCCCGTCATGCCCAGCGCGTCACGCACTTTCGCGCGGACTTTGACCCGATAACGTTTGTCCAGCGCCGCCAGCAACCCGCCCAGTGCGGTGATCAGTCCACCAAACCAGATCCAGCGCACGAACGGCTTGACGTGCACGCGCACCGCCCACGCGCCGTTTTCCAGCGGTTCGCCCAGCGCCACGTACAGATCGCGGGTGAAACCGGCGTCGATGCCGGCCTCGGTCATCATCGAACGCTGCACGGTGTACAGGCGTTTTTCCGGGTGCAGCACAGTGATTTCCTGGCCGTCCTCCAGCACGCGAAGGGTGCCGCGGTCGGAGGTGAAATTCGGGCCTTGGTAATGCTGGGCACCCTCGAACACGAACATATAGCCGCCCAACTCCACCGATTCTCCGGGTGCCATGCGCAGGTCACGTTCGGCGCTGTTCTGGCTGGACAGCACAACGCCCAGCGCCAGCACCGCGATGCCGAGGTGCGCCACTTGCATGCCCCAGTAACTGCGGGTCAGCGAGCGCATCCCTTTGAGCAGACCTTTGTGCCGCGTCTTGTCGAACAGGTCGCGCACGCCGGCCAGCAACACCCAGGCCGCGAGCAGGCAGGTGGCAAGCACCGCCCAGTGGAAGTCGGCCATGGCAAAACCGGCGATCACTGCCAGCACCGCGCTGCCGACCAATACCGGCGCGAGCATGCTCAGCAGCCACTTGACCGGCGTGTCCTTCCAGCGCACCAGCACGCCCACGGCCATGACTGCCATGAGCAAGCCCATCAGCGGCACGAACAACGCATTGAAATACGGCGGGCCGACGGACATCTTCGCCCCGCTCAACGCATCCAGCACCAGCGGGTACAGCGTGCCGAGCAGAATCATCGACGCCGCCACCACCAGCACCAGGTTGTTGCCCAGCAGCAAGGTTTCCCGCGACCACAGGCCGAAGCCGACGTGGCTTTTCACCACCGGCGCGCGGATGGCGAACAGGGTCAGCGAGCCGCCGACCACCATCAGCAGGAAGATCAGGATGAACACGCCACGGGCCGGGTCGGAAGCGAAGGCATGCACCGACGTCAGCACACCCGAGCGCACGAGGAAGGTGCCGAGCAGGCTCAGTGAAAACGCCGCGATGGCCAGCAGCACGGTCCAGCTCTTGAACACGCCGCGCTTCTCGGTGACCGCGAGGGAGTGGATCAGCGCCGTGCCCACCAGCCACGGCATGAATGAGGCGTTTTCCACCGGGTCCCAGAACCACCAGCCGCCCCAGCCGAGCTCGTAATAGGCCCACCACGAACCGAGGGTTATACCGATGCCAAGGAAGGCCCACGCCACGATGGTCCACGGCCGCGACCAGCGCGCCCACGCCGCATCAAGGCGACCGCCGAGCAAGGCGGCGATGGCAAAGGCGAATGCTACGGAAAAACCAACGTAACCCATGTACAGCATCGGCGGGTGGACGATCAGGCCGATGTCCTGCAGCAGCGGGTTGAGGTCGCGCCCGTCCTGGGGGATCTGCGGCAGGATGCGGCTGAACGGGTTGGAGGTGAGGATCAGAAACAACAGAAAGCCGACGCTGATCATGCCCATCACCGCCAACACGCGGGCGAGCATGACCTGAGGCAACTGCCGGGAAAAGATCGACACGGCGAAGGTCCAGCCGCCGAGGATCAGCGCCCAGAGCAGCAACGACCCTTCGTGTGCGCCCCAGACGGCGCTGAATTTGTAGTACCAGGGCAACGCGCTGTTGGAGTTTTCGGCAACATAGGCCACGGAAAAGTCGTCGACCATGAACGAATGGGTCAGGCAGCCGAAGGCAAACACCAGAAACGCAAACTGCCCCCAGGCGGCGGGCTGGGCGAGGCTCATCCACAGACGGTCGCCGCGCCAGGCGCCCAGCAGCGGCACGATGGCCTGCACGAGGGCGAAGCACAGGGCCAAAATCATGGCCAGATGGCCGAGTTCGGGAATCATCGTTTACCCCTGTTTGTCCGGGAGAGCGGCGGGCGCGGCGGCGGGCGCGGGCTGGCCGCTGTCTTTCAGCGCTTTCGCGACTTCCGGCGGCATGTATTTTTCGTCGTGTTTGGCCAGCACTTCATCGGCAACGACCACGCCGTCGCCATTGAGCTTGCCGAGGGCGACGATGCCCTGACCTTCGCGGAACAGGTCCGGCAGGATGCCGCGATAGGTGATGGGCACCGACTTGTTGAAATCGGTGACGGCAAAGGTGACATCCAGCGAATCCGACGAGCGCTGCAGCGAGCCCTGGACGACCATGCCACCGGCGCGAATCCGTGTGTCACGGGGCGCTTCGCCGCTGGCGATCTGGGTCGGGGTGTAGAACAGGTTGATGTTTTCCTTCAGCGCGCTGAGTGCAAGGCTGACCGCGATGCCGACCCCGGCGAGGATCGCCACGATGATCAACAGGCGCTTTTTTCGCAGCGGATTCACGTGATGCTCTCCCGGCGCAGACGACGCGCCTCTTGTTGCAGGTAACGCCGACGCGCGACAACCGGTGCCAGGACGTTGATCGCCAGCACGGTGAAACAGATGCCATAGGCCGACCAGACATACAGCCCGTGTTTGCCCATGGCGAGAAACTCGCTGAAAGACTCGAAGCTCATCGCTCGGCTCCGTTTCTCGGAGGCGCTGGGTGGCCAAGGTGCTTCATCAATACCTCCTTGACCCAACCGGCCCTGGCCTCGCGCTTGAGCACTTCCAGGCGCATACGCATGAGCAGCACCGCGCCGAAGAAGCAGTAAAACCCGAGCACGGTGAACAGCAGCGGCAGCCACATTTCAGCGGGCATGGCGGGCTTTTCCGTCAGGCTGAAGGTCGCGCCCTGGTGCAGGGTGCTCCACCACTCCACCGAATACTTGATGATCGGGATGTTGATCACGCCGACGATGGCCAGCACGGCGCAGGCCCTGGCGGCGCTGTCGCGGTTGGTGATGGCGTTGCCCAGCGCGATCAGGCCGAAATACAGAAACAGCAAAATCAGCATCGACGTCAGCCGCGCATCCCAGACCCACCACGAGCCCCACGTCGGCTTGCCCCAGATCGCGCCGGTGACCAGCGCCAGGGCGGTCATCCACGCACCGATGGGCGCCGCACATTGCAGGGCGACATCGGCCATCTTCATCTTCCAGACCAGCCCGACCACGCCGCACACGGCCATCATCACGTAGCAGGACTGAGCCAGCATCGCCGCTGGCACGTGGATATAAATGATGCGAAAGCTGTTGCCTTGCTGGTAGTCGGGCGGCGCGAACGCCAGGCCCCAGACCACGCCGATGCCGATCAACAGGGCCGCAGCGATGCTCAGCCACGGCAGCAGACGGCCGCTGATGCCGTAAAACCACTTGGGCGAACCGAGTTTGTGGAACCAGGCCCAACTCATGCCGCCTTTAGCCTTGGCGCTTGTGTTCATCACGCTGCCTTTTCATCACGGTGCTTTTTAATACGGTGCTTTTTAATACGCTGCTTGTTATCACAGTGCGTCTCGGCAAGAGTCGCTATCAGGGCAAGGCGCTTCTTATGGCTGAAGCGTCCAGGACCTGCCGACGGAAAAACTGTCCGCTCGGTCAGGGTGCGATTATTCGCCAACGCTGATCTTCAAACCAGCGGCAATTGCAAAGGGCGTCAGGGTTACCGCCAGTGCGGTCAGGCTGCCAAGCCAAAGCAGATAACCGGTCGCGGGCATGCCCTCAAGTGCAGCCTGCAGGGCGCCGCTACCGAGAATCAGCACCGGGATGTACAGCGGCAGAATCAACAACGCCAGCAGCAAACCGCCGCGCTTGAGCCCTACGGTCAGCGCCGCACCCACCGCGCCGAGCAGGCTCAGCACCGGCGTGCCCAGCAGCAGCGACAGCAGCAACACCGGCAAACACGCAGTGGGCAGGCCCAGCATCAGCGCCAGCAGCGGGGACAGCAACACCAGCGCCAGCCCGGAAAACGCCCAGTGCGCCAGCACTTTCGCCAGCACCAGCAGCGCCAGCGGCTGCGACGACAGCACCCACTGTTCGAGGGAGCCGTCTTCGAAATCGCTGCGGAACAGGCCGTCCAGCGACAGCAGCACGGACAACAGCGCCGCCACCCACACCAACCCTGGCGACAGGCGCTGCAGCAGTTGCGTGTCAGGGCCGACGGCCAGGGGAAACAGCGCGATGACGATGGCGAAGAACACCAGCGGGTTGAGCAGTTCGGCCGGGCGCCGAAACAGCAGGCGCGCTTCCCGGGCGATCAGCAGGGTAAACACCTGACTCATGCCGCCCACTGCCCCAGGTCCAGATCGCGATAGCCCGCGGGTGTGCGGCTCAGCGTGTGGTGGGTGGTCAGCACCACGGCGCCGCCGTTTTCACAATGGGCCGCCAGGTGCGCTTCGAGTTGCGCGACGCCCTGTTTGTCCAGTGCGGTGAATGGCTCGTCGAGCATCCACAGGCCGGGGCCGGGCAGGTACAGACGGGCCAGCGCGACGCGGCGACGCTGGCCCGCCGACAACGTGTGACACGGCACGTCTTCAAAGCCGCGCAGGCCGACCGCTTCGAGGGCGCGCCAGATATCGGCGGTTTCCACGGGCGTGTGCAGCGCACAGAGCCAGGCGAGGTTTTCCAGGGGGGTGAGTAAATCTTTGATGCCGGCAGCGTGGCCGATCCACAGCAGGTGGCGGGTCAGTTCGGCGCGTTGACTGGCGAGGGGTTTGCCGTCCAGCAGCACGCTGCCGGCGGTGGGCTGCATCAGCCCGCACAACAGGCGCAGCAGGCTGGTCTTGCCGCTGCCGTTGGGGCCGCTGATCTGCACCATGTCGCCCGCGCTCAGCCGCAATTCGAGATGCTCGAACAGCAGGCGCCAGTCACGCTCGCAAGTCAGCGCCACGGCTTCAAGAACGGGGATCGGCATGGGGACCTTCTTTTCGGTGGCAGCGGCACGGCGGTTCAAGTCGGGATCATGACGGCCGTTATACTGATGCAGCTTAACGGTGGACCGCCGACGCAGTCGGTGCCGGATTATACATACCCGGCCCCGCCACTCAGAGCGCAAATTTACCGAGTCGGGATCTGATGACAGGCGATATACCCAATCTTTCTCCAGTAGCAGCGGCCACGGCCTTGCTGCGCGCAGGCGTACCGGCGGGCGAAGTGCTCAAGCTGATGGAGCCGCGCGAAGGGCTGTTGACCTCGGGTCAGGTGGCCAGCGCTGAAGTGGTGAGCCTCAAGCAACTGGGGCAGGACTTTCAGCTGTTGCTCAAACTGACCATGGACAACGGCCGGCAAACCACCCTCCCCGTCAGCAGTTCGCTGCCGCTGACGCCCGGCACCAGCGTCAACGTCGCCCAGGGTTCAGCAGACACCCTGACCATCAGCGTGCAGGACCTGCAGAAAGCCGTCACCAACAGCCTCACCAGCATCGACACGCGGCAACTGCCCGCTGGCACGCTGCTGCAAGGCAAAGTGCTGACCACGCAAGTCGCGGCGCAGAATGTCGCGCAGTTGGCGGGGCAATCCCTCGGGCAACCCTCAGCCAGCGCGCAGCCAGCCAATTACCGTTCCATCGTCATGCTCCTTAACACAGCCCTGGCCGGCACCAGCCTGACCGTCGACAGTCCGCAGCCGTTGCGGGTCGGCAGTCTGCTCAGTGCCCAGGTGCAGAACAGCCAGGCGCTGAATTTCGTCGCCCTGCCCAATCGTCTGGACGAACTGGCCCTGGCGCAGCAGCTGTCGACCCAGCAAAGCCGGCAGGGCTCGCTGCAGGGTTTGATCACCGCCCTGCAAAACATGCCGCCGCCGGCTGCCGATGGCGACAACCTGTCGCCGGCGCTGCGGGCCAGCATCGCGCAACTGTTGGCTGACCTCCCGGATATCCCGCAGATGAGTACCGCCAAGGGCGTCGCCCAGGCGCTGAATGCCAGCGGGCTGTTCATGGAGTCACGCTTGCTCGCCGGGCAGAACCCGACGCTGGTGCCGGACTTGAAAGCCAATCTGCTGCGGCTGGTCACACAACTCCTGCCGGGGCTGCCGGGCAACGTCAGTTATGACGCTGCTGCCGCCGGCAATACCTTGGCGCGGGCCATGCCCAGCGTGTTGCGCAGCGCTTTCGGCACCCTGGGGCTGGTGGCGCCGCCGAGCGATACGATCAACTTCCCATTACCACCGCGCACCCTCGGCCATCCGGAGAGCAAGGACGACCTGGAGATGCTGTTGAAGCTGGCGGCAGGGGCGATTTCGCGCCTGCAGAGCCATCAACTGGGCGGCCTGGAGCAGACCCGCACCAATGCCGACGGCACCCAGGTGACCACGTGGCAGCTGGAGATTCCGATGCGCAACGCCCACGACATCGTGCCGTTGCAAGTCAAGGTTCAGCGCGAGGAAACGCCTGAGCGCGACGAGCATTCCGACACGCCAGTGCAGGAAGCCAAGGAGCGAGAAAAGCTGTGGCGGGTGGAGCTGGCGTTTGATCTGGAGCCCCTCGGCCCGTTGCAGGTGCAGGCGCAACTGATTGCCGGCAGCATCGCCAGCCAGTTATGGGCCGAACGCGAAGGCAGCGCCGAGTTGATTTCCAGCGAGCTGGATAATCTGCGTGCGCGGTTAGTGGCGTGCGGTCTGAACGTCAAGGAACTGGAATGCAACCGTGGCGTGCCGCCCCAAGGGCCACGGACCGTGCTCGAACAACGCTGGATCGACGAGAACGCCTGATGAGCAAACCCGAGCAGACACCGCGTCAGGCCATTGCCCTGAGTTACGACGGACACCAGGCCCCGACGCTGACGGCCAAGGGCGATGACAGCCTGGCGGAAGCCATTCTGGCGATCGCCCGGGAGTACAAGGTGCCGATCTACGAAAACGCCGAACTGGTAAAAATGCTCGCCCGCCTGGAACTGGGCGACAGCATCCCCCAGGAGCTGTACCTGACCATCGCCGAAATCATCGCGTTTGCCTGGCACCTGAAAGGCAAATTCCCGGTGGGGTTCGACCCGAATGCCGGGCCGGTGGAGCGGGATATCACGCCGCGTTGAGTGGAGGCCCGCCCGCGGCTGACGCCACGCGGTCGCTCGGCCAACACTGCCCCTGTGGGAGTGAGATTGCTCACGAAGAGGCCGGTACATCCGCTAAAAATGCAGCGGTTGAAAAGTCCAATTCGCGAGCAAGCTCGACTCCCACATGACGGTGGGCTGACTCAAAATCGCCGGTTGTTGCAAGACCTGTGGGAGTGAGCTTGCTCACGAAGAGGCCGGGACATTCAGCCACGTTCTCTGGTGCTGAAAGTAAGTCTTCGCGAGCAAGCTCGCTCCCACATGACGGTGGGCTGACTCAAAATCGCCGGTTGTTGCAAAACCTGTGGGAGTGACCGGGGTGGCGCTCCACCTTGCTCTCGAAGAGGCCGGGACATTCAGCCGCTTTCTCGGGGACTGAAAGTACGCCTTCGCGAGCAAGCTCGACTCCCAAGGGAGGGTGATTCGGCTCGAGATTCCCGGTTGGCGCAAGACCTGTGGGAGTGACCGGGGTGGCGCTCCACCTTGCTCACGAAGAGGCCGGTATATCCGCTAAAAATGCAGCGGTTGAAAGACCCTGTTCGTGAGCAAGCTCACTCCTACAGTTCATGTATCGGCAGATAATTCCGCGGTGTCGTCATGGTGGTGAGATTGAGCGTGCACGCGAAGCAGCGACGACAGCCCCCTCACCTACCGATTATGCCCATGCACCTTGGTCATCAACTGCGCTTCAGCCTGGGTCAGGCCGCAGGACTGGGTGAGTTCGTCGATGCTGGCGCCCATGCCGACCAGGCGGGCGGCCTGGGCGAAGGACAGGGTCGAGGGATCGCGCTGCTCGAGGGCAGTGATCTTGTCCGGCAACAGCGCGATGATGGAACGCAACTCGTGCAGTTCCTCGCCCATTCTCACCGTTCCGCTCTGGTAATTTTCCAGGCGCCGGGCCAGCTCGCGGATGCGCTGGTCACGCAGCGAATCCGCCTCCAGCTGCTGCGTGGCCAGGGTGCGCAGGCGCTTGGTGTGGGCCATAAACATCACGACGCTCACGACCCACAACACCGCCAGAAAAATAACCGCCACATCGAGAATCAATCAGATGTTCTCCAGCTCGGACCACTCTTCCTCGGACATCATTTTGTCCAGTTCCACAAGGATCAGCAGTTCGCCGTTCTTGTTGCAGACGCCCTGGATGAACTTGGCGGATTCGTCGTTGCCCACGTTCGGCGCGGTTTCGACTTCCGACTGACGCAGGTAAACCACTTCAGCCACGCTATCGACCAGGATCCCGACAACTTGCTTGTCGGCCTCGATGATCACGATACGCGTGTTGTCGCTGACTTCAACCGGCGGCAGACCAAAGCGCTGACGGGTGTCGATGACAGTGACGACGTTACCGCGCAGGTTGATGATCCCCAGCACGTAGCTTGGCGCGCCCGGGACCGGAGCGATCTCGGTGTAGCGCAGCACTTCCTGAACCTGCATCACGTTGATGCCATACGACTCGTTGTCCAGGCGGAAGGTGACCCATTGCAGAATCGGATCTTCGGAACCCTGTGCTGACGACTTCTTCATACCCCTAACCCCTTGCGTGTTGTGCCGTGCGGTCGACGTTTCGTACGCCGGCCTGTGTTGATCTGATGATGTTTTATTGATGCGTCTTCATCTGCTTGACCGCGCCACTGGCAATCAGCTCGGCCAGCTCGGAAACGTCCAGCAGCGCACACATGTGCTCGATCACCGTCCCGGCAAGCCAGGGTCGCTGACCACGATGGGTGCGCCATTTGATTTCATTGGGGTCCAGGCGCAACGAGCGGCTGACCTGATGCACCGCCAGCCCCCATTCATAGCCCTGAACCGAAATAACGTATTGCAGGCCCTGACGGAAATCGTCGCGGTACCGGTCCGGCATGATCCAGCGCGCCGTGTCGAGCACCTTCAGGTTGCCGGCCTGGCTCGGCAGGATCCCGAGGAACCAGTCCGGCTGACCGAACAGCGGCGTCAAGTCATGGCCGGCCAACGGGTAAATCGAACCCAGGCACACCAGTGGCACCGCGAGGGTCAGACCGGCGACGTCGAACAACAGGCATTCGAACGGCTCGGCCGCCCAGGCCGGGCGTTCATCGCCAGTGGGCGGCGGCGTCGGTGTGCGCTGGGCAGACAGATGCACGTCGACCACCGGCTCGACCAGCGCCGTTGGCGGTTCTTCTACCACCAGAGCCTCAACCACAGGCGCTTCAACGACCGGCTCAACCAGCGGAACGATGGCGGGCGGCAGAATCACCGGTGGCATAACGACCGGACGTTCCATCACCCGCGCGGCGGCCGGTTCAGGCTGAGCCATATAGGCGAGCGAGACCGGCGCAGGCCGGCTCACGGGAGCAGGCTGCGACGCCGGCAACGCAGGGGGCAGCGCAGCAGCCACCGCTGCCGCGACGGCAGAACGCATGCGTGCGTCGTGGGCCTGCTCTTCGAGCACGGCCGCTTGAAATTCATCGACGGACTCGACGACCTCCAGCTCCTCGGTCGCGTCATGCAGCAACGCGTCCAGGTAGTTCTGCAGCGCCAGTTGTGGTCGTGAAGCGATGTCCAGGGGGCGGTTCATACGGGAGCCCGAAAAGTAGTGATGCGATTGCCGCCTGATACTGCTATCGGCTGCATAGCCGATGGACTTGAGCGTGCAGGCGCGCCGCTCGGCAAATAATGATCAGCGGACACTAGGCGACCTGCCCGACAAGCTGTTCGGTGAGCATGTGCTTGAGCAACGCGCGGTAAGCCAGCACGCCACGGCTCTTGTTGTCGAACTGCGAGGGGGTCACACCGGCGCGGCTGGCATCGCGCAACCGGGTGTCCACCGGAATGAACGCATTCCAGACGTGCTCCGGGTAACTGTCGCGCAGCAGCTTGAGGGTGCTCATCGACGCCTGGGTGCGACGGTCGAACAGCGTCGGCACGATGGTGTACGGCAGCGGCACCTTGCGCGAGCGGTTGATCATCGCCAGCGTGTTGACCATGCGCTCCAGGCCCTTCACCGCGAGGAATTCGGTCTGCACCGGGATCGCCAGTTGCTGGCTGGCCGCCAGTGCGTTGACCATCAAGACGCCGAGCAACGGCGGGCTGTCGATGATCGCGTAATCAAAGTCCTGCCACAGCTGCGCCAGACTCCTGGCAATCACCAGCCCCAGCCCGCTCTGCCCCGGCGACTGGCGCTCAAGGGTGGCCAGCGCGGTGCTCGACGGCAGCAGGGAAATGCGTTTGTCACTGGTGGGCAGCAGCAGTTGGCCAGGCAAACCGTCCGGCACCACGCCCTTGTTGAGGAACAGGTCGAAGCTGCTGTGCTCCAGCGTATCGGGATCTTGCCCGAAATAGCTGGTCATCGAGCCGTGGGGATCGAGGTCCACCACGACCACGCGCTTGCCCGCCTCTGCCAGCAAGCCGGCTAAAGCGATGGAGGTGGTGGTCTTGCCGACCCCGCCTTTCTGATTGGCTACTGCCCAGACTCTCATGTACTCGTTTTCCCCCCGACCAAAGCGACGACCGGGTTTAAGGGGCAGATGACGAAGATTTGACGCCTTGCGGCGGCTTGGCCGGGACCGGTGCAGTTTGTGTGCCAGCACGACGCAGCGCCGCATCGGGTTTTGCGTTGGCCGTGGTGCCCGAGCCCGTGAGGCTGCGGCGCACGTCCAGGTTGCGCGAGATCACCAGCACCACGCGGCGGTTGCGGGCGCGGCCATCGGCGGTGGCATTCGAGGTCAGCGGCTGGAACTCGCCGTAGCCGACCGAGGCCAGCCGCGCCGGGTTGATCCCGTCCATGGCCAGCATGCGCACGATGCTCGACGAGCGCGCCGACGACAGCTCCCAGTTGGTCGGGAACTGCCCGGTGTTGATCGGCTGGTTGTCGGTGAAGCCTTCGACGTGCACCGGGTTGTCGAACGGCTTGATGATCTTCGCGACCTTGTCGATCAGGTCAAACGCCTGATTGCTCGGCATCGCGTCGCCGCTGCCGAACAGCAGGCTGGAATTGAGTTCGATCTCGATCCACAGCTCGTTGCCGCGCACGGTCATCTGTTTGGAAGCGATCAGGTCGCCGAACGCCGCGTTGACGTCATCGGCAATGGATTTGAGCGGGTCGTCTGCAGCCTGGCCCAGCGCGGCGTCGGTCTGCTCGCTGTCCTGAACCAGCGGATCGGCGGGTCTCACGGTCTGCGGCTTCTGCTCGCCGATGGGGATCGGTTTGACGCTGCGCTCGGGCTCGTTGAACACCCCGACCAGCGCCTCGGACAGCACTTTGTATTTGCCTTCGTTCAGCGACGAGATGGAATACATGACCACGAAGAAAGCGAAAAGCAAGGTGATGAAGTCCGCGTAGGACACCAGCCAGCGTTCGTGGTTTTCGTGCTCTTCCTGGTGACGTCGGCGGGCCATCAGTCCATCACTCCATGAAGCCTTGCAGCTTCAGTTCGATCGAGCGCGGGTTCTCGCCTTCGGCAATCGACAGCAGGCCTTCGAGGAGCATTTCCCGGTAGCGCGACTGGCGGATCGCCACGGCCTTGAGCTTGTTGGCCACCGGCAGAAGAATCAGGTTGGCAGAGGCAACGCCATAAATGGTCGCGACGAACGCAACGGCAATGCCGCTGCCCAGTTGGTTGGGATCGGCCAGGTTGCCCATCACGTGGATCAGGCCCATGACGGCACCGATGATGCCGACCGTTGGCGCGTAACCGCCCATGCTTTCGTAGACCTTCGCGGCCTGAATGTCGCGGCTTTCCTGGGTGATGAAATCTACTTCCAGAATGCCGCGAATGGCCGCCGGTTCAGCGCCGTCGACCAGCAGCTGCAGGCCTTTGCGCGAATAGGCATCGGGTTCCGAATCTGCCACGGCTTCGAGGCCCAGCAAGCCCTCCTTGCGCGCGGTGAGGCTCCACGACACGACGCGATCAATGCCGCCCGCCAGATCGATACGCGGCGGAAACAGAATCCAGATGAAGATCTGCATCGCCCGCTTGAACGCGCTCATGGGCGTCTGCAGCAGGCAGGCCGCCAGCGTACCGCCGAGCACGATCAGCGCGGCCGGACCGTTGAGCAAGGCGCCCAGGTGCCCGCCTTCGAGGAAGTTGCCGCCAATGATCGCGACGAACGCCAGAATGATCCCTATGAGCGTCAAGACATCCATCAGCTGCAGGCCTCCACCAGGTGGCGCCCGATGTCGTCGAGGCTGTAGACGGCGTCGGCCAGTTCGGCTTTGACGATCGCCATGGGCATGCCGTAGATCACACAGCTGGCTTCGTCCTGGGCCCAGATCTGGCTGCCGCTCTGCTTGAGCAGACGCGCGCCTTCACGGCCGTCAGCGCCCATCCCGGTGAGGACGACCGCGAGGACTTTGTCGCTGTAGGATTTTGCCGCCGAGCCAAAGGTGATGTCGACGCAGGGCTTGTAGTTCAGGCGTTCATCGCCCGGCAGGATTTTAACCGCGCCGCGACCATCGACCATCATCTGTTTGCCGCCCGGGGCCAGCAGTGCCAGACCGGGGCGCAGGATGTCACCGTCCTCGGCTTCCTTGACGCTGATGCGGCACAGCTTGTCGAGGCGCTCGGCGAAGGCTTTGGTGAACGCGGCCGGCATGTGCTGGATCAGCACGATGGGCGCCGGAAAGTTGGCCGGCAGTTGGGTCAGTACGCGCTGCAAGGCCACCGGACCGCCGGTAGACGTGCCGATCGCCACCAGTTTGTAGGCTTTGCGCTTGGGCGCAGCCGACGTCGGCGCGTGGTGGTGGGACGCCGCTGCAGGCTGCTGCGACGCCGGCGCGGCTGAACGCGCAGGCGCAGGGGCTGGCGCCGGACGCGATGGTCGCGCTTCGGCAGCCGTGCTGCGCGGTGCAGCGGGCGCAGCAGACGGCGCGGGCGCCGAGGTGGCAGAAGGCGTGCTGCCGTAACCGCTGAAACGACGATTGCTGCGCGAGATGCTGTGCACTTTCTCGCACAGCATCTGTTTGACCTTCTCGGGGTTGCGCGAGATGTCTTCGAAATTCTTGGGCAGGAAATCCACCGCCCCGGCGTCCAGCGCATCGAGCGTGACTCGGGCGCCTTCGTGGGTCAGGGAGGAGAACATCAACACCGGGGTCGGGCAACGCTGCATGATGTGACGGACCGCGGTAATGCCATCCATCATCGGCATTTCGTAGTCCATGGTGATCACGTCGGGCTTGAGGGCCAGGGCTTGGTCAATGGCTTCCTTGCCATTGGTGGCGGTACCGACCACCTGGATCGTGGGATCCGAAGAGAGAATTTCCGAGACACGACGTCGGAAAAAACCCGAATCGTCCACGACGAGAACCTTGACTGCCATAAACACTCCAAAGAGCGCGCGCCACCCTGAGGGGCCGCACGCCCTGAATCACGTAGCTTGGGTCACATTGGCAAAACGAGACAGGCCAGTGGGACCGGTTTTCGCGCTTAAAACGAGACCGGGTCTATTTGTAGGACCGGCGTTAGCCGGGAAGGCATCGGGTGTCACACCGAAAGATCAAGGGTGTTCACCCTGCCCTCTTCCCGGCTGAAGCCGGTCCCACTGAAAAACCTCGCAAGGCGCCCTCCGCATGCTGTTAGTGGGACCGGCTTTAGCCGGGAAGGCGTCGGGTGTCACACCGAAAATCCACAGTGTTTTCGCCGCCCTATTCCCGGCTGAAGCCGGTCCCACCAAAAATCGCAAGCCGCCCTACTGAAGCCGATCCTGCTTAACCAATCCGTCGGGCCGCATAGCGCTTGAGCATGCTCGGGACATCGAGAATCAGTGCGATACGGCCGTCACCGGTGATGGTCGCGCCCGACATGCCTGGCGTGCCTTGCAGCATTTTGCCCAGCGGCTTGATCACCACTTCTTCCTGGCCGACCAACTGATCCACCACGAATCCGATGCGTTGCGTGCCCACCGACAGAATCACCACGTGGCCTTCGCGCTGCTCCTCGTGAGCCGCCGAGCTGATCAGCCAGCGCTTGAGGTAGAACAACGGCAGCGCCTTGTCGCGCACGATCACCACTTCCTGACCGTCGACGACGTTGGTGGTCGACAGGTCCAGGTGGAAGATCTCGTTGACGTTGACCAGCGGGAACGCGAAGGCCTGGTTGCCCAACATGACCATCAGCGTCGGCATGATCGCCAGGGTCAGCGGCACCTTGATGATGATCTTCGAGCCCAGGCCTTTGGTGGAATTGATGCTGATGGAGCCGTTGAGCTGGGCGATCTTGGTTTTCACCACGTCCATGCCCACGCCACGCCCGGACACATCGGAAATCTCGGTTTTGGTCGAGAAGCCCGGCGCGAAGATCAGGTTGTAGCAGTCGGTGTCGCTGAGGCGATCCGCTGCATCCTTGTCCATCACGCCACGCTTGACCGCGATGGCACGCAGGACCGCAGGGTCCATGCCTTTGCCGTCATCGGAAATCGACAGCAGGATGTGATCGCCTTCCTGTTCGGCGGCCAGAATCACACGACCGTTCCGGGACTTGCCGGACGCCTCGCGCTCTTCCGGCGACTCGATACCGTGATCGACCGCGTTGCGCACCAAGTGGACCAGCGGGTCGGCCAGGGCCTCGACGAGGTTCTTGTCCAGGTCGGTTTCTTCACCCACCAGTTCAAGGCTGATTTCTTTCTTCAACTGACGCGCCAGATCGCGAACCAGTCGCGGGAAGCGACCGAACACTTTCTTGATCGGCTGCATGCGGGTCTTCATGACCGCGGTCTGCAGGTCAGCGGTGACCACGTCCAGGTTGGACACGGCCTTGGACATGGCTTCATCGGCGCTGTTGGCGCCCAGGCGGACCAGGCGGTTACGCACCAGCACCAGTTCGCCGACCATGTTCATGATTTCATCCAGCCGCGCGGTGTCGACGCGCACGGTGGTTTCCGCTTCAGACGGCGGTTTTTCGCTAGGCGCCGGAGCAGCAGCGCGAGCTGGTGCCGGAGCAGCAGCGGGTGCAGCTTTGGCCGGCGCCGCAGCAGCAGGCGTCGCTTTGGCCGGTTCGGCTTTGGCGGGCTCGGGCTTCTTGGCCGGTGACGCTGCGGCCGGCGCTGCAGCTGCACCGGCAGCCACGGCAGGTTCGAACTTGCCTTTGCCGTGCAACTGATCCAGCAGGTCTTCGAATTCGTTGTCGGTGATCTCGTCCGACGCAGCGGCTTTCGACGCAGCGGAGGGCGCAACCGGAGCGGCAGGTGCAGCGGCAGCAGGTGCCGCAGTGCCAGGAGCCGCAGCGCCGACGGCGTCCGGCGAGAACGAGCCTTTGCCGTGCAACTGATCCAGCAGCGACTCGAATTCGTCGTCAGTGATTTCGTCACTGGCCGGTGCGGCAGACGGCGTCACAGCCGCCGGCGGTTGCACCGCATCAACGGCGAACTGGCCTTTGCCATGCAACTGATCGAGGAGTGATTCGAATTCGGCGTCAGTGATTTCATCGCTGGCCGCCGTGCCAGCCGGTGCAGCGGAAGCCGCTGCTGCCGGCGCTGCTGCAACGGGTGCCGCGGCAACAGGCGCAGACGGAGCCGGTGCAGGAGCACCTGCCGCTTGCGCCTTGACGGCGTTCAGCGAATCCAGCAGCTGTTCGAATTCCAGATCGGTGATGTCTTCGGACGGCGCTTCAGCGACCGGCTCTTCAACCACCACCGGTGCCGCCGCGATTTCTTCTGCCGAGGCTGGCTCGGCCAGGCGTGCCAGTGCGGCCAGCAATTCAGGCGTGGCCGGAGTGACGGCAGAGCGCTCGCGCACCTGACCGAACATGCTGTTGACGGTGTCGAGTGCTTCGAGCACCACGTCCATGAGCTCCGAGTCGACGCGACGCTCACCCTTGCGCAGGATGTCGAACACGTTCTCGGCGATGTGACAGCATTCAACCAGCTCGTTGAGCTGGAGGAAGCCGGCGCCCCCTTTTACAGTGTGAAAACCGCGAAAAATTGCATTGAGCAGGTCCGCATCGTCAGGCCGGCTTTCCAGCTCGACCAACTGCTCTGACAACAGCTCGAGAATCTCGCCGGCCTCTACCAGAAAATCCTGAAGGATTTCTTCATCGGCGCCGAAGCTCATTGGGGGGTGCTCCTAAAATTAACCGTCAAACCGATCCGGAGGCTGCACTGACGGCCTGCGCGCATTGCTTTCGTCGAAGCATTGGCGCGCGGGTCCAGCAGCCACTTTCACAGAAAACCTGAAGTCCGAGACAGAATGACCGAATCAGAATCCGAGGCTGGATAGCAGATCGTCAACATCATCCTGTCCGGATACAACGTCTTCACGTTTATCGGCATGAATCTGCGGACCTTCACCCTTGGAGTGAAGTTTTTCTTGTTCTTTTTGCTGACGGAACATTTCCTGGTCGTGCTCGATGCCCGCGAAGCGGTCCACCTGGCTCGCCATGAGCACCAGCTTGAGCAGATTGCGCTCGACTTCCGTGACCAGCGTGGTCACGCGCTTGATCACCTGACCGGTGAGGTCCTGGTAATCCTGAGCCAGCAGGATGTCGTTCAGGTGCGCAGAGACCTCGGTGGTCTCCTTCTCGCTGCGGGTCAGGAACACATCGACGCGGCGGGCCAGATCACGAAACTCTTCGGCGCTGATCTCGCGGCGCATGAAGCGTCCCCAATCGGCGCTCAACGACTTGGCGTCTTCAGTGAGCCCGTGCATCAACGGCGTGCTCAGCTCTACCAGATCCATGGTCCGGTTCGCCGCGTTTTCAGTCAGCCTGACGACGTACGACAGCCGCTCGGTGGCGTCGGTGATCTGGGAGACCTCCTCGGCCTGCGGCATGTTCGGGTCGATCTGGAAGTTGACGATCGCGCTGTGCAGCTCGCGCGTCAGTTTGCCGACTTCCTGATACAGGCCGCGGTCGCGGGTCTGGTTAAGCTCATGGATCAGTTGCACAGCGTCGCCGAACTTGCCCTTTTCAAGGCTCGCGACCAGCTCTTGTGCGTGTTTCTTCAGGGTTGACTCAAAGTCACCCATTGTCGAATCTTTGGAATCCATAGCGCCCTCGCAGCGGACATCAGCTATTGACGCGCTCGAATATCTTTTCGATTTTTTCTTTGAGCACTTGCGCGGTGAACGGCTTCACCACGTAGCCGTTCACACCGGCCTGAGCGGCTTCGATGATCTGCTCGCGCTTGGCTTCGGCAGTGACCATCAGCACCGGCAGGCTGCGCAGACGCTCGTCGGCACGCACCTGACGCAACAGGTCGATGCCGGACATGCCCGGCATGTTCCAGTCAGTGACGAGGAAGTCAAAAGCGCCGCTTTGCAGCATCGGCAATGCGGTGAGTCCGTCATCTGCTTCGGCCGTGTTGGTGAACCCAAGGTCACGCAACAGGTTTTTTATGATCCGCCGCATCGTTGAGAAGTCATCAACGATGAGGATTTTCATGTTCTTGTCCAATTCGACCTCCAAGCAGTCTTTAACGCGTTCAGCACCTGAACGCGCGTTCAATCAATACCGGCTGCGCCGAACATCAAGAGGGGGTTGAATCGACCGGAACAAGCGCAGCGAAACCGGATCATCTACGACCCGGTTCGACCGACTCCTGCCGTGTCTCATTTGCTTCCCGCTCACGTCTTGCACAGCCGGTCTTACACGCAACACGCAGGCCTCGCGGCCTGCGCCTGATTCACGAACGTGCGCGCCACTCGCCAAGACGACCGCGCAACCGCGCCGCGCATTGACTGTGCAACTGGCTGACCCGCGACTCGCTGACCCCCAGGACCTCACCGATTTCCTTGAGGTTCAGCTCTTCGTCGTAGTACAGCGACAACACCAGGCGTTCACGTTCGGGCAAGTTGGCAATGGCCTCGGCCAGCGCAGCCTGGAAGCGCTCGTCTTCCAGATCCCGCGACGGTTCGAGGGACTGGCTCGCGCCGTCCTCGTGCAGCCCTTCGTGTTCGCCGTCCTGCAACAGGTCGTCGAAACTGAACAGGCGGCTGCCCAGGGTATCGTTCAAAATCCCGTAGTAATCGTCGAGACTCATTTCAAGTTCGGCAGCAACCTCGTGATCTTTAGCGTCACGGCCGGTTTTTGCTTCGATTGCACGAATCGCGTCACTGACCATGCGCGTGTTGCGGTGGACCGAGCGCGGCGCCCAATCCCCCTTGCGCACTTCGTCGAGCATCGCACCACGGATACGAATACCCGCGTACGTCTCGAAGCTGGCCCCTTTGGTGGAGTCGTATTTGGTCGAGACTTCGAGCAAGCCAATCATGCCCGCCTGGATCAAATCCTCGACCTGCACGCTTGCCGGCAGACGCGCCAGCAAGTGGTAGGCGATTCGTTTGACCAGCGGGGCATAACGCTCGATCAGCTCATACTGGGAGTCTTTGGACGATTTGCTGTACATGCGATAGCCACTTGCTGTCATGAGACGGGCCCTGCGCTGGTTTGATGCACGAGGCGTTCTACGAAAAATTCCAGGTGGCCGCGCGGGTTCGCCGGGAGCGGCCAGGTGTCGACTTTCTGCGCGATGGCCTTGAACGCCAGGGCACATTTGGAACGCGGAAACGCTTCGTACACGGCGCGCTGTTTCTGCACGGCCTTGCGTACGCATTCGTCGTACGGCACGGCGCCCACATACTGCAGGGCCACGTCGAGAAAACGGTCGGTGACTTTGGTCAGCTTGGCGAAGAGGTTACGCCCTTCCTGCGGGCTCTGGGCCATGTTGGCCAGGACGCGGAAGCGGTTCATGCCGTAATCGCGGTTGAGCAGTTTGATCAGGGCATAGGCGTCGGTGATCGATGTGGGCTCGTCGCACACCACCAGCAGCACTTCCTGGGCCGCGCGGACGAAGCTCACCACCGACTCGCCGATGCCGGCGGCGGTATCGATGACCAGCACATCGAGGTTGTCGCCAATGTCACTGAACGCCTGAATCAGCCCGGCATGCTGCGCCGGGGTCAGGTGGACCATGCTCTGGGTGCCTGATGCCGCCGGCACGATGCGTACACCGCCCGGGCCTTGCAGCAAGACATCGCGCAGCTCGCACCGCCCTTCGATGACATCAGCCAGGGTGCGTTTGGGGGTCAGACCCAACAATACGTCGACGTTGGCCAGACCCAGATCGGCGTCCAGCAGCATGACGCGACGTCCCAGCTCGGCCAGTGCCAGTGAAAGATTCACTGAAACGTTGGTCTTGCCTACGCCACCTTTGCCACCGGTCACCGCGATAACCTGTACGGGATGCATGCTGCCCATGTTAATTGTTTACCTTGTCTTGCTTAGACCTAAGCCACATGTCGGGCTGCACGTTCAGTGTCTGAACAATGCCTGGCAGACCATCGATGCAGGAAAATTCCACTGTCATTTTCTTCACCTAGCCCGCGCGCTTGCCGGTGCTGTGATAAAGATCCGCAAACATATCCGCCATCGCTTCCTCGCTTGGCTCCTCCTGCATCTGCACGCTGACAGCCCGGCTCACCAATTGGTGCCGACGCGGCAAATGCAGATCATCCGGTATCCGTGGGCCATCGGTGAGATAGGCCACAGGCAGTTCGTGTGTCACGGCCAGGCTGAGCACTTCGCCCAGGCTGGCCGTTTCGTCGAGCTTGGTCAGGATGCACCCGGCCAGGCCGCAACGTTTGTAACTGTGATAAGCCGCTGACAGCACCTGCTTCTGGCTGGTTGTCGCCAGCACCAGGTAGTTGCGCGCCTTGATGCCACGCCCGGCGAGGGTTTCCAGTTGCAGACGCAGGGCCGGATCGCTGGCTTGCAGGCCGGCGGTGTCGATCAACACCACGCGCTTGCGCAACAGCGGCTCCAGCGCCTGTGCCAGGGACTGGCCCGGGTCGACGTGGGTGACCGGTACATTGAGGATCCGGCCCAGGGTTTTCAGTTGCTCCTGAGCGCCAATGCGGAAACTGTCCATGCTCACCAGCGCGATATTTTGCGCGCCGTATTTCAACACATATCGGGCCGCCAGTTTAGCCAGCGTGGTGGTTTTGCCCATGCCGGCAGGGCCGACCATGGCAATCACACCGCCCTCTTCCAGTGGCTCGACGTCCGGCGTGGCAATCATGCGGGCCAGATGGGCCAGCAGCATGCGCCAGGTGTGAGCCTGATCGTTGGAGTCCGGGACCATCGCCAGCAAGTCGCGGGAGAGCGGGCCGGAAAGGCCGACCCGTTGCAGACGGCGCCACAGATTGGCCTGTTGCGGACGGCCGTCTCGCAGCTGGTTCCAGGCCAGCGAGCCCAGCTGGACTTCCAGCAGTTCGCGCAGGCCGTTCAATTCGGAACGCATCGCTTCGTAGGCGCGGTCGCCAACGCCCGGCTCGGCGTTGCGCTCGGCGCGTTCGGCGGCCACTGCGGCGTGGACGGACGGGCGAAACGGTTCTTCCAGCGTCGGTTCGATCTGCTTGCTGTCATCCATCGCAAGGCCGGCGAACAACTGACGGTTGGCGACAGTGTCCAGCTCGCTGCGGTGGGTCAGCTCAGCCTGAGCAGTGACGATGAGCGACTGAGTCTTGCGCAGCTCGTCTTCGAGTTCGATGTTCGGCACACGCGGGGCCAGCGCAGACAGCTTGTAGTCCAGGGCGGCGGTCAGTTCCACGCCGCCAGCGATCCGCCGGTTGCCGATGATGGCGGCTTCAGCGCCCAGCTCATCGCGAACCAGTTTCATGGCTTGTCGCATATCGGCGGCGAAAAAACGCTTAACTTGCATGACTCACTACCTCAGCCGTTAGGCCCGACAGTCGCTACGATGGTGACTTGCTTATTGTCAGGAATTTCCTGGTAAGCCAAAACATGCATATTCGGTACAGCCAACCGTCCAAAGCGGGACAACATGGCGCGAACCGGACCTGCGACCAACAAAATAACCGGCTGCCCCTGCATCTCCTGACGCTGCGCCGCTTCGATCAACGAGCGCTGAAGTTTCTCAGCCATGCTCGGTTCGAGGAGAACGCCTTCTTCCTGACCCTGACCTGCCTTCTGCAGACTATTTAGCAATATCTGTTCCAACCTTGGCTCAAGGGTGATCACAGGCAGCTCCGGCTCAATGCCGACAATGCTTTGGACGATTGCGCGGGACAATCCGACCCGTACGGCAGCCACCAGCGCGGCGGTATCTTGACTACGCGCAGCGTTGTTGGCGATGGCTTCTGCAATGGAGCGGATATCGCGAACCGGCACCTGTTCGGCAAGCAACGCCTGCAGCACCTTCAGCAGCGCCGACAGCGACAGCACGCCCGGGACCAGTTCTTCCGCCAGTTTTGGCGATCCCTTGGCCAGCAGGGTCATCAATTGCTGGACTTCCTCGTGGCCGATCAATTCATGAGAGTGTTTGTAGAGAATCTGGTTCAAGTGAGTCGCCACCACGGTGCTGGCGTCCACCACGGTGTAACCGAGGGATTGCGCCTGGGCACGCTGGCTGATTTCGATCCACACGGCCTCCAGGCCAAACGCCGGGTCTTTGGCAGTGATGCCGTTGAGGCTGCCAAACACCTGACCGGGGTTGATGGCCAGTTCGCGGTCCGGGTAGATCTCGGCTTCGGCCAGGGTCACGCCCATCAGGGTCAGGCGATAGGCGCTGGGCGCCAGGTCGAGGTTGTCGCGGATGTGCACGGTCGGCATGAGAAAGCCCAGCTCCTGAGAGAGCTTCTTGCGCACGCCCTTGATCCGCGCCAGCAATTGACCACCCTGGTTGCGGTCCACCAGCGGAATCAGGCGGTAGCCGACTTCCAGGCCAATCATGTCGATCGGGGTCACGTCGTCCCAGCCCAGTTCCTTGGATTCCTGCGCGCGGGTCGGCGATGGCAAAAGCTCTTGCTGACGCTTGACCTCTTGCACGGCAGCCAGCTTGACCTGGTTCTCTTTCTTCCACAGCAGGTAGGCGCCGCCGGCGGCCACCAGACCGAGGCTGATGAAGGAGAAGTGCGGCATGCCCGGGACCAGGCCCATGACGATCATGATGCCGGCGGATACGGCGAGCGCCTTGTGGGAGGCAAACATCTGCCGACCGACCAGCTTGCCCATTTCTTCCGAACCGGAAGCACGGGTCACCATGATCGCGGCGGCGGTGGACAGCAGCAGGGATGGCAATTGCGCCACCAAACCGTCACCGATGGTCAGCAGCGCGTAGACCTTGCCCGCGTCGCCGAAGCTCATGCCGTGTTGCAGGATGCCCACCAGCATGCCGCCGATGAGGTTGATGAAGAGGATCAGCAGGCCGGCGATGGCGTCGCCGCGGACGAATTTGCTGGCACCGTCCATGGAGCCGTAGAACTCGGCTTCCTGAGCGACTTCAAGACGACGGCGTTTGGCTTCGGGCTGGTCGATGAGGCCGGCGTTGAGGTCGGCGTCGATGGCCATCTGTTTGCCGGGCACGGCGTCGAGGGTGAAACGCGCGCTCACTTCGGAGATCCGGCCGGCACCTTTGGTGACGACGACGAAGTTGATGATCA
>NZ_JBWKVD010000018.1:0-106610 GCF_059421525.1 Pseudomonas sp. GW821-FHT02H06
GGCGTCGAGGGTGAAACGCGCGCTCACTTCGGAGATCCGGCCGGCACCTTTGGTGACGACGACGAAGTTGATGATCATGAGGATGGCGAAGACGACGATACCGACGACGTAGTTGCCGCCGATGACGACTTCACCGAACGCCTGGATGACTTTACCGGCGGCGGCGTGGCCGTCCTGGCCGTGGAGCATGACGACGCGGGTGGAGGCGACGTTGAGGGCCAGTCGCAACAGGGTGGCGACGAGGAGGATGGTCGGGAATACGGAGAAGTCGAGGGGCCGCAGGGCATAGATACAGACGAGCAGGACGACGATGGACAGGGCAATGTTGAAGGTGAAAAAGACGTCCAGCAGGAACGGCGGCATGGGCAGCATCATCATGGCGAGCATGACGAGGAGCAGTAGCGGGACGCCAAGTTGTCCACGGCCCAGGCCGATCAATCCGGTTCTGGCATGGGAGATGAGTTGTGAGCGTTCCACCGATGGGCACCTGCGCGTTAAATCAATCTTTTGACGCCGAAGCGTTGTATCGGGGTTATTGCAAGAAGGGGTCCAACATTTGGGATTGGGTGAAAATATCAGAGTGCCAGTATTTAGATTTGAAATCTGAGTCGTGGCTTAGTACGCCAAGATCACAAGCGTCGGCCTAACGGCCTCGGTTTCGCCTTCGGCGAGTTACTTGGAAAAGCACCCCAAGTAACCAAGGGTGCCTGCTCCTGGCTAGGTCCCTCCTCCGTCGGGATTCCCTCACTCCGACGACGCTCCGTGGGCCCGCGCCGAACGGACATCCATGTCCTGACGGCGCTCTCGCCGCATCCATGCGGCTCGACCCACTCCGCGTCGTCTGCGTTCGGCCTGCACCCAAGTCGCGTTTTGTGGTGTCTGGACTTTTTGCGTAGGAAGATCAAAGGCAAAAGCTTCCCGGCTAAAGCCGGTCCCACTGACTGCACGCGGTGCCCTTGTAGGACCGGCTTCAGCCGGGAAGAGGCCGGTGTGACCACCACCCATTTCGCTGAATGCACGCGCTGCTATTTGTGGGACCGGCTTCAGCCGGGAAGGCGTCAGATGTGACACCGCAAATCATCAAGGGCAAACGACGCTCATGTGGGAGTGAGCTTGCTCACGAAAGCGGCCTTCCAGACGCTAGATGATTGGCCGATCGTTCCCCCGCTCCGCGTGGGAATGCCGCCCCCGACGCTCCGCGTCCAGCCGCTAGATCACTTTCACCGCCCGCCCAATAAATTGAATCGGCCCCGTAGGCTTGCCGGTCGGGGAGCCGTTGGGGTTTTCGAGGGTGAGTTCGAAGAGTTGGTTGGGTTGCAGCGGCGGCAGTTTGTTCACCGGTACGGAGAGGGTCTGGCCGGGTTTGACCAGGCCCAGGGACACGGGGCCCTGCCAGCCGTCGGCCTTGGTCCAGAACTGGAGGGCTTTGTCGGCGGGGACTGGGGTGGCGCCGAGCGGTATCAGCTGGATTTCTTCCGGGTTGCTGGCCTGGATGACCCAGCCGGGGGCCTGGTTTTGCGGGGCAACGAGCACGACGAGGTAGGTCGTGGGGTTCACCGGGGCGGTTCGGGTCAGGAGCATCGAGCCCAGCAGCAGGGTCGCAACGAGTCCTGCGCCGGCCAGTCCGCGCCACAGGGGCAGGAGATCCCACCAGGAGTGCGACGTCACGGCCGGAGTCTTGACGGAAGCCCGGCGGTCACGGCTGTTGACGCTGCGCTCGATTCGATCCCACAGCCGTGGGCTTGGGGTGTGCGGTTCGGCGAGTTCGGTCAAGGCCAGAAGGCGCCCTTCCCATGCGTCCACCGCCGTACGCAAGTCGGCGTCCGTGGCGAGGCGGTTTTGGACATTGAGGCGTTGCTCGGCCGGCAGTGTGCCTAGCACGTACTCGCTGGCCAGTGCGTCCAGTTCATCGGCGCTGTCGTTCGACGGATAGCCTGTCAACCCATGCACTCCCGCAATGCCACCAGACTGCGTTTGATCCAGGCTTTTACCGTGCCCAGTGGCGCGCCGATTTTCTGCGCTATCTCCGAATGCGAAAAACCGTCTACGTACGCATGAAGAATGCAGTTGCGACGCGCCGGTTCCAGTTGTTCGAGGCACCCGTAAATACGCCCCGAGCGGGCACGGTATTCGAAGGTGTCGGCGTCGGTGGCTGCCTCCAGAGAGACCTCGGCCAGCACCGCGTTTTCGCTTTGCTCGCTGACCTGAACGATGTGCGCGTTGTCACGCATGAAGTTCAGCGCCAGGTGCCGGGTCACGCTGAAGATCCAGCCACGGGCAGTGCCTCGCGCCGGGTCGAAACTGCCAGCGCGGGTCCAGATTTTGAGGAAGGCGTCGTGCACGATGTCCTCGGCCAGCGCGTCGCTGCGGGCGATCCGTTTGGCGACGCCGAGCAGGCGGGCGCTCTCTTGCGTGTAGAGCCCGTGCAACGCCTGCTGCTCACCTCGGGCGCACGCGGCCAGGCAGGCTTCGTAGTCAAAACAGTCTTCAGGTAGGGACAAAATGTTCAACCGCCAACGAAAAGAAATACCCCAGCCCAAAGGCCGGGGTTGCGTCGGTGCAGCGTAGATGACTTTGTGCGTCAGCGACGCTGCCTGACGTGGGACGTTGGTCTACTTCGCGGCCCAGAAAATATACTCCGCCTGATATTTCACGATTTCCTGCTTGCCCTTGGTCGCCGTCGAGCACTCCATCTTCGGCGCGACACCGCCTTTGGTCGCCACCCGCTGGATGTAACTGACGTTGCTCATCGCGCCGTTGCCTTCTGCAGGGTTGGCTTTCACCAACTGATACGGAATGTCGCCCGTCCCGGCGGGAGCCACGGCGAGCTGGGTGCCGGTGATCTTCGAACCGTCAGCGGCCTGCCACGTCGCCGGTGGCCCGAAGTAGGTGCCGACCTGCTTGCCGCTGCGATCATTCAATACCGCTTTCGGGCCGACGAATGTCCATTCGGTCTGGCCGGCGGCGTTGGGCTTGTCGCGGCATTCGTAGGTGATCTCGCCCACGCCTACCGTCTCCATGGCGATCTTGTGACCGTCCGGTACCTTCACCGCATCCGGCAACGCCATCTGCGCGAAAGCCGCCGGCGCCGTTGCCAGCAGGCAAGTGGCAGCCAATGAAACACCGAACGAACCCAGTAATTTTTTAGCGTTCATGCCATCTCTCCATTGGATAAACAGGTCAGCAGCCATCGCTACTACTTGTACTACCCGGGGGAAAGGGAACTGGATGCAGGGATTTGAAAATAAATCTGTGCGGCGAGTGGCGGGGATACGGGGAGGATGAGCAGAAGGGCGCTAAGTCGATCGACATGGCGCCCGCAGAAAGGCCAGGCCATGGAGCCGGCGGACGGAATGAGCGTCCGCCGGGTACTGCAACGATCAGGTCAGCGATTACGGCATCAGCACCGAATCGACCACGTGGATGACGCCGTTCGACTGCATCACATCAGCGATGCTGACCGCGCTTTTGCCACCTTTAGCGTCCATCACCCAGAGCTTGCCGTCATGGGGCATCACGGTGAGGGATTCGCCCTGTACGGTTTTCAGCATCACCTTGCCGCCGTTCATTTTGGCGTCCGCCATCAATTGTTTGGCGGTATGGGTGCCGGCAACAACGTGGTACGTCAGAATTTTGGTCAGGTCAGCCTTGTTCTCCGGCTTGACCAGCGTTTCGACAGTGCCGGCCGGCAGCTTGGCGAATGCCTCGTTGGTGGGGGCGAAGACGGTGAACGGGCCTTTGCTGTTGAGGGTGTCTACGAGACCTGCAGCTTTGACCGCCGCCACCAGGGTCGTGTGGTCCTTGGAGTTGACGGCGTTCTCGACGATGGTCTTGGTCGGGTACATGGCGGCGCCACCGACCATGACGGTATCGGCGGCAAAGCCGGGGGATGCAGCAAGACAAAGGGCAGCGAACGAGACAGCGGCGATGCGTTTGGCGAGGGTCAACATGGTAGTTCTCCCGGATTCTTAGGTCCTTCGGATGAAGGTGGGAGATATACGAAGCGGGCGCCGGAACGGATGCATCAGAGTGAGGATATTTTTCCCTGGGCGACGACCGGTCCGGTCGGCAGCCCGCTCGGCGATCCGTTCAACGGCTCAAGGGTGATCGCGAGCACCGCACCGCTGGCGAGCAGGTCAGCCAGTGGCGGCGTTACGTTCAACGTCGCGGGGGCATTGGCCGGCAGCAGGCCCAGCGACCGAGGCTTGCCATCGGCGGCGATTACCCACGCCTCGGCACTTTTACCCGGCCAGTCTGCGCGGCCCGTGTTGACGAACAGGACGCTTCGCCGGTCAGGGTTGATCGTCGCGGCAAACAGCGTCGTGCCGTCGCTCTGTTCGAGACGCGCCAACAAGGCCGGCCCCGACGTCGGTCGAGGAACAGGTTGCTGAAGCGTCAGCACCGACGCCAGCAACCCGGCAGCCAGCGCCGCCGTTGTCCAGCGCCAGAGCCCTAAGCTGTTCCACCAGCCTGACACCCGTGACGGCGAATGGCTGGCACTCGCAAACAACCGCTGCTCAATCCTGCCCCAGGTGCCCGCGGGAGGACTGGACACGGGCAATTGACCGAGCCACTCGGCGAACTGCTCCTGCCATTGCGCCAGCGCGCGTTGATGGCGAGGCTCCAGCGCAATCATCGCCTCCACCCGCTCACGCTCTTCACGGCTGAGCACGCCCAGCACGTACTCGGCGATCAGCAGGTCCGGGGTCTCGTCGGGCGGCACGGGATGCTCGTTCATAGGCCGAGGCACAAGCGCAGTCGAAGCAGCCCGCGGCGAATCCAGCTTTTCATCGTCCCCAGCGCAATACCGTGGCGCTCGGCCAGTTCGGCGTAGGAACAACCCTCGAAGAACGCCACGCGGATATAGCGTTGCTGCGCGTCTTCCAAGGTTTCAAGGCAGCGGTCCAGCTGACTGCCCTCCTGCTCGCGCTCGAGGGCGTCCGGGATGGGGTCGTCCTGGGTGGGTAATTCGGGGATGGTTTCAAGGGGATCTTGACGGCGATGGGCCCTGCGCCGGTCAATCGCCTTGTGGCGGGCCATGGTCGAGAGCCAGGTGATGGCGCTGGCCCGTTGCGGATCGAATCGAGAGGCCTTCAGCCACGCCATGATGTACACCTCCTGCAGCACCTCTTCCGCCTCGGCCCGATTGCCGGAATAGTGCAGGCATATACCGAACAGCCTGGACGACGTGGCGTGATACATCGCTTCGAACGCCAACCGATTGCCTGTGGCGCATGCCAGCAACAGGACATTCAACGCTTCGGCGCTGGACTGAGCGTCAGACAGTGGCGCTGCATTCGATCGAATGGTCAAGTGGCGAGGCCTTGAAAGGGACTGAGGTCACTCTAGACGCTTTCGGTTTGCGCTGTCATCAAGCTGACGTCCGCCCTCCGTACGAAGATCAAGAGCGTCTGCCTGGGGGCAGACCGTTTCGCCTTCGGCGAGTTACTTGGAAAAGCACCCCAAGTAACCAAGGGTGCCTGCTCCTGGTTGGGCCCGACTTCGTCGGGTTCCTTCACTCCGGTCTCGCTCCGTGGGCCCGCGCCGAACGGGCATCCATGCCCTGACGGCGCTCTCGCCGCATCCATGCGGCTCGGCCCACTGCGCGAGACCTGCGTTCAGCCTGCACCCAAGTCGCGATTGGCGGTGTCTGGACTTTTTGTGTACGAAGATCAAGATCAAAGGCTTCCCGGCTAAAGCCGGTCACACAGTGTGTACGCGGTGCCTTTAGTGGGACCGGCTTTAGCCGGGAAGAGGCCAGCTCAGGCGCCGACATTTTTGCTGACAGTCTCCCTCCCTGTGGGAGCGAGCTTGCTCGCGAATGCTGCATTTCAAACACCAGAAATTCGGTGGATGTACCAACCCCTTCGTGAGCAAGCTCACTCCCACAAGTCCTTAGCGACTGATCTGCTCTTGATCTGCCTTGCTTCGCTTTTGATCTTTCCTACGAAGCAAGTCCAGACACCACAAAACGCGACTTGGGTGCAGGCTGAACGGAGGTTTCGCGGAGTGGGCCGAGCCGCATGGATGCGGCGAGAGCGCCGTCAGGGCATGGATGCCCGTTCGGCGCGGGCCCACGGAGCGTCGTCGGAGTGAGGGTACCCTGACGAAGGAAGGGCCCAACCGAGAGCAAGCACCTTTGGTTACTTGGGGTGCTTTTCCAAGTAACTCGCCGAAGGCGAAACCGAGGCCGTTAGGCCGACGCTCTTGATCCTAAAAACACCCGCCTTAGCGCTTGAGCTTCTTGGCCACCACCGGCAACGGCGCAAACAACGCCGCAATATCCTCATCCTGCAACTTCCAGTCCCCGGCCTTGCGCCCATCCAGCACACCGGCCGCCAGCGCCGCCTTCTCCTGCTGCAAATGCTGAATCTTCTCCTCCACCGTCCCCCGCGCAATCATCTTGTACACGAACACCGGCTTATCCTGACCAATCCGATACGCCCGATCCGTCGCCTGATTCTCCGCCGCAGGGTTCCACCACGGATCGTAGTGAATCACCGTATCGGCCGCCGTCAGGTTCAACCCCGTGCCACCCGCCTTCAGACTGATCAAGAAGATCGGATGCTTCCCGCTCTGGAAATCTTGCACCGGCACCCGCCGATCCTTGGTCTTCCCGGTCAGCAGCGAATACGCGATCCCGCGCTGCTTCAACTCCGCCTCGATCAACTCCAGCATCGACGTAAACTGCGAAAACAAGAGAATCTTGCGATTCTCCGCAAACAACTCCTCCAGCATCTCCATCAGGCTGTCCAGCTTGCCCGAACTCGACTGCCGCGGATTGACCGGCGCACTGTTGACCAGCCGCAGGTCGCAGCAGACCTGACGCAGCTTGAGCAGCGCCTCAAGAATGATGATCTGACTGCGCCCCACGCCCTTACGGGTGATCTCGTCGCGGACCTTCTTGTCCATCGCCAGGCGCATGGTTTCGTATACATCGCGCTGGGTGTCGTTGAGCTCGACCCAATGCACGATCTCGGTCTTCGGCGGCAGCTCGGTCGCCACCTGTTCCTTGGTCCGGCGCAGCAGGAACGGCTTGATCCGTGCGTTGAGGTGCTCCAGACGCTGCTCGTTGCCCAATTTCTCGATCGGCGTGCGGTAATTGCTGTTGAACTGCTTGGCATCCCCCAGCCAGCCCGGCATCAGGAAATGGAACAGCGACCACAACTCGCCCAGGTGGTTTTCCAGCGGCGTACCGCTCAGACACAGACGCTGCCGAGCATTCAACTGACGCGCCGCCTGGGCCGCTTTGCTGGTGGGGTTCTTGATGTATTGCGCTTCATCGAGCACCAGCACATGCAGCAGTTGCTGGCTGAGCACCTCGACGTCACGGGGCAGCAGCGCGTAAGTGGTCAGGATCAGGTCGACATCCTGCAGACGCTTGAAATCCTGATGCCGCTGGGTGCCGAACAGCGCCAGCACCTTGAGTTGCGGCGTGAAGTGCTTCGCTTCGTCCATCCAGTTGGGGATCAGGCTGGTGGGCATCACCACCAGCGCCGGCCGGTCGAGACGTCCGGCCTGTTTTTCCAGCAGCAGGTGCGCCAGGGTTTGCAGGGTCTTGCCCAGGCCCATGTCATCAGCGAGCACGCCGCCGACTTCCAGCTCGCGCAGCGCCTGCATCCAGCTGAGGCCCTCCAGCTGATAAGGGCGCAACGTGGCATTCAGGCCCTCCGGCACCTCACCGCGCACGTCCTTGATATTCACCAGTCGCTCGGAAAACTGCCGCAGCCGGTCGCCGCCCTGCCACACCAGCGGCAGGTCATCGAGCTGCCGCAGCCGCGCGGCGTCGGCGGTGTTCAGGCGAATGGCGTTGTTGCCATCCTCGCGCCAGTAGAAATCGCCGAGGGTTGCCAGCACCGGTTTCAGCCGCCCATAAGGCAGCGCCACCTGAATCGGCACGCCGCCGCGCTGGGTGAAATGGTTGAGCTGAACCAGCAGCTGCTCGTCGTCGCGGCGCTTGGCGATGCCGCTGGCGGTCATCAATTCCGGGTGCGTGCGCAGCAGATTGATCAGAATCGGCAGCAGGCTCAGCCGCTCGCCATTGACGATGATCCCCAGCTCCAGATCGAACCAGTCGCGCTCCGGCTCGTCGTCGACCACTGCGTACCAATCGTCCACCGGCGTCACGTCGAAGCCGAAGTCTTCGCTCATCTCGATCTGCCAACCTTCGGCGCGCAGCCGGGGCAGGTCATCGAGAATGAAACTCAGCCAGGCCTTGTCGGTGGGCAGTTCGAACATCTCGCCGGCACTGTCGGGCAGCGCCTTGCTTTGCCGGGTGGCGATGCGAAAGCCCAGTTCCTGAAGCTGCTTGCGGTACTCGCCTTCACGCTCCGGATGGCGGCGGGTGCGCAGAATTTCGTCCGGCAGATGCCAGAGGATGTCGCCGCCACGGCCGGGGGCGGGCACGCCAGACACATAGGATTCACGGTAGCGAAACGCCAGGGCGGCGCGGTGCTGGATATGCCGCTGCATCTTGCCGTTGCGCGGATCGTAGGCGCTGTACTCGAAGCTGGCGAGAATCAGCCGCGGCTCGGGCTTGATGTTCTTTTCCAGGCGCTCGGGCAACTTGGGTTTTTGCTCGACGACTTTCGGTCTGCGCGCAGTTGGCTCGCCGTCCACCGCTGCAAGAATGCCGGGGCTGTTTGCCGGGTCCTGCAAGAAGAACAGCGCCGCCGCACAGTGCTTGCAGTTGTTTCTCACCGGGCAGGTGCATTTGCCGACAATGAAATTGCGCGTGCGCTCGGGGTCCTTGAACAACAGCGTCTGGGTGTAGTTCTCCAGGCTTGAACCCCGGCACACCGTGCGCACCACATCGCCGCTCAAATGTTCGAGCATCACGCGCTTCTGCCGCGCGTACTCCAGACCCCGCTCGACCGCCTGGGTTTTGAACAGCGGTTCCCACGGCAGGGCGAGGGCTTTTTCCAGTAGGGACGCCACGTCTAGGCCTGCGTCAACGCAGTGGCTGGACGGGGGAAACCTTGATCAGCATGGCGAGGCTTCCGTTGTCCATATAAGTAAGTTCTCCGTTTCTGACGCGAGTGGCCTGACGCATGCGCTCGCTGGTCTCCAGCACGCCGTGGCTGTCCAGCTGGTTGACCCAGAAGTTAGCGTCGATGTCGGTAAAGCGTGCCAGACCCAGGCTCACCGTGCCCTCGATGGGGAAATGGCCGAACTGCTCCTGGCCGTCGCTGATCGCCACCTTGCTCGGCGTGGCACTGAGGTCCTGTTGCCAGGCGGTGTGCAGCAGCACTTTATAGCCATCGCTCGATTCGAGCTTGTTCACCAGGGTATCCAGCGCCGTGGGCGTCTGGCTGTCCGCGCCCAGCCGTTGCGCCCCGGCGGCCCAGTCTTCCGGCGCGGGTTGATTGGTCGCCGCCGGCTCGCCGTTCTGACGGAACAGGATCAGTTCCACCTGATAGGTGCCATCGGCGAAGGCCGCCGGGGCAAACAGCACCAGCAGCAGGGTGAAGGAGCGGATCAAACCCATGGTGAATCCTTAAGCCGATTTTTTGGAAGGCGGTGGGGTCAAGCGTTCGAACAGCGCCTCCAGTGTGGCGAAGCGCTCCTCGGGACGCTCCATCGGCACCATGAATTTGAACAGCGTGGCGCCTTCGAACTTGTAGCGTTTGGGCTGGCTCTGGATCAGCTTGATCAGCGTCAGCGGGTCGACCGGGGTCTCCGCCGCGAATTCGATGCGTCCGCCCTGGGGACCGGCATCGACTTTCTTGATGCCCAGTTGCTCGGCCTTCAGCTTGAGCGAGGTCAGGCGCACCAGATTCTTGGTCGGTTCCGGCAGCAGCCCGAAGCGGTCGATCATCTCGACCTGCAGGTCCTTGAGGCCCTCTTCGTCGGCGGCGTTGGCGATGCGCTTGTACAGAATCAGGCGCGTGTGCACGTCTGGCAGATAGGCTTCCGGAATCAGCCCCGGCACCCGCAGATTCACCTCGGGACCGCCACCCAGCGGCTGGTCGAGATTGGGCTGCTCGCCCTTGCGGATCGATTTGACCGCGCGTTCGAGCATTTCCATGTACAGGGTGAAACCCACCGCCTGGATCTGCCCGCTCTGTCCATCGCCCAGCAGTTCGCCGGCGCCACGGATTTCCAGGTCGTTGGTGGCGAGCACGAAGCCCGCGCCGAGGTCCTGGGTGTTGGCGATCGCCTCCAGACGCTTCTCCGCATCCGGGGTGATCTGCTTGCGTGGCGGCGTCAGCAGGTAGGCGTAGGCCTGGTGGTGACTGCGCCCGACCCGGCCGCGCAACTGGTGCAGCTGGGCCAGACCGAATTTGTCGGCGCGCTCGATGATGATGGTGTTGGCGCTCGGCACGTCGATGCCGGTCTCGATGATGGTCGAGGCGATCAGCACGTTGAAGCGCTTGTGGTAGAAGTCGCTCATCACCTGTTCGAGATCGCGTTCGTGCATCTGCCCGTGGCCGATGCCGATGCGTGCTTCCGGCACCAGTTCGGCCAGGTCCGCCGCGCATTTCTCGATGGTCTTCACGTCGTTGTGCAGGTAGTACACCTGACCGCCGCGCAGCAACTCACGCAGCAACGCTTCTTTGACCGTCGGCTTGTTCTGCTCCATGACGAAGGTGCGCACCGACAGGCGACGTGCCGGCGGGGTGGCGATGATCGACAGGTCGCGCATGCCGGCCACGGCCATGTTCAGGGTGCGCGGGATCGGCGTGGCGGTGAGGGTCAAAATGTCGACCTCGCTGCGCAGGGCCTTGAGCTGTTCCTTCTGACGCACACCGAAGCGGTGCTCTTCGTCGATGATCACCAGCCCCAGGTTTTTGATCTTGACGTCGTCCTGCAGCAACTTGTGCGTGCCGATGACGATGTCGATCTTGCCCTCGGCCAGGTCGGCCACGGCGGCGTTGATCTCTTTCGCCGATTTGAAGCGACTCATCACTTCAACCGTCACCGGCCAGTCAGCGAAACGGTCGCGGAAACTGTTGTAGTGCTGCTGGGCGAGGAGGGTGGTCGGCACCAGAATCGCCACTTGGCGGCCACCGTGCACGGCGATGAACGCCGCGCGCATGGCCACTTCGGTCTTGCCGAAACCGACGTCGCCGCAGACCAGACGGTCCATGGGCTTGGGCGCGAGCATGTCGGCGCGCACGGCTTCGATGGTGGTCTGCTGGTCCGGGGTTTCTTCGAACGGGAAGCCGGCGCTGAAGGTGTCGTAGTCCAGCTTCGGATCGGCGAAGGCATACCCCTCGCGAGCCGCGCGGCGGGCATAGATGTCGAGCAGCTCGGCGGCCACGTCGCGCACCTGTTCGGCGGCTTTGCGCTTGGCTTTCTGCCAGGTCTCGGAACCCAGGCGGTGCAAGGGTGCGAGCTCGTCATCGCTGCCGGTGTAGCGGGCGATCAGGTGCAGGTTGGTCACCGGCACATACAGTTTGGCTTCCTCGGCGTAGGCCAGCATGAGGAACTCGGCGACCTGATTTTCGACTTCCAGCGTTGCCAGCCCCAGATAACGGCCGACCCCGTGATCGATGTGCACCACCGGGGCGCCTTCACGCAGCTCGGCCAGGTTCTTGATCACCGCATCGCTGGCGTGGCTGTCGGCGCGCTTGTCGCGGCGGCGACGCTGCATGACCCGTTGACCGAACAGCGGGCTTTCCGCCACCAGCGCCAACGCCGGATCTTCCAGCACCAGGCCTTCGTCCAGTGGCGCGATGGTGATTGCCAGACGCTCCTTGCTGTCGACAAACTCCTGCCAGCTGTCCAGGGTTTTCGGGCGCAGCTTCAGGCGTTCGAGCAGCTCCAGCAGCACTTCACGGCGACCGGCGGATTCGGCGGTAAACAGCACGCGGCCGGGAAATTCGCCGAGGAATTTCGACAGTGCTGCCAGCGGCTGGCTGGCCTTGGCTGCGATGGCCAGATCAGGCAGCACCTGCGCCGGAAAACGCTCGCGGCCAACGCCGCTTTCGACGTCGTCCTGGCTGGCGACCACCCGCGGCCAGTTCTTCAGGCGCGCGAAGCAGTCGTCCACCGGCAGGAACAGCTCGGCCGGCGGCAGCAACGGGCGTTCAGGATCGACACGACGTTCTTCGTAACGGTTGCGCACGTCCTTCCAGAACGTCTCGGCCGCCGCTTCGATGCCCGGCATGGAAAACACCTGGGTGTCCTGGGGCAGGTAGTCGAACAGCGTGGAGGTTTCTTCGAAGAACAATGGGATGTAGTACTCGATACCGGCCGGCGTGATGCCGCTGTTCAAGTCCTGAAAGATCGGGCTGCGCCGGAAATCGACGTCGAAGCGCTCGCGGAAGCGGGCCTTGAAGCGCGTCACGGCTTCCTTCTGCAGCGGGAATTCTTTCGCGGGCAACAGACGCACCGAATCGACCTTGTCGATGGAGCGCTGGGTTTCCGGTTCGAAGGTGCGCAGGGTTTCGATTTCGTCATCGAACAGGTCGATGCGGTAAGGCAGTTTGCTGCCCATCGGAAACAGGTCGATCAGCGCGCCACGGACGGTGAATTCGCCGTGCTCGTACACCGTGTCGACATAGCGATAGCCGCTGGCTTCAAGGCGGGTGCGCATGGCGTCGACGTCGAGCTTCTGGCCGACGTCGAGGACCAGGCTGCTGCCCAGCAGAAAACTGGTCGGCGCCAGACGGTGCAAGGCGGTGGTGATCGGCACCACCAGTACGCCGTGCACCAGCTCCGGCAGCCGGTACAGGCTGGCGATGCGCTGGGAGATGATGTCCTGATGGGGCGAGAACAGATCGTAGGGCAGGGTTTCCCAATCGGGGAAATGCAGGACCGGGAGATCAGGGGCAAAAAACTTCAGTTCCTGCTCCAGTCGCTCGGCGCTCTGGCTGTCTGCGGTAAGCAGCAGGGTGAAGCGTTTCGCGGCGCTGGCAGCCTCGGCGATGGCGAGACTCAGGGCGGCACCGGGGAGGTTACCCCAATGTTGTTTGCCTGCTGCAGCAGGCAGAATCGGAAGGCGCAGAACGGGCACGGAAGTTAAAGCTCCAGGCGTTGCGGCAAAGCCGGGGAGTGTAACTAATCCGCAGATACGCTGTCAGTTTTGTGCGCCGGGAATTATGTAGTGCTCCAGCTCGTGAAAAGTCTGGATTGCTCATAAACAAAGGCCTGTGCATAATGTAGTCCCTTTTTTCAGCCCCTACATGTGGAAGGTTCCCGTGACTCAGAAGCCCGACCAGTGTCTTGGTGAATGGATCGATCGTGAAGCCCTCGCCGAGGCGATGATCCCGCTTATCGGTCAGCTCTACCGCAATAATAATGTGGTGAGTTCGATCTATGGCCGCAGCCTGATCAACCGTTCAGTCATCGCGATTCTCAAAGCACACCGCTTTGCGCGTCACCGCCAGGCCGACGCCAGCGAGTTGTCCGTACACGAGACGTTCCCCCTCGTCAAAGCCATGAGCGAGCTCAAACTGGGCGCCGCCTCGGTGGACCTGGGCAAGCTGGCGGTGAAGTACAAGGCCGAAGCCAATGGCCGCACTCCTGAAGAATTCATCCGCGAAGAAATGGCCGAAGTCATTGGTCAGCAGAACTCCGGCGAGCGCAAGGGCACTGACGTCGTCCTGTACGGCTTCGGTCGCATCGGTCGTCTGCTGGCACGCATCCTGATCGAAAAAACCGGTGGCGGCGACGGCCTGCGTCTGCGCGCCATCGTGGTCCGCAAGGGTGCTGAAAACGATCTGGTCAAGCGCGCAAGCCTGCTGCGCCGTGATTCGGTCCACGGTCCTTTCGACGGCACCATCACCATCGATGAAGCCAACAACACCATTTGCGCCAACGGCAACCTGATTCAGGTGATCTACGCCAAGAACCCGGCCGAGGTGGACTACACCCAGTACGGTATCAAGGACGCATTGCTGGTCGACAACACCGGTGTATGGCGTGATGCCGAGGGGCTGGGCCAGCACCTGCAGTGCCCGGGCATCGACCGCGTGGTCCTGACCGCGCCGGGCAAGGGCAAGCTGAAGAACATCGTGCACGGCATCAACCACCAGCAGATCACCGCCGATGACAAGATCATCTCCGCGGCATCCTGCACCACCAACGCCATCGTGCCGGTGCTCAAGGCGGTCAACGACAAGTTCGGCATCGTCAACGGTCACGTTGAAACCGTTCACTCGTACACCAACGACCAGAACCTGATCGACAACTTCCACAAGGGCGATCGCCGTGGCCGCAGCGCCGCGCTGAACATGGTCATCACCGAAACCGGCGCCGCCACCGCTGCGGCGAAGGCACTGCCCGAGCTGGCCGGCAAGCTGACCGGTAACGCGATCCGCGTTCCAACGCCAAACGTCTCGATGGCCATCCTCAACCTGAACCTGGGGACGGCGACCACTCGCGAAGAGATGAACGAATACCTGCGCCACACCGCGCTGTATTCCGATCTGCACAGACAGATCGACTTCGTGAACTCCCTGGAAGTGGTGTCCACCGACTTCGTCGGCTCGCGTTACGCCGGTGTGGTGGATGCCGAAGCGACCATCGCCATGGATAACCGCGTTGTGCTGTACGTTTGGTACGACAACGAATTCGGCTACAGCTGCCAGGTGGTCCGCGTCATGGAAGAAATGACCGGGGTCAACCCGCCAGCCTTCCCGAAGTAGGTTGAAAGCAGCGGTAAGCGGTGAGCTTAAACGCTAAGCACAAAAAACGCCCCGACTGGTTCGGGGCGTTTTCATGTGTGCGCAAGTCCAGCGAACTGGCAGAAATCCCGAGGCGACCCACGATCCTGTGGGAGCGAGCTTGCTCGCGAAGGCTGACTGTCAATTACCAGAGAAGGTGGCCGTGTCATCAGGAAACAAAAACGCCCCGAATCAATCGGGGCGTTTTTTTGCTTGAGCTTATGGCTTGAAGCTTGAAGCTCTCAGCGATCAGCTCACCGCCGTCACACCCTGAATCCGTGTCTGACCCTTGCGGAACAGCACCAGCGTGGCGATCAGGCCCAGTACCGCAGCGCCGCTCAGCCAGATGCCCGGAGCCGCTTTGTTATCCAGCACGTGAATCAGGTAAGTACAGGCCGCCGGCGTGAAACCGCCGAACGTCGCGGTCGCCAGGCTGTAGGCCAGGGAGAAGCCGGTGGTGCGCACTTCGACCGGCATGATCTCGGTCAGGGAAACCACCATCGCGCCGTTGTACGAGCCGTACAGGAAGGACAGCCACAGCTCGACCATCAGCAGGTTGCCGAAGCTCGGGTTGGCGGTCAGCCAGGACAGGGCAGGGTACGCCGTGATGATCGCCAGAATGGTTGCCGCCAGCAGCAGGGGCTTGCGGCCGATCCGGTCCGACAGCGCGCCCATCACAGGCAGCCAGATGAAGTTCGAAATCCCGACGCAGACGGTCACCAGCAAGCTGTCCAGATCAGACAGGTGCAGCTCATTTTTGCCGAACGTCGGGGTGTAGGCGGTGATCAGGTAGAACGACACCGTGGTCATGACCACCAGCGCCATGCCGGCGATGACCAGTCCGAAGTTCTGGCCGATCGACTTGACCACTTCGCCCAGGCTTGGGCGGTGGTGTTGCGCGCGGGCTTCGAACTCAGGGGTTTCTTCCAGCGAGCGACGGATCACGAAGATCGCCGGAACGATCAGGCAGCCGATCAGGAACGGCACGCGCCAGCCCCATTGGCCCATGTCTTCCGGGCTCAGCCAGTGGTTGAGGCCAACACCCAGCAGACCGGCGAAAACCACCGCCGCCTGTTGGCTTGCCGATTGCCAGCTGACGAAAAAGCCCTTGCGGCCTGGCGTGGAAATCTCCGCCAGATAAACCGAGACACCGCCCAGTTCAACGCCTGCGGAGAAGCCTTGCAGCAGACGCCCGATCAGCACCAGCAGCGGCGCGGCGACGCCCAGGGTCGCGTAGCCCGGCACGCAGGCAATCAGCACCGTACCCATGGCCATCATCGCCAGCGTAATGACCAGGCCCTTTTTCCGGCCGTGGTGGTCGATGTAGGCGCCGAGGAAAATCGCACCCAGCGGGCGCATGAGGAAACCGGCGCCGAAGGTCGCCAGCGACAGCATCAGGGATGCGAATTCGCTGTCGGCGGGGAAGAAGGTTTTGGCGATGGCCGTGGCGTAGAAGCCATAGACCATGAAGTCAAACATTTCAAGGAAGTTGCCGCTCACAACGCGAAATATCGCCTTGCCTTTGCCCGTGTTCGAGGCCATCTGGAATTACTCACTTAAGCTGTCTAGCTGGGGGGATCCGTTATATTTATGCGTCCTCTGCTGCGGCGCCCGCGCTTGGCCTCGGGCGCCCCAGATTTGTAACGATATGTGTAAAGCTGGCGGTTGGCAATCAGAACGCCCCGGCCATCGACCACGGACCTCCCGCTGCGCCCGCGTGAAAACAATATTTATGTATCCCATCGATGGACTCGTTCCCGGTTTAACTCCCCGCACATTCTCTCAGTGCCTCACGGGGCCCTGAGCGATCCTCAATCCATTGCACGAGTTAACTGGCCAATGAGCTCAACCCTTCATCTGATCGCTGGAGTTTCCCGGCGACCGACCTTGCATAACGTCGCGATCAAACAGCTGCAATGCGCACTGCAACAACAATTCCCGGACCTCGAAATCGATCCCGAGATTTGCGTCATCACCCGAACCGCCTCCGACGGCACCCAGCGTGCGGAAACACTGTTGAGAAATCTGCAGCAGGCATTCCTGACGGGCAAGACTCCCCTCTGGCGCTCCGAGGCCAACACACTTGTCATCGATCCCGCCGTACAGGACGCGACCCCGACGCCCATCGATTTCGATCACCTGAATATTCTGGTCGATACGGTTGCTCTGGCGCTGAACGAACAGTTCCAGCAGGCGCTGATGGATTTCTGGGAAGCGCCGGCTGCCGATGGGCAGAGCCCTTGGGCGCGGCTGTCTGATGCACTGAAGAAGGGCTATCTGCGAGCGTTGAACGACACCCCGGCGCTGCACAAAAACGAGGGCGATTTCCTTCGTCCCATCGCTTATTTTCCCGACCAGACCCAACGCAATTTCATGCTGAGTATCGACAAGGTCCATGCGGATGATGTCGTTCGTGCCTGCATCCCCCAGCCAGTGGCCGCTTCCTCACCGGCGTCAGTCCTGCCCGTGCTGGCAGCGACCGGCGTGTGGGGCGGCACGGAGATGTTTTTCACCTGGCAGTCGCCGGGTCTGATCGTTAGGCATGGCTCGCTGGCTGATCTGCTGGCCAGCCTCGATACTTCGCCGGCAGCCACCCACCCCGAGACCTGGGCATTGCGCGACGTTGAGGGAGACCTGTTCGACGCATTGGCCCAGTCAATCCTTGCTTGCCAATTGCAGCAGATCACCCGGCTCGATCACGCCGACGCAGAGGATTTTGCCGATCTAGATCGCCGGATGGCCATCGCCACAGACATCACGCCTTTTCTGATCCCCGCCATCCCCGGGATGGAAACCCCCGAAACCCTTCCTGACTGGTTGCGCAACGCCAGCGTTGCCGACCGCATGGATTTCAGCCGTCGAATGATTGCGTTAGCGAGCGCTCCAGCGGGCGCAGGAAGCACGTTCAACGAAGACATTCCGCCGTTGCTCAATTACGCCAGTCAGCAGCTGCAGCGCGAAATGCTCGCCGATCACCCGGAGGCCGCAGATCTGCTGATAGCCGACCTGGACGTCGTTATCCGCAAAGTGGTCGCCGCCGCGATTCCCGGCGGTGGTCAGGTGGTCACCTCGGGCGTGGTCGAGCCAGTGCGCATGAGCCTGGCCGAGTTTGCTCTGGAGAACCTTTCCGGCGAGCCGGCCGGTGCGCTGCACGTCGTGCACAGGGACGGCACCCCGGCGCCGGACTGGTTCAGCGCCGATTATCTGCGGCTGCTGGTGTGTCAGGTGGACATCGGGCGCCACTACCCTGCGCTGCTGAGACGGGTGCTGGTGACTGACCCCGGTGAATCCGCCAAGCATCGGGCGGCGTACATCGATCAGCTTCGTGCGCAACTGCCATTGCAGGCGCTGGAGCTGAAAATGCGGAGCGAGGGGCACTTTTGTGACAGCGCCTGTCAGCGTGTTGCCGACCTCGTGCAGCCGCCGGAACAGCGCCCTTCAGCGCTGCGCAACACGACGTTGCGTCCACTGGCCTTCCGCGCCATGGTTGGCAGGAAGGCTGATGCGGTCGCCAACATGTTCGTGATCAGTGACCGCGATACGTCCAGGGATCCGGTGGTGCTGTATCGGCCGTTTTCCCGTCAGTCGCTGATCGAATTCGAGTCCTGGGCAGCCCTGCGCGCCGCCATCGTCGAACCCGGTGAGCTTCAGGATGACGTGCTGACGTGGATGGACGATCACGCGCGGCAGATGTACGGCAATGGCGGCTTCGATCAGCCGCACATCGTGCGCTTCGGTCAGGGTTCGGAGTTCGAACCCCTGGAAATCCCGGCGCCTGCACAGTTGGCTGTCGACGAGGTCGTCGGCGACCCGCTGGTTGCGCTGTTCAAGGCCAATGCAGCCGCGCTGGTCGAGCTGGCGGACCGGCAGTCCACGTCCAACGCCGAAAGTCGCTGGGCCTTGCTCAAGCGCGGTGGCTGGCTGGCGCTGGAAACCCTCATGCCCTTTGTCTCCGGCCCCGTCGGCAATGCGCTGTGGCTGGTGCAGATGATAAACGAGGCGCAAGGAGCCCTGGCGTCTGAGCGCAATGCCACTGACCGTGATCGTGAAGAATCCATGGGCAATTTGCTGCTCACCGTGGCGATGTTGCTGTTGCATAGCACCCAGGCTAATCGTGTCATTCCGGCGCGCGGGCGATCAGCAGGGGTAGCTCGGCCGAATCTGGCAGACCTGCTGGCAGCACCCAGTCCGACCCTTGCCCCGGAGCCAACGCCTGTAGCAGAGCCCAACCCGCTGCCCGGCACAGTGAGAACACAGCTGGATTTTTCCTGGTCGCGCGCCGATCTGAGCCTGACGGCTGCCCAGCAGGTTGCGCTGCAGGCGTTTGAAGTCCGGCCAGCGCCTTTGCTGACGGAGCCATCAGGCGCCGCTGGCACCCAAGGGCTGTATGAGCTGAATGGCGCGTGGTACGCGCGCATCGATGGCGCGGTGTACAGGGTTCAGGTGGGCGACAACGTGCAGATTGTCGACCCGCGAAACGATGAACTCACCGGGCCCTGGCTTGCGCGTGAGGGTGAGGGCTGGCGTCTCGATCTGGGTCTGCGCCTTCGCGGCGGCGGCCCCAAGCGCAGCGCCCGGCAACTCGCGCTGGAAAACGCCGCCCGACTCAAGCTGGCCATCGCGGAAAAGTCCGAGCTGCTCAAGCGACAGAACGATCTTTACATCAGGATTGTGGAGAACGACAACCGTATCGATGCCCTGCCGCTCGAAAGGCACCATGAGATCACTTCGTTGCTGGAAACAGACATCCGCGCCGTGATGGAGATCATCGACCGCAAAAATGCTATCGACCAGTCATTGCGTCCTGCCGATCGCACCCCTGACAAAACCTATGCCAAGGATCTGCAAGGCATCGCCCGGCGGATCTGTCTGCTTGAAGGCGTGCTGCTCAGCGACATGCTCATTGTCGCTAAAGAAGAATTGGCCCGGATGCGCGCCGTGTCCGGGATTCTCTCTCTCGAGAATGTCGGTATCTATCTGGGGCTGTTCGAGAAGTCCCTGGTGCTGCAAGAGAGCGGAGTGCACTGGGCGCTGGTCAGGGAAGGACTGTGGCAGCGGTTGCGCGAGGTGCCGAAAGTCGGCGAGGCATACTGGCGCACGGAAGCGCTGGAGTTTTACAACAACCGGATGTTCTCCCTCGTCGATTGGCGCGCCAGTCGCATGTGGTCGTCCCTCGAACTGTGTTTCAGCGCCGAGACCATCCTGGACACCCACAGGGCGGTGACGCTCAAACGCATGCTCAATGACGACTCGCTGCACTCGGCGCTGAGCTCTCAGGCCGAGCTGGAAAGGCCACACGATTACACGATCGCCGAACAGATCGCTGTGCTGGAAAGCTCCCTCAGGGAATATGACCGGGCCTCGATAGTCGCGCTCGCCGCCTTTGAAAGTGAGCCCGAAGCGGTCAATACCGGGCATTTCAATCGTTTTCTCGAGGATCTTTCGTTGATCTCCGACCGCGCCGAGCACCGGCTTTCGGACCTCATTCGCGAGAGCGAGGAGCCCGCCGAGACGCTTGCCGAATATGTTCCGCGCGCGGCCCAGACGCGCAAGCGGGTGATCAAGACCCGAGGCCAACGCACGTTGATTGGCCGTCTGCGCGAAGGTGAAGAGCCTTCACTGGGTGAAGTCGTGGAGGTCAAGGACGCCACCGGTGATCGCGTCGTCGGCACGTACCACCAGCACGCGGAAGGGGAGTGGGTTGAACTCGAGGACCAGCGCCGCCAGCCGGCCAATCGTGACAGCATCGTCCCGCTGGCAGAGCTCATGCGTCGCGGCCGCGCCTTGCTGGAACGGATAGAAACTGACATCGCCAGTGCGGTGCGCCAATCCCTTCGCGCCAGTGAGCCCGAGGACATGGAAGACATCCTGGTGCAAAAGGCCGACAAGCTCGGTGAGCTGGCGGAGAAGCTGCAGATTCATCTGGACGATTCCGACGCGGGGGAAAGCAGGGCCCAGGCCGTGCAGACGCTGCTGGACGAGTTGCGTGAGGCCGGGCAGCGACTTCGCGAGCAGGGCCGGCAATTGCGCATCGACATGATCAAGCGACAGCCGCCGACAGCCAGCCGGATCAGTTATCTGGATCGCCAGCACGAGGTGCACATCGCCCGGGTTGACGGCCGAAAAAATATGTCGGGCGCCCGCCGCAACGACTTCGTGCAGGAATACGCCATTCGCGACAAGGAAGACCATCTGCTGTGGTGGGCGCATTTTCATTACGCCAGTGAAGATGCCGCAGCCGACGCCTTCACCGCCGCGCACCTGAAACTGCCTGAACAGCGACTGATGGGTTACAGGGCGATGCTCAAGGCGGCCAAGGACAATAAGGAAGTCGTGAGCATTTATCGCAGTGCCATCGGCAAGGAACTCGCGCAGCGGTTGTTTCTGCATCTGGCCGAGTAAATTCCAAGGCAGCTGCAGAGGCAGTTGCCTGGACGTGCGATTTTTTTAGGATTCGTCACGCAAGGGATTTATCATCCGCAGCAATTCTGCAGTCGAGTAAGGCTTCCGCCCCTCGACCTGCAACAGTGCAGTGAAGTCTGCCGAGGGACGCGACCAAGGGTTAATGGTCGTTTGCCCTCGGTGCGACTAGACTGCGCCGCGAGTTTCGATCCTTCATGCCGCCCGGAGCGGCATGATTCAGCCAGAGGCACCAGAGTGGTGGCTCGGCCAGTTCTGAGGAGTACGCATGGCTGTCTACAACTACGACGTGGTAGTGCTGGGTTCGGGCCCGGCGGGTGAAGGCGCGGCAATGAACGCTGCCAAGGCCGGGCGTAAGGTGGCAATGGTCGACAGCCGTCGGCAGGTCGGCGGCAACTGCACGCACCTGGGCACGATCCCGTCGAAGGCCCTGCGTCACTCGGTCAAACAGATCATCCAGTTCAACACCAACCCGATGTTCCGCGCCATCGGCGAGCCACGCTGGTTCTCGTTCCCGGACGTTCTGAAGAACGCCGAGAAGGTCATCAACAAGCAAGTGGCGTCGCGCACCGGTTACTACGCGCGCAACCGTGTCGACGTGTTTTTCGGCACCGGCAGCTTCGCCGACGAGCGCAGCATTGATGTTGTGTGCAACACCGGCGTCGTGGAAAAACTGGTTGCCAACCAGATCATCATCGCCACCGGCTCGCGGCCTTATCGGCCCGCCGATATCGACTTTTCCCACAAGCGCATCTACGACAGCGACACCATCCTCAGCCTGGGTCACACCCCGCGCAAACTGATCATCTACGGTGCAGGCGTCATCGGCTGCGAATACGCGTCCATCTTCAGTGGCCTCGGCGTCGAGATCGAACTGATCGACAACCGTGACCAACTGCTGAGCTTCCTCGACTCGGAAATCTCCCAGGGCCTGAGCTATCACTTCAGCAACAACAACGTGATGGTTCGCCACAACGAGGAATACGAGCGCGTTGAAGGGCTGGACAACGGTGTGATCCTGCACCTCAAGTCCGGCAAGAAGGTCAAGGCCGACGCCTTGCTGTGGTGTAACGGCCGTACCGGCAACACCGACAAGCTGGGTCTGGAAAACGTCGGCATCAAGGCCAACGGTCGCGGTCAGATCGATGTCGACGAAGCCTACCGCACCAGCCAGCCGAACATTTATGGTGCAGGCGACGTAATTGGCTGGCCGAGTCTGGCCAGTGCGGCCTATGACCAGGGTCGGTCGGCCTCGGGCAGCGCGGTGGACAACGGCGCGTGGCGCTTCGTCAACGACGTGCCGACCGGGATCTACACCATCCCCGAGATCAGCTCGATCGGTCAGAACGAGCATGACCTGACCGTGGCCAAAGTGCCGTACGAAGTGGGCAAGGCGTTTTTCAAGAGCATGGCCCGCGCGCAGATCTCCAACGAGCCGGTCGGCATGCTGAAGATCCTGTTTCACCGGGAAACCCTGCAGATCCTCGGCGTGCACTGCTTCGGCGACCAGGCATCGGAGATCGTGCACATCGGTCAGGCGATCATGAACCAGCCGGGAGAGGCGAACACCATCAAGTATTTCGTCAACACCACGTTCAACTACCCGACCATGGCCGAGGCCTATCGGGTAGCGGCGTACGACGGCCTCAACCGGCTTTTTTGAGCGGCTCCGGCCGGTGGCCTGAGCCGGCCGGGGAGACCGATTTCAGTACTTCCCAAGGGTGGCGCTGGCCAAACCGGGAAAGTCTGTAATCAGGCTGTCAACGCCGAAGTCGGCGAGTCTGCGCATAAGCGCGGGCTCGTTGACTGTCCACACCGACACATGCAGGCCCTGATTCTGGGCTTTCTTCAAGCGCTCGGGCGTGCACAGCGTCCAGTTCAGCGCGAGTATCTCGCAGCCGTAGCCCTGAGCCACTTTCAGCGGGTCGAGCCAGGCGTATTCCGCCACCAGCCCGCGCGAAATGTCTGGCGTCAGTTCCAAAGCCGCGCGCAGCACTTCTCGGGAACTCGACGTGATCGTTACTTTCTCCAGCAGTCCGTGGCGCTGAGCCATTTCGCGGATGGCCAGCACGGTCGTTGCGGCACGGGTGCGTGACGCGCTTTTGACTTCCAGCTGCCAGTGATCGAAGGGGCATTTCTCGAACAGTTCTTCCAGGCGCGGAATGGGGCAGGGCTGCACCCAGCCCGGGCCGCCCTTGCGCGCGTCGTAGGTCACCAGATCAGCGGCGTCGTGTTCGACGACTTTGCCGCGCCGGTCGGTGGTGCGCTTGAGGGTAGGGTCATGGATCACCATCAGCTCGCCATCGCGGGACAGGTGCAGGTCCAGTTCGCAGCGTTTGACGCCGTGTTTGAGGCATTCCTGAAAGCTGGTCAGGGTGTTTTCCGGTGCTTCGCCCTTGGCGCCGCGGTGGCCGTAAATAAGGGTCACAATCACTCCTTGGTAAGGGAATAAATCGCTCTGAAATAAAGTCGAGCTTGAAGTGGCGCTGGAATCAGTAGGGCTTTACGTCGGGGTCACTTTGCTCACGGGCCAGTCGCCTCTGAGCGGCTTGTCGTTGCAGGATGTGTCGGGCCAGCAGCTGGCGCTGGGCATCGGTGAGGTCGATCCACTCCGTGCCGACGTCAAAATCGCCGATGGTCAAGGCATGGCACTGCGTCACCCGCGCGCGCAGCATCATCCCGGATGCCTGCGGCATCAGCACCATTTTCACCGACAGCAGGGTGCCGGGCTGGAAGGGTTGAGGGGTTTCGAATTGCAGGCCGCCCTCGGACATGATCACGCGCTGCGGGGCGCCGAGCTTGCCCAGTGCGGTGTGCGCAACCACTTGGCCGAGCAGGTCGATGCGTTTGCTCATCGCCCTAAGGAAGCTGTTGGTGGTGCGGTCGCGATCATCCAGCTGACGCAGCAGGTGCTGGGATTCGAACTCAGCGACGTGCAATTCGCTCAGCAGATCGAAGAGCGTCGAAGTGTCGTGATGGCCAGGTTCGTCTCCCGTGCCGGGGCCGGCAATCCGGTTAATTTCCAGTGCGACGCTGTCCTCGATACGGTAGTATTCGCGGCGTTCTTCTTCATCTAGTGTCGGCATGGCGAACCCATGGTAGCGGCGGTTGTCAGAGTGATTGCTCAAGATCATAGCTCAGCTTTCCGAGCATGATTCGGCGGTGATTCGAGTGTAAAGCCGCTTGCCCCAGGCCCGCCACAAGCACGTTCCCATTCCTCCGAACAAGCGCCTAAATGTTCAGACCTCTTTTTGTATTCATCGGCACGCGCTACACCCGTGCAAAGCGCCGTAATCACTTTGTCTCCTTCATTTCCCTGACGTCGATGATCGGCCTCGCCCTGGGCGTGGTCGTGATGATCGTCGTGCTGTCTGTCATGAACGGCTTCGACCATGAGATGCGCACCCGCGTGCTGGGCATGGTGCCCCACGCCACCATCGAGTCCGGCGAACCGATCAATGACTGGCAGGCCCTGGCCGCTCGGGTCAAACAGAACAAACAGGTCGAAGCCGTTGCGCCGTTCACCCAGATGCAAGGCCTGCTGACCAACAACGGCAACGTGCAGAAGATCCTGCTCAACGCCATCGACCCGGCGCAGGAGCGCAAGGTGTCGATCATCGACGGATTCATGAAGCAGGGCAGCCTCGATGATCTGGTTGCGGGCGGCTTCGGCGTGGTGATCGGCGACAAGGCCGCGACCAAGCTCGGTGTCGGCATGGGCGACAAAGTCACTTTCGTGTCCCCGGAAGTCACCGTGACGCCGGCCGGCATGTTCCCGCGCATGAAGCGCTTCACCGTAGTCGGCATCTTTCATGTCGGCGCCGGCGAGCTGGACGGCTACCTGGGCGTCACCAATCTGCAGGACCTGGCGCGGCTGCACCGCTGGAAACCGGACCAGGTGCAGGGCTTGCGCCTGAAATTCACCGATCTGTTCAAGGCGCCGCGCACAGCGTACGAAATCGCCCAGAATCTCGGCGAGCACCAGTATTACTCCCGCGACTGGACGCGCACCCACGGCAATCTCTATCAAGCGATCGGCATGGAGAAATCCATCATCGGCCTGCTGCTGTTGCTGATCGTGGCGGTCGCGGCGTTCAACATCATTTCCACGCTAGTGATGGTGGTCAACGACAAGCGCGGTGACATCGCCATCCTTCGCACGCTGGGCGCGACCCCGGGCCAGATCATGGCGATCTTCATGGTCCAGGGCACGGTCATCGGTGTGGTCGGCACGCTGATCGGCGCAGGTGTCGGCATTCTCGCGGCGCTCAACGTCAGTTCGGCGATTTCCGCGCTGGAAGGTTTGATCGGTCACAAGTTCCTCAATGCGGATGTCTACTTCATCGACTATCTGCCTTCGCAATTGATGGCCCAGGACGTGCTGCTGGTATGCGGCGCGGCGCTGGTCCTGAGTTTCCTCGCCACCCTGTATCCAGCCTGGCGTGCTGCGCGCACCCAGCCGGCGGAGGCGCTACGTTATGAGTGAGTCGGGCATGAGTGATAAAGCTGTACTGAGCTGCCGCAACCTGGGCAAATCCTACGAGGAAGGTCCGGAATCCGTGGTCGTGCTTTCCGGGCTGCAACTGGAATTGCACCCGGGCGAACGCGTGGCGATCGTCGGCAGTTCGGGGTCGGGCAAAAGTACCTTGCTCAACCTGCTCGGCGGCCTCGACACGCCCACCGAAGGCAGCGTCTGGCTGGCCGGTGAAGAGCTCTCGGCGCTGAACGAAAAGGCTCGCGGCCTGCTGCGCAATCGCGCCCTTGGCTTCGTCTATCAGTTCCACCACTTGCTGGCCGAGTTCACGGCGCTGGAAAACGTCTGCATGCCATTGTTGATTGGCAAGACGCCTATTCCGGAAGCCCGTCAGCGTGCAACCGCGCTGCTGGAGCGGGTAGGGCTCAAGCACCGCCTGGCGCACAAGCCGTCGGAGTTGTCCGGCGGCGAACGTCAACGGGTGGCGATTGCCCGCGCGCTGGTCAACCAGCCGGGTCTGGTGATGCTCGACGAGCCTACCGGCAACCTCGATTCGCACACGGCCCAGGGCATTCAGGACCTGATGCTGGAACTCAGCACGTCGTCGCGCACCGCGTTTCTGGTGGTGACCCACGACATGACGCTGGCCCGGCAGATGGACCGCGTGTGGCGTCTTGAAGAAGGCCGTCTGGTCGAAGCCTGACCCGCACGATCGGTGTCTTTCGGGCATCGGCTTTTTACTTTTAGCTGCTTAGTTACGGTGCTCCACGAATGTTCAGACCGTTATCCATCTTTATCGGAACGCGCTACACGCGGGCCAAGCGTCGCAACCACTTCATCTCGTTCATTTCCATGACCTCGATGATCGGGCTGGCGCTGGGCGTGCTGGCGATGATCGTGGTGCTGTCCGTGATGAACGGTTTCCAGCAGGAAATGAGTTCGCGGATCCTCGGCATGGTCCCCCATGCAGTCATCTCCGGGGTGAAGCCCCTGGACGACTGGCAGCCGGCCGCGAAGGCGTCGCTCAAGGACCCGCAAGTCACTGCCGCCGTGCCGTTCACTGAAATGGACGGCATGCTGTCGTACAAGGGCTCGATGCAGCCGATTCAGATCAACGGCGTCGATCCGGCCCTGGAATCCAAGGTCTCCATCGTGACCCAGCACATCGTGCAGGGCCGGCTGCAGGACTTGAAGGCCGGTGAGTTTGGGGTGGTGATCGGCGAAATCACCGCCCGGCGCTTTCGTCTGAACGTCGGCGACAAACTGACCCTGATCGTGCCGGAAATCAGCAATGCCCCGGGTGGCATCACCCCGCGCCTGCAGCGTTTGACGGTGGTCGGCGTGTTCAAGGTCGGCGCTGAGCTGGACGGTTCCATGGCGCTGGTGAACGTTGCGGACGCCGCCGTGATCCAGCGCTGGCAGCCCAATCAGGTGCAGGGTGTGCGCCTGGCGCTGACCGATTTGTACGCCGCACCGCAGGTGTCCACGGCGATTGCCGCCGGACTCGGTGCGGACTACAAGGCGGATGACTGGACTCACAGCCAGGGCAGCCTGTTCAGCGCAATGAAGATGGAAAAGACCATGATCGGTCTGCTGTTGCTGATGATCGTTGCCGTGGCGGCGTTCAACATCATCGCCACGCTGATCATGGTGGTAAACGACAAGGGCGCTGACATCGCGATCCTGCGCACCATCGGCGCGACACCGGGCCAGATCATGGCGATCTTCATGGTGCAGGGCACCGTCATCGGCATCGTCGGTACCGTGATCGGCGGCGTGCTGGGCGTGATTGCCGCGATTAACGTCAGCCAGATCGTCGGCTGGGTCGAGCGCGTGACGGGCCAGCACATCTTCACCTCGGACGTTTACTTCATCAGCAATCTGCCGTCGAAGCTGGAAGGCAGTGACGTGGCGCTGATCTGCAGTGCCGGGTTTATCCTCAGCTTCCTGGCAACGATCTACCCGGCTTACCGCGCCGCGCAGATCCAGCCGGCCCACGCCTTGCGCTACGAATAGGAAATGAGGATGACCCGTCTTTTCGCCATTGCCCTGGTGCTGGGAGCAAGCCTCTCGGCGCAGGCGTCACCCGGCGAGCATTTCGCCTTCGGTCATCCCGCCGATGCGGCTCAGGCAACGCGTACGGTTGAAGTGACCTTGGGCGATATCTACTTTGAGCCTAAGTCGCTGGACGTGAAAAAGGGCGAGACGGTGCGGTTTGTGCTGGTCAACAAGGGCCGGCTGCTGCATGAGTTCAACCTGGGTGACGCGGCAATGCACGCGGCGCATCAGCAGGAAATGCTGAAAATGACGGCCAGCGGCATGCTGACCCCGACCGGCATGAAGCACGACATGGCCGGCATGGATCACGGCATGGCGCATGGCTCGGAGCAGGGCGCCGGGAGCATGAAACATGACGATCCCAACAGCGTGCTGGTCGAACCGGGCAAAACCGCCGAGCTGACCTGGACGTTCACCGACGCCACTGGCCTGGAGTTCGCCTGCAATATTCCCGGGCATTACCAGGCGGGCATGGTCGGCAAGGTGGCGATCAGTCAGTAAACGCTGAAAACCCGGTCCGAACCCGATAAACTTCGCGGCCTTGGTTTTTAACAGCCGCTTTTTAAGGTTCAGGTCCCGCCATGCATCCCGCAGCCGAACACTCGCCGCTGGGCAAGTCCAGCGAGTACATCGCCACCTACACGCCGTCTCTGCTGTTCCCGATACCGCGCGCTGCCAAATGGGCAGAGCTGGGGCTGACCGCCGAGACGCTGCCTTATAAGGGTGTCGATTTCTGGAATTGCTACGAGCTGTCCTGGCTGCTGCCGTCGGGCAAGCCGGTGGTGGCTATCGGTGAGTTCAGCATTCCGGCGGACTCGGCCAATATCATCGAATCCAAGTCGTTCAAGCTCTACCTGAATTCGCTCAATCAGACCGCGTTTGCGTCTGAAGCCGAGCTGATCGCCACGCTGGAGAAGGATCTGTCGGCTGCCGCTGGCAAGCCGGTGGGGGTGCGCATTCGAAGCCTGAAGGACATCGAGGCCGAGGGGATTGTCGCGGTGCCGGGCGTGTGCGTCGATGACCTGGACGTGAGCATTTCAAGCTACGACCGCCCTCAACCCGAGCTGCTGCGCTGCGATGAATCGCGTGTGGTGGACGATGCGCTGCACAGCCATCTGCTCAAGTCCAACTGCCCGGTGACGAGTCAGCCGGACTGGGGCAGCGTTGCGGTTGAATACCGTGGCGCGGCGCTTGATCACGCAAGTTTCCTGGCCTACATCGTCAGCTTCCGCCAGCATTCGGATTTCCACGAGCAGTGCGTGGAGCGCATCTTCATGGACCTGCAGCGCTTGCTGACGCCGGAGAAACTGACCGTGTACGCGCGTTACGTGCGCCGCGGCGGGCTGGACATCAACCCTTACCGCAGCACTGAAACGCTGACGCTGGAGAACGGACGTCTCGCGCGGCAGTAATAGCTCACTCACTTTCTGCAAGTGAACGCACTGTGGGAGCGACCGGCTTGGCGCTCTCACATGAATGGGAAGGGATGATTCAGATCCCCATGCTGCCCAGGGTGACCAATACATTGCGCAGGGTGCCGGCAATGGTGGGGTGATCGACTTCAAACCGCTCGACCGCCAGGTTGACGCCATCGGAGATACTCGGGTCTTGAGAGACTGTTTCGAGTTCGATCTGCGCCTGGATCTGCTCCATGACCTCGGTCAGATTCCCGCGCTCCTCCAGCGTCAGCTGCGGATTCTGCTCAAGTTGCTCGCGCAGCGTGTTGAGTTGTAGTTGCAAGTCACTGACGGACATGGGGTCTTCCTTAATCTGATGAGTCTCACGATGGACCGCAATGCGCAGGCAAAGGTCCTTTACGGTCATAGACTAATCCACTCCCGGCCGCTGTGCATGACCTCAGTCAGCTCAAGGCTTTTCTGATTTCTGCCGGCGCAGCGTGATATCCGCCAGACACGACTCCAGTTCGCCCAAGTGATCGATGACCGAATGCGCGCCGGCGGCATACAGCTCAAGGGTGGCGCGGCCGCGACGGCGCTCGCGATCCAGATCACTCAACGCCTCCCATTGCTCGGGTGACAAACCGCACAGCGGCCCGCAGGACGCCAGCCCGACCGTCCACAGTCCTGCGTTGATCCCGGCCATGAGCAGACGCGGATCGCCGCTGACCAGCACGCAACCGTCCAGTTGCCTGACGCCGAGGGTCATCAGCGCCTGCCAGCACGCATCAGGCGCGGGCCAGCGGTTGGTCGGCGTGGGGGTGGGCAGAACCAGAGTGCCGAGTGGCGCAGCCAGTTGGTCGGTGATAGAGGAGGGGTATTCATCGATCCAGGCGCAGGGAATGCCGAGCTGCTTCAGATGCTTCAACGCGTTGATCGCACCGGGCGCGAGCGTTGCGAATGGCTGGGCGTCCTGCGAGACAAGAGACTTGCCATCACTCCCGAGCAGCGTGCGCGCCTGTGCCCCGAAGTCGACGAGGCAACCGCTCAATCCGAACAATACAGCGGTGAACGACGGCGCAGCGACGGCAACTGGGGCGAGCATGGCATTCCCTCTCAAAGCCGATGACGCTAAGGGATTGCCATGACAAATCGATGACCGAACGATGATAGTGATTCAGGATGTTTATTGCCCTACAAAACACCGACCATTTCAGCGACGTAAATAGTCACAGAACGCTTTATACTCTCGCCTTTGGTTTGGGGCGTAGCGCCCACTTGATTACTTTGACTGGGAGTCTCAGCTATGCCCGAGAACGGTGCTGGCTTTATCAATCGTCTGATTCGAACGTGCGTGTGGGCCAGCCTGGCCGTGGCGCCGATGGCTGCAAATGCGGCAGACGAAGATCCGTGGGAAGGCGTCAACCGTGCGATTTTCCGTTTCAACGACACCGTCGACACCTACGCGCTGAAGCCCATTGCCCAAGGCTATGAGTTCATCACGCCGCAGTTCCTCGAAGACGGCATCCACAACATGTTCAAAAACGTCGGCGAAGTGACCAACTTTGCCAACGATGTGCTCCAGGCCAAACCTGAAGCCGCCGGCGTCGACACCGCCCGCCTGATCTTCAACACCACCTTTGGTCTGCTCGGCTTCTTCGACGTGGGCACCAAGATGGGCCTGCAGCGCAACGACGAAGACTTCGGCCAGACCCTCGGTCATTGGGGCGTTGCCAGCGGCCCGTTCGTGATGCTGCCGCTGTTCGGTCCAAGTACCGTGCGTGACGCGTTCGCCAAATACCCGGACACCTATACTCAGCCTTGGCGTTACATCGATCACGTGCCGACGCGCAACACTGCGCTGGGCGTGAGCGTTGTCGACACCCGCGCCAGCCTGTTGTCGGCTGAAAAGCTGATCAATGGTGACAAGTACATCTTCATCCGCAACGCTTACCTGCAGAACCGCGAGTTCAAGGTCAAAGACGGCAAGGTCGTCGACGACTTCTGATCCAGCGGTCTGCAAAACGATGCTAAAAAGGCGACCCGAGGGTCGCCTTTTTATTTTCGCTATTTTTCGAAAATGTGACGGAGTTCCGGGCTGCCGTCACTTCATCGCCAGAATCGTCAGCCCCAGTTTCTGCTCGCCGCCGTCGATGTCGGCGATCCACACCACCTCGGTATCGGCCTCCAGGCCCTTGAGCGCGGCGTGCTCGGAATCGATGCTCACGCTGATCTTGTCGCCCACCTGGAATGAGCGGGGCGCCTGTATTTGCATGCCGGAGCTGGAGAGATCCACGCAGACCGCCGGGATAATCTGGCCGGCGTAGATCAGGTTGATGTCCGCATCGACCCGCATGCGAATGTAATCCCGTTTTTCTTCGTAATCGCGATCGAGCTGGCCCATGGCACATCCTTTGTTTTGATTGCTGATTTAAGGGTTCTTATAACTCCGGGCGATTTGCGATGTAAAGACACCGCTCGGCAGCGGGGCCCGCTTGAAACGCCAGGCGGATGGGAGTACCGTCTGCGCCTTGAAGGGCAGCTCTGTCATGTGAAGCGTTTGACCAAAAGTCCGCTACCTGAGCCAGAGAGGCTAGAAGCGAATCCAGTACGCGGGCTGACTGCAACCAGCCGCCTACGCCAACCTAATCTGGCGCCGTTTGCCCACATGCAAAAAACCAGTGCCACGCTGCTGATCATCGATGACGACGAAGTAGTGCGCGCGAGTCTCGCAGCCTATTTGGAAGACAGCGGGTTCAGCGTTCTGCAAGCCGGTAATGGCCTGCAGGGTCTACAGACTTTCGAGCAGGAAAAGCCCGATCTGCTGATCTGCGATCTGCGCATGCCGCAGGTGGGCGGTCTCGAACTGATTCGTCAGGTCACCAGCCTCGCGCCGGAAACGCCGGTCATCGTGGTGTCTGGCGCGGGCGTCATGAGCGATGCCGTCGAAGCACTGCGCCTTGGCGCTGCCGATTACCTGATCAAACCCCTCGAAGACCTCGCCGTGCTGGAGCACTCGGTCCGACGCGCGCTGGATCGGGCGCGCCTGCTTCACGAAAACCAGGAATACCGACAGAAGCTGGAGACCGCCAACCGCGAGCTCGAGGCCAGTCTGCATTTGCTGCAGGAAGACCAGGACGCAGGCCGTCAGGTGCAGATGAACATGCTGCCCACCAGCCCCTGGGCCATCGACGCGTTCGAATTCGAACATGAGATCATTCCGTCGCTGTACCTGTCGGGCGATTTCGTGGATTATTTTCGGGTCGATGAGCGACGTGTTGCGTTCTATCTGGCGGACGTGTCCGGCCATGGCGCATCGTCAGCGTTCATCACCGTGCTGCTGAAGTTCATGACCACGCGTCTGCTGTTCGAGTCCAAGCGCGGCGGCAGCCTGCCGGAGTTCAAGCCGTCCGACGTGCTGGGCCACATCAATCGCGGGCTGATCAGCTGCAAGCTGGGCAAGCACGTGACGATGGTGGGCGGCGTGATCGACGAGGAAACCGGGCAATTGACCTACAGCGTCGGCGGTCATCTGCCGCTGCCGGTGTTTTACACCCCGGGCGACACGCATTACCTTGAGGGGCGCGGTCTGCCCGTCGGGCTGTTCAACGAAGCGACTTACACGGATCACGTCATCGATCTGCCTGAGTCCTTTAGTCTGACGCTACTGTCCGATGGCATTCTAGACCTTCTGCCAGGTGATACACTCAAAGAGAAAGAAGCCAACTTGCCCGAACTGGTCAAGGCGGCGGGGGGCAGCCTGGATGGTCTGCGCCAGACGTTTGGATTGGCCACGCTAGGGGAGATGCCGGATGATATCGCCTTGTTAGTGTTGAGCAGGAACCTTTAATGAGTACCGGTAGAATCCAGTTCGCCGAGCAAGATGGCACATTCGTCCTCAAGTTTGTGGGTGAAGTACGTCTGACACTGTGCTCGGCGTTGGATGCGACAATTGAGCGGATCTTCACCTCGATGAACTTTTCGACGGTGGTCATCGATCTGACCGAAACCCGCAGCATCGACAGCACGACCCTCGGTCTGCTGGCCAAGCTGTCGATCCTCTCGCGCCAGAAGGCCGGGTTGTTGCCGACAGTCGTGACCACCCACGAAGACATCACGCGCCTGTTGCAGTCCATGGGCTTCGATCAGGTGTTCAACATCGTCGGTCGGCCGATTCCCCGCCCTGAGGCCCTGAGCGACCTGCCGAGCCAGGATCAGTGCGAAGACGTGGTCAAGGCCAAGGTGCTGGAGGCCCACAAGATCCTCATGGGCTTGAACGATTCGAACCGCGAAGCCTTCCGTGATCTGGTCAACGCCCTCGAACACCAGTAGAAGCGCCATCAGCAAGATCAGTAACACGCCCCGGTCCTGAGCCGAGGCAATAAAAAAGGGCGGCACCCTCACAGGTGCCGCCCTTTTTACATGCCTGACGCGTTAGGCTTTGGCCGACAGCATCTTTTCCAGTGCCACCTGGTCACGGGCGAACTGACGAATGCCTTCGGCCAGTTTCTCGGTGGCCATGGCGTCTTCGTTGGAAGCCCAGCGGAACTGGCTTTCGTTGAGGGTCACGCGTGGCTCGCCGCCATTGCCTGGCTTGAGTTTCTGCACCAGCGTGCCGTTGTCTTCTGCCAGCTTCTGCAGCAGGTCGGGGCTGATGGTCAGACGGTCGCAGCCGGCCAGTTCTTCGATCTGGCTGAGGTTACGGAAGCTGGCGCCCATGACCACGGTCTTGTAGTCGTTGGCCTTGTAGTAGTTGTAGATGCGGGTCACCGACTGCACGCCCGGATCTTCTGCACCGACGTAGTCTTTGCCTTCGGCTTTCTTGTACCAGTCGTAGATGCGACCCACGAATGGCGAGATCAGGAACACGCCGGCGTCGGCACAGGCCTGGGCCTGAGCGAAAGAAAACAGCAGGGTCAGGTTGCACTGGATGCCTTTCTTTTCCAGCACCTCAGCGGCCTTGATGCCTTCCCAAGTCGACGCCAGCTTGATCAGGATGCGGTCGCGACCGATACCGAAATCTTCGTACAAACCGACGATGCGGTCGGCGCGTTCGATGCAGGCCTGGGTGTCGAATGACAGGCGTGCGTCCACTTCGGTGGAGACGCGGCCCGGGACCACTTTCAGAATCTCGCGGCCAATGGCGACGGCGAAACGGTCGCTGGCGACGTTGATGTCGTTGTTGCTGCCGGTGAACGCTTCTTTCAACCGTTCGCTGTTGCTGTCGCTGGAAGCGGCCTTGAGCAAGAGGGAAGGGTTGGTGGTGGCATCGACGGGCTTGAGTTTTTCGATGGCAGCGAAATCGCCGGTGTCGGCCACGACGGTGGTGAATTGCTTGAGTTGTTCCAGCTTGGAAGTCATGAGCGTGCTCTGTCCTGTGGTTGTGCTGACATTACCCGAGCGCCGCCGGTCACTCAAGGGCGTAAACCGCGACAGACACGCCGGTTTAGACGCCTGCGTTTGCGCAAACGGCCTGCCTGCGCGTCAGCCATGATCCGGGCGATCCGAGCTTTTTACAAAGGGCGGCGCGGGGTCATGGCCTGTCGGTTCCCGAGGAGGGCGGATACTCGATCCAGACTGGTTGGAGCCCGGACCGCCCGGGATGTTCCCGGCGCCTGGCATCTAATCCGCCGATGGTCAGGGACTGGCACGGGCAGGGGGCTCTGAGCGGCTGATCCTCGCAAACCTGCCGCGGTCTTAATCAGCGAGCGGGTGTCTCGCCGCAATCGCTGTCCACCGCTTTGATCAGCGTGGTCCGGTCGAAGACTTCCAGATGAACCTGACACGTCGCCTCGGCCAGCAGGGTGAGGCTCACGCTGTTCGCCGCGACGCCGTTCTGCAGATCGCCCTGCTGGTTGATGGCCGACGTGCCTTGCGCGCTGGTCTGCCTGACGGTCATTCGGTACTGCAGCGTCAGCGGCGCAGGATTTTCCAGGTGCGGGCGGATCACCACCGTCGAACCACTGCGCTGGGCGTCAACCGTCACCACCAACTGCGTGAAGTCCATCATCGAGGTCACCGTTGGGTCGCGCTGGCGTTCATGTTGTCGCCGAACTGCTTGATGGAGACGGCGCCGCCGAATCCGGCTTGGGTGACGCTGGCCTGATTCGCCTGACCATACTGCCCGACGAAGGCCTGATTGTAGGCGCCGGTCTGCACCACGCTCGCGGCGTTGTCGGTGCCGTGCTGGGCCACGCCGGTCTGGTTGTTGTTGCCCGACTGACTGACCTGCGCGGTGTTCGCCGTGCCGTTCTGCTGTGCAGTGATTGCGTTGTTCACGCCACTCTGGTTGACCACCGCCTGGTTGCGACTGCCGGTCTGACTCACGGCCTGATTCTGTCGGGCCCCGCTTTGGTCGACGCGCGCATTGTTATAGGCGCCGATCTGCAAAATGGTGGCGACGCTGTTGCCGACGGTGATGTCCGCGTAGCGTGCTTCGCGCACCAGATCCTGCGCCTGGGCGAGCGAGCCGGTGAGCAGCAGTGCCGCTGCGAACCGGCCGAATCCTTTAGCGTTGCGTTCCATTCTTATCTCCTGTGGCAACGATGTCCTTCTCCGCATCAGCCAGCGGCAAGGTGGTCATCTGTTCGTCGTAGCTCTGCAGATAGCCCTGCAGCAGCGGCTTGTTCAGGTCAGCGGGGTTTTTCAGGTTCCAGCTGCCGTCACGCGCACCCTGGGCAATCATGTGAATCAGCGCCGTTTCGATGGCTTCGCGCACGCATTGTTGTACCGGTTCGTTGCGCGACACCCCGGTCTCGACCTCCAGCAGGTGCTTGAGGGAGACGAAGCGGAAGATGCCGAAATCGACCTGAATCGAGAAGATGGTCTTGGTGGTGGTGATGCTCTGGATGATGTCGCCGGTGCGGATGTCCACCGCCCTCAGGTTGACGGTCACCTGATCCTGGCGGTAAAGCTCCGACGGCCCGACACCCAGATAGCGAACACCGATGCCGCCGGTGCGCACGTTGCTTTCGTAGGCGACGATGGCGCCTTCGATGATCATGTTCGCCGGTCGCAGGGCAGGCAGTTGCACCTGTGCCTGATCCTGGGGCTGTTCCAGCGCGCGGATGATCTTGCGCTCGGTGAGCAGGTCCTGAAGATTCTCGCGCTCCACCGGCTTGAACCAGCGTGAGTCGCGCAGGGCGCTGATCAGCAACGACGCGGCGCCCTGGGTCACCGAGGTGGAAAACGAGCTGTCGGGGGACGGTTTGTATTGCCCGGTCTGGTCGCGCAGGCCGTACACCGCGACGCTGATCGGTCCTGCGGGTGCCGGCAGATGGGTCAGGTCACGCAGGCTCTGGGTCGCAGGCGACAGCGTGGCCGGGGAAATGGTCGCAGCAGGCCGGGACGTGGTGCAGCCGGCAAGCAGTATGACGGCAGTGAACATCAACATGAGGGGGCGGACGCGCATTGTTTTTCTTCCCGCAAGAAAACCCCGCCAGACCCTGGCGGGGTACATCATCTTAGTGTTGGTAGATCGTTGCCCTGTTGCCGCTGCCGCCGGTCTGGCTGACGTTGGCGACCATGTTGTTGCCTGTTTGGGTCAGGCCGACGAGGTTGACGGACTGATAAGTGCCCGTGCCGGTCTGGCTCACGACAGCGCGGTTGTTGTTGCCGGTCTGCAGCAGGGCTTCTTCGTTGTTGAGGCCGGTCTGGGTGCTGGACGCGTAGTTGTTGTTGCCGTTCTGCTGGACGTCGGCTTTCAGCAAAGCGCCGTTCTGCGAAACGGAAAGCGTGTTGAAGTCGCCGCGCTGTTGAGCGTTGGCGGTGGTGACGAGGGTGTCGTTCTGCTGGATCGAGCCGAGGTTGTTGTTGCCGTTCTGTTGCAGGGTGGCGGACACCTGCTGGGAGTTATGCCGTTGCGAAACAATTCCGGTATTGCCGTTGCCCGCCTGGGTGAGACTGCTGGTGACGGTGTTGTTGTTGCTCTGCTGCGAGACGCTCGCCAGGTTGTAGCTGCCGGCTTGGGAGACAGTCGTGCCGACGCGAGTGCTATTGCCGATTTGCGAAGTGCTGGCGGTGTTGTTGCCGCCGCCTTGGGTGATGGAGGCGCTGGTGCTGTAGTTGGACTGTTGATCGATGGTCGCTTTGCTGTAATCACCGGACTGATCCAGGCTCGCGATCTGCGGTTGAGGGCCACCACCGTTCTGGGTGATCGAGCCCGTATTGTTGTTCCCGGCCTGTTTGGCGCTGGTGAGGTTGTAGTAGCCGGTCTGATTGATCGTCAGGTTGCTGTAAGTGGCCGTCTGATTGATAGCGCCTGCGGTGTTACGGCCGCCGTTCTGATTAACGGTGACAGTGGACTGGGTGGCGCCGCGCTGCTCGACGTTCAGTCCGTTGTCAGAACCTGCCTGGGTGGTGTTGACGGTGCTTGAGTCGGCCATGGCCGCACCGGAGACAGCAAACAGGATGGCCAGAGACAGTAAAGACTTGCGTGCTTGCATGATGATCTTCCTTATTCAATGTTGTAGTGGGTTGTTGCGGGGTAGCGGATGCGACGGGTGTTACGGTTGATTCACTTGAAACTGGGTGGTCTGGCCGGTGTTCTTGTCGGTCGTGACGATTTGCAACAGGCCGCCTTGCAGATTGGTAATTGCGATGCGGAAGTCGGTGGTTTCGACGGTGCCCGGCACCAGCTGGCCGTTGGCGCCGACGATGCTGGAGGTCACTGCCGACGACACGCGGCTCAGAATCGCGCTCTGCAACATGCTGTTGAACTGGGTCAGCGCGGTCTGCCCGGAAGCGCCCGACGATGAAGACTTCTCGACGTAATGGTTTTGCGCCTGGGCCTGATTGAGCAGCACCGGGCCGTTCAGCGGATTGCCGCCAAATGACGGGTTGTTCGGCACATACGCCAGTTCGCTTGCCTGAACGCCTGAACAGATGCCGGCCATCAAGGCGAGGCTGGCGACAACCACCAAACTGCGATTAATAGTGAGTGCTTTCATAGCTCGTCTCGTCCCATGTCCGGGTCGCCAAAGAATTGTGCCAATTGATAGTCAAGAATGGCCTGGTACACCTGGCCGGCCGCGTCGGCTGCAATGGCCGGAATAAGCGTGCGGTTGGGCGGCAGGAACATTTGAAACAAGCGGCGATTGCCATAATCCACGAATACCTGGCTGCCTAAACGCGCAGTAGGGCGTTCGGTGATGGTCACAGTGAATGTTTCCGCTTCATCTTTTTCCCGCCAGGTGTTTGCAAAACTGTCATAAAACGTCCGGCCTGCCAGGGTCATGGTCTGCCCGATAACAATGCCGCCGACATCACGATGGTTAAGCGTCCGGTGTTGTTCGACCGTCGGGGAAGTATTCACGCTGGGCTGAGCAAACACCGTAGTTGCGGCGCACAGGGGCAGCAGCCATAGGCCGATAACGTTAAGAGTTGTCATGTTTGTACGATCTTGGGTACAGGTTGTTACTTGTTATATCTCAATAAAAATACTTTGCCAGTGGTTAATTAAAATAAAGTTCATTTATTTTGTTGGCGTCAACTTCCGTTCTTATTTAAATAAGCTTGTTTAAAGGGCGGTGGCGCAAGAGGGGTGCGAATCAATGGCGTCAAATTATCTGCCAGGAAGCGGGCTGTATTAAAACAGCGTCTATTGAGAGTTAATAAGGGGTGCTTTAAACAGGAGGTTGTTAGCTTGCTAATCTTTGGAGAGCGAGTTCAGGTTATGACTGCGTGTTGTCGAGTTAGTTGTTAAACGTTTTTTTCACCACCGGCTTATGCAAGTCCCGGGTGAAGTCGGTCCTGCAAGGGGGGGCGTGTTTCAGCAGCGTCCCCTTTAGCCGGGCGTGCAAGCTGTTAGAATGCCCGTCCTCTTCGACCGACCTGCTAATTGCTCCCATGCTGCCTATCACAGAACCCCGCACCGACCGCCTTCCGTCCGAGCCTTCACGGCGTTTTTCCGTGGCCCCGATGATGGACTGGACGGATCGTCACTGCCGTTTCTTCCTGCGTCTGCTGTCGAAGCATGCGCTGCTCTACACCGAGATGGTCACCACCGGCGCATTGCTGCACGGCGACACCGAGCGCTTCTTGCGCCACGACGAGGCGGAGCATCCGCTGGCCCTGCAGCTGGGCGGCAGCAACCCGGCCGACCTCGCCGCCAGTGCGCGGCTGGCACAGGCGGCGGGCTACGACGAAGTCAATCTCAACGTCGGCTGCCCGAGCGATCGCGTGCAGAACAACATGATCGGCGCAGTGTTGATGGGGCATCCGCAGTTGGTCGCCGATTGCGTCAAAGCCATGCGCGACGCGGTGACGATTCCGGTGACGGTCAAGCACCGCATCGGCATCAACGGACGCGACAGCTACGAGCAGCTTTGTGAGTTCGTCGGCACCGTGCGCGATGCCGGCTGCACCAGCTTCACCGTGCATGCCCGCATCGCCATTCTTGAAGGCCTGTCGCCGAAGGAAAACCGTGACATCCCGCCTCTGCGCTATGACATCGCCGCGCAGCTTAAGCAGGACTTTCCCGAGCTGGAGATCATCCTCAACGGCGGCATCAAAACCCTGGAGCAGTGCCAGGAACACCTGAACACCTTCGACGGCGTGATGCTCGGTCGCGAGGCGTATCACAACCCGTACCTGCTGGCAGGCGTGGACCGCGAACTGTTTGGCAGCGATGCCCCGCAGATCACTCGCGCCGAAGCTTTGGCGCTGATGAGGCCCTATGTGGAAGCGCACCTTCGCGAGGGCGGCTCGATGCACCACATCACCCGCCACGTGCTGGGTCTGGGCACCGGCTTCCCCGGGGCGCGCAAGTTTCGGCAAATGCTCTCGGTGGACATTCACAAGACGGACGATCCGCTGGGGTTGCTGGATCGGGCGGGGGAGTTGCTGGAGGGGCGGTGAGTGGGCTACTGCTTCCAGCGCCGGGCTCGCATATTGGCTTGACGGGGAATCCTTGTTTGGGAGCGACCGGGGTGGCGCTCCACTTTGCTCGCGAATGCTGTATTTCAGACGCTGAAAATGCGGCGGCTGTACCGGCCTCTTCGCGAGCAAGCTCACTCCTACAGGTTTTGTGCCAACCGGAAATCCCTAGCCAGACCACCATCCTGTGGACGCGACCGGGGTGGCGCTCCACCTTGCTCGCGAAGGGGGTATGCCAAGCGCTGAAAATGAGGCGGCTGGAGCTCATCAAACATCACCGCCGTCCCGCCCGCGTACTCACATCCACCCACACCGCCAGCACCAGAATGCTGCCCTTGACGATCATCTGCCAGTAACTGTCGACGTCGAGCATGGACATGCCGTTGTCGAGGCTGGTGATGACGAGGGCGCCGAGCAGGGCGCCGTAGACGGTGCCCGAGCCGCCGCGCATGGAGGTGCCGCCGATGAAGCAGGCGGCGATGGCGTCGAGTTCACCCATGTTGCCCGCCGACGGCGAACCGGCGGCCAGGCGGGCGGTGTTGACCAGGCCGGCGAGGGCGCACATGACGCCCATGATGCCGAAGATCCACAACTTCACCGCCTGCACGTTGATCCCGGAGAGGCGCGTGGCTTCCATGTTGCTGCCCACCGAATAGATCCGCCGGCCGAACACAGTCTGGCTGGTGATGTAGCTGAACACCCCAAGCAGGACCAACAGCAGCAGAACCGGCACCGGAATCCCGTCATAGCTGTTCAGCGTGTAGACGAAGCCTGCCAGCACGGCACCGATCGCCACGACCCGCACCACATCCCGTGCCAGCGAATGCGCGGCCAGCCCGTGCAACGCGCGGTTGCTGCGCTGGCGCCAGGTCAGGAACAGCGTCAGCGCGAAGAGCAGCACGCCGAGCACCATCCCCACCAGCGGCGGCAGATAACCCTGGCCGATGTAGACCAGTTCCGGCGACACCGGCGCGATGGTGGTGCCGCCGGTGATCCCCAGCAGAATCCCGCGAAAAGCCAACATGCCGCCCAGGCCGACGATGAATGACGGGATGCGCAGGTACGCGGTCATGCAGCCGTTGGCGAGACCGATCAACAGCCCGCAGCCGGCGACGATGCACAGGTTCAGCGGCAGCGGGACGTGGTAGACCACGTCGAGAATGGCCGCCACGCCGCCGAGCAAGCCGAGCAGCGAACCCACCGACAGATCGATCTCGCCGCTGATGATCACCAGCACCATGCCGCAGGCGAGAATCCCGGTGATCGACATCTGCCGCAGCAGGTTGGACAGGTTGCGCGGCGTCAGAAAACCCCCGTCGGTTTGCCAACTGAAGAACAGCCAGATCACCGCGATGGCGATCACCAGCGCGAGCATTTTGTAGCGGGTGAACAGTTGCTTGAGTTGATTCATTGACGCGCGTCTCCCACAGCACCTGGCCGGTCGTTATTGTTTTTGTTGTACGCAGTGTCGCCGGATTGGCTGAGCGCGGCCCCGAGCACCTGTTCCTGGGTCAGGCCTTGGTTGATGAAGTCCCCGCGCAACTGGCCGTCGCCGATCACCAGCACCCGGTCTGAGACGCCCAGCACCTCGGCCAGCTCCGACGACACCATGATGATCGACACGCCGCTGGCCGCCAGCGCGCCCATCAGTTTGTAGATCTCGTACTTGGCGCCAACGTCCACGCCGCGAGTGGGTTCGTCGAGAATCAGCACCCGTGGCTTCGTCAGCAGCATCTTCGCCAGCACGGCCTTTTGCTGATTGCCGCCGGACAGGCTGGTGATCGGCAGGAACGGGCTCGCAGTCTTCAGGTGCATCCGCGCGATTTCCTTGTCGATGCTGCCCAGTTCAGCCTCGGCGTCAATGCGGGTCAGGTGGGCGAAGCTGTCGAGCACGGCGAGGGTGATGTTCTGGCCCACGCCCAGGTCCGGAATGATGCCTTGGCGCTTGCGGTCCTCGGGAACCATGCACAGCCCCGCGCGGATTGATTTAAGCGGCGTGCGGGTGTCGATGGGTTTGCCGTCCAGCCACACTTCGCCGGTGTAGCGCCCCGGGTAGGCGCCGAACAGCGCCGACACCAGTTCGGTGCGCCCGGCGCCGACCAGCCCGGCGATGCCGAGGATTTCCCCGCGCTTGAGCACGAACGAGATGTCGTCCACGCGCTTGCGTTTGGGGTTGTCGACGTCGTAGCAAGTGACGTTGCGCGCCTCGAAAATCACGTCGCCGACAGTGTGGGGTTCGGTGGGGTAGAGGTTGCTCATTTCGCGGCCGACCATCTGGGTGATGATCTTCGGGATGTCCATGTCGGCCATGGCCGTGGTCGCGATGTGCTTGCCGTCGCGGATCACCGAGATGGTGTCGCAAACGGCGGCGACTTCATCGAGCTTGTGGGAGATGTAAACGCAAGCGACGCCCTTGGCTTTGAGCTCGCGAATGATGTCGAGCAGGACCTCGATTTCCGAGCGGGTCAGGGCCGACGAGGGTTCGTCGAGGATCAGCAGGCGCGCCTGTTTGTTCAGCGCCTTGGCGATCTCCACCAGTTGCTGATAACCGCCGCCGTATTGCGAGACCGGCAAGGCGACGTTCATGTCCGGCACTTTCAGTTCGCGCATCAAGGCTTCGGCGCGGTGGATCATCGCCGGGTAATTCATGCGCCCGCCCGGCAGGGTCAGTTCGTGGCCCATGAAGATGTTTTCCGCCACCGACAGGTCGGGGACGAGGGTGAGTTCCTGGTGAATGATGACGATCCCGGCAGCCTCGGTTTCGCTGATGGATTGCGCCTTCAGCGGCTGGCCGTCCCAGAGGATTTCACCCTCCCAGGTGCCGTGGGGATAGACCGCCGAGAGGACCTTCATCAGCGTCGATTTGCCGGCGCCGTTCTCGCCGCACAGGCCGACGCATTCGCCGGCCCGCACTTTGATGTCGATGCCGTTGAGCGCCTTGACGCCGCCGAAGGATTTGACGATGCCGTTCATTTGCAGCAGGTAATCGGACATTGCGGGATCTCGTGCAGAAGCAGCCAGTAAGGGATCGAGCTCCGCCCGCACTGGTTTTTACGCAGCAGCTCTCACGGCAGATGAGCGTTGGTGGGAGCGAGCTTGCTCGCGAAGAGGTCAGACAGCCCTGACAAACTTTTTGGCTGTAACACCGCATTCGCGAGCAAGCTCGCTCCCACATGGCCCCCGTACTTGCTGAGAAAGCGGGCGAAATGACAAGAAGGCTACTTACCCGCGATCTGATCCTTGGTGTAGAACCCGTCCTTCTCCAGCAGATCGATGTTGTCCTTGGTCAACGGCGTCGGGGTCAGGAGGATGGTGTCGACCTTCTTCGCGCCGTTGTCGTACTGCGAGCTGTACGTAGGCTTCTCGTTGCGCGCCAGTTGCACCGACAGTTTCGCCGCTTCCGAGGCGATCAGTTTCAGCGGTTTGTAGACGGTCATGGTCTGGGTGCCGTCGATCACGCGCTTGACCGCTGCCAGGTCGGCGTCCTGGCCGGAGATCGGCACTTTGCCGGCGAGTTTCTGCGCGGCGAGGGCCTGAATCGCGCCGCCGGCGGTGGCGTCGTTGGAAGCGACGATGCCGTCGATCTTGTTGCTGTTTTTGGTCAGGGCGTTTTCGACGATGCTCAGGGCTTCGGTCGGGTTCCACTCCTTGACCCACTGCTGGCCGACAATCTTGATGTCGCCCTTGTCGATGGCCGGCTGCAGCACTTTCATCTGGCCTTCGCGCAGGACCTTGGCGTTGTTGTCGGTGGGCGCGCCGCCGAGCAGGAAGTAATTGCCTTTCGGAGCCGCCTTGAGCACGCCGGTCGCCTGCATCTCACCGACTTTTTCGTTATCGAAGGAGATGTAGGCGTCGATGTCGGCATTGAGGATCAGCCGGTCGTAGGACACCACTTTGATGCCGGCCTTCTTGGCTTCGGCGACGGCGTTGGTCAGCACGGTGGCGTTGAACGGCACGATGACGATGACGTCGACGCCGCGGGAAATCAGGTTTTCGATCTGGGAGATCTGTTTGCCTTCGTTGGCATCGGCGGACTGGACGTACACCTTGGCGTCCATTTTTTCTGCCGCTGCGACGAAGTAGTCGCGGTCCCGGGCCCAGCGTTCGAGGCGCAGGTCATCGATGGAAAAGCCAATTTTCGGATGGGCCGAATCGGCCATGACGGGCAGGCTGAGCAGGGCCAGGGCACTGGCGAGCAGGGTGGTCTTGAAACTCTTCATGGGGGTGCGTCCTGTTATTTTTGTTTAGAGACACTGTCCGAGCGTGTACGGGTTTTCCGGTGAAACTGTAGATACTGGTTGTGCGCCGCGAGCGGGGAATTGTCGTGAGAATGTAACCAACGCTATTCCCCTCTGATGCCGGTCCTGCTCACCCATCGCGTCCATCCAACGGCATTGGCGATGACCTCGACTGTAGGACCGGCTTTAGCCGGGAATGCGTCAGTCGTCACACTGCAAATGTGAGGGTGCCACCACTGGCCTCTTCCCGGCTGAAGCCGGTCCTACGAAAGACATAGCATCCATCCAGCAGATCGCGGGCGCCTGTTGTCAGGGATAAATAAACCGGTTCACCACGCCTTCGAGCATTTCCTGGCGACCGCTCACGGCCTGCGGGTTGAGTTCGTTGTCCATGGCATGTTGCGCCAGTGCATCCAGACTGAAATCCCCCGACAGCACGGCGCGCCCGAACGGTTGGTCCCAGCCGGCGTAGCGCTGGTCCTTGAACGCCTGCAGCTTATCGTCCTGAATCATCGCCGCCGCCCGTTCCAGCGACAGCGCGAGCACGTCCATGGCGGCGACGTGGCCGTAGAACAGGTCGATTTCGTCCAGGCTCTGCCGGCGCACTTTGGAGTCGAAGTTATAGCCGCCGTGCTTGAATCCGCCGGCCTTGAGGATCTCGTAGGTGGCCAGGGTCAGCTCTTCGACGCTGTTGGGAAACTGGTCGGTGTCCCAGCCGTTCTGCGGATCACCCCGGTTGGCGTCGATGCTGCCGAAGATGCCAAGGGACGCCGCCGTTGCGATTTCATGGTGAAAACTGTGCCCGGCGAGGGTGGCGTGGTTGGCCTCGATATTGACCTTGATCTCTTTCTCCAGACCGAACTGTTGCAGAAAGCCGAACACCGTGGCCGTGTCGTAATCGTATTGGTGCTTGGTCGGCTCCTGGGGTTTGGGTTCGATCAACAGGTCGCCGGTAAAGCCGATCTTGTGTTTGTGCTCGACCACCATGCGCATGAAGCGGCCCAGTTGCTCGCGTTCGCGCTTGAGGTCGGTGTTGAGCAGCGTCTCGTAACCCTCGCGACCGCCCCACAGCACGTAGTTCGAACCCTTGAGCCGATGGGTGGCGTTCATCGCGCTGAACACTTGAGCGGCGGCGAAGGCGAACACCTCCGGGTCCGGATTACTCGCGGCACCGGCGGCGAAGCGCGGGTTGCTGAAGCAGTTGGCCGTGCCCCACAGCAGCTGAATGCCGCTCTGCTCCTGATGGCGTTCGAGCTCGTCGACCATCTGCGCGAAGTTGTGGCTGTACTCTTTCAGGCTCGCGCCTTCGGGTGCGACGTCGGTGTCGTGGAAGCTATAATAGTCGATGCCCAGTTTTGAGAAGAATTCGAACGCGGCATCGGCCTTCAAACGCGCCAGGTCCATGGCGTCCCCCGGCTTGACCCACGGACGCTTGAAGGTGCCGACGCCGAACATGTCAGCGCCCGGCCAGACGAAGGTGTGCCAATAGCAGGCGGCCATGCGCAGGTGTTCGCGCATGGGCTTGCCGAGGATGATCTTGTTGGCGTCGTAATGGCGGAAGGCGAGGGGCGACTCGCTGCCGGGACCTTCGTAGCGAATGGTGTCGACATCGGGGAAGCAGGGCATCGGGGTTTCCTTATTGTTTTTGTTGACGGCGGTCTTCATGTGTTTGTTCTTGGCTGATCCCGATACTAGCAACGGCCCCGTCCGCGCCGATTGCGAAAATCACCAACCCGGTGTTCGATTTTGAGTATTGAGATTCCCCCGGCGCAGGCCTAGTCTGTGCCGACTCGCTTCACAGGCCCGGGGAACAATAATGAAAACCGTCCCGCCCGCTCACCGCATCGCCCTGTTGTTCAACGGCGGCAAGATCTACGACCGCGGCATCATCACCGGCATCGGCAATTACCTGAGCAGCACCCGCGCGACCTGGGATCTGTTTCTGGAAGAGGACTTTCTCTGCCGTTTGAAGGGCATCGAGCGCTGGCAGGGCGATGGCATCATTGCCGACTTCGACGATCCGCTGATCGGCGAGGCCCTGGCCGGAAGCACGGTGCCGGTGGTGGCCGTGGGCGGTTCCTACGAGGACAAGCGGGCCTATCCGAAACACATTCCCTACGTCGCCACTGACAACTTCGCCCTGATCAAGCTGGCCTACGAACACCTGATCGAGGCTGGCCTGACGCGCTTCGCCTGTTTCAGCCTGCCGGAAGCGCAAAGCAATCGCTGGGCCCAGGAGCGTGAAAAAGCCTTCCGCCGGCTGTTGCAGCGCGACGGTCTGCACGGTGAGGTCTATCGCGGCCTGAGCACCAGCGCGCCATTGTGGGACAGCGCCGTCGAACAGCAAATCACCTGGCTGCAAAGCCTGCCCAAACCCATCGGCATCATCGCCGTCAGCGACGCCCGCGCGCGGCAGTTGCTGCAGGCGTGCCTGACAGCGGGCATTGCGGTGCCCGAGCAGGTGGCGCTGATCGGCATCGACAACGACCCGCTGACCCGCACCCTGACGCGGGTGCCGCTCAGTTCGGTCACTCAGGGGACTCAACTGATGGGGCGCACGGCGGCGCAGTTGCTGCACCAGATGCTCCACGGCATGCCCTCGACCGCGAGCCAGATTCTGGTGCCGCCCGAGGCCATCAACGTTCAGGCCTCCAGCCTGCATCAGCCGCTGGGCAATCCGTATGTGATGCAGGCGCTGCACTTCATTCGCCAGTACGCGTGCCAGGGCATCAAGACCGCCCAGGTCGCGGGCTACGTCGGCATTTCCCGTTCCTCCCTGGAATCGCACTTTCGCAAGGAACGCGGCTGCAGCGTGCATGACGAGATATTGAGCTTCAAACTCACGGCCGCCGCGTCAGGTCTGAAAGACGGTGACTCAGCCATCGCCGACATCGCGCAAAACTGTGGCTTCAAATCCGCGCAATACCTGCACACGGTGTTCCGCCGGGAGTTCGGCTGCACCCCCCGCGAATATCAGCAGGGCGAGGAAGCACCGATTCATTGATTTGCTTTAGGGCGTCCCGTTTGGGGCGCGTCTGTCATAACAACGACAACATCACAGGAGTCATCGATGCATCCGATTCGTTTAGGGCTGGTGGGTTACGGCAAGATCGCCCAGGACCAGCACGTGCCGGCGATCCACGCCAGTGACCGCTTTGAGCTGGTGGCCGTGGCGACGCTGGGTCAGCACTGTCCGGGCGTGCCCAATTTCAGCTCGCTGGCTGAGCTGCTGGCAGAAGGTCCGGCAGTGGACGCCATCGCCTTTTGCACGCCGCCTCAGGGGCGTTTTGCGCTGGTTGAAGAGGCGCTGAAGGCTGGCAAACACGTGCTGGTGGAAAAACCGCCGTGCTCGACCCTGGGCGAAGCGCTCGCCCTGATCGACGAGGTCAATGCAGCGGGCGTCAGCGGCCTGTTTGCCTGGCATTCACGCTTCGCCCCGGGCGTGAGCAATGCGGCGCAATGGCTGGAAGGCAAGACCCTCAAGCGGGTGCGTATCGACTGGAAAGAGCAGGTGCGCAAATGGCACCCGGGCCAGGCGTGGATCTGGCAGGCGGGCGGGCTGGGGGTGTTCGATCCGGGGATCAATGCGCTGTCGATCGTCACCGAGTTGTTGCCCCGCGCGCTGTTCGTCGAATCGGCGAACCTGAGCGTGCCGAGCAACTGCCAGTCGCCGATTGCAGCGTCGTTGCAGATGCGTTCCGGCGAGGAGGTGCGGGTAATCGCCGAACTGGATTTCGATCACAGCGTCAACGAGCAGTGGAGCATCGAGCTGCACTGCGACGAAGGCGTGATGCGCCTGGACGCCGGCGGCGCGCAGGTCAGCATCGACGGCGTGGCGCAGACCGTGTCGGAGGAGGGCGAATACCCGGCGATGTACGGGCACTTCGCGCGCCTGATAGACGCGGGCAAGAGCGATCTGGATTTGCAGCCGCTGCGCATCGTCGCCGACAGCTTTTTTGTCGGCAGCAAGGAGGCGGTGGCGGCTTTTCACGAATGAATAAGTGACGATCGATGGCCCGGTCTGGTTTCTAGGGTCGGGCTTAGGCGCTGACTGCGCTTTTGCAGCCAGTGTCAGATCAGATATGCACCACGCCGGCCAGAGCGATCGAGAACGAAACAATCAGGGTCAACAGAATGGTCATGTTGATGGACATTGCGGGCAAATCCTTGTCTGGTTAATCAGTGCCGCCATCATCCGGATTTGCACGGGCAAACAGAACGGCGTTCGTGCCTATGTTGGCAATCGATGGAAATAATAGTTCGGGGTTTTTCAGAGAGATGCCCTTGCAGCTGCGCCACTTTTCGCGAGCAAGCTCGCTCCCACAGGATTTGCGGCAACTGATACATCTCTGGTGTGGTCATGATTGAGCAGAGCCCATCTTTCTGACGCGCTGCTTTCGCAAGGCAAACGCTGCCCTTGTGGGAGTGAGCTTGCTCACGAAGATGGCATTACAGCCGCTGGAGATGTGGCGGATGTACCGGCCCCTTCGCGAGCAAGCTCGCTCCCACAAGGTTTGCGTCATTGCCTAATCCTCGTTAGCCGCCCGAGCCCAAGCCCAATCCAACCACCCCCTACCCATAAGGACCACCATGCCTTCCACCCCCATCCGCATCACCGACGAACAACTCCTCTCCGACAACTGGTACGTGCTCAAGAAATACAGCTTCGAGCTGCAACGCCGTGACGGCAGTTGGCAGTCGCAGACCCGCGAGGTCTACGACCGGGGCAATGGCGCGACGATTCTGCTGTACAACCTCGAACGCCGCACCGTGGTGCTGACCCGCCAGTTCCGCATGCCGGCCTTCGTCAACGGCCACGATGGTTATTTGATCGAAGCGGCAGCAGGATTGCTGGACAACGCCAGCCCTGAAGAGCGCATCCGCATGGAAGCCGAAGAAGAAACCGGCTACGTCGTGCGTTCGGTGAAGAAGATCTTCGACGCCTTCATGAGCCCCGGTTCGGTGACCGAGCGCATTCACTTTTTCATCGGCGAATACCAGCCCGGCGATCGGGTCAGCGACGGCGGAGGACTGGAAGAGGAGGGCGAAGACATCGAAGTCCTGGAGCTGGATTTCGAGCGGGCCATCGCCATGGTGGAAAGCGGCGAAATCAACGACGGCAAGACCATCATGCTCCTGCAATACCTGGAGCTGCGCCTGATGAAGTGAAGACGGCAGGGCCAGAACGACTCGGGTATCGACGATAAAGTTTCACCATTCGGTAAACTTTCTTACGTTGCAATGAGAATCGTTTGCGTTATCCTTCGCGTTCCTTTGTTACCAGGGATGTCGAACAAGATGGATTTTCGCCCTGCAATGAGCCAGCCCGCCCGGCTTGGCTCACCTTGTGTTGGCGCCACCCGTGGCGCGAGAGACCCGCGCCTCGAGGCGCTGATGGGCACCTACAACACCCACCGCGAGGCACTGTTGCGCCTCGCGGCGAAATTCCTCGGCTGTCGCGCCCGCGCCGAAGACGTGGTCCAGGACGCTTTCGTGAAGATGCTCGAAAGCGACCTCGCGTCCTCGGAACCTGCGCGCTACATGTTTCGCGTCGTGCGCAATCTGTCGATTGACCGTCTTCGCCGCCAGCGTCTCGAACGCAACCACGGCGCCGAAGCCGAGCAGCAAGAGCAGATCCGTTTCGAGGTGTCCCCCGAGCGTGTGCTGGCCGGTCGCGAGTCCCTCGGTCAATTGGTCGGCGCGCTCAATGAACTGCCCAAGCGCATGCGCATCGTCTTCGACCTCAGCCAGATCCAGGGTTATACCCAGCGCGACGTGGCCAAGGTCATCGGCACCTCGCCGACCATGGTCAATTTCCTCCTGCGCGACACCCTGTCTCACTGCCGCGCGCGGCTCGGCGAGCTCTAGGCATCGCCGCGTCATGTCTTTCGTTTTCACTGCCCGGAGTCATTCATGAAATTAGTTCGTCTGGTCTTCCAGCAATACCGCTGGCCGCTTGCGATGGTGCTGTTGCTGAGCGTCAGCAGCGGGCTGTTGAGCGTGGGCGTAATTGCCTTCGTCAACCAACGCATGATCAGCAGCCACGAAGGCCTCGGCACCGCGCTGTGGCAATTCGGCCTGATGCTCGCCGTGCTGCTGGCGCTGGCGTCCGGAGCGTCGTTGTCGCTGACGGCGTTGGGTCATCGGTTCGTCTACGGCCTTCGCCGGGTGATGGTCAAACGCCTGCTGGACACCAACATCGAGCGCATCGAATCCATCGGCGGGGCGAAGATCTTCGCCAGCCTGTCCAGCGACATTCGCGCCGTGACCATGGCTTTCGTGCAGCTGCCGGACCTGATCTACGGCTCGGTACTCAGCGTCGCGTCGTTCAGTTACCTGGCCTGGCTGTCGCCGTCGCTGTTCATCACCACCCTGTGCTGGATGGCGTTCACCCTGGGCGTGGGCTGGTTGCTGGTGGGCAAGCTCAACGCCCACATCCGCGCGCTGCGTGAGTCCGAAGACAAGCTCTATCAGAGCTATCAAGGCGTGATCGACGGGCGCAAAGAGCTGACCCTCAACCGCGACCGCGCCCGCCGGCTGTACGAAGAAACCTTCGACGTCGCCGCCCAGCGCTACCGCGAGCATTTCACCTTGGCCGACCGGTATCACGGCCTGGCCAGCAACTGGGCCAACATCATGGTCCTCGGCACCATCGGCCTGGCGTTCTACCTGGCCAACGGCCTGGGCTGGGCGCCGACGGAAGTGGCGGCGACCTATGCGCTGACCGTGCTGTTCATGCGCACGCCGCTGGTGCTGGCGGTGGCAGCGATTCCGGCGCAGATCTCCGGGCGCGTGGCGCTGGATAAAGTCGAGTCGCTGGCCCTGGCCGAGCACCACGAAAGCTTCGACGTCGCCCCGAGCCACATCGCCGGTCACTGGCAGACCCTCGAACTGCGTGACGTCGAATACCACTACGCGCCCCAGGGCGACGAGCCCGGTTTCGATGTCGGCCCGGTGAACCTGACCCTGCGCCGGGGCGAAACCGTGTTCCTCATGGGCGGCAACGGCAGCGGCAAATCGAGCCTGGCGCGTTTGCTCAGCGGCCTGTATCGACCATCGGCGGGGGCGATCCTGATCGACGGCCAGGTCATCGGTTCGGACGACTGGCTGGCCTACCGTCAGTTGTTCGCCAGCGTGTTCACCGACTTCCACCTGTTTGCGCAATTGCTCGGTCCCGACGGGCAGAACGCTGACGTGGCGGATGTCGAGCACTGGCTGGAAAAGCTGCACATGAAGCACAAGGTGCAGCTCGCCGACGGGCACTTGCTCGACACGCGTTTTTCCCAGGGACAGCGCAAGCGCCTGGCGCTGATGCTGGCGCTGCTGGAGAAGCGCGACATTCTGCTGCTGGACGAATGGGCCGCCGATCAGGACCCGTTGTTCCGCCGCTTTTTCTACCGCGAGCTGCTGCCGATGTTCAAAAAGGCTGGCGTCACGGTGTTTGCCATCAGCCACGACGACCAGTACTTCGACCTCGCCGACCGTCTGGTGAAGATGGAGTCCGGGCAGCTCAGCGAGCTGCAGGGTGATCGCCGCGAAAACGCCAGCCGCGACGCGGTGGAGGAGATCGGTGCCGCCTACCAGATAAAGGCAGCCGAGGCGTTGTAAGAAATTTCGGCGACCGGGACTAAACAGTCGTCAGCCTCAGTCGTCATGTTAATGAGAATCAGTCTTAAACATTTTTGATGCGCGTGAACGGCCATCCGGCGCCAGCGACCTTGTCGTCCGGCTGCCGGAGTCGATCGCGCATCGCGCCTTACGAGAGGGAAGCATGGAACTCGTCTACGACTTCATCGGCATCGGTTTCGGCCCGTCGAACCTGGCTTTGGCCATTGCCACCCAGGAGCATGCCCAGCGCAGCGGTCTGGCGCCCCACGTGTGTTTCCTCGAGAAAAAGCCGGCGTTCAACTGGCACGAAGGCATGCTGATCGACGGTTCTACCATGCAGATTTCCTTCCTCAAGGACCTGGTGACCCTGCGCAATCCGTCCAGCCGTTTCACCTTCGTCAACTACCTCAACGAGCGTGGCCGCCTGCAGGACTTCATCAACCTGAAGACCTTCTTCCCGACCCGCGAGGAATACACCGACTACCTGACCTGGGCCGCGTCGCACTTCAACGAACAGGCCCATTACGGCGCCGAAGTGATGTCGGTGGAGCCGCATTTCGAAGATGGCCGCTTTGTCGCCATGGACGTGCTGTCCCGGGATGAGCAGGGCGAAATCTCCCGTCGTCGCGCGCGCAATCTGGTGTTCGGCATCGGCGGCATTCCCCAGGCGCCGGCGGCCTTCGACGGCCTGGAAGACGCGCGCGTGCTGCACTCTGCCGGCTATCGCGGCGGCATCGAAAAACTCCTCGCCAATCGCCCCGGCCCGGTGCGCGTGGCGGTGGTCGGCGGCGGCCAGAGCGCGGCGGAAATCTTCGAAGACCTGGCCTCGCGCTTCGACAATGTCGAGGCCACCCTGGTGATTCGTGGCAGTGCGCTGAAACCGTCCGATGACAGCCCCTTCGTCAATCAGATCTTCAACCCGTCGTTCACCGACACCATCTTCAACCACAGTCAGGAGCGCCGCGTCGCGCTGTTCGACGAGTTCCGCAACACCAACTATTCGGTGGTCGACACCGACCTGATCGAGACCATTTTCCAGCGCATGTATCAGCAGAAGGTGCGCGGCGAAGAGCGTCACCGCATGCTCACCAACCGCGAAGTGGTGCACGCCGAAGTCGCCGCTGACGGCATCGAGCTGTTCCTGCGCGATGCGCCCCATGACCAGATGCACAGCGAGACCTTCGACGTCGTGGTGCTCGCCACTGGTTACCGCCGCGACTATCACCTGGAGCTGCTCTCGGGCATTCAGCAATACATCCAGGGCGCCAACGTCGACCGCCACTACCGTTTGCCCCTGACCCCCGGCAGCGAAGCGGGGATTTTCCTGCAGGGTTGCTGCGAAGACAGCCACGGTTTGAGCGACACGCTGTTGTCGGTGCTGGCGATCCGCTCTCAGGAAGTCGTCGAATCGATCTTCGGCGATCAGGCGCAACCTTGTTCAGCGCGCTCTGGGCATGGGGCGTTGCAGGCTGAGCCTCGGGTAGCGCTGAAGCTCGCGCGCTAAGCCCGGGCCTTCAAAAAAGCCCGTCACTGCGGTGGTCGTAACGGCCACCCACTCTTTTCTCACAACGTTGTGGGCCGCCTTTGCGCGGCCTGCGGGTTGAGCCTTGCCGATACAAACAGGTGAAAGAATGAAATCCATACGAGATCAGGCCGCGCATTTTCCCGAACTGGTGGGCTTTTATGCGCAGACCCAGCCGGACCGGATTGCCCTTCGACACATCGTCCACGAGGACCAGCCGCCGCTGCTGACCACCTACGCCCAGCTGGATGCCAAGGCGCGTTCGATTGCCGCCTGCCTGCAGCAGAATCTCGGTGCGCAGGGCGGCGAGCGGTGCGTGCTGATCCTGCCGACCGGCGCCGATTACGCGGCGGCGTTCCTCGGCTGTTTGTACGCCAAGGTCATCGCCGTGCCGGCCTTCGCCCCCGAGTACAACCGCCAGACCCACCTCGACCGGTTGACCGGCATCCTCCACGACGCCGCGCCGCAGATGGTCCTCGGGCGCCGGGAAGACCTGGATAAATTCCAACACCTGTTGCAGCCGTTCATGCCCGCTGGCGGGCGTTTCGCTGCGGTCGAAGAGATCACCGACGGCCACGCAGGCTTTCAGGCGCCGCTGATCGACACCGCGTCGCTGGCCTTCCTGCAATACACCTCGGGCTCCACCAGCGCACCGAAAGGCGTGATGGTCTCCCACGACAATCTCATGGCCAACGAAGTCGCCATGGCCCGGCACTTCGTCTCCGATTCGGGGTTGGAAAGCTGGGTCAGCTGGCTGCCGCTGTACCACGACATGGGCCTGATGTGCGGCCTGCTGCTGCCGCTGTACTACGGCGGTACGCTGACGCTGATGTCGCCGAACTATTTCCTCGGCCGCCCGGCGCGCTGGCTGGAAGCGATGAGTCAGTACGGCGGGACCTTCTCCGGCGGCCCGGATTTCGCCTATCGCCTGTGCGTCGAGCGCATCAAACCCAGCGCGGTGAAAAACCTGACACTGGACAACTGGAGCCTGGCGTTTTCCGGCTCCGAGCCGATCCGCATCGCCACGCTGGATGCCTTCAGCGAGCATTTTGCGCCGGCCGGTTTCAATCGCCGCGCCCTGACGCCGAGCTATGGTCTGGCCGAAGCGACGCTGTACGTGAGCGCCGCCGAGCGCGACAGGCCGTTCGGCATCAAGCATTTCGACGGCAGCCAGCTCGCCGCCGGGGATGCCGCCGAGGCGGTGTTCGCCAATCAGAATGCCAAAAGCCGTCTGCCGGGGTGCGGCTGGTGCCGGCCCGATCATGACCTGCGGATTGTCGATCCGGCCACGCTGCAACCCCTCGCGTCCGGCCACGTCGGCGAAATCTGGATAGCCGGGCCAAGCGTCGCCCAGGGCTATTGGCAGAACGCCGAAGCCACCGCGCAGACCTTCGTCGAGGAAGACGGCCAGCGCTGGTTGCGCAGCGGCGATCTGGGCATTGCCAGCGACAACGAGCTGTTCATCACCGGTCGCTTGAAGGATCTGATCATCCTCAACGGCCAGAACCTGTACCCCCAGGACATCGAGCAGGCGCTGGAGAAAAGCGTCGAGCTGCTGCGTCGCGGGCGCATCGCCGCCTTCCCGGTGACGGACGAACAGGGCGTCGAAGGCGTTGGCCTGGCCCTGGAAATCAGCCGGAACGTGCGCCGTCTGATGAAGCCGCCGATGATTTGTGAAGCGGTGCGCGACGCGGTGTCCGAGCTGTTTCTGGTGGCGCCGAAAGTCATTGTGCTGCTGGAGCCGGGCGCACTGCCGCGCACCACCAGCGGCAAGCTGCAACGTTCCGCCTGCCGCAGCGGCTGGCAGAACGGCAGCCTCGACAGCTTCGCGATCTGGCAGGACGGCCGCTTGCTCGATACTGACAGCGCAGACGTTGCAGTTGATTTATCGCCGTTGCTGCCGGAAGTGCTGGCGGCGTGGCAGGAAGTCCTCGGCAAAAGCGACCTGAATGCCGCCGACCACTTCTTCGCCCGTGGCGGCGATTCGGTCGGCGTGGTGCAAGTGCTGTCGCGGCTGAACAGCGAGCTGGGCCTGACACTTGAGCCCGCGCACCTGTTCGAACACCCGACCCTTGGCGCCTTCAACGCCCACGTCGCCGTCCACGTCTCCACCCAGCCCCGCAGCGCCGAACGCCCTGAGGGCGTACCGCTGATCTCCCGTGACAGTGACCCCGAGCAGTCTTTTGCCCAGCAGCGCCTGTGGTTCCTCGCGCAGCTGGAGCCGGACAGCAGCGCCTATCACCTGTGCGGCCAGTTGAGCCTCAACGGCGCACTGGATGATGCCGCGCTGCAACGCAGCTTCGACGATCTGGCCGCCCGCCACGAAAGCCTGCGCACCACCTTCGCCATCGACGCCAACGAAAAGCTGGTGCAGCGTATTCACGCGCCGGGCCAGGTGCTGATTGAACGGCATTACCTGAGTGAGGACACTAACCCGCAGGACGCGTTGAGCGAACTGGCCAGAGCGGCGGTCGAGCAACCGATGGATCTGCAGAACGGCCCGCTGTGGCGCGTGCTCAATGTGCGGCTGGCGGCGGATCGGCAGCAACTGGTGCTGGTGCTGCATCACATCATCGCCGACGGCTGGTCGGTGCAGGTGATGCTCAAGGAGTTCGCCGCGCTGTACAGCGCCCATGTAAAGGGCGCAGAGCCGGCCTTGCCGCCGCTGCCGATCCAATACGCCGACTTCGCCGCCTGGCAGCGCGCGCGTCTGGCCGGTGGCGAAGGTCAGCGCCAACTGGCGTACTGGCGTGAGCAATTGGGTGATGCCCAGACCGTCTTGAATCTGCCTGCCGATCGCCCGCGTCCGGCGCAACAAAGCCACCGCGGCGCCCGCTATGCCATCGCCCTCGACCGCGACTTGAGCCAAAGCCTGCGCGACCTCGCCAGCCGACACGGCGCGACCCTGTTCATGGTCATGCTCGCCGCCTACAAAACCCTGTTGCAGCGTTACAGCAGCCAGACCGATTTGCGCGTCGGCGTCCCGGTGGCGGGGCGGACCTGCACCGAGTCCGAAGGCCTGATCGGCCTGTTCGTCAACACCCTGGTGCTGCGCAGCGAGGTGTCGCCGCAGCAGTCGTTCAGCACGCTGATTGAGGCCGTGCGCCACACCGCGCTGGGCGCGCAACACCATCAGGACCTGCCGTTCGAGCAACTGGTCGAAGCCCTCGGCGTGTCCCGTAACCTCAGCCACAACCCGCTGTGCCAGGTGAAATTCACCCAGCAGTTCCCGCTGCCGCAGAACGTTGAAATGGCCGGTGTGCGCATGGACGTCAGCCAGCTCGACGACTACTCGGCGCATTTCGATTTAGGCCTGGACATCACCGACGATGCCGACGGCATTCAAGCGGTTTTCACCTATGCCTGCGACCTGTTTGACGAGCCGCGCATCGCCGGTCTTGCGGGTGATCTGCTGTGGATCTGCGCGCAAGTGGTGGCGCAACCTCAGGTGCGTCTGGCTGATCTGCGGATCGGCGCCGAGCCTTCATTTGTCGCGGCGGAAACAGTGACGTTCCCGGCCACTGATGTGCTGAGCCTGTGGGATGCCAGTGTCAGCGCGCAGCCGAATCGCCTGGCCCTGCAAGACGAACAGCGCAGCGCCCGCTTTGCCGAGGTCGATGCCCAGGCCAACCAACTGGCGCAGCATCTGCGTCAGGCCGGTGTGGGCGTGGAAAGCCGCGTCGGTATTCTGCTGGAGCGCTCGCTGGAGTTCGTCGTCGGCCTGCTGGCGGTGCTCAAGAGTGGTGCCGCGTTTGTGCCGATGGACCCGAAATGGCCAGCCGAACGCCAGGCGTTTGTCCTGGCCGACAGTGGCGCAAGCGGGTTGATCAGCGATGTGGCTGCACCGGCTGACTTCAGTGGCGACCTTATCGGCGTGGCTGCCGATGCCGCGTGGCGTTCGCTACCGGCGACAACACTAGATGTGCCCGTAAACGCCGATCAGGCCGCGTACCTGATCTACACCTCCGGCACCAGCGGCACGCCGAAAGGGGTGGTCATCAGCCACGGCGCCCTGGCCGATTACGTCCAGGGCTTACTCGCACGGCTTGATCTGGCGCCCGAGGCGAGCATGGCGATGGTCTCCACCGTCGGCGCCGACCTGGGCCACACCGTGCTGTTTGGCGCGCTGTGCTCGGCGCGTTCGCTGCACCTGATCAGTCCCGAGCGCACCAACGACGCCGACCGCTTCGCCGCGTACATGGCCGAGCACAAGGTGGGCGTGCTGAAGATCGTGCCGACCCATTTGAACGGCCTGCTGCAGGCGACGAATGCGGCCGATGTGCTGCCCGACCACGCGCTGATCCTTGGCGGTGATGCGCTGCCGTGGGAGCTGGTGGCCCAGGTCAAACGCCTGAAACCCGGCTGCCGGGTCATCAATCACTACGGCCCGACTGAAACCACCGTCGGCGTGCTGAGCAATGAGGCGTTTGAAGCGTCGATGGGCGACAGCGTGCCCGTCGGCCGGCCGCTGCCCAATGCCGTGGCGCTGATTCTCAACGACCAACTGCAGCCGGTGGTGCAGGGCGACGTCGGTGAGCTGTACATCGGCGGGCCGGGTCTGGCGCGGGGGTATCACCAGCGTCCGGCCATGACCGCTGCGGCCTTCATTCCGGATCCGAGCGGCAGCGGTGCTCGGCTGTACCGCAGTGGCGACCGCGCGCGGTTGCTGGCCAACGGGCAGATTCAATTCCTCGGCCGTGCCGACGATCAGGTCAAGGTGCGCGGCTACCGCGTGGCCCTGGGTGAAATCGCCCAGCGCCTGCGCCAGCTGGACGGCGTGCGTGACGCCCACGTGCGCGTCGATGATCGCGGCCAATTGATCGCTTATGCGCTGGTGGCGAGTGGTGCAACGGTGGACGGCGAGGCGCTGCGAACACAGCTGGCCCAGAGCCTGCCGGACTACATGGTGCCGAGCCACATCCTGACCCTCGATGCCTTCCCGCTGACCGCCAACGGCAAGCTCGACGCCAGCGCGCTGCCGACGCCGACCCTGGCGTCCAACGATTTCGAAGCGCCCCGTGAAGGGGTCGAAGCCGCACTCGCCGCGCTGTGGCAAGCGGCGCTGAACGTCGAGGCGGTGGGCCGTCACGACAACTTTTTCACCCTCGGCGGCGACTCGATTCTCAGCCTGCAGATCATCGCCCGGGCCCGGCGTCAGGGCATTCGCCTGACGCCCAAGCAGCTGTTCGAAAAACAGACCATCGCCGAACTCGCCCAGGTCGCCACGGTGGCCGAAGCCAAACCTGCCGCCGCGCCCGTCACAGCGGCGGTCGCACCCCGCGAGTTTGCCCTGACGCCGATTCAGGCGCGCTTCTTCAGCCTGCCCATCGCCCAGCGTCAGCACTGGAACCAGTCGCTGCTGCTCGACGTGCCCGAGGCGCTGGACACTGCGCGGTTGCAACAGGCCCTCGCGGCCGTACTGGCCCATCACGACAGCTTGCGCCTGAGCTTCCATCAGAACGATGCAGGCCAGTGGCAGCAGCGTTACCGCGACAGTGAAAGTGCCGAGCGCGTGCTGTGGACCTGTGAACTGAGCCGCGAAGACGACCTCGATTCGCTTAACGACGAAGCCCAGCGCAGCCTGAACATCGACACCGGTCCGCTGCTGCGGGTGGTCCATGCGCGCCTGCCTTCGGGCGAAGCGCGTTTGCTGCTGGCGATCCATCACCTGGCCGTGGACGGCGTGTCGTGGCGGGTGCTGCTGGAAGATCTGCAACTGGCTTACAGCCAACTGGCGGCTGGAAAGGGCGTGGCATTGGCCGATAAAACCGCCAGCTTCCAGACCTGGTCGCAGTCGTTGAGCACCCTGGCGCACAGCCCTGAACTGCAAAAACAGCTGCCGTACTGGCAAGGGCTGAATGCCGCCGATGCCGTACTGCCCGGCGATGCGTCCGTGGAAAGCCTTGTCGGCGACAGCGAAACCCTGCACCTGACCCTCGACGCGACCGCCACCCGCCGCCTGCTCAGCGAAGCCCCGGCCGCCTACCGCACACGCATCGATGACCTGCTGCTGGCGGCGCTGTCCCAGGCGCTGTGGCAGTGGAGCGGCCGTCGTCGCCACGTCATCAGCCTCGAAGGCCACGGCCGCGAGGACGCCACCCGCACTCTGGACCTGAGCCGCAGCGTCGGCTGGTTCACCAGCCTGTACCCGCTGGCGCTGGACGCCGCGGATGACGCAATCGCCACCCTCAAGTCGGTGAAGGAAGCCGTGCGCGCGGTACCGGAAAAGGGCCTCGCCTATGGCGTACTGAAATACCTCGCCGGCGCAGAGTTGCCGGATTTGACCGGCCAGGGCGTGACCTTTAACTACCTCGGCCGTTTCGACGACAGCGAGGGCGCGCTGTTCGCATTGTCGAGCCGCACGCCGGGCAATCTGCGTTGCCCCCAAGGGCCGCTGGCCAATGCCCTGGCGGTCGATGGTCAGGTGCGCGACGGCCAGTTGCAGCTGGACTGGACCTTCAGCCGCGCGCGCTTCAGCCGCGACAGCATCGAGCAACTGGTGGCGCTGTATGAAGCACAGCTGCTGCAGCTGATCGCCCATTGCGGCGATGAATCCAACGCCGGCCTGACGCCGTCTGACTTCCCTCTGGCCGGCCTGAATCAGGATCAGCTCGACGGGCTGGGCATTCCCGCGCGGGAGATCGAAGACATTCTGCCGCTGGCGCCGATGCAGCAGGGCATTTTGCTGCACAGCCTGCTGGAGCAGGGCAATGGCATCTACCTGATGCAGGACCAGTACGACGTCGGCGCCCACGTGGATTTCGACGCGTTCAAGTTCGCCTGGCAGCACGTGGTGCAGCGCCACCCGGCGTTGCGCACGGCGTTTCACGGCCTGGAAAGCGGCGTGCAGCGGCAGATTGTGATGCGTCGCGTGCCGTCGCCGGTGCAACTGATCGACCTCAGCCATCTGTCTCGCGAAGCCGCCGAAGCCGAGCTTGATGAGCTGCTGAAAAGCGAGCGCGAGCAGGGCTTCGATTTCGCCCGGGCGCCGTTGCTGCGCCTGCGCCTGATCAAGTTCGGCGAGGCGGACTTCCGTATCGTCCAGAGCCACCACCACGCGCTGATCGACGCTTGGTGCCGGGGCCTGATGCTCACCGAATTCTTCGCCCATTACCGTGCGTTCCTTGATGGCCGACAGGTCAGCCTGCCGCCGGCGCGGCCGTATCGCGACTTCCTCGCCTGGCTCGCCGAGCAGGACGAAGCGGTGAGCCGTGATTACTGGCGCAACGCGCTGGCGGGCTTCACCGACGTCACGCCGCTGCCGTACCGCCACAGTGTGCAGCGTAACCAGCAGGGTGAAACGCAGATGCGCGACGTCACCCTGGCGCTGGGCGTCGAGCAGACCGCAAAACTCGCCGAACAAGCGCGTCAGCATCGCCTGACCGCCAACACCTTCGTGCAGGCCGCCTGGGCCTTGTTGCTGATGCGCCATGCCGACCGCGACGAAGTGCTGTTCGGCGTCACCGTGGCCGGTCGTCCGACCGAGCTGGAAGGCATCGAAGGCGCACTGGGGCTGTTCATCAACACCTTGCCGCTGCGCATCCGCCGGCCCGGCATCGGCGCCTCGGCGCTGGAGCTGCTCAACGCGTTGCAGGGGCAGAACGCCGACATGCGTCAGCACGAACACCTGTCCCTGGCCGACATTCAGCTGCTCGCCGACACCCCGCGCGGCCAGCCGCTGTTCGACAGCCTGTTTGTTTTCGAGAACGTTCCGTTGGGGGCCGAGGTGCAGCAGGCCGTGAACGAATACCGCATCAACCCGCTGGCCAACCGCACCCACACCAACTACCCGTTGACCGTGGTGCTGCTGCCGGGCGAATCCCTGAAACTGCAGCTGACCTACGACACCCGGCACTTCAACGACGCCGACATGGGCACGCTGGTCAGCCACTTCCGTCGTCTGCTCACGCAGTTGATCGACAACCCGCAGCAGACGCTGAGTCAGTTGCAGATCCTTGAGCACAACGAGCGCGAGCAGTTGCTGGCCCAAGGGCTCGGCCCGGTGCAAAAGCATTGGTACGACATCAGCTACCTGGAGCGTTTCGAGGCGCGGGTGCTGGCCCATCCGGCCCAGGAAGTGGCCCGTTGTCAGGGTCAGAGCCTGAGCTACCGCGAACTCAATCGTCAGGCCAACCGCATCGGTCACGGCCTCATTGCGGCGGGCGTGCAGGGCGATGACGTGGTGGCGCTGTTTGCGCCGCGCGGCCTGCCGTTGTTGAGCATGATCGTCGGCGCGTTCAAGGCCGGTGCGGCCTATCTGGCCCTGGATGATCGTCACCCGGCCGGGCGCAGCGCGCGCATGCTGGTGAGCAGCGCCGCGCCGGTATTGCTGACGCCCCGCGAATGTCTGCCCCAGGTCGAGGCGATCGTTGCGCTGGCGGAACGCAAGCCCCGTGTGCGGGTGCTTGAAGAGCTGCTGACCGGAAGCGATTCCCTTGCTGACCAGAACCCCGGCCGCTACGCCACCGCCGAGCAACTGGCCTACGTCATCTACACCTCCGGCTCCACCGGCGAGCCGAAAGGGGTGATGGTCAACCAGCGCGGCATGCTCAACAACCAGATGTCCAAGCTGCCGTATCTGCGCCTGGGCGAGGGCGATGTCATTGCCCAGACCGCCGCCACCGGCTTCGACATTTCCGTGTGGCAGTTCCTGACCGCGCCGCTGTTCGGCGGGCGCGTGGAGATTCTGCCGGACGCCGTGGTGCAGGATCCGCAACGCCTGCTGGAAGAAGTGGCGGCCAATCAGGTCAGCGTCCTGGAGTGCGTGCCGGCGGTGATCGACGCCATGCTCGCGGTCGCGCCCCAGCGCCTCGATGCCTTGCGCTGGCTGCTGCCGACGGGTGAAGCATTGACCACGGACCTCGCCGCGCGCTGGTTTGCGCGCTACCCCGAGGTGCCGCTGGTCAACGCCTATGGCCCCGCCGAGTGCGCCGACGATGTCGCGCTGCACACCCTGATCGGCGCGCCGGCGCTCAACGCCAACATGCCGATCGGCCGACCCACCGACAACAACTGCTTGTACGTGCTGGATTCCCACCTGCAACTGGCAGCGCCCGGCGTGGTGGGCGAGCTGTACATCGGCGGCGTCGGTGTGGGCCGTGGCTACGCCGCGCGGCCAGGGCTGACCGCCGAGCGCTTCCTGCCGGATCCGTTTGGCGAGGCGGGTGCGCGGCTGTATCGCAGCGGCGACCTGGCCCGCTGGAACGCCGACGGCGCGCTGGAATACGTCGGCCGTGCGGACTTCCAGGTGAAGATCCGCGGCCAGCGCATCGAGCTGGGCGAAATCGAAAACCTGCTGTTGGCGCAACCCTCGGTGCACGACGCCGTGGTCAGCGCGCAACCGACGGCCCACGGTCCGCAACTGGTGGCCTACGTGGTCGCCGAGGCGCAGCAGGCGTTGTCCAGTGACGTGCTGAAAACCGCGCTGGCGCAAACCCTGCCGGCGTTCATGGTGCCGGCGCACATCGTCGTGCTGGCGCAGATGCCGCGCAACGCCAACGGCAAGCTCGACCGCAAGGCGCTGCCGGCGCCGAGCCTGGAAGAACGCGAGTTCGAAGCGCCACAGGGCGAGCGCGAGGAAGTCCTCGCCGAACTCTGGCAGAGCCTGCTCAACGTCGAGCAGGTCGGTCGTCACGACAACTTTTTTGAACTCGGTGGCCATTCGTTGCTGGCGACGCGGCTGCTGTCGCGGATTCGCGAGCGTCTCGGGGTGAGCATCCCGCTGGCCCAGGCCTTCGAGGCCACCACCGTCGCCGCTCAGGCGGCGCTGATCGACACCTTGCAGGGGCAGACCCTGACACTCGACCGGCTCGATGCCCTGGACGAGTTAATGAATGAGCTGGAGGAAAGCAACTGATGTCGCAACCGAGCATGACTTCCCGGAGCAAGCTGCTGGCCCTGGCCACGCGTTTCCTCAGCCTTGGCAGCGCTCAGCGTCGGGTGTTTCTGAACAAGCTGCGCGAGCAGGGCCTGGATGCGTCGTCGTTGCCGGTGCCGCCGGGCGTGGCGGGCGAGCGCAGCCCGGCGTCGTTTTCCCAGCAACGGCTGTGGTTTCTGGAGCAACTGGAACCGGGCAACAGCACGTATCACCTGCCGGGTGCCTTGCGCCTGAAGGGCGAGCTGGATGTTGGGGCCGTCCGAACGGCGTTCGAGCGCGTGGCCGAGCGTCATGCCAGCCTGCGCACGGTGTTTGGCACCGCTGAAGACGGCACGCCGGAGCAGGTGATTCTCGGCGATCAGTCGTTGCCATTCGAACGTCTGCACGCAGACGACGAGGGCGAGGTGCAGGCGCTCGCCGATGCGTTCGCCCGACGCCCGTTCGACCTGGCCCAGGGCCCGCTGTGGCGCGTGGCGTTGATCGAACGCGCGGCAGATGAGCACGTTCTGCTGGTGTGCCTGCACCACATCATCGCCGACGGCTGGTCGATTCAAGTGCTGCTGCTGGATTTCGTCGAAGCGTATCGCGCTGCCATTCAAAACGACACTGACTCACTGCCACCGCTGCCCCTAACTTACGCCGATGTCGCCCTGTGGCAGCGCGCCTGCCTGGACGCGGGCGAGGGTGATCGGCAACTGGCCTACTGGCAGCAACAACTGGGCGATGAACCGCCGGTGCTGGAATTGCCGGCGGACCGTCCGCGCCCGGCGCGCCAGAGTTTCCGTGGAGCGCGCCTGCCATTCAGCTTCGACGCGGCGCTGTCCGGGCGTATGCGAGAACTGGCCCGGCAGCGCGGCGTGACGCTGTTCACCGTCCTCCTCGCGGCCTATCAAGTGCTGTTGCAACGGCTGAGCGGGCAGACCGATCTGCGCATCGGCGTACCCATTGCCGGGCGTCAGCGCGCCGAAACCGAGGGCCTGATCGGCTTTTTCGTCAACACCCAGATTCTGCGCGGCGATGTCCAGTCCGACGCCAGCTTCAACCAGATCATCGATGGCGTTCGCCTGGCGTCCCAAGGCGCCCAAGCCCACCAGGACCTGCCGTTCGAGCAACTGGTCGACGCCCTGGCGCCGGAACGCAGCCTCAGCCACAACCCGCTGTTTCAGGTGCTCTACAACCATCAGCAACGCCAGGACGAAGCGCTGCAATTGATGCCCGGCCTCAACGCGACGCTGATGCCGCTGGACAACGGCAGCGCGCAGTTCGACCTGGCGCTGCACACCTGGGAAAACGCGGCGGGGGAGCTGGCGGGCAACTGGAATTACGCCACTGACCTGTTTGATCACGGCAGCATCGAGCGCCTGCATGGGCGTTTTGAGCAGCTGTTTGCCGAGTTGCTGGAGCGTCCGGACATTGCGATTGGCGACTTCGAGTTGCTGGACGCTGAAGACCGCGCGCAGTTGTTGTCGGTGAATGACACGGCGCGGGACTGGGGTGCCGAGCCGTTTGTTCATCGCCACTTTGAGCTTCTGGCGCAGGTGCATCCCGAGCGGGAGGCTGTACGCTTTGGCGATACGGTGTTGAGTTATCGGGAACTGGATCAGCGGGCCAATCAACTGGTCCATTACCTTCGCGAGCAGGGCGTCGGGCGCGAATCCCTGGTGGGCGTCGCGGCGTTGCGTTCGGTGGAAATGGTGGTGGCGCTGTACGCAGTGCTGAAAGCAGGTGCTGCGTACGTGCCGCTGGATCCCGAGTATCCCGCTGATCGTCTGCGCTACATGCTCGAAGACGCCGGGATTGGTTTGTTGCTGAGCCACAATGCGGTGATCGACGATCTGCCGGTTGTCGAAGGGCTGCGGGTGATCAATCTGGATCAGCTTTCAGTGTCGGATTATCCCGTCACGGCGCCGGTTGTAGACCTGCACCCCGAACAACTGGCCTACATGATTTACACCTCCGGTTCGACCGGGAAACCCAAGGGCGCGGGCAACACTCACGCGGCGCTGTTCAACCGTCTGGCCTGGATGCAGGACGCTTATTCCCTCGACACCACCGACGCGGTGCTGCAAAAAACGCCCTTCAGTTTTGACGTGTCGGTCTGGGAGTTCTTCTGGCCGTTGATGGTTGGCGCGCGTCTGGTGGTAGCTCAGCCAGGTGATCATCGCGATCCGCTGCTGTTGAAATCCTTGATCGAACAACAGCACATCACCACGCTGCACTTCGTCCCGTCGATGCTCGGTGCCTTCATGGCTCAGGACGATCTGAGCGGCTGCGCCTCCCTGAAACGGATCGTCTGCAGCGGCGAAGCCTTGCCTGCCGATCTGGCTCGGGAAACCCTGCAGCGCCTGCCAAATGCTGGCCTGTTCAACCTGTACGGCCCGACCGAAGCGGCCATCGACGTCACCCACTGGACCTGCGTGGATGAACCGGGCGCTTCCGTACCCATCGGCGCCCCCATCGCCAATCTGCAGATCCACATTCTCGACAGCCGCCTCAACCCGCAACCCATCGGCGTTCCCGGCGAACTGTACATCGGCGGCGACGGTCTGGCTCGCGGCTATCACCTGCGTCCGGGGCTGACTGCCGAGCGCTTCGTCGCCAGCCCATTCGGCAACGGCGAGCGTCTGTACCGTACCGGTGACCTGGCCCGCTGGCGTGCGGACGGCGTGGTGGAATACCTCGGCCGTCTCGATCACCAGATCAAATTGCGCGGCCTGCGGGTTGAAATCGGCGAAATCGAAGCGGCGCTGCTGGATCACCCGGCGGTCAACGAAGCCGTGGTCATCGCCCGTGAATTGGCGACCGGCATGCAACTGGTGGGTTATCTGGTCGCCAATGATTTCGATGAAGAACGCCTGCGCGCCCAGCTGAAACAGCGCCTGCCGGATTACATGGTCCCGGCCCACTTCGTCACGCTGGACAGTCTGCCGCTGTCGGCCAACGGCAAGCTCGACCGCAAAGCCTTGCCAGACCCGCAAATCCAGCAACGTGCTTTCGAAGCACCACTGGCCGGGGTCGAAGCGCAACTGGCCGCGCTCTGGCAAGACCTGCTCGGCGTCGCCCAGGTCGGTCGTCAGGACAATTTCTTTGCCCTCGGCGGCGACTCGATCCTCAGCCTGCAAATCATCTCTCGCGCCCGCAAGGCCGGCATCGTGCTGTCGCCCCGGCAGATGTTCGAACGCCAGACCATCGCCGAGCTGGCCCAGGTCGCTCAGGTGGTCACTCAGAATGTGACAGCTGTCGAACCCATCGAGCTGAACCGCGACATCCCGCTGACGCCGATTCAGCATTGGTTCTTCCAGCAACCGATGAAGAACCGCAGTCACTGGAATCAGTCGCTGCTGTTGAACCCGAGCGAAGCCCTGGACCTTCCGGCGCTGACCCAGGCCCTTCACGCCATACTTAACCATCACGATGCCCTGCGCATGAGGTTTGTGCAGCAGGACAACGGCCAGTGGCAGCAACGCTATCGTGCAGAGCTTTCATCCGAAGAGCAGGCTCACGAAGGCCTGTTGTGGCAGCGTGAATCCAGCCTCGCGCAACTCAATGCAGCCTGCGACGAAGCCCAAACCAGCCTCGATCTGAGAGACGGCCCGCTGCTTCGCGCCGTGCATTTCACCCTGGCCGAAGGCGGCGAGCGTCTGTTGCTGGTGATTCATCATCTGGTGGTGGATGGCGTGTCGTGGCGCATCCTGCTGGAGGACCTGCAAAACGCCTACACCCAGGCGCAAGCGGGCCTCGCCATCGACCTCGGCGACAAGACCGCATCCTTCCAGCGCTGGGCCAACCGCCTGCTGGATTTCGCCTACAGCGACGCCGTGCTCGCCGAAGCCGATTACTGGCGCAACCTGCCGTCAGCACCGGAATTGCCTTGCGCCAATCCCCAGGCCGAAGCGCGTCAAAACCACGTGCGTCAACTGCACCTGCAACTGGACGCCGCGCGCACTGACCGGCTGATCAGCGAGGCCCCGGCGGCGTATCGCACGCAGATCAACGACCTGCTGCTGACCGCGCTGGTGCGGGCGATGAAGCGCTGGAGCGGCGAATCCCGGGCGATGATCGCCCTGGAAGGCCACGGCCGCGAAGACCTGTTCGACGGCGTTGATCCGGCGCGCACCGTCGGCTGGTTCACCAGCCTGTACCCGGTCAGCCTGCATGCCGACGACGACCTCGACGCGGCACTCAAACACACCAAGGAAACCCTGCGCGCCGTGCCCAATGGCGGCCTCGGTTACGGCCTGCTGCGCCATCTGCGCGGCGAAGCCTTGCCGGCGCTGGACGGCTGCGTGCTGTTCAATTACATGGGCCGGCTGCAACACAGCAGCGGGCTTTTCAGCCTGGCCGAGGAGGGCAGTGGTGCCCAGCGCGCCGCCGATGCGCCGCTCAATGGCGAGCTGTCCATCGACGCGCAGATCCGTGACGGCCAATTCAGCCTGACCTGCAGCTTCAGCGACGAGCGCCACGAGTCCGCGTCGGTTCAGCGCCTGCTCGACGCCTATGCCGAAGCGCTGGACGAGGTGATCGAACACTGCCGTCGGCACTCTGCGGTCACGCCGTCGGACTTCCCGGCACTCGCTTTGACTCAGGCACAACTCGATGCACTCCCGGTTGCGGCTTGGGACATCGAACAGCTGTACCCACTGACCCCGATGCAGCAAGGCCTGCTGTTCCACACCGAGCTGAGCGGCAGCGAGGTCGCCGATCCCGCCAGCGCTCGCGACCTGTACATCAATCAGGTGGCGCTGGACATCGAACACCTGCCGGTGGCCCGCTTCAAATCGGCATGGGCGGCGGCGGTTCAGCGCCATCCGATCCTGCGTGCGGCGTTCCTGCGCGTGCCTGGCAGCGAACAGCCAGTGCAGCTGATTCGTCGCGATGCTGCGCTGGTCGTACGCGAACTTGACCTGCGCGCTGGCGATCAATCCCTCGCGGACGTGCTGGTGGCCGAGCGGGAAACCCCGTTCGACCTGCACGCGGCGCCGCTCATGCGCGTGTTGCTGGTTCGCCAGAGCGAGACGCTGTGGAAACTGGTCTGGACCTTCCACCACATTCTGCTGGACGGCTGGAGCAGCGCGGCGGTGCTGGGCGAGGTGATTCAGGCGGCGATGTCTGACACCACGCCGCAGCCCGCCGGGCATTACGCGGATTACGTCGATTGGCTGCTGGGCCGCGATGCCGAGGGCAGCAAGACCTTCTGGCAGACCCACCTGGCCGGTTTCGACCAACCGACCATGATGGCAGCAGCCCTGACCGCGCCGACGTCCAGCACCGGCGAGCCGTTGCCGAATCAGGTGCGCGTCACTTCCATGGACCTCAACAGCGAGCTGCTGAACAGCGCCGCCCGCCGTCAGCGCGTGACCGTCAACACGCTGATTCAGGCGGTCTGGGTCCTGCTGTTGCAGCGCTACACCGGGCAGCAGCGGGTCGCGTTCGGCGCCACGGTGTCCGGTCGTTCCGCGCAGGTGCCGGGCATCGAGCGCATGCTCGGGCTGTTCATCAACACCCTGCCGCTGGTGCAGGCGCCGCAAGCGCAGCAGAAGGTCGGCGACTGGCTCAATGACCTGCAAGCCCACAACCTGGAACTGCGCGAGCACGAACACACGCCGCTGTTCGAGGCCCAGCGTTACGCAGGTCATGCCGGCCGTGACCTGTTCGACAGCCTGCTGGTGTTCGAAAACTACCCGGTGGACGCGGTGCTGCGGGACAAGCAGGCCAACGGTGTCAACCTGGGTTCCGTCGAACTCAGCGACAAGACCCACTACCCGTTGAGCCTGGCGGTGGTGGCGGGCGAGCACGCCCACGTTCACGTCAACTACCACAGCAACGTGTTCAGCGCCGAACAGATCGAGCGCTTGTGCGGGCATTTTCAGGCCTTGCTGGACGGCCTCTGCCGCTTCCCCGAGGCGCGCATCGGCGAGCTGTCGATGCTCACCGAACGCGACATCAGCGCGATGCACGCCTGGAACACGCCGCCGTTTTCGCCGTACGTCGATCGTCCGATTCACGAGCTGATCGCCGACCACGCGCGCATTCGGCCCAACGCCATTGCGCTGGTCCATGGTGAACAGCGCCTGACCTTCGCCGAGTTTGACCGACGCGCCAACCAACTGGCCCATGCCTTGCGCGCCCGGGGCATCGGCACCGAAGTGCGCGTGGCGATTGCCATGGAGCGCGGCATTGATCTGTGGCTGGCGTTTTATGCCGTGCTCAAGGCGGGTGGGGCGTATATCCCGCTCGACCCGGATTACCCGACCGAACGCCTGCGCTACATGCTCGAAGACGGCGGCGTGAAGCTGCTGATCAGCCACGATGCGGCGCTGGATCGCGTGCCGGTGGGCGACGTGCCGCTGCTGAACATCGACGAACTGGATTGCTCGTCCGAACCGGAAATGGCACCGGATGTGGTGATTCACCCGCAACAACTGGCGTACCTGATTTACACCTCGGGCTCGACAGGCAAGCCGAAGGGTGCGGCCATCGCCCACGCCGACATTTCGATGCACATCCAGACCATTGGCGAGCGTTATCGCTTTACGCCGGAAGACCGCAAGTTCCACTTCCTGTCGATCAGCTTCGACGGCGCCCACGAAGGCTGGATGATGCCGCTGTGTTACGGCGCCCGAGTCGTGCTGCGGGATCAGGAACTGTGGAGCGTTGAGCAGACCTACGACACGTTGATCCGCGAAGGCATCACCGTGGCGTCGTTCCCGCCGAGCTACCTGCGTCAGCTGTCCGACTGGGCCGGGGTGCAGGGCAAGGGTCCTGGCGTGAAAACCTACTGCTTCGCCGGTGAAGCCTTCAGCCGCGAGATGCTCCACGACGTGATCCGCAATTTGCAGCCGCTGTGGATCATCAACGGCTACGGCCCGACCGAAACGGTAGTGACGCCGACCTTGTGGCTGGCCTCCGCCGAGACCGCCGACTTCACCACGGCCTACGCGCCGATCGGTGACCTGGTGGGGGATCGTCAGGGTTACGTGATGGACGCAGACCTCAATCCGCTGCCCCAAGGCATTGCCGGTGAGCTGTACCTCGGCGGTGCCGTGGCGCGGGGTTATCTGGACCGTCCGGGCGCGACCGCCGAGCGCTTCTTGCCGCACCCGTTCCGTGCCGGTGAGCGCCTCTATCGCAGTGGCGACCGCGTGCGGCTGAACAGTGAAGGGCTGCTGGAGTATCTGGGCCGTATCGACCACCAGATCAAGATCCGCGGTTTCCGCATCGAAGCCGGTGAGATCGAAGCCGCGCTGAAAACCTGCAAGGGCGTTCGCGAGGCCTTGGTCATCGTCCGTGACAGCACAAACGGCAAGGTCTTGCTCGGTTATGTCGGCGGCAACGGTCTGGCCGAGGACAGCCTCAAGCAGCAGCTGAAAAACACCCTGCCGGAATACATGGTGCCGGCGCACATCGTGGTCATGGAACGCCTGCCGCAGTTGCCCAACGGCAAGCTGGACCGCAACGCGCTGCCCGATCCACAGGTGATCTCCAGCGATTATCAGGCGCCGCAAACGCGCCTTGAACAGCAATTGGCGGCGCTCTGGCAGCCACTGCTGGGCATCGACGCCGTCGGCCGCAACGATCACTTTTTCGAGCTCGGCGGCCACTCGCTGCTGGCGATGCAGCTGATTTCCCGGCTGCGCCATGAGCATCAACTGAGCGTGCCGTTGCGCGCGCTGTTCGACGCGCCGCGCCTCAGTGATTTCGCCCAGCGCATTGCGGGCTTGGCCCAAACCGAGGCCCCCCAGCTTGAGCTGACCCCACGTTCGCAAGACCGGGCCGTGCAGTCGTTCTCCCAACAGCGCCTGTGGTTCCTCGATCAGCTGCAACCCGGCGGCCATGCCTACAACCTGCCGGGCGCCGTGCGCTTGTGCGGCGAGCTGAACGAGGTTGCATTGCAGGCGGCATTCGACGGCCTGACCGCGCGTCATGAAGTGCTGCGCACGCGGTTCCTGGCGGTCGAGGGCGTGCCGATGCAACAAATCGAGCCTGCTTCAAGGGTGGAGATCGAGCGGCTGGATATTAGCCATGAAGGGGATATCGACACCGCCTTCAACGCCCTGGCTCAAGACTTCGTCAAGCGTCCGTTCGACCTGTCGCGCAGCCCCGTCTGGCGACTGGCGCTGGTGCGTGTCGCGCCTGACGAACAGCGTCTGCTGCTGTGCCTGCACCACATGATCTCGGACGGTTGGTCGGTGCGCGTGCTGCTGCAGGAATTCTGCGAGCTGTACCGCGCGGCCGTGGAAAACCGCGCGCCGCAACTCGCGCCATTGCCGGTGCAATACGCTGACTTCGCTGCCTGGCAGCGCGAATGGCTGGCGGCGGGCGAGGGCGAGCGGCAGTTGAATTACTGGCGCGAGCAACTGGGTGACGAGCACCCGGTGCTGCAACTGCCGACCGACCGGCCGCGTCCGCCCCAGCAGAGCTATCGCGGTGATCGCGTGCTGTTCGCCTTCGATATCGCGTTCAGTCAGCGCCTGCGCGAGTTCGCCAGACAACAGGGCATCACGCCGTTCATGGCGATCCTGTCGGCCTATCAAGTGTTGCTGCACCGCCTGAGCGGCCAGAACGACCTGCGCATCGGCGTGCCGATTGCCGGCCGTTCGCGGCTGGAAGTCGAAGGGCTGATCGGCTTTTTCGTCAGCACTCAGGTGCTGCGGGCCGAGGTGTCTGCCGAGCTGACCTATCGCCAGGTGCTGGAACAGGCCAAGGCGCGGACCCTCGGTGCCCAGGCCCATCAGGACCTGCCGTTCGAGCAACTGGTCGAAGTGCTGCAACCCCACCGCAGCCTGAGCCATAACCCACTGTTCCAGGTGGCCTACGATCACCAGCAGCAGGACTTCGAATCCCTCGCTGGATTGCCCGGCCTGCGTGCCGACGTGCTGCCGCTGGACGACGGCAGCAGCCAGTTCGACCTGGCGCTGAACACCTTTGAGGACGCCGACGGCGGGCTGGGTGGGTCGTGGAACTACGCCACGGACCTGTTTGATCACGGCAGCATCGAGCGCTTGCATGCCCGCTTTGAGCAGCTGTTTATCGAGTTGATCGAGCAGCCGGACGCGGCAATTGGCGACTTCGAGTTGCTGGATGCTGAAGACCGCGCGCAGTTGGCGCTGGTCAATGACACGGCGCGGGATTGGGATTCTGAGCCGTTTGTGCATCAGCATTTTGAGCGGCTGGCGCAGATGCACCCTGAGCGCGAGGCGTTGCGCTTTGGCGAGCAGGTGTTGAGTTATCGCGAGCTGGATAAGCGGGCGAACCAACTGGCCCATTACCTTCGCGAGCAGGGCGTCGGTCGCGAATCGCTGGTGGGCGTGGCGGCGTTGCGTTCGGTGGAAATGGTGGTGGCGCTGTACGGGGTGTTGAAAGCCGGCGGGGCGTATGTGCCGCTTGATCCGGAGTACCCGGCGGACCGTTTGCGCTACATGCTCGAAGACGCCGGCATTGGTTTGCTGCTGAGCCACGATGCGGTGATCGCTGATCTGCCGGTTATTGAAGGCTTGCGATTGGTGAACTTGAATCATCTGGCGTTGGCGGATTATCCCGTCACAGCGCCGGTCCTAGAACTGCACCCCGAGCAACTGGCCTACATGATTTACACCTCCGGTTCGACGGGGAAACCGAAAGGCGCGGGCAACACTCACGCGGCGCTGTTCAACCGTTTGGCCTGGATGCAAGAAGCCTATGCACTCGATGCAACCGACGCCGTGCTGCAAAAAACGCCCTTCAGTTTCGACGTATCGGTGTGGGAGTTCTTCTGGCCGTTGATGGTCGGTGCGCGTCTCGTGGTCGCTCAGCCGGGTGATCACCGCGATCCTGTTGCCCTCAACAGGCTGATCGAAAAAGAGCAGATCACCACGCTGCACTTCGTCCCGTCGATGCTCGGTGCCTTCATGGCCCAGGACGATCTCACCGGTTGCGCTTCCTTGAAACGCATCGTCTGCAGCGGTGAAGCCCTGCCTGCCGATCTGGCCCGGGAAACCTTGCAGCGCCTTCCACACGCTGGCCTGTTCAACCTGTATGGCCCGACGGAAGCGGCCATCGACGTCACCCACTGGACCTGCCGCGACGAACCGGGTGCTTCCGTGCCCATCGGTCGCCCGATAAATAATCTTCAGATCCATATCCTCGACAGCCGCCTCAATCCGCAACCCATCGGCGTACCGGGCGAGCTGTACATCGGCGGCGACGGTTTGGCGCGCGGTTATCACCTGCGTCCCGGCCTGACCGCCGAGCGTTTCGTTGCCAGCCCATTCGGCACCGGCGAGCGGCTGTATCGCACCGGTGACCTGGCCCGTTGGCGTGCCGACGGCGTGGTGGAATACCTTGGCCGTCTCGATCACCAGATCAAACTGCGCGGTTTGCGGGTTGAAATCGGCGAGATCGAAGCGGCGCTGCTGGATTACCCGGCGGTCAGCGAAGCGGTGGTTGTTGCCCGTGAACTGGCGACCGGCATGCAGCTGGTGGGCTATCTGGTTGCCGAGGACTTCGACGAAGAACAGCTGCGCACCCAACTGAAACAGCGCCTGCCGGACTACATGGTCCCGGCGCACTTCGTCACGCTGGACACTCTGCCGCTGTCCGCCAACGGCAAGCTCGATCGCAAGGCGCTGCCCGATCCACAGATCCAGCAGCGCAGCTTCGAAGCGCCACTGGCCGGCGTCGAAACCCAACTGGCCGCACTGTGGCAAGAGCTGCTCGGCGTCGCCCAGGTCGGGCGTCAGGACAACTTCTTCGCCCTAGGCGGGCACTCGCTGCTCGGCATCCAGCTGGTGGCGCAAATCCGCCGCGACCTGAAGCTTGAGCTGCCCCTGCGTGCGCTGTTCGAGTCGCCGGTCCTCGCCGATCTGGCCCACTACCTGAACACCCAGGCGCTCGCCACGGCGATGCCGGTTCTGCAGCCCCGTGCCGACCGGGAATTCGCGCCGCAGTCCTTCGCCCAGCAGCGGCTGTGGTTCCTTGCGCAACTGGAGCCCGACAGTGTTGCGTACAACCTGCCGTGCGTGCTCAACCTCAGCGGCGCGCTGAAACTTGATGCCCTGCAACAGACCTTCGACGCCCTGGCAGGCCGTCACGAAACCTTGCGCACCTGCTTCCGCCCGTCGCCGATGCAAAACGGGGAGGCGGTGCCGCAGCAGCGGATTCTGCCCATCAGCAGCGTGCACATCGCCCGCCATGACCTGCGCGACAACGCTGCGCCGGAAGCAGCATTCGACGCGCTGGCCGAGGCGTTCATGAATCAGCCCTTCGACCTCGACGCCGAGCGCGCGCCGTGGCGTGTGGCCCTGGCGCGGGTGGCGGACGATCAATGGCGCCTGCTGCTGTGCATGCACCACATCATCTCCGACGGTTGGTCGGTGCAGGTCATGCTCGAAGACTTCGCCACGCTGTATCGCCGGTTTGCCCAAGGCAGCGACGCGCAACTGGCTGAGCTGCAACTTACAGAGCTCAGCGTGCAATACGCCGACTACGCCAGTTGGCAGCGCGAACACCTGAGCGGCGCCGAGCGCGAGCGCCAATTGAAATGGTGGCGTGAAGCCTTGGGTGACGAACAGCCGGTGCTGGAACTGCCGGCGGACCGTTCGCGTCCCGCCGAGCGCGACGGCAAAGGCGGGCGCCATGCCTTCGTGCTGCCGCAAGACCTGGCCGACACACTGCGCCATACCGCGAAAGCCCACGACGCCACGCTGTTCATGCTGTTCCTGGCCTCGTTCGACACGCTGCTTTATCGCCTCAGCGGCCAGCGCGATCTGCGCATCGGCGTGCCGGTGGCGGGGCGTGCCGAGGTGCAGACCCAGGGCCTGATCGGCTTCTTCGTCAACACCCTGGTGCTGCGCGCCCAGGTCAGCGGCGACCAGCCGTTCACCGCGCTGCTGGCCCAGGTCAAGGACAACCTGCTCGGCGCCCACGCCCATCAGGACCTGCCGTTTGAGCAACTGGTGGAAGCGCTGCAACCGGCGCGCAGCCTGAGCGTCAACCCGCTGTTCCAGGTCAGCTACAACCACCAGCAACAGCCGGATCTGTCGCTGCTGCAGTTCGATGATTTGAGCTGCGAAGCCCGGCAGGGGGACATCAAGGGCGCGCAATTCGATCTGGTGCTGGGCACCTTCGAACACCGCGACGGGCGCATCAGCGGCTACCTCGATTACGCCACCGACCTGTTCGACGCCTCGACCGTGGCGCGTCTGTTCGAGCAACTGGTCACGTTGCTGCGGGCGATCTGCGCGCAACCCCATGCCGCCATCGGCGACCTGCCGTTGCTCGGCGAAACCGACCTGGCCGCGCTGGATCAATGGAACACGCCGCCGTTTTCGCCTTACGTCGATCGGCCGATTCACGAGCTGATCGCCGACCACGCGCGCATTCGCCCCGACGCCATCGCGCTGGTCCATGGCGAACAGCGCCTGACCTTTGCCGAGTTTGATCGTCGAGCCAATCAACTGGCCCACGCCTTGCGAACGCGAGGCATCGGCACCGAAGTGCGCGTGGCGATTGCCATGGAGCGCGGCATTGATCTGTGGCTGGCGTTTTATGCCGTGCTCAAGGCGGGTGGGGCGTATATCCCGCTCGACCCGGATTACCCGACCGAACGCCTGCGCTACATGCTCGAAGACGGCGGCGTGAAGCTGCTGATCAGCCACGATGCGGCGCTGGATCGCGTGCCGGTGGGCGACGTGCCGCTGCTGAACATCGACGAACTGGATTGCTCGTCCGAACCGGAAATGGCACCGGATGTGGTGATTCACCCGCAACAACTGGCGTACCTGATTTACACCTCGGGCTCGACAGGCAAGCCGAAGGGTGCGGCCATCGCCCACGCCGACATTTCGATGCACATCCAGACCATTGGCGAGCGTTATCGCTTTACGCCGGAAGACCGCAAGTTCCACTTCCTGTCGATCAGCTTCGACGGCGCCCACGAAGGCTGGATGATGCCGCTGTGTTACGGCGCCCGAGTCGTGCTGCGGGATCAGGAACTGTGGAGCGTTGAGCAGACCTACGACACGTTGATCCGCGAAGGCATCACCGTGGCGTCGTTCCCGCCGAGCTACCTGCGTCAGCTGTCCGACTGGGCCGGGGTGCAGGGCAAGGGTCCTGGCGTGAAAACCTACTGCTTCGCCGGTGAAGCCTTCAGCCGCGAGATGCTCCACGACGTGATCCGCAATTTGCAGCCGCTGTGGATCATCAACGGCTACGGCCCGACCGAAACGGTAGTGACGCCGACCTTGTGGCTGGCCTCCGCCGAGACCGCCGACTTCACCACGGCCTACGCGCCGATCGGTGACCTGGTGGGGGATCGTCAGGGTTACGTGATGGACGCAGACCTCAATCCGCTGCCCCAAGGGATTGCCGGCGAACTCTATCTGGGTGGCGCCGTGGCGCGTGGTTATCTGGACCGTCCCGGCGCAACGGCCGAGCGTTTCCTGCCGCACCCGTTCCGTGCCGGCGAACGCATTTACCGCAGCGGCGACCGCGTGCGCCTGAACAGCGAGGGGCTGCTGGAATACCTCGGCCGTATCGACCACCAGATCAAAATCCGTGGCTTCCGCATCGAGGCCGGTGAAATCGAAGCGGCACTCAAGGCCTGCGACGGTGTGCGTGAGGCGCTGGTGATCGTCCGCGACAAAGGCCACGGCAAGCAGTTGCTGGGCTACGTCGGCGGCAACGACTTGTCTGAAGACAGCCTGAAGGATCAGCTGAAAAACACCCTGCCGGAATACATGGTGCCGGCGCACATCGTGGTCATGGCGCGCTTGCCGCAGTTGCCCAACGGCAAGCTGGACCGCAACGCGCTGCCTGATCCGCAGGTCGGCAGTCAGGCCTTCGAAGCGCCGGAAGGTGAGCGCGAAGTCGAGCTGGCGCGGGTCTGGCAGCAGTTGCTGGGCGTCGAGAACATCAGCCGTCAGGACAGCTTCTTCGAGCTGGGCGGCGATTCGATCCAGTCGCTGGCGGTCATCACTCGTCTGCGTCAGGTCGGTTTCAAGCTGCTGCCGAAGGACGTGTTCAGCCATCCCCGGCTCAAGGATCTGGCCCTGCGCCTCACGGTCATCGAGGCCAGCGCAGCGCTGTTGATCGAAGACGCGCCGAAGGGCGAGCTGCCGTTGACGCCGATTCAGGCGCACTTCTTCGAGCAACCGATGGCCAACCGCGCGCACTTCAACCAGGCGTTGTTGCTGGACGTGCAGCGCCCACTGGAAGCGCCGCTGTTGAGCCAGGCGCTGGCCGCGCTGCTGGGTCATCACGACGGCCTGAACCTGAGTTTCCATCAGCACGCCGACGGGTGCTGGCAGCAACAGTACCGAGCAACACCGGCCGCCGACAGCCTTTGGCTGCGTAACGTGGCGGATGACCAGGCCATGACCGCGCTGTGCGAACAGGCCCAGCGCAGCCTTGATCTGCGTGAGGGTCCGCTGCTGCGCGTGGTGCTGGCGCAGATGCCGGAAGGGCAAAAGCTGTTGCTGGTCGCCCATCACCTGGTGGTCGATGGCGTGTCGTGGCGGGTGTTGCTGGAAGATCTGGCGCGGGCGTACGCCCAGATCGCTTCGGGCGGTGCGGTGGATCTCGGTCCGAAATCCAGCAGCTTCCAGCGCTGGGCGCGGCATCTGGTCGACGCGGCGCAGGCACCTGAGCGTCAAACCGAAGTGGGCCAGTGGCTGAAACAGGTCGGCACCGCCGAGCCGGTCTGGCCGGTGGACCACCCTGAAGGCCGCGCCACGCAACAGGACCTTGAGCAGTGCGAACTGCTGCTGGGCGCGGGTCTGACCCGTCGCTTGCTGCGCGAAGCCCCGGCGGCACTGGCAGCGCGCACCGATGAAATTTTGTTGGCGGTGCTCGCCGAAGCGCTGAAGGGCTGGACTGGCCAGCCTGACAGCCTCGTCGCACTGGAAGGCCATGGCCGTGAAGCCTTGGCTGAGGGGCTGGAGGTCGGTCGCACGGTGGGCTGGTTTACCAGCCTGTTCCCGCTGCGGGTGCGTGCCGCTGCCGATATCCGCCAGACCCTCGTCGGCGTGCGTAACAGCCTGCGGGGCTTGCCGGACAAAGGCGTCGGCTTCGGCCTGCTGCGCTATCTGGGCGACGATTCGGCGCGGCAGTCACTGGCCGCGCTGCCGGAGCCCAAGGTGGTGTTCAACTACCTCGGTCAGTTCGATCAGGACCTGGGCGATGGCCGCTTCTCGCCGTCGAAGGTGTCGGCCGGCGCGCTGGTCGACCCGTCCACGCCGCTCAATCGCGAGCTGGAAATCAACGGCCAGGTGTTCGCCGGGCAACTGGGGCTGACCTTCCGTTTCAGCGGTCAGCGCTATCAGCGTCAGACCATCGAACGCCTGCAAACGGCCTATCGCGACGCGCTGGTCGCGTTGCTGGACAGCTTGCCTTCATCAAAACCTGCCGCGCCGCAAAGCGTGGTCGTCAGCCGCGACGGTGCGCCGAATCCGCTGATTCGTCTGAGCAGCGGCGCCAGCGACAAGCCGCCGGTGTTCTGTGTGCACCCGGTCAGCGGCACGGTGGTCGGCTACTACGCACTGACCCGGCGTCTGTCCGCGCAGTGGGACGTGTGGGGTATCCAGAACCGCCAGGTGCTGGACGGCCAGTGGCGCGACAGTTCCATCGAGCAAATGGCCCGCGACTACGTCAAGGCGCTGCTCGAACAGCAGCCGTCCGGCCCATATCGGCTGATCGGCTGGTCCATGGGCGGGACGATGGTGCTGGAAATGGCGCGGCTGCTGACCCGACTCGGCAAGCGCGTCGAGTTCGTCGGCCTGATCGACGGTTACGTGCCGGGCGCCGGTCAGCCGCGTCCTGCCGTGCCGGAAACCCCGGTTCTCGACGCCGATGACGAGGGTCTGGAAGCCGACGCGCACTGGCAACAGCTGCTCGGCGTCGAGCGGCATATGCGTCAGTTGGCCAATCAATGCCGCGAGATCCACGCCCTCAGCGTGCCGGTCTACGCCTGGTGGGCCGAGCGCTCGCCGGAAAATAACGATAACGCACCGGCTCTTCTGGAGCAGGGCATGGGTGTTCGCTTGCAGGTTTCGGCCTGGATCGACGCCGACCACCTTTCGATCGTCCGTGATCAGCTGTTCATCACTCAACTTGCCGAGGCCCTCGCGCAGGTCAACGAACGCCCCCATTCCCACGATTTCCAGGAGCACGAACATGCATAGCCAACACAACGTGACGCCGATTGCCGCCCGCCACAGCGAGGCGCTGTCGAGCAGCCCGGACGCCGCCGTCGCCAACGCCGACTACCGCTTTGCGCCGACCCCGCGACTGGAGCGGCAGGCCGCCGTGGAATCCAACGCGCGCAGCTACCCGCGGCGCATCCCCCTGGAACTCAAGCGCGCCCAGGGCATTCACGTGCAGGACAGCGAAGGGCGCTGGTTCATCGATTGCCTGGCCGGCGCCGGCACCCTGGCGCTGGGGCACAACCACCCCGAGGTGATCCAGGCCATGCGCGCCACCCTCGACGGCCAGCGCCCGCTGCACACCCTGGACCTGATGACCGAAGCCAAGGACGATTTCATCAACGAGCTGTTCGCGTTGCTGCCGAAGGAATTCGCCAAGGACGCGCGCATCCAGTTCTGCGGCCCGGCCGGGACCGATGCGGTGGAAGCGGCGCTGAAACTGGTGCGCACCGCCACCGGACGCAGCAACCTGATGGCCTACCACGGCGCCTATCACGGCATGACCCAGGGCGCGCTGGCGCTGATGGGCAATCTCGGGCCGAAGACCTATCTCGACGGCATGGCCGGTGGCGCGCAGTTCCTGCCGTTTCCCTATGACTACCGCTGTCCGTTCGGCGTCGGTGGCGAAGCCGGCGAGCGCATCGGCCTGCATTACATCGAGAACCAGCTGACCGACCCGGAAAGCGGTGTGTTGCCCCCCGCCGGGATGATTCTGGAAACCCTGCAGGGGGAGGGCGGTGTGGTGCCGACCTCGGCGAACTGGCTGCGGGAAATCCGCCGCATCACCCGCGACGCCGGCGTGCCGCTGATTCTCGACGAAATCCAGTGTGGCGTGGGCCGCACCGGCAAGCCGTTTGCCTTCGAACACGCGGGCATCGTGCCGGACGTGCTGGTGCTGTCCAAAGCCATCGGTGGCAGCCAGCCCATGGCGGTGGTGGTCTACAACAAGTCCCTGGACGTGTGGAAACCGGGCTCCCACGCCGGCACTTTCCGTGGCAATCAACTGGCGATGGTGGCCGGTTCGACAACGCTGCGCATCGTCCGCGAACAGCAACTGGACCTGCACGCCGCCGCCATGGGCGAGCGCCTGATCGGCCACCTGCGCTCGCTGCAGAAGGACTATCCGCAGATGGGCGATGTGCGCGGCATGGGCCTGATGCTCGGGGTGGAAATGGTCGATCTCGGTGGCCGCCCCGACGCCCTCGGCCACTTCCCCCACAGCGGCGCACTGGCCTCGACCATCCAGCGTGAATGTTTGCAGCGGGGGCTGATCATCGAAGTGGGCGGGCGGCACTCGTCGGTCATCCGCTTCCTGCCGCCGCTGATTGTCACTGCCACGCAGATTGACCAGATCGCCGACATCTTTGCCGCCGCCGTTTCAGCGGCCGTCAAACAGCGTTAAACCCTTGTTCTAACAGCGTTGAAACAGGGCGTAGGACCAGCGATGGCCCTTCGCCCTTTTTTTATGATAAGAATGGTAATGAGAAACGTTCTTTGTTACATTTTCACGCTTTTTTGACATTGGTGGTCAATTTTGGGGCGTTGCCCCGTGTGATTTTAAAGGGAGGGGGAGTTCGGATGGCGAGCAATAACAAGGGTCAATTCAAGGTCAATGCCTTGGCAGCGCTGATCGCAACGGTCGCCTGTCACGGCGCGGCATGTGCGGCGGACGCCCCGGCCAAGGCCGAGCAGGGCGCCACCATCGAACTGCAGAATTCGGTGGTCACAGGCGAAGCACCCGAAGGGGAGCAAACCGTTGGCTATCAGGTGAAAAACAGCACAGCGGGCACCAAGACCAGCACACCGCTGTCGGAAACCCCGCGCTCGGTGTCAGTGGTGACACGCCAGCGCATTCAGGATCAGGGCTCGCAAAGCCTGACCGACATCCTCGGTTACGTCCCCGGCATCTTCGCCCCGCCCTTTGCCGTCGGCGACGGCCTCGCGGGCGACCTGTTCTCCATTCGCGGCTACAACGCCACCGACTACGGTTACGGCCTGCTCAAAGACGGCCTGCGTCTGCAAGGCAACCGCTACGACACCACCACCGAACCCTATGGCCTGGAACGCACCGAAGTGTTCCGTGGCCCGAGCTCGATCCTCTACGGCGAAAACGCGCCGGGCGGGCTGGTCAACCTGGTCAGCAAACGCCCGACGGAAACCGCCCAGGGCGAAGCCAAATTCACCTACGGCAGCAATAACCGCCGCCAGCTGTCCCTCGACGTGTCCGGCCCGCTGACCGACGACAACCGCATCCTCGGCCGCGTGGTCATGCTCGGTCGCAACGCCGACACCCAGGTCGATTCGGTACCGGACGACCGCATTTACATCGCGCCGTCGATGACCTTCAACTTCGACGAAGACACCGCGCTGACCCTGCTGTCGTCCTACCAGCGCGACCGCACCAAGCTGCTGCTCGGCTACCCCGCTGCGGGCACCTTGCTGAACAACGTCAACGGCAAGATCGGCAAGGACCAGTTCAACGGCAACCCGAACTGGGACGACTTCGAGCGCGAAACCTGGACCCTGGGCTACGAGTTCAAGCACCAGCTCAACGACACCTGGCAGTTCCGTCAGAACTCGCGCTTCATGGAATCGCGCCTGGACCGTCACGAGACCTGGCCGAACAACCTGAACAACGCCGGTTTCGGCAGCACCCTGACCAGCACCGCGTACGATCGCGACAACAAGTCGATCACCTACTCGCTGGACAACCAGTTCGAAGGCCACTTCACCTCCGGCGCGCTGGACAACACGGTGCTGCTGGGCGCCAGTTACGACCGCACTTCGTATAACCAGGACTGGGCAGCCGGCAACGGCGGCACGTACAACGCCTTCAATCCGGTGTTCCCGTCGGCCAAGCCGCGCATGCTCGCGACGGTTCAGAACTCGCAGCTGGATCAGCAGATGTACGGCGTTTACGGCCAGTTGCAGAGCAAGTACGACAACTGGATCTACCTGTTGGGCGGTCGTCAGGACTTCGTCAACAGCCAGTACCGCAACCGCGCCGGCACTATCAGTGGCGTATCGGACCTTGACGGCTGGGACCATCGTTTCAGCTGGCAGACGGGTTTGATGTACCAGTTCGAGAACGGCATTTCGCCGTACGTGAGTTACTCGACGGCGTTCACGCCGGTGCAGCAGTCGTCGCAACCGAACGGCGAGTTGCTCGATCCGATTCTCAGCGAGCAGTACGAGATGGGTCTGAAGTACGAGCCGGCTGGCTGGAACACGACGTTCAGCGCGGCGGTGTTTGACCTGACCAAGACCCATGACGTGATTGCCGGTTCGAACGGCTTCAGCCGTCAGATTGGCAAGAGCGAGTCGAAGGGCGTGGAGCTTGAGGTCAACAGTGATGTGACGAAGAACCTGAGCCTGACGGCGTCGTATACCTACACCGATGCGCGGGTGACGAAGGACAGTCCGGGTTCGTTGTACGAGGATCATCAATTGACCGGCATACCGCGTAATCAGGCGAGTACGTGGGCGACGTATCGCTTCCTCGACGGTCCGATGAGCGGTTTCCGTGTGGGTGGCGGGGTGCGTTATTTCGATAATACGTTCGCGTATACCGCGCCGACGCTGTACGGGAAGTTGAAGACGGGTGATGTGACGCTGGTGGATGCGTTGGTGGGGTATGACATCGATAAGCATTGGTCGGTGGATGTGAATGCGAAGAATCTGTTCGACAAGGAGTATGTGAGCGGTTGCAATAACGCGGGTCGGTGTTATTGGGGCGAAGAGCGGACCGTGCTCGGGACTGTGGCGTTCCGCTGGTAACGCGCCAGGCTCGAGAAGATCAAGAGCGTCTGCCTAGGGGCAGACGTTTCGCCTTCGGCGAGTTACTTGGAAAAGCACCCCAAGTAACCAAAGGTGCTTGCTCCTGGTTGGGCCCGACTTCGTCGGGTTCCTTCACTCCGGTCCCGCTCCGTGGGCCCGCGCCGAACGGACATCCATGTCCTGACGGCGCTCTCGCGGCATCCATGCCGCTCGGCCCACTCCGCGAAACCTCCATTCAGCCTGCACCCAAGTCGCGATGGGTGTCGTCTGGACTTCATGCGTATGAAGATCAAAAGCAACGGCAACGGCAACGGCAACGGCTAAAGCCGGTCCTACAGGCGCGCGCGGTCTGATTAGTGGGACCGGCTTCAGCCGGGAAGAGGCCAGCCCAGGCGCCAGCAATTTTTGCTGATCGCACCCCCTCCCTGTATTGATGGAAAGGCTTCCCGGCTGAAGCCGGTCCTACAGTCGATGTCACTGCCGATCCCACTGGACGCATGCGATGCCTTGGTAGGACCGGCTTCAGCCGGGAAGAGGCCAGCCCAAGCGCCAGCAATTTTTGCTGATTGCACCCCATCCTGTGGGAGCGAGCTTGCTCGCGAATGCTGTATTTCAAACACCGGACATTCGGTGGATGTATCGACCCCTTCGTGAGCAAGCTCACTCCCACAGGTCCTCAGCATTTGCTCTGCCCTCGATCTGCCCTTGATCCGCTTTTACATTTTTCACCAAAAAAGACTAACCACTTAGCCCTCTCGTTCGTCTTTCAGGTAAGGCGCGCTTACCTGCGCCGTTCCAACACCACGAGGGATTACACATGAGCTTCGACAGCGAAAACACACAGTTCCGGGTCGTCATCAACCACGAAGAACAGTACTCCATCTGGCCCGACTACAAAGCCATCCCGGACGGCTGGAAAAGCGTCGGCGTCGAAGGCGACAAACAGACCTGCCTCAACCACATCGAAAGCGTCTGGACCGACATGCGCCCCCTCAGCCTGCGCAAGGCCATGGCCTGAACCCACCCCCTTCAGCCTCAGGAGCGTAACGCCCATGAACATGCGCATGCTCACCCCCGAACGCCTGCGCCTTGAAGCCGGCTTCCCCCTGCGCGTCCAGCCCGGCCAGACCGGCGTCTCCCTGGCCGCCGAAATCGACGCCCTGCGCAGCGTCGTCGACCACTCGCTTGAGCGCGACGGCGCCATCCTTTTCAGCGGCTTTTCCAGCGAAGGCGTCGAAGGCTTCCAGCAGTTTGCCGCCTCCTTCGGCCACCCGCTGCTCAACTACGAATTCGGCTCCACCCCGCGCAGCCAGGTGGATGGCAAAGGCGTCTACACCTCCACCGAATACCCGGCGCACCGCTCGATCCCGCTGCACAACGAACAGGCCTACACCACCGAATGGCCCATGCGCATCTTTTTCTACTGCGCCAAAGCCGCCGTCAGCGGCGGCGAGACGCCGATTGCCGACAGCCGCCGGGTGTTCCAGCGCATCAGTCCGGCGCTGCGCAAACGCTTTGAAGAAAAGCGCCTGATGTACGTGCGCAACTACGGCAACGGCCTGGACCTGACTTGGCAACAGGTGTTCAACACCGAGCGCCACAGCGACGTCGAAGACTATTGCCGCCCCCGTGGCATCCAGTGCGACTGGAACGATGACGGCGACCTGCGCACCCGACAGTTGGTGCAAGGCGTCGCCCAGCATCCGCGCACCAAGGATTGGGTCTGGTTCAATCAGGCGCACCTGTTTCACCTGTCGAACCTCGACGAGGAGATGCAGGAAATCCTCCTCGACACCGTTGGCGAAGAAGGCCTGCCGCGCAACGTCTACTACGGCGACGGCAGCCCGCTGGAGGCCGATGCGCTGGCGGAAATTCGCGGCGTGCTGAGCGAATGCGAAGTGGTCTTCCCGTGGCAGACCGGCGACGTGCTTATGCTCGACAACATGCTCACGGCGCACTCGCGCAAGCCGTTCAGCGGCGAACGAAAAGTCGTGGTCGCCATGGCTGAAGGCGTCAGCGGCAACACCCTGCACACCCTTTCCTGAGTCCGATATTCATGCAGAAAACCAAGCTTGTTTACGTCTGGTCGCTGCGTAACGCCGCGGCGGACAAGGCCGGTCAATACGTCGATTACCACGGCGAGCAGCGCTACATGACCTCGCCGCTGGAGTACCTGGTCAAGGCGCTCAACGACACCGCCCTCGGCGACCATTACTCCCTGGAAGCGATCATTTACGACGAAAACCCCGAGTCCGCACGGGACCGCGAGAGCATCAAGGACTACGGCTTCAAGCCGGGGCAGAGCGCCCACTGGTTCTACCCGGCGGGCCTGACGGTGCAGGGGCGCAAGGTCGATGACCTGCTGGAAAACGTGCCGTCGAGCTACCGCGCCTTGCCCTTGGGCGACAGCGCGCGGCCGGCCGGCAAGTCGGATTTCGAGCGCCGTCTCGGTGAGCGGTTGCACACACTGCAAGCCGATGTCGTGGTGCTCGACGGGCTGCTGGTGATCCTCGATGAACTGGTGCGCGAAGGGGCTGACTTCCATCGGCGTATCTTCAACGTGCACCCGGGCATCACGCGTCTGGAATCGCCCTACGAACGGCGCGGAGCCTATGCCACCCTCGACGCGCTGTACGGCGCCCGGGGCAAGAAAGTGGTCGACTGGACCACGCGGGAGATGGTCGACACGCCGGTGGTGAACATGACCGGCGCGTCGTTCCATTACGTCGACACCGGCATCGATTCCGGTGAGGTGGTGTTCGACGTGCTCGACACCCCCATCGCGCCGGAGGACACCATCCTCGAACTGCGCTGGAACAACTTCAACAACAGCCTGTTTCCCGCGCTGGAGCAGGGGTTGTGGGTGCTGGCGCGGCAGCGGTCTCATTGATCGCATCCCTATGAACAGGTGGCCAGCACAGCGAATCGGGCCATGATTCCTGCGCTGGCGCCGCTGTTCATCGCCGATTTCGAGCATTACCGCGACGCGCTCGTGCTGCCGGACGATCCCCGCGTCGGCGTGCCTATGCGCACCTTTCTCACCGGCGACTACCTGAACGATATCCTCACGCGATTCGCCAGCGCCTACCCCGACAGCGACCCTCGCGGGCTGGCGTCGATCTGGAGCAAGTATTACTTCATCAAACTGATTCCGCCGGTGGTCGCGGCGTCGCTGATACTAAACCATCGCCTGACGCTGCACCTCGATCAGTTGGAACTGATCCTCGACGAGGCCGGGTTGCCTGTCGCGTTCAAGTTGCCTGCCCCGGGGCAGCGATGGATGCCGTGTCCGGCCGATGCTTTCGAGCGTTTCGATGACTTGCTGGAGCAGCACCTCAGACCGTTCATTGATGCCCTCGCGCGGCATTTTCGACTTTCCCCAAAAGTGCTGTGGAGCAACGCCGGCAACTATTTCGAGTGGCTGTTGGGTGTGCTCGAAAACGCGATGCCCCATGCGGATGTGAGTCACGGTCACCACCTGCTCGACGCCCGACATCTCCCCGACGGACGCCGCAATCCGCTCTACCAGCCCGTGCGCTACATCAAGGTCGAAGGGCAAGACGAACTGAAGCGCCAACGCCGGGTGTGCTGCATCCGTTACCGTGTAAACGGCCTCGACTACTGCGGCAACTGCCCGCTGTCCTGACTGACCGCCTACAAACTGTGATCGTTCCCACGCTCTGCGTGGGAACGCCGGGTCGGGCGCTCTGCGCCCCTGAGACGACGCACAATCCGGCTTTCGCGCAAGGCGACGCAGAGCGTCACAAGATGCATGCCCACGCAGAGCGTGGGAACGATCATCAATAGCTAGATGCCTGATTGGTAGGACCGGCTTCAGCCGGGAAAGCGTCAATCCTCACGCCGCAAAAATGAGAGCGCTGCCACCGGCCTCTTCCCGGCTAAAGCCGGTCCTACTAAGGCATCGCATGCCTCCAGCGGGACTGGCTGGAACGCCGACTCGTGGGACCGGCTTCAGCCGGGAAGGCTGCACGCCTCATCTTCCACGCCCTGAGAATCAATCCGTCAACGTAAGTGGGGCGGGAGCCATATTTGGTAGTTCCGCGCGGACGAATCTGTGCGGCGGCGGCCAGTAAATGCCTTCCCTCTACCACCAAGTTTTATGCGCTCGTTCAGAAATGGAAAAGTGAAGATAGGTGGCCGCCGTTTCTGGTTGTGTATTTGTGAACCGCCGGGCAATGCTGCGCCTCACGGTTATGGAATGTGGCAAACCGATAAGGCAGGATTGGCGCCCGCTATTGTCGACCTTAGCCATCACCAGTGAGCATCAGGGTCGCGTACGCGAATACATGGACAGACTCTTTCCAAGGATTGTGAGATGAAAGCGGACCTCTTGGCCCTTGTGCCCAATTGGGGCGACATCGAGCGAAACCTGGACCAGAAATACAGCGACCTCAACCAAAGCGTCAGCAATGGTTTGCAGAGCGCCAACGACGCCTGGGACGGTTTCACTCGGAGGTGCAACTATGAATAACTCAATGCTTGTAAGTATGCTTTTAGAACTTAAGCATATATACCACGGGGAGGGGTGCAGAGATTTTGACAGAGGAATTGACGCGATTGTCAGCATATTGTCGGAGAGCGCTCTGGCAGGAACGCCTGCATGGGATGAGGCTGGTTCTATCTACAGAACTATGGCCGGTTCCAAATCTGGATTTTCAGATATCTACATAGACCGCGACACCGTCGAGGAGCGGATCGCGGCTAACGCGCGACTTGATGCTATCCGGCAAACTCTCTGGGATACCTTTGCCAGGACTTGATGCGGCGCGAGATCGTCGATGACGAGGGACCAACGCTCTTATCAACACCGGTGTTACAGCTTTGTGCTGAACCTGATGCGCTTATGGAAAAACCCGGCTGAGGCCGATCCCATGACATAATCCCGCGCCTCTAGTGGGACTGGCCGAAACCGGATAGTAGGACCGGCTTCAGCCGGGAAGGCATCAGTCGCCACACCGCAAAGTTTAGGCGGTGACCACAGGCCTCTTCCCGGCTAAAGCCGGTCCCACTAGTGGAATGCATACAGTCAGTGGCACCGCGTCCAGATAGTGGGACCGGCTTCAGCCGGGAAGGCGTCACTCGCCACGCCGCAAAAACGAGATCACGCCTCCCGCCCGCGCAACCCGCTGCGCCCATAGAACGCCACCACCACAAAGCATCCCAGCGGCAGCAGGTACGCCAGTGCCGTGGAGAAATGATCCGCCACCAGCCCCATGAAATACGGCATCAGCGCGCCGCCGACGATGGCCATGATCAGGAACGAGCTGCCGCGTTTGGTGTGGGGGCCGAGGTTTTTCACGCCCATGGCGAAGATGGTCGGGAACATGATCGACATGAAGAAGAACACCGCCACCAGCGCCACCACCGACACGCTTTCCACGCCGCTGACCACCACCGCGCACAGCGCGACGTTGATCCACGCGTAGACCATCAGCAGCCGCTGCGCCGGGATACGCCCCATCAGCCAGGTGCTGAAGAAACGTCCGCACATGAAGCAGATCATCGCCACCGACAGGAGGTACGCGGCGCTCTGGCTGGTCATGCTCGCCCAGTGTTCGGTCACGTAATTGATGAAGAACGCGCCGACACCCACCTGCGCCGCCACGTAGAAAAACTGTGTGACCACGCCGCCGACGAATTCCCGGTGCTGCCAGAGGGTCTTGTTGTCATGGCGCTGGATGCTCGACTCCTGCTCGCGCAGATCGGGCATCGGCGTGCGGGCGAACAGCGCCGCCACCAGTAGAACGATCACCGCGATGACCACGTAGGTGGTTTGCAGCGAGCTGTTGTCACTGCCGGCATTGCTGCCGCCGAAGAACAGCGCGCCTCCCAGCAGCGGTCCGACGAACTGGCCAAGGCCATTGAACGACTGCGCCAGATTGAGCCGACGTTCTGCGCCTTTAGGGTCTCCCAGAACAGTGGCGTAAGGATTCGCCGCCGTCTCCAGACAACCCAGCCCCAGGGCGATGACGAACAGCGCAAACAGGAAGAACGGGAAGCTCGCCGCATTGGCCGCCGGCATGAACAGCAACGCGCCGGCGGCGTACAGGCACAGGCCCAGCAGAATCCCGGCCTTGTAGCCGAAGCGGTCCATCAACAAGCCGGCGGGCAGGGCGATGATGAAATACGCGCCGAAGTACGCCGCCTGCAGCAAACCCGACTGGGCCTTGCTGACGTGCAGCGTTTCCTGAAAATGCTTGTTCAGCACATCGAGCAGCCCGTACGACAGGCCCCAGAGGAAAAACAGGCTGGTCACCAGCATCAACGCCACCCGCACCGACGGCGCAGCGCGTTGGTACACCGGGGTCTGGACTTTGCTGTGTTTGGTCAACATAACGCTCTCCTTTTTTGTTGTTGTTCAAGCGTGAAGCGTGACAAAGCGGATGTTCGGTTGTGCAGGGTTCGACGCCTTGCACTCGTACCTGTGGGAGTGAGCTTGCTCACGAAGACGGCGTTTCAGGCGCTAAAGATGTAGGGGGTGTTTCGGCCCCTTCGCGAGCAAGCTCGCTCCCACCATTGAAGGGCTTCAAGGCGGCTGATCCGACAGGCTGAAAATCTGCGCCATGGGCTGCCATTTATTCCCCGGCTCGGTCCACGGCGTCGGTCTCTGAAACCGCCACATCAACGCCTCCCATTCCTGCACCTTGGGGTTGGCCGCCGACGCCTGATCCATCGCGTCGGCGCTGAAGCCCGGGGCGGTGTCCATGACCATGAACAGCCGCGTACCCAGTCGCCAGATCTGCATGTCCAGCACGCCCTGACTGCGCAGGTGTTCGGCAATCTCCGGCCAGATGCGCCGGTGCAGTTGTTCATACTCGGCGATCAACGCCTCGTCATCGGCCATGTCCAGGGCCAGACAAAAACGCTGCGCAACCCTCCCGGTATTCATGTCAGCGCGCTCATGTCAGTGCCCGATCCAGATGCGTATAGCCACCATCGACCACCAGCCATTGCCCGGTGGTGTGGGACGCTCGCGGGGACAGCAGAAACAGCACGCTGTCGGCAATCTCCGTCGGCGTGGTCATGCGCTGGCCGAGGGGGATTTTCTCGACGATCTTCGCCAGCTTCGCGTCAGGGTCGTCGAAGCTGGCAATCCAGCGCTCGTACAGCGGCGTCATCACTTCAGCCGGAATCACCGCGTTCACCCTCACGCCATCGCTCAGCAAAGACGCTGCCCATTCCCGGGTCAGCGACAGTTGCGCGCCTTTCGAGGCGGTGTAGCCGCTGGTGCCGCCCTGGCCGGTGAGTGCAGTCTTCGAACCGATGTTGACGATGGCGCCCTTGCTGGCTTTCAGCGCGTCGACGCACAGATGGGCCATGACGTAGTAGTGAATGAGGTTCTTCTCCAGCGACTCGATGAACGCGCTGCGACCGGCCTCCAGCCCGACGTTGTCGTTGACCCCGGCGTTGTTGACCAGCCCGTCGATGCGGCCAAAGCGCTCCAGCACCTTGCTCACCGCCGCCGCACATTCGGCCTCGTCACGCAGCTCGACCTGGACGAACAGGGTCTGCGGCTGGCGACTGTCCAGCTCGGCGGCCAATTCAGCAGGCAACGGCTGATTGGCGAAGATCACCGGGACCGCGCCTTCTTCGGCCAGCCCCAGTGAGATCGCGGCGCCAATCCCCGAGCCGCCGCCGGTGACGATGATGACCTTGTCTTGCAGGTGCAGATTCATGGGCAGTTTCCTTGCAGGCCGTACAGGCGAATGGCGGTGCCGCCGCGCAGCGCGTTTTGCTCATCGACGGAGAGCGAGCTGATGGCGGTTTCGAACAACTGGTGGACGTCGCTGTAATTGCCCGCCACCAGACAGACCGGCCAGTCGGAGCCGAACATCAGTCGTTGCGGCCCGAACAATTCCAGCGCCAGATAGAAATACGGCAGCAGTTCCACCGGTCGCCAGCGTTGCCAGTCGGCTTCGGTAATCAGCCCCGACAGTTTGCAGGCCACGTGGGGCAGGGCGGCCAACGGGGCAAGGCGATCGGCCCAGGCGATGGGGTCTTCAAGGGACAGATCCGGTTTGCCGAGGTGATCAAGGATCAGGTGATGCCGGTCGTGGCGTTGGCAGAAGTCGGTGGCGGCGTGGAGGTCTTTGTCTTTTATCAGCACGTCGTAAGTCAGCCCGAGGGTTTGCAGCTGCCGCATACCCCGGGCCAACGCCGGGTCCTGGAGGAACAGCGACGGCGCCGGTTCGTCCTGTACCAAGTGACGCAGGCCGACCAGTTTTTCCGCGTCCGCCCAGCGTGCCAATTGCTCGTCGACACCATCCGCCCGCAGGTCCGCCCAGCCGACCACGCCGAAGATCCACGGATGCTCGGCCGCATGGGTCAGAAGTGCGTCCGTCTCGTCGACACTGTGCCGCGCCTGCACCGCGACGCAGCCATCGATGCCATGCCGATCGAGCAGAGGTTTTAAATCGCCCGGCAGAAAATCCCGTTGCAACGCAGCATGGCGCTGGTCAATCCAGGGGTAATCCCTGGCGTCGTAAGTCCAGAAATGCTGATGGGCATCCACCCGCAAGGGCGGTGCCGGAACGCTTGAGTGTCGGGACGACATTGTTGTTGTACTCCGTCCGTTTCATGGCCTCACGCAATTACTGTAGGAGTGAGCTTGCTCGCGAAGGCTTAGGTACAAACGACACACCTGCATCGGGTGTCCCGGCCATTTCGTCCGGTTGCCGCACAGACCAAGCGCGCTCCTACAAGGCTTCGGCAGTGTGCTCAGCCCTTGTATGCATACCGCGCCCGCGAGGCGGCTTTCATCTGAATCGAAAACCCCGGTGCGGCCGGTGGCAAATACGCCGCATCACGAATCACACACGGGTCTTCAAAGTGCTCATGCAGGTGATCAACGTATTCCACCACCCGACCTTCATGGGTGCCGGCGATGCACAGAAAGTCGATCATCGACAGGTGCTGCACGTACTCGCACAACCCGACGCCGCCAGCATGGGGGCAGACCGGCAGCCGGTATTTGGCGGCCATGAGCATCACCGCCAGCACCTCGTTGACCCCGCCGAGGCGGCAGGCGTCGATCTGCACCACGTCGATGGCGCCACGCATGATCAGTTGCTTGAAGACGATGCGGTTCTGGCACATCTCGCCCGTCGCCACCTTCACCGGGTGCACGCCAAGACGAATCGTGCGATGGCCTTCGACGTCGTCCGGGCTGGTCGGTTCTTCAATGAACCACGGTTTGGCGAACGCCAGCTCGCGGACCCAGTCGATGGCCTCGCCGACCTCCCAGACCTGATTGGCGTCGATCATCAGATGACGATCCGGCCCCAGCACTTCCCGGGCGATGCGCACCCGGCGGATGTCGTCCTGCAGGTCGCGGCCAACCTTGAGTTTGATGTGGGAAAAACCGCCGTCGACCGCTTCCTGACACAGCCGGCGTAGCTTGTCGTCGGGGTAGCCGAGCCAGCCCGCCGAGGTGGTGTAGCAGGGGTAACCGTCGGCAAGCAGCGTCCGCAACCGTTGTGCTTTGCCCTCGGCGCGCTCGGTCAGCAGGGTCAGGGCTTCGTCCGGGGTGAGGCAGTCGGTGATGTAGCGAAAATCGATGCAGCGCACCAGTTGCGCCGGGGTCATTTCCGCCACCAGTTGCCACACCGGCTTGCCCTCGGACTTGGCCCACAAATCCCACGTCGCATTGACCACGGCGCCAGTCGCCAGGTGAATCGCGCCCTTGTCAGGGCCGATCCAGCGCAACTGGCTGTCGCTGGTGACGTGACGCCAGAAACGGCCCATGTCTTCGGCGATCCATTCCAGCTTCAGCCCGACCATCACGCCCGCCAGCGCCTTGATCGCGGCGCAGCAGATCTCGTTGCCGCGGCCGATGGTGAAGGTCAGGCCGTGGCCCTGCAGGGTGGGGTGATCGGTCTCGAGAATGACGTAGGCCGCCGAGTAGTCGGGGTCCGGGTTCATCGCGTCCGAGCCGTCGAGGAATTGCGACGTGGGGAAACGAATGTCTTCAACGCGCAAGGCGGTGATGGTGGTCATGGCGGGTCCCTTTGGCATTGTTATGGGCAGCGCGGCGTATTGGAAAAACTGAGGAAAACACTGATCTCAAGTGCATGCAGAACCTGTGGGAGCGAGCTTGCTCGCGAAGCCTTTACTCCTGATGAATATGCAGGGAATGCACTGGCCTCTTCGCGAGCAAGCTCGCTCCCACAGGAATGGTGTTTGCTGCATCAGGCGTCGACTGTCAGCTGCTGCTGTTCACCCAGCCCTTCAATACCCAGACGCATGGTCTGGCCGGCACGCAGGAACACCGGCTCCGGCTTGATGCCCAGGCCCACGCCCGGCGGTGTACCGGTGGAAATCACGTCGCCCGGCTGCAGGCTCATGAACTGGCTCAGGTAACTCACCAGCTTGGGGATCTGGAAAATCATCGTGCGCGTGTTGCCGTTCTGGTAACGCTTTCCGTCGACTTCCAGCCACAGGTTGAGCTGGTGCGGGTCGGCGATTTCATCGCGGGTCACCAGCCACGGACCGATCGGGCCGAAAGTGTCGCAGCCCTTGCCCTTGTCCCAGGTGCCGCCGCGCTCGATCTGAAATTCACGCTCGGAGACGTCGTTGATCACGCAATAGCCCGCCACGTGCTCCAGCGCATCGGCTTCGTCGATGTAGCGACCGCCCTTGCCAATCACCACGCCCAGTTCGACTTCCCAGTCGGTCTTCTTCGAGTTGCGCGGGATTTCCACGTTGTCGTTGGGGCCGACGATGGCGCTGGTCCACTTGTTGAAAATGATCGGTTCTTTCGGAATGTCCGCCCCGGTTTCTGCGGCGTGGTCGGCGTAGTTCAGGCCGATGCAGATGAACTTGCCGATCTTGCCCACGCATGGGCCGAGGCGCGGATTGCCCTCAACCAGCGGCAGGCTGTTGACGTCCTGGGACTGCAAATGGGCAATGCTTTCCGGGCTCAGGGCGGTGCCCGACAGGTCACCGATGAGATCGGTCAGATCGCGAATGCGGCCGTCGCTGTCCAGCAGGCCAGGGCGTTCTTGACCGGGTTCGCCGTAACGCAGCAATTTCATGGGGTGTCCTCTAATGGTGAGTGATCAGAATTCGGTGTGGGTATTGGTGAAGGTCGTGAACAGGCTCAGTTGCTCCAGCCGCCATCGATGATCTGTGCCGTGCCGGTGGTGAAGCCGCTGGCCGACGAGCCGAGGTACAGCGCCAGTTGGGCGATTTCCTCGGGGGTGCCCAGGCGTCCCATGGGTTGGCGCGCTTCAAATGCCGCGTACACCTCGGCCTCTTCGCGTCCCTCGCGCGCCGCCTGATCAGCCACCCGCTGACGCAGGGAAGGGGATTCCACGGTGCCGGGGCAAATGCAGTTGCAGCGGATGTTCTGCCCGACGAAGTCGGCAGCGACCGAACGGGTGATGCCGATCACGGCGGCCTTGCTGGCGCAGTAGGCGAAGCGGTTGGGCACGCCCTTGATGGCCGAGGCCACCGACGACATATTGATGATCGAGCCGCCACCGTTGGCCAGCATGGCCGGCAGGAATGCGCGGATCATCTTGTACATCGCGGTGACGTTGAGATCGAAGGCGAAGCGCCAGTCGTCGTCGGAGCATTCGAGGATGTTGCCGCTGTGCACCACGCCCGCGCAGTTGAACAGCACGTCCAGCGCGCCCACTTCGGCGGCCAGCCGTTCGATGGCGGCGTGATCGGTGACGTCGAGCAAACGCTTGTGCACGCCCTGCAGGTGGTCCAGCGCTGCGCCGTTGATGTCCACGGCGAAGACTTCCGCGCCGGCCTTCAGATAAGCCTCGACGCTGGCTTGACCGATGCCCTGGGCGGCGGCCGTGATGAGCACTCGCTTACCGGTGAGGTCCATGTTGATCCCTTGTTTTTATTGTTGAGACGACCTGACTGGCCATGCTGCCGTCGAGGTCTGCTGATCGAACCGCGCAGCACGTCATGAGATTTGAAGCACGCCGAACCCCGACGGGTTTTGCTATGCTCCGCTCACTGCAGCGCTCCAATGGTCAGGCCATTGGTCCTGTTTTTAGCACTAGTCATGGACTGCAACAAGGCCATTTTTCGATCCAGTGCGCTGTAAAATTCCGAGCCGATTCCCGATGCCAATCCAAGTAATTGATAACCAGAGACTTTATCGCCAGATCGCCGATCAGCTCCGCGCGCTGATCGACAGCGGCGAATTTCCACCGGGCAGCCGCCTGCCGGCCGAACGTGAATTGGCGAAGATGCTGGGGGTGAGCAGGGCGTCGGTGCGCGAGGCGATGATTGCCCTTGAGGTGATCGGGCTGGTGGATGTGCGCGTAGGCAATGGCGTGCTGGTCTGTGAGCCGCCCGTGCAGAAGCTGTCCGATGAACCGGTGATGACCCAGGTCACCCGCGACCAGTGGAAAGACGTCGACCCCGAGCTGGGCATCGAGGTGGATTTCAGCGCGGAGATCCCGCCGTTTGCCTTGCTCCAGGCGCGGCGGTTGATCGAACCGGAAGCGGCGGCGCTGGCGGCACAAAACGCCAGCGATGAAGAATTTGAAGCCATCCGCGAGGCCTTCGAACGCAACGCCCGCGACAACCGCGAGCATTCCCACACCCACCCCGGCGATCGCCTGTTCCACATCCGCATCGCCCAGGCCTCCGGCAATCCGGCCTATGGGCTGATGATCAAGCACCTGCTCGGGCATCAGTACGGCAGCATGTTCCAGCGTTTGCAGGCGCACTACACCTCCGACGACATGCCGTTCCGCTCCGAACACGAACACCGCCTGATCCTCGACGCCCTGCAAAATCGAGATGCAGACGCTGCGAGGCAGGCGATGGCGGGCCATCTGGATGAAGTTATCCGCATCTTTAGCCGGGGCGGGGTTTAGCTCGTAAAGCGGGAACACAGCAGATGTCGTTGTTAACGGAGAACTTGTGGGAGCGAGCTTGCTCGCGAATGCTGACTTCCAGCCGCTAAATATGCAGTGGCTGGACCGGCGCTTTCGTGAGCAAGCTCACTCCCACAGGTCCTCGGCATGGCTCGAAATCTCAAGTCAGCCGCGGTCTCGTGGGAGCGAGCTTGCTCGCGAAGACTTAATGTCTGACACCAGAGAAATTGGCTGAATGCCCCGGCCTCTTCGTGAGCAAGCTCACTCCCACAGGTCCTCGGCATGGCCCACCTTTCCATGACGTCTCACCCATCCGTCGAGCGCGACACCTCTTCCCATTCCGCAAACTCGGCTTCCAGCTGCGCGAGCTTTTCCCGCACCAGCTTCAACGCATCGCTGCCCAGCAGCAGATGCGCCGGCGGGTTGGGGCTATCAATCAGCTTGAGCATCGCGTCGGCAGCCTTGACCGGATGCCCCGGCTGTTTGCCGCTGCGTTCTTCGCGGGCCTTGCGGATCGGGTCGAAGCTGGCGTCGTAGTCGGTAATCTGCCGCGCAGTACGCTGCATCGAACGACCGGCCCAATCCGTGCGGAACGACCCCGGTGCCACCGCGGTGACGAACACATTGAACGGCTTCAGCTCCTTGCCCAGGGATTCAGAAATGCCTTCCAGGGCGAACTTGCTGCCGTGGTAGTAGGAAATCCCCGGCATCGTGATGAAGCCGCCCATGGACGTGACGTTGAGGATGTGCCCGCTCCGGCGCTGACGGAACAGCGGCACGAAGGCCTTGATGATCGCCACCGCGCCGAACACGTTGACGTCGAACTGCCGACGCAAATCTTCCAGCGGTGACTCTTCCAGAATGCCTTCGTGGCCATAGCCGGCGTTGTTAACCAGCACGTCGATGGGCCCAAACGCGTTGTCGGCCTCGGTCACCACGCGGTCGATGGCGTCGAAGTCGGTGACGTCCAGCAACACGCCGTGGGCGCGACCGGGTGCCTGGGCTTCAAATGCCTGCACGGCATCTTCATTGCGCAGGGTGCCGATCACGGTATGACCCGCCGCCAGCGCCTGCTGCGCCAACGCCTGGCCGAAGCCGCTGCTGACACCGGTGATGAACAGGGTTTTGGTTTTGCTCATTGTGCGTTTCCTCATGAGGCCTAAGCCGTTGATGGCAGGCCCCCATGGTAGGAACCCTGCGCCCGAAACCGATGACCCAGTTCTACGCGATGATTGCCTGATCCTGCCCCGGCTTGGCGCTGCCATGGGAAGACTGCCGGTCCTGTAGGAGTGAGCTTGCTCGCGATCACGGTGTGTCAGTCAGCTCACCTGCAATTGACACGCCGCAATCGCGAGCAAGCTCACTCCTACAAGATCGTGGGCGTATCAAACTCGCGGATTGGCCGTGTTCTTGGTCACCAGCCGCAAGCCGCTCGCCACACTGCCCACCGCCGCAAAGCCCGCGCCGATGCTCAACGCCAGCACCGGGCCGTGGGTATTGGAAATCCCGAAGCTCAGTGCCACCAACGCCGCGCCCGTGGCCTGACCGATCAAACGTGCCGTCGCAATCGTGCCGCTGGCGCCGCTGGAGCGTTCCTTTGGCGCGCTGGTCATCAGGGCTTTCTGATTCGGCGCCTGAAAGAAACCGAAGCCGATGCCGCACAGAATCATCCGCGCAATGATCGACATCACGCTGGCGTCGGCGGGCATGGTCGCCAGGGAAATCATGCCCAGGCAGAGCATCGCCAGGCCAATCCCGCCCAGCAGCCCCGGCGCATAACGGTCCGACAGGCGCCCGGCGAACGGCGCGATCATCGCCACCACGACCGACCATGGCGTCATCAGAAACCCTGTCTGGATCGGGTCGCGGCCCAGGGTGCTTTCAAAAAAGAACGGCAGCGAGACGAATGCCAGCCCTTGGGTGGCGAACGAACATAAGGCCGTCAGCGCCGACAACGCAAACAGCGGCCGCTTGAGCAAATCCAGGGGAAACATCGGGGCAGGGTGACCGACTTCGCGTTTTAGCATCAGCGCGCCGCCCACCAGAAAGATCGCCAGGGCGATGAGCACGCTGGTCATGGAACCCAGTTGCGCCGCCTGACTCAGGGCAAAGATCAGCGCGCCGAAGGTGATGACATTGAGCACGGCCGTCATGCGGTCGAAGGTCAGGCTGCCGAGCCGTGTGGCGGGCAGCGAATTCCAGGCGAACACCAGGGCGAACAGGCCGATGGGCAGGTTGATCGCAAACAGCCAAGGCCAACTCGCTACCGACAACACCAGCGAGGCCACGGTCGGGCCGATGGAAAACGAGGTGCCGACCACCAGCGCGTTCATGCCCAGGCCGCGGCCCAGTCGTTCGTGGGGGAAGATCGAGCCGATCAGCGCGGCGTTGACGCTCATGATCGCACTGGCGCCGATGCCCTGCAGGACGCGGGCGATGGTCAGCGTCGGCAATGACCAGGACAGCGCACACAGCGCCGACGACACCACGAACAGAATCAGCCCGCCCAGATAGACCTTGCGATGACCGAGCACACCGCCCAGCGCCGCGAACGGCAACAGCGTGGCGACGGCGGCGAGCTGGTAAGCGTTGATGATCCACACCGATGCGGCCGGCGAGGCGTTCAGATCAGCCGCGATGGCGGGGAGGGCGGTGTTGGCAATGGCGGTGTCGAGGGTGGCGAGGGCGATGGACATCAGAATCGCCGCCATGCCGCGAAACTCGCGGGGTGTAAGTTTATTACCGACGCGCGGGGCATCCTGAGTGGCGGGCTGGACCATTATCGACAACGCTCCGGGGGATGAACTTCAGGCGGGTCTGCAGGCGCAGACGAAAGCGTGATGGTGCCGTTTTGTTAGGGTGCTACGCAATTAAAGATACGCGGGATAAGCGGATGGCGGCATACCAAGGTGCGGAGCTGAGGCTTCGCAGCCACTGAAGGTCCTGTGGGAGCGAGCTTGCTCGCGAAGACTCAGGCCCAGCCGCTACAAATCTTGCGGCTGTACCGTCCTCCTGCTGAGCAAGCTCACTTCCACCAGTGCCAGGCCGGAATCAAATCCAGTGATCAGACTCATGAACCTGATTTGGATCTCCGGTCCAGAAGGCCGACCTCAACCCCCCGCCGTATCAATGTCCTTGTCCAGCTCACCCGTCTGCCGTTCCTCTTTGGTGGTATCCGGCGACTCATGCTCTTCAGGCTCGAAATCAGGGGTGAAGCTGTTCTCGCCGGTCAGGTTGCCGTTGTTCTCCTGACTCTGCGCGCCGCCACCGGACTGGCTCTGTGATCCACTTTGGTTCTTCAGCGCATCGTTCTGCGCCAGGCTGCTGTCTGGCCTGACTTTCTCAACGGCAGGGTTAATCGCCGGGTCGTTGCGGTTGACGGTTTGATCGTTGTTCTGGGTAGCCATACGCACCTCTTCTGTCATGTCCCGTTCACAGGACGTACAGATATCGAGGGCAACGGCGCGCAAGGGTTCGATCCATGTGCTGACCGGCAGGCTTCAGCTGTCGCGATACGCACCCGTCACCGGCATGCGACTGCCCAGTCGATAGCGCGAGGACGGATGCACCAACCGCACGTAGGTCACCACGTTGCCGCTGTTCCAGGTGCGGCGCATCAGCACCAGACACGGCTCGCCCGGCTCGATCTGCAGATGCTTGAGCTCCTCGGCGCTCGGGTGGCTGGCCTCGACGATGTGCTCCATCTCATCGGGCTGAATGATCTGCAACAGATAGCGCGCCGACTGCAATGCGTCGCCGAAGGGCTGGTTCAGAAAGTCCGGCGCGGCGTGCGGGTTGACGTAACGGTCCTCCAGCTGCACCGCCACATCGTCCTCGTAATGCACGCACAACAGGTGAAACACCGACGCGCCAGTGGCCAGCGAGAGGGCCGAGGCGATGGGCATGGACGCCGATTCCCGTGCCAGATGCAGCACCTGGCAACGATAGCGATGGCCCCGGGCGAGGATTTCGTCGGCGATGTTGGTGATGCGCAACAGGTTGGATTGCGGCTTGCTCGCGGCGACGAAGGTGCCGACCCCGGACACCCGCAGCAGGCGGCCTTCTTCGGTCAGCTCGCGCAATGCCCGGTTGACGGTCATCCGTGACATGCCCAGCTCGACCACCAGGCGGTTCTCCGACGGAATCAGGTCGCCGGGCTTCCATTCGCCCGACGACAGCTTGCCGTGAACGAAGGATTTCGCCCGCCGATAAAGGGCCTGGGGTGCCGGCTTATCCATCGTTTCTCTCCCTTTCCGAACAGGCGTGCGTCGACGGCCCTAAAAAAAGCGCATCACGCTTTGGCGTCCTGCCAGAACGCGTTGCGGTCCAGGTAGTTCTGCAAGAACTGCTGCAGCCGGGGTTGTTCGGCGTTGTGGAAAATCTGCTGCGGCGTGCCGCGTGCGACGATTTCGCCCTGATCGAGAAAGATCACCGAATCGGCGACCTGGGCGGCAAAGCCCATCTCGTGGGTGACCACGACCATGGTCATGCCTTCCTTCGCCAGGGTCTTCATCACCTGCAGCACTTCACCCACCAGCTCCGGGTCGAGGGCCGAGGTGGGCTCGTCGAACAGCATGATGTGCGGTTCCATCGCCAGCGCCCGGGCAATCGCCACCCGCTGCTGCTGACCACCGGACAGTTGCGCGGGATACGCCTCGGCCTTGTGCGCCAGGCCCACCTTGTCGAGCATCGCCATGCCGCGTTTCTTCGCGTCGTCGGCCGAGAGTTTGCGCACCCGCCGCAAGGCTTCGCAGACGTTGCCGAGGGCGGTCATGTGCGGCCACAGGTTGAACTGCTGAAAGACCATGCCGACGTTGCGCCGCACCTGATTGATCTGCGATTGCGGCGCACGGCGACGGCCCTTGTCGGTGTCCTCCCAGCCGAGCAACTGGCCTTCGATGCGGATCTCGCCTTCGTCGTACTCCTCCAGAAACGCCATGCTGCGCAGCAGGGTGCTTTTGCCCGAGCCCGACGGACCGATCAGGCACACCACTTCCGAGCGCTGCACCTGCAAGTCGATACCCTTGAGCACGCGCAGGGTGCCGAAGCTTTTGCCCACCTGGCTCAGGGTCAGGACGGTCGAGGGCTCGCCGTTGGTTTTCATAGATTCATCCAGGGATTGGCCGGTCGTTTCGCCGGTCGGGGCGGGCGCGCTGCCGCCGGGGATCAGAAGACTGTTCATCGGGGTTGCCTGCTCATGAAGCGGCCGACGCGGGTTTCCAGCAGCATGCCCAGCCGCGAGCACAGCTCCACCAGAATCAGGTAGCCGATGCACAGCATCAGCAGGGTTTCGACGAAGGCGAAGGTTTCCGAACCGATGCCGGTAAGGACCATCGTCAGCTCGGGGATAGTGATGATCGACAGCACGGCGGTTTCCTTGCACAGCACCGTGACCATGTTCACCAGCGCCGGCAGAATCATCACCAGCATCTGCGGCAACTGGATGCGCCAGATACTTTGCAGGCGGGTAATGCCCAGGCAATCGGCGGCTTCCAGCTGACCCCGGGCGACCGACTCGAAGCCGGTGCGGAAGATCTCGGCGAAGTACACGCCGCCGTAAACCCCCAGGCCGAGGATGCCGGCGGGAATAGGATCGAGGCTGATGCCAAACGACGGCCCGCCGTAATACACCAGAAACAGCTGCACCAGAAACGGCGTGCTGCGGATCAGCTCGATGAACACCCGCAGCGGCGCGCGCACAATGTGGTTGCCGAATACCTGGGCGACCGCGATCAGCATGCCCAGCGCCAGGCCGAGCACGACGCCGCTGCTCCAGGTGCCGAGGGTGACCAGAAACCCCGAGCCGATGTCGCCCAGGTGGTCGGTGAAAATGCTGGGGTCGAAGGTCATGCCGTGCGCTCCTTCAGGCGTCGTTCGAGCAGGCTCGCGGCGTAGGCCAGCGGCACGTTGATCAGGCAGTAGAAGCCGGCCAGCATCAGGTAGTCCTGGACGAACATGTAATCGCTGGCGGCGAGGTTCTGCGCCGTGCGGGTGAGGTCGGCCAGCCCGACCACCGAAACCAGCGACGAGGCTTTGATCAGCAGAATCATTTCATTGACCAGGGCCGGCAGCGTCAGGCGCACGGCCTGGGGCACGCGGATGCGCATGAGCATCTGCGCGTCGCTCATGCCTAACAGCCCGGCGGCCTCCAGCTGACCGCCGGGAATCGCAAGAAACCCGCCACGCATGATCTCGGCGATATAGGCGCCAGCGGCCAGGGACAGGCCGATGATCGCCGCCACCGTGGGCGAGACGTTCGGCAGCCCGACCCGGGGCAGGAAGTAATAGATGAACAGCAATTGCACCAGCAGCGGAATGCCGCGGAACACGAAAATGTAGGCGCCACCGAGGCGGCGCAGCAAGGGGATCGGCGACAGGCGCAGGCTGCCGACGACGATGCCGATGACAAAGCCGAACACCAGCGCGGCCATCGACACCTGTAGCGTCACCCACAGAGCGCCAAGCAAGAGCGGCGCGTTTTGCTGCAGCAAGGGCCAATCGAACACGGTGGTACTCCAGCCGGTGAATTGTCACTGAGTGAATCGTCACACTGTGGATGATCACTGTATGAGTCATCACTGGGTGGATCTTCAGGGACAGACCTTGTGGGAGTGAGCTTGCTCACGAATGCGGTTTGCTTGCTACGTATGGGGTGTCTGGCATACCGCAATCGCGAGCAAGCTCGCTCCCACAGGTTATGTGTCGCCCCGCAAATCCGGAGTCGACGCGCGGATAATGTGGGAGTGAGCTTGCTCACGAAAGCGGTGTGTCAGACGACATCTCTTCCACTGCAAAAATGCATTCGCGAGCAAGCTCGCTCCCACAGGTTATGTGTCGTTCTGTCGGCCTTGAGTTAAAGCAGAAGGCTCAAACGCGCCTTACCACGTTGGCTCGAAATCACCCTTCGGCACGTCCATTTCCGCGCCCAGCCATTTCTTCTGCAGCGCGGCCAGGCGGCCGTCGTCGTGCATCTTGGTCAGGGCGGCATCCAGCGCGGCGATCAGGCTGTCGGCATCGGCGTCCTTGCGGCCCAAGTAGGCGAAGTAGGATTTCTTGCCGAACGGCGGCTGCACCACTTTGTACAGATTGCTTTTCTGCGCGGCGACGAAGGAGATGTTCGGCAGCGAGTTGGCCACGGCGACGATGCGCTTGGCGGCCAGGTCGGCGTAGGCCTGGTTGTTGTCGACGTATTCACGAATGGTGACCTTCTGCGGCAGGGTCGCGGCGAAGGCTTTCAGCTCTTCCAGCTGCGCCGAGCCCTTGCCGGCACCGACGGTTTTACCGGCGATGTCTTCAGGCTTGCCGATGCTGTCGTCCTTGGCCCCGGCCAGCAGCGCCACGGTCGCTTCGGCAATCGGCGAGACGAAGTGGTAACGCTCCTTGCGCGCCTTGGTCACGATGATCGGCCCGGCCACCACGTCGAATTTCTTCGCCTCAAGGCCGGGCAGCACACTCGGCCACGGCAGGTCGAGGAACTTGATCTTGACCCCCAGCTCCTGGCCCAGCGCCTCGAACAGCTCGGCGTTCAAGCCTTTCTGTTTGCCCGCTTCGAGGAAATCGAAGGGCGCAAACTGCATTTCGGTGCCGACCACCAGCTCACCGGCCTTCTTCACATCGGCCAGTTGGTCGGCCTGAACCGCGAATGGCAGCAGCGTCAACGTGGCAGCGATACTCAAGCTTTGAAACGTCCTGCGGAACACAGAGTCGAGTGACATGGGATGGCTCCTGGGTGGATGCGGCGTGTTTCGTCGAAGGCTGTGGGATGTTGGGTGAGCGGGTGAATGATTCTGCAACTGCAGTTAGCGTGCCATACCGGTATAGACAACCGGCATGGGACTATCAGCCGAGGATCTTTCCCGGGTTGAGAATGCCCTTCGGGTCGAAACTGCGCTTGAGCTCGGCCATTACTTGCAAGGCTTCTGCGCTCACCGAGTGATGGAGAAACTCGCGCTTGAGCAGGCCGATGCCATGTTCGGCCGACACCGCGCCGCCCAGCTCGCCGACGGCGCTGTACACCAGCTCCTCGATTTCCAGCACCGGCGCGGGCTGCGGCAGCGAGTTGCAGTCCACGGTCAGGTGCAGATTGCTGTCACCGATGTGGCCGAAATACACGCTTCGGTTACCCGGCCATCGCGCGTCGATGCGCTCACGGCAGCGTTCGGCAAACTCACCGATGCGGCCGATGGGCAGGCTGATGTCGAAATTCAGGGGCGCCATGCGCTGGGGAAACTCGCCGGTCGCCTCGCGAATCTTCCACAGCCCGCGGGCCTGGGCCTGAGAGGTCGCGAGGATGGCATCGACGACTTCACCGGCCTCGATCGCCGCTTCAAGGATTTCCTCCAGCGCATCGCTTGGGCCGGAAGACTCCAGCAGCACGTACAGCGGATGATGATCGGGCATCGGCGCGACGGGCTTCTCTAGCCACGACACACCGAGGCGGAAGAAATCCTGCCACATCAGTTCATACGCCTGGGGCGTGCCGACGCTCGATTGAATCCGCCGCAGCAGGGCGACCGCGCTGGGGTAATCGGGCAGGGCGCAGAGCAGCGTGGTGGTCGGACCGGGTGGCGGCGCCATTTTCAATACTGCTCGGGTAATCACCCCAAGGGTGCCTTCGCTGCCGATGAAGCACTGTTTTAGGTCATAACCGCAGTTGTTCTTGATCATCTTGTTCATCAGGTCGAGCACACGCCCGTCCGCCAACACCACCTCCAGACCGAGCACCAGGTCGCGGGTCATCCCGTAACGAATCACCGCATTGCCGCCGGCATTGGTAGCGATGTTACCGCCGATCTGGCACGAGCCCCGGGCGCCCAGATCCAGCGGAAACAAAAAACCGGCCTCGGCCACGGCGTGCTGGATGTCCTCCAGCGTCGTGCCCGCGCGCACGCTGACGGTGGCGGCGGCCGTGTCGATCTCCTCGATGCCGCGCAGGCGATCCAGCGACAGCGCGATGTCGGTGGTGCGCGGCACGGCGCCGCCCGCGAGGCCGGTCATGCCGCCCTGAGGCACCACGCTTTGCCCCGCCGCGTTACAGATGCGCAGGGCGAGGGAAACCTGTTCGGTGCTGGTTGGCAGGATAAGCGCAGCGGGGCAGGCCGGCGCGTGGCGGGTCCAGTCGCTGTAATGACGCGGGCTGATGGCCTCGCCGGTCAGCACCTGAGCATCGCCCAGGGCCTGGCGCAACTGGCTGATGGTCTGTTGCAGGTCGCTCATGGAATCCACTCGATCAATTCGCGTCAGGGGTGGGGCGTGCCTGAAAGCGGGGAGGCTGTATAGACAGCTGAGGCAAGATGCAGGCCAGTTGATCGACGCCGGTAGGTCAGGGCCGCTAAAAGCTTCCCGGCTGAAGCCGGTCCTACCTAGTGATCGTGAGATGTCTGTAGGACTGGCTTTAGCCGGGAAGGCGTCGTATGCCACACCGCAGAATTGAGGGTGCACGCACTCGCGCATTCCCGGCTAAAGCCAGTCCCACTCAAAGAAGCGGCGCGGCACAGTAAATGCTTGATCCGGTCTATACCGCCCAGTCCATTTCCTGCGCCCGGAGCCTGCCATGACCGTCACCGCCAACCTTCCTATCATCGACATGGCCGGCGTCCGTGAAGGCGACGAGGCCGCGATCCGTCGCGCCGGCGAAGCCATCCGCACTGCCTGCAGCGAGAGCGGCTTCTTCTACATCATCAACCACGGCGTGCCCCGACACGTGATCGACAGCACCATGGCGGCCGCGAAAACCTTCTTCGCCTTCGCGCCGGAAATAAAGCGCCAGGTGGCGGTGAACAAGCGCCACCGCGGCTGGCACGCATTGGGCGGGGCGCTGATGTACGAGGCGACCAAACCGGATTTCAAGGAGTTTTTCAGCATCGGCCTGGAGCTGCCAGAGGATGACCCGAGTGTGCTGGCGGGGGAGGCGTTGCGCGGGCCGAACCAGTGGCCGGATTTCATGCCGGCATTGCGGGTGGCCCTGGAGGCGTACTACGAGGAGATGGGCAAGGCCGGCGCTGATCTGTTGAAGGCTGTGGCGGTGGGTTTGGGCATCGAACCCGATTTCTTCACGCCGAAATACGGCAAGCGTTTGCAGCGTACGCAGATGGTCTATTACCCGCCCCATCCACCCCGGGCCGAAGCCGATCAGTTCGGCGTCGCGCCGCACACGGATTATGGCTGTATTACGTTGTTGCATCAGGACAACAGCGTCGGTCTGCAGGTGCGTGAGTTGGGCAGCGGGGCGTGGATTGATGCAACGCCGATCGAGGGCAGTCTGGTGGTGAACGTGGGGGATTTGCTGGCGCGCTGGTCGAATGATCGGTTCCGGTCGACCTTGCATCGGGTGATCAATCAGTCAGGGCATGAGCGGTATTCGATCGCGACGTTTTATGACCCGACCTATGGGGCGGTTGTTGATCCGTGCGATTTGGGAATCGAGGCTGCTGCCAGTCGGTATCCGGCGGTGGCGGCGGGGGATTACATACTCAAGCGGATTGATGATTCGATGGCGTATCGCAAGAAGGGTTAGTGATTGAGTCCTCTGTGCATATCCAATATTTGTGTGCGCTGTTGTTATGGTTCCGCCCTTACGGCGGGTCACTTTTTCCAACAGCCGAAAAAGTAACCAAAAAGGCCGTGCTCCTGGTTGGGCCCGACTTCGTCGGGTTCCCTCACTCCGACGACGCTCCGTGGGCCCGCGCCGAACGGACATCCATGTCCT
>NZ_JBWKVD010000019.1:0-101301 GCF_059421525.1 Pseudomonas sp. GW821-FHT02H06
CTTGGTTACTTGGGGTGCTTTTCCAAGTAACTCGCCGAAGGCGAAACGTCTGCCCCCAGGCAGACGCTCTTGATCTTGATCTTGATCTTGATCTTGATCTCGATTTACGGCTTTTTAAGCCACATCCACAAGAACGATCTCGCTGTCTTCGAGGGCCGTCACCCGCAACACACGCTCATCCTCAACCGCCACACCATCCCGCGCTTCGGCACGCAGGCCGTTGACCTCAATGACGCCCGTCGCAGGCACCAGATACGCCCGACGGCCAGTATCCAGCACGTACTCCGCCGTCTCACCGGCCTTAAGATTCGCCGCCACCAACCGGGCATTGGCCCGAATCCGCAGCTCGATATCATCGTCCGCCTTGCCGCTCGCCAGGGTCACAAAACCCTCGCGGTCGCCTTTCGGGAATGGCTTTGCGCCCCAGGACGGCGGAGCACCGACCTCGTCCGGCATGATCCAGATCTGGAAAATCCGTGTCTCCTTCGACTCCAGATTGTATTCACTGTGCGCCACGCCCGTGCCGGCACTCATCACCTGCACATCGCCCGCTTCGGTACGGCCACGGTTGCCCAGGCTGTCCTCGTGAGTGATTGCGCCCTCACGCACATAGGTAATGATCTCCATGTCCCGGTGCGGGTGACGCGGGAAGCCGGTGCCGGCTTCGATCACGTCATCGTTCCACACCCGCAGCTGGCCCCAGTTCATCCGGCTCTCGTCGTAGTAACTGGCGAACGAGAAATGGTGATGGGCATTCAGCCAGCCGTGGTCTGCGCCGCCAAGGGATTTGAAAGGTCGAAGTTGCAGCATGATCAGTTCCTCCGTAGCAGGGCCGGGCCTGTGGCAGGGCGCCGCTGGTGATGACTTGTCAGTCGATGGAGCAATGATCTATCAACTAAATATCGATAAAAAGCGTAAGTTCTGCATGAATGCGATCGGTTAATTCGATACGTAGGCCATCATGGGGCCTAGAAACACGCGGCCCTTTATCGGCTAACTCCCTGACCGCAAAGCATTTCACTGGAGCTGAAACGCGAATGGGGCGACCATAGGCGCCCTGTCGAAAACGCTGATACCCGGAGCCCGCGTGCCGCACGATTTTTCCGCCGAGCTACCCAACGAGCCAAACCAACTGCCTCCTGACCTGAATACCCCTGAACGCTTGCCGTTCTTCAAGCGGCTCGTTGCCCGCATGATGGGCAGCGGTTTGTCGCGCATGCAGGCGCAGCACGTGCCGTCGTGGCACCAGGGCCACGCCGATGGCTACCTCAACGGTCATGCCGAGGGCATGAACGAGGGTTACGCGGAAGGTCACCTGGATGGCATCGAAGAAGGCCGTCAGGTACTGGTGATTCGCGACACCCGGCCCCTTGAGCACCGTGGTCCGAGGGTTGACGACCACCTGTTCGACGACTGGCGCCTGCCGCTGACCAACGAGCTGAAAAAGCGTATCAAGGCCGACGTCGCCGAGAAGCTGCCCGCTCACGCGCAACCCACCACCGCCCAGTGGAAGATGATTTTCAGCGACACGCCATCGACCTACGTGATTGCCGGTGCCGGGGCGGGCAAGTCGACGTCGCTGGTGCTGCGCGTGCTGCTGCTGAACCACTACCTGAGCTTCGAGCTGGACTCGATGACCGTGGTGACCTTCACCCGCGAGTCACGCAAGGATTTCATCAACAAACTCATCGAGATCATGGCGCTGTGGGGCCATGAGCTGACACTGCGTCAGGCCCGCGAGGTGGTGCGCACTTTCCATTCGCGGATCCTGCCGCTGGTGCGCAGCCTGCCGGGTTTCGAGCAATTGCAGGCCTTCGAGAACCTCAGCAGCCAGTCCGGCCAGCTGTTCGACGACAGCGCCGACAGCAACCCCTTCGACTTGCGCATCAATGACGCCCAGCGCCAACAGCTGAACCTGTGCTACCGGGATTTGTACGCCGCCAATCCGCGTTTTCGCGAGGTCATGGCGCCCCTGTACCGGCAGTCGCTGCAACTCAAGGAACTGGACCGCGATCACCCGGACGTGCAGAAGCGCATCACCGTGATGGGCCTGTCCTCCAAGCGCGACGAAGAGCTGTGCGACGTCATCGAAGACCTGTGGATTCGCGCCGGCGCGTGGCCGATTCAGGGCGTCGAGCCGATGCGCCAGACCGTCGAAGTCAGCGGCCTGACCTTCCACGTCCACGGCTATGCGGCCGAGCTGGATGCCTGGATTGTGCTGGGTTTCGACCCAAGCGAAGACCAGCACCTGCGCCGTCCGGACGCCAAGTTGCCGGTGTGGGCTGAATGGGTGATCAAGCGCACCTTGTTTCAGGCGTTTTGCCGCAAGCCGGTCATCTGGCTGGAAAACTACCAGGCCTCGCGCGGGATGATGCAGTCGTTGTCTGGCGCTGCCGTGGCGGGGCCGGGGTTCGATTACAAAGTCAAAGGCGAGCTGAGCGCAGCGCCGCTGCTGGACTGTTTTGTCGCGGCCGCCAGCTTCATCGAAAACCTCGGGCTGGACGTGCCGGACGCCGTGGCGCAGATGAGCTTTTCGGATCAAGACCCCGACCGGTTTTTCTTTGAAGCGTTGAGCCTGTTCTGGAAAGCGTTCGAGAACCACCTGCTGGATCAATCACCGCCGGTGATGACCTACAACCGGATGTTCTCGCTGTTCGGTGAAAACTCGCCGGAAAACCTCAAGCTGGTCAGCGATGCCGGCCTGCGTCCGCTGTCGCATCTGATGATCGATGAGTTTCAGGACGTCTCGCCGCAAATCGTCTCGTGGATCCGCGCCAGTCTGCGGGAGATCCGCAGTCGCGGCCCGGCGCTGCATGTGGGCCGCGGTGCCCAGCGTTCATCGCTGCTGTGCGTCGGCGATGACTGGCAGTCGATCTACGGCTGGCGCGGCAGTTCGCCGAAATTCTTCATGGAGTTCCCCAAGGAGTTTTCCTCGCCCGCGACCACCAAGGTCATGCTCAGCGACAACTTCCGCAGCCACCAGCACATCATCGACGCTGCCGAGCACATCGTGCGTGCCGCGCCGGCGATCAGCGGCAAGAAGGCCCGCGCCAGTGGCCCGGAGCAGGAGCTGCTGCCGGTGATCGTGCTGGACCGCGACGATGACCGTTTGCTGGCCAGCCTGACCGAGCATTACCACGCCGGCGACTCGGTGCTGCTGCTGTACCGCAAAGGCAGCGAACGCAGCCGCTTGCCGGAAGCTTTGCAGGACCTTGCCGATGCCGATTACAGACTGCCGCCCCAGGAACGTCGTCTGAAGCAACTGACCTATCACAGCGCCAAGGGCCTACAGGCCGACGCCGTGTTTCTGCTCGGGGATTGTCAGCATCTGACGCAGTCGCCGTACAAGAATCAGGTCTATCAGCTGGCCGGTCTGGGGCGGGAAGGGGATCTGGAAGCGTTCGACAACGCGCAGAAAGATGAGGTGTTACGCCTAGCCTATGTGGCGATCACCCGCGCCGTTCGCCACTGCTACTGGTTCATCGACGCTGCGGGCAATGACGACGGGAACATGCCGCGGGCCTCGGCACGGGTTGCAGGCGACAAGGCATTTTTCGACGATCGCCGAGGGGCTGCGGCACTCGCCACTCCACTCGGCGCATCCGTCGAACAGGGGCAGTACGCCCAGGTGGTCAGGCCCGATTGAGGTACAGAGAGCGCCTTGGAATGAAGGTCTCGACCTCCAGTTCAATGGCCTCGATGATGCGCTCCACGTCCGTCGCGTTCATCACGGTGGCGCAGGGAATGGCGGCGATGGCAATCACGGTCTCGCCGCTGGCCCGGTCAAAAAGACGGGCCACCATACTGCCGGGCGCGTCCATGTTGGCTTCGAAGCCCACCGGATGAAAATGCCAGCGCATCAGCTGGCAGGCGTTCGGGAATGTCACTTTGTTCATGGACCCACCTCGTTCAATCGAGCACTTCACAAGCTCCGCAGGGTAGGAAAACGGCAGGTCTGTTCAGGCTTCGGCAGCGATCGACACGTCGCGTGAGGAAGCCTGGCCCGCAGACCACGAGTCAGGTAAAGGTAGCACCGAGTTCTGACAGTGTCGGGAAATAAATCCTACACAATTGAGAATTTCATGTTTCGTTGATCTTTATCATGAATCGCTTATATGCGGATGCATGCTTGAACCAGCGCTGAATCGTTATAGCGATCTGAAAGCATCGTTAACGAGTTAGGTGGAAGAAATATATATCTCCAAACGCTCAAGGCGCCCGCATGAAAGTTGATGGGCGGCCGATAGCAAGGCGAGCGTCAATTAAAAGAATCGACGCAGCATCAGCCTTCCAGAGAGATCATCCATGTCGATAAGAAACATGAATATTGCGCCTCGCGCATTCCTGGGATTCGCGTTCATTGCCGCACTGGTCATTGGCTTGAGCGTTTTCTCGGTTCACAGGATGGCGCAGATACGCCAGACCGCCATCGACATGGAGTCCAATCAACTGCCGAGTATTGGCCATTTAAGTGGGATGCTGGAAAACAGCCTGCGCTTGCGCATCACCTCGTTTCGCACGCTGGTAAACCGAGAACCGGCATCGCTACGCGAAACCGATGCGCGGATCGCCGAACTGATTGGTAAGTTGCAGACAGCCAAAAAAGCCTACGCCTCGCTCCCGGCCGAGGCTGATGAGCTGACCGTGTACAACCAGTTTGAAGCGACGCTGGCAACGTTCCTCGACATTCAGGCCAACGTGCTGGACTTGTCGCATCAAGATAAGGTTGAGGACATGCGCGCATTGATCAATACCCGCATGAAAGAAGCCACTGACCTCATGGGTGTGCAGATCAACCAGTTGATCGCCCTGAACACGAAGAGCGCCACTGAAGCGGGAGAGATTTCCAGAGCGGAATATGACAGCGCCAACCTGAGCATGATTGCTGTTTCAGTGGTTGCCGTCCTGCTCACCATCATGTTGGCGTGGTTGCTCACCCGAAGTATCGTCAACCCGATGACCCGAGCAGTTCGCGCCGCAGAAGAGATCTCATCGGGCGATCTGACCCGCCCCATTGAGGTCGACGGCAAGGACGAAGCGACTCAGTTGTTGCGCGCTCTGGCAACGATGCAGCGCAATCTGCGCCAGACCATCGAGCTGATTTCCGGCTCGTCCACGCAACTGGCGTCGGCGGCCGAGGAACTGAGCGCGGTGACAGAAGAGTCCTCGCGCGGTTTGCAGCAGCAGAACAACGAGATCGAGCAGGCGGCAACGGCAGTTAACGAGATGACTGCCGCCGTTGAGGAGGTCGCGCGCAACGCGGTGTCGACCTCCGAAGCGTCACAGCAGTCCAATCAGGCCGCACGTCAGGGGCGTGATCGGGTGGTCGAGACGGTGAAGTCGATTCAGGACATGACCCAGCAGATCCAGGCCACTTCCGGATTGGTCGAAGGCCTGGCGGCCCAAGGCCGTGATATTGGCAAGGTGCTCGACGTGATTCGCTCGATCGCCGAGCAGACCAACCTGTTGGCGCTCAACGCCGCCATCGAGGCTGCGCGTGCGGGGGAGGCGGGTCGCGGGTTTGCCGTGGTCGCCGACGAGGTTCGTGCGCTGGCCCACCGCACGGCGCAGTCGACCACGGAAATCGAAGAGATGGTCGCCGGCATCCAGACGCGTACCGGCGAGGCGGTGCACTCCATGTCGCGCAACACCGACAGCACCCGCACCACGCTGAGCCTGGCCAGCTCGGCGGGTGATGCACTGGAGTTGATCACTGAAGCCATTGCGCAAATTAACGAGCGCAACCTGGTCATTGCCAGTGCATCGGAGGAGCAGGCGCAGGTGTCGAGGGAGGTGGACCGCAATCTGGTCAACATTCGCGACCTCGCCGCGCAGACGGCGGCGGGCGCGAACCAGACCAGCGCGGCCAGCCATGAGCTGTCGCGACTGGCGGTGGATCTGAAAGCAATGGTGGCGCGGTTTGTGATTTAAGCGGCGCGGTCTGTTCGGGGCGCGCAAGCCTGAAGGACCGGCGCAACCTTGTGGGAGCGAGCTTGCTCGCGAAGACTCTCGTACATCCGCTAAATCTCTCGCGACTGTACTTCGGTCTTCGTGAGCAAGATCACTCCCACAGGTCCTGCGGCGTGCCCGAAATCTTGAGTTCACCTCAATTCTGTGGGAGCGAGCTTGCTCGCGAATAGAGTGGCAAAGCCGCTAGATCTCCAGCGGACGAACCTCAGTCTTCGCGAGCAAGCTCACTCCTACACGTCCTGCGGCGTGCCCAAGATCCTGAGTTCAGCCCGGTCACCCCCCAGAGGTCCTGCGAGCTGGCTGATATCGCAAGCATTCCCATATCCCACAGAGTATCTATCAGCCATTCCACGCAGGGGGGTTGACCAGATCCTTCGGTCGCTCGCCCGCCAGGGCCGCCAGCAGATTGTCCACGGCACAGCGGGCCATGGCCTCGCGGGTCTCGTGGGTCGCCGAACCCATGTGCGGGGTCGCCACCACGTTGTCCATCTGCAACAGCGGCGAGTCCGGATTCACGGGCTCCTGCTCAAAGACATCCAGACCGGCCGCGCGAATCTGGCCGTTCTGCAGCGCGGCAATCAGCGCCTGCTCGTCCACCACCTTGCCGCGGGCGATGTTGATGAAGATCGTCTCCGGCCGCATCTGCGCAAACTGCTCGGCACCGATCAGCCCCTCGGTTTCGGCGGTCAGCGGCACGGTCAGGCAAACGAAATCCGCTTCGCGCAGCAGCTCTCCGAGGCTGCGATAGCGGGCATCAAAGCGCGCTTCCACCGCCGGCTTGGGTGAGTGACTGTGATAAATCACCGGCATTCCGAAACCGAAATGCCCCCGTTGCGCCACCGCTTCGCCAATCCGGCCCATGCCGATGATGCCCAGCGTCTTGCCATGCACGTCGGAACCAAAGTGCTGCGGCCCGATGTTCTGCTTCCACTGGCCGTCGCGGACCATGTTCACCAGCTCCACCACCCGGCGTGCCGTGGCCATGATCAGCGCGAAACCGGTGTCGGCGGTGGTTTCGGTGAGCACATCCGGGGTGTTGGTCAGCAGAATGCCGCGCCGCGTCAGGTACTCGATGTCGTAGTTATCGACCCCCACCGAGACGCTGGACACCGCTTTCAGCTTTGGCGCCAGGTCCAGCAGTTTGGCGTCAAGTTTCACGCTCGCGCCGAGCAAGGCATCGGCGTGGGGCAGGGCGTCGCGAAGGCGTGCCAGGCCGTCGCTGGATTTCGGGTCTTCAATAAGCGTGACCTCGGCCTGGGCTTGCAGGCGCTCCATCAATGGCGCCGAGAGTTTTTTGTACAGCACAACATGATGAGTCATCGAAAGGATTCCCGATCAGGAGTGGGCTGGCGCAGGACCAACGCCAGGCTTATCGCTCAGCGGCCGGGCCTTGCTGTCCGGCTTGAGCAGCAGCGTCAGCACCACCGAGACCAGCAGCGCGCCGCTCATGAACAGGTACGACGCGCTCAAGGTGCCGGTGACGCCGTTGAGGTAGCCAACGAGGTAGGAACCGGCGAACGATCCCAGCGCACCGAGGCTGTTGATCAGTGCCATGGCGCCGCCTGCGACGTTGGCCGGGAGGATTTCCGGGACGATGGCGAAGAACGGACCGTAAGGCGCGTACATGCAGGCGCCGGCAATGACCAGGAGCGAATACGACCACCAGAAGTGCTCGGTACCCAGCGCGTATGAGCCGTAAAACGCGACGGCGGCCAGCAGCAGTGGCGGCCAGACGAAGGCTTTGCGCTTCTGGGTTTTATCCGACGCCCACGACACCAGCACCATGCCGATCACCGCAGCCAGATACGGCAGGGCCGAGAGCCAGCCGGCTTCGACCATGTCCATCTGCATGCCTTTCTTGATGATGGTCGGCAGCCACAGCACGAAGCCGTACACGCCGATGCTCCAGCAGAAGTACTGCGCGGCCAGCAACAGCACGCGCGGGGAACGGAAAGCTTCGGCGTAGTTCTTCACCGGTTTGATGCCGACCTGTTCGGCGTCGAGGCGCGCTTGCAGTTCGGTCTTTTCTTCAGCGGTCAGCCACTTGGCCTGGGCCGGACGCTCGTCCACCAGACGCCACCAGATAAACGCCCAGATCACTGCCGGCAAACCTTCGACGATGAACATCCAGCGCCAGCTGAAGTGTGCTACCAGATAACCGGACACCACCGACATCCACAGCATCGTCACCGGGTTGCCGAGGATCAGCACGGTGTTGGCGCGGGAACGTTCAGCCTTGGTGAACCAATAGCACAGGTACACCAGCATGGCCGGCATCACCGCTGCTTCGACCACCCCGAGCATGAAGCGGATGCCGATCAGCATGTAGGCGTTGGAGACGATGCCGGTCAGGGTGGCCAGGCCGCCCCACAGAATCAGGCTGACGAAGATGAGTTTCTTGACGCTTTTCTTCTGCGCATAGATGGCGCCGGGCACCTGGAAGAAGAAGTAACCGAGGAAGAACAACGCACCGAGCAAGGACGACATGCCCGGGGTGATGTGCAGGTCTTCGGCCATCCCCGAGGCAGCGGCGAAGCCGTAGTTGGCGCGGTCCAGGTACGCCAGGCTGTAGGTGATGAAGACGATGGGCATGATCAATAGCCAGCGACGTTTGAGGCCGGCGTGTTTCACGGATTCGAGCAGCTTTTCCATTTCAGGCTCCCTGAGCATGTTGTTTTTGTCGCAGCAGGTGATGGAGGTTCGGTGTGTGTGAAAGCAAGGGTTCAGGCGCTCTGTCGTCGGGCGCCTGCCGAGACGTTGGCGGCATCAAGTGCGGCGCGAGTGGGCAGGCCTTCCATGTCGCCACGGCTTTGCACGGCCTGGCTGCCGACCCAGTTGCCCCGGGCAGTGGCTTGCTCGAACCCGAGGTTTTCCAGCAGCGCGCTGATCACCCCGACGGCGAAGCCATCGCCTGCGCCCACGGTGTCGACCACATTGGCCACCGGCACGCCGGGCAAGAACGCCTCATTCAGCTGGGTGCGGTAATACGCACCCTTGGCGCCGAGTTTGATGATCACCGCCTCGACGCCCATGTCCAGGTAGAAACGGGCGATGTCAGCCGGGGTGTCGAAACCGGTGAGCAATTCACCCTCGGCCAGCCCCGGCATGACCCAGTGGGCGTGACTGGCAAGGTGATTGACTTCGCGGATCATCGTCGCCTGGCTCGACCACAGCGAAGGCCGCAGATTGGGGTCGAACGACACGCTGCGACCGGCCTCGCGCATTTGCGTCATCAGCACGTGGGAAAGCTCCCGGCAGGTGTCGGACAGCGCCGCCGGAATGCCGGTGGCGTGCAGGTGCCGCGCCTTGAGCAGGTCGGGAACGATGTCGTTGACCGACAGATGACTGGCCGCCGAGCCGCGACGGAAGTACTCGACCACCGGGTCGGCGCCTTCCAGCTCCAGGGATTTGAACTGAAAACCGGTGGGGTGCGCGGCGTCCACGGTGACGTGAGCGCAGTCGACGCCTTCCTGTTGTAGGCTGTCGGTGACGAAGCGGCCCATGGAATCGTTGCCGACCCGGCTCAGCCACGCCACTTTGAAGCCCAGCCGCGAGAGGCCGATCGCCACATTGCTGTCGGCACCGGCGATGCGTTTCTCGAAATGGCGAACCTGCGCCAGGTCACCGGTTTGCTCGGCCACCAGCATGGTCATGGTTTCGCCGAAGGAGAGAATATCGATCTCAGACATGGCTCAGCGTCTCCGTTTCCTTGGGGTGGGGCTGCGCTGATTGGGACTGGCCAAGGCGGGCGAGCAGGGCAACCTGATCTCGGGTCACCTGGAGCAAGTCGTCGCCTTGCAGCGGGTATTCAACGGCGCGGGGGAGGTTCACCGGCATGTGCTGGATGAGCAATTCCCACTGTTGCAGGTCGATTGAAGCAGGCGGCACGGCGATGAGCTTGCCTGACGTGCTCCGGGAGATTGCCTTGCAGTGCAGGTATTCGACGTAACGGCCCAGCTGCCGGGCAGCGTCGCGGGCGGACTGCTCCTGCCAACGCCAGTTGCCGATGTCGAAGGTCATGCCGATGGGCATTTGCAGCGCGGTGATCTGCGCGAAGAACTCCACGAAGGGCTCGATGCGGCCGCCCTGTTCGGTCTGGTCGTTTTCCACCAGCAAGTGAACGTCGTAGGGCGCCAGGCGATCGGCCAGCGCGGCGACGTCGCAGTGCTCGCCAAAATGCCCCAGCGACACTTTGAGCCAGAACGCACCGCACGCGGTGGCGCGCTCCAGGGTCGGTCTCAATTCGGGGTTCGGTTGCGTGTCGCCTTCGAGCCACAACTCAAGGGGCGCCGAGTACAGGCACTCCAGGCCTTGAGCCTGAATGGCGCGCGCAAGGGCAGGGAAGTCCTGGTCATGCACGCCGGGGGTGAACAGCTCTTCGCGCAGCTCGATACGCTTGACGCCGGCATCAACCAGTAGCGGGATGAAACTGGCCTGGCCTTGGGCACGTACACGATCGGCACCGAAGGCGCCGAGGCTGATGGCAACGGATGGTAGGGTCATTATTATTGTCCTCTGAAACCGGTTACATTTTTGTTCGAACGAGCGAACCGGGTAAAAGTTCGCGTCGGCGTGCAGGGTCTGACCTGCGGTATCTGTGTGGGATGTCAGGTCTGTCGTCGGGTCGAGCCCCGCGCGATCAACTGCGCGGGGAAGTCGTACAGCCGCACCGGCTCCTGATAGCCACGCAGTCGATTGAGCAGGCATTCGAAGGCGGTGATGCCCATCTCATGGGTAGGTTGGGCCAGCGACGTGATGCCGCTGCCGACCAGCGGGTACCAGTCAAGCTCGTCGAGGGCGATCAGGCCGATGTCGTTGAACAAGTGACAGCCCAGCTCATGCAATTGGCGGGTGGTGATCAGGGTAGCGACGCCGTTGGCGGTGAACAGCGCTTTGGGGCCGGGGCCGTGTTGCGCGAGGAACTGGCGCAACCGATCGCGCAATGCTTCGCCGGTTTCGCAGACCTGCCCATGCATGTCGGTTCGCTCGGCGATCTGTTTCTTGAAGGCGTCCATCCGCTCGATCCGCGAACTGGTGCCGTCCTGGGGTTCGGTGACCATGAGTACATCGCGATAGCCGGCGTCATGCAGATGGTCTAGCGCTTGTCGGACTGCCGTGACGTTGTCGAGGCCGACGAGATCACTGTGCAGTTCATCGACCTTGCGGTCCACCAGCACCATCGGCAGTTCGCGGTGCAGTTCGCGCAGTTCGTCGAGGTGATGGCCGAGGGTGTTCACGATCAGGCCTTCGATGTTGTAGGAGCGCAGGGCGGCGAGGTGCAGGCGTTCCTGCTCGTCATCGCGGTCGGTGTTGCAGACGACGAGGCTGTAGCCGTGTTTGCGGCAGGCCGTTTCGACGCCGTGCATGACGGCGATGGAGTAGGGGTTGCGGATGTCGGCGACGAGCATGCCGATCAGGCGGGTGCGGCCGCGTTTGAGGCCGCGGGCCATTTGGTTGGGGCGATAGCCGAGGGTGTCGATGGCCTGTTCGATGCGTTTGGCGATGGCATCGGACAGCAGTTGCCGGTCATCGCCGATGAAGCGCGAGACACTGGCCTTGGAGACGCCAGCGAGGTCGGCGACGTCGTTCATGGTGACGCGGGTGCGCGTCGGGGTGGAGATGCTGTTCACGGCCTGGACCTTATTGGATTTATCAGCAGGCTTATGGGAAGAGCGGTTGGGCTCTGAAACCGGTTTCAGGAGACACCAGATTGTGGGGTGGCGTCAATATGGCTTTAAGAGCATCTGCCTAACGGCAGATATTTCGCCTTCGGCGAGTTACTTGGAAAAGCACCCCAAGTAACCAAGGGTGCTTGCTCCTGGTTGGGCCCCTCCTGCGTCGGGGTTCCTTCACTCCGGTCTCGCTCCGTGGGCCCGCGCCGAACGGACATCCCTGTCCTGACGGCGCTCTCGCCGCATCCATGCGGCTCGGCCCACTCCGCGAAACCTGCGTTCAGCCTGCACCCAAGTCGCGATTGGCGGTGTTTGGGCTTTTTGTGCATGAAGATCAAAAGCAGATCAAAAGCAGAGCAACGGCTTCCCGGCTGAAGCCGGTCCTACAAAAGCACCGCGTACGCCCTGTAGGACCGGCTTTAGCCGGGAAGAGGCCAGCTCAGGCGCCGACATTTTTGCTGATAGTCCCCCTCCTTGTGGGAGCAAGCTTGCTCGCGAATGCTTTATCTCAAACAACAGATATCCGTTGAATGTACCGACCCCTTCGTGAGCAAGCTCACTCCCACAAGTCGCCGGCGACTGATATGCCCTTGATCTGCTTTTGATCTGCTTTTGATCTGCTTTTGATCTGCTTTTGATCTGCTTTTGATCTGCTTTTGATCTTCGTACACAAAAAGTCCGGTCACCGCGAAACGCGACTTTGGTGCAGGCTGAACGGAGGTCTCGTGGAGTGGGCCGAGCCGCATGGATGCGGCGAGAGCTGCCCCCCGCCATGGATGGCGGATGGCAGCGGGCCCACGGAGCGGGACCGGAGTGAAGGAACCCTGAGGAACGAAGGGCCCAACCGAGAGCAAGCACCTTTGGTTACTTGGGGTGCTTTTCCAAGTAACTCGCCGAAGGCGAAACAGTCTGCCCCCAGGCAGACGCCCTAGATCTTGATCTTGATCTTGATCTTGATCTTGATCTTAGCCCTTGAAAGTATCCCGCCAGGCCAAAAACCGCCTTTCCAGCATCGCCAACACCCCATCGGTCAACTTGCCCAACACCGCCAGCACAATGATCGCCGCCAGCACAATGTCGGGCCTCGACGTCTCGCGCCCGTCACTGAGCAAATAACCCAGCCCCTTCGTCGCCGCGATCAACTCCGCCGCCACCAGAAACATCCACGCCAGACTCAACCCCGAGCGCAACCCGGTGAACAGACCGGGCAGGGCGGCGGGCAAAAACACATGCACAATCATCTGCCGCTGACTGAAGCGAAATATCTGCCCGACCTCCACCATCTTGCGATCGATGTTGCGAATCGCCGCCACGCCGTTCAGGTACACCGGAAAAAACGCGCCGATGGCAATCAGCACAATCTTGGAGGTCTCACCGATCCCCAGCCACAACAGCAACAGCGGCACCCAGGCCAAGCTCGGAATCGAGCGCAGCCCCGCGAACGTCGGCTCCAGATACGCTTCCGCCTCGCGACTGAGCCCGACCCACGCCGCGAACACCAGCGCCAGACCCGCACCGATCACGAACCCCGACAGCACCCGCGTCAAACTGGCGCCGATGTGTTTCCACAGCGCGCCGTCGGCCAGATCGGTCAGCGTCGTAGCGATCTCGCTGGGCGCCGGCATCTGGTAGGACTGCACCCAGCCCACGCGGACGGCAATTTCCAGCAACAGCAAAAGGGCCACCGGCACGGCAAGCCCCTTCAGGCGGGTTCGCCCATTCCCACGTGTACGCCGCACAACCGGTTGCGCGTCCAACGCCTCGTCCTTCAACACCTGAGCTCTGGGGCTGACGCTGCTTCCGATACCGCCGCCACTGACTTCGCTGCCCCGCGCGTTGCTCATGGCTTGGCGACGACCGCGTTGCCGAAGCTCGGGTCGATCAACTGGTCGATGACCTGGTCAACGTTCGTCCCTTTGCGCACCAGCGCTTCGGAAACCAGAATCGGCGCGGCGGCCTTCGACGCGGTCACGTCTTTGTCGGTCAGCAGCGGGCTGCCGAGGTCAGTGCGGGTCAACTGCAATTTGGCGACATCCAGCGGCAGGCCTGACTCGGTGGCGAGCAATTGGGCCAGCTCGTCCGGATTTTTCAGCGACCATTCCCGGGCTTTTTCGTACGCGCCAAGGACGGTTTTGATCGCTTCAGGGTGTTCCTTCGCATAACGCTCGGTCACGCTGACCACGCCGAAGCTGTTGAAGTCCTTGTTGCGATACAACAAGCGCGAGCCGGCCTGTATTTCGCTCGCGGCCATGTGCGGATCGAGCCCGGCCCAGGCGTCGACGTCGCCTTTCTCCAGCGCAATACGGCCGTCCGGGTGTTGCAGATGCAAGAGTTCGACGTCGTCCTTGGTCAGCTTCGCCTGCTGCAAGGCGCGCAGGGTAAACAGGTAAGGGTCGGTGCCTTTGGTAGCGGCGATTTTCTTGCCCTTCAGATCGGCAACGCTCTGCAGGGTCGAATCCTTGCGCACCACCAGCGCGGTCCACTCGGCGCGGCTGTAGACATAAACCGATTTGATCGGGCTGCCGTTGGCCCGCGCCAGCACCGCCGAGAGACTGGCGGAGGAGGCGAAGTCGACGCCGCCGCTGTTGAGGTATTCCAGCGAGCGGTTGCTGCCCTGGCTGAACACCCAGCTGACTTTGCTGTTTGGCAGGGCTTTTTCCAGCCAGCCAAAGTGCTTGAGCACCAGACTGACCGGCGAGTAGTAGGCGTAATCCAGGTGCACCTCGGCCGGTGGCGCCTCGGCAGCCTGGACCAGCGGCTGTAACGTCAGTGCAAGCGCGCCGGCGAGTAGTTTGAAGGAAGTCGGCAGACGGGAAAGTGCGGTCATGGGTGAGTGTCCAGTCAAGGGGCGGAAGCTGCGCACGGCTGCTTATGACGAAATCAGCAGTCGGAGCGAATCGATCTGCTTGATTGGAATATTGCAGGCTTTGTGCCATTGGCGAGGCGCCGCCCAGGTCCCCTGATTGCGGGGCCGGGCAAGTGGGAAAGTGCTACCGATGCAACAGTCTGCTGATCGACTGTTGCTGGGCAAACAGCGGCAATCTCCGCCGTCCGAAGACTCAGCACGCTGCGCTGCGCTGCGGGTTGTCAGCCGACGCGCAGAACCGCATGCTGGCGCTCCACCGTTGCAACAGGGCCTCTCCGAGCATGTCCGCCGTCACTGCCCGTTCCGCCGATTCCGCATCGCGCGGTTCTGCGATCATTCTCAGCTTGTGCCTGCCCAGCGACGTGCTTCTGTATCTGTTGCTGCCGATGAACGCCGGGGCCTTCGGCATCAGCCTCGCCCAAGCAGGGATCCTGCTGGCGGCCAACCGGCTGGTCCGGATTTTCGGCTACAGCTATGTCGTACGTTTCTACGCCGCGCGGGGCGATCGCGCGGCCTTGACGCTGGCGGCCCTGGTATCGGCGGTCTGCGCGTTTGGCAACAGCTTCATCAGCGGGTTCTGGTGGTTGCTGATCCTGCGACTGGGCTGGGGCCTGAGTTACGCGGCGCTGAACCTGTCGACCCAGGCATTGGCGACCTCGGAGCCAGGTGGAGCGGCACGTCGGGCGGGTCGATCCCGCGCGATTATCGCCATCGGCCCTATGCTGGCACTGCCCATCGGCGCGCTGATCAGCCTGCATTACGGTCCGCGGCTTATCTTTTTCATCCTCGCGCTGTGTTCCCTTGGAGCGGTGTGGTTTGCGCGTGGGCTGCCCGCTGCGCCGCATCCCTTGCCCACTTCCGCCGGGCGCCGTTTCAAGCGGCCGGACAGTGTGGCGCTGTGGTCGTTCGTCGAGGGCGTGGCGCTGGACGGGCTGTTCATCTTCGGGTTGTCGCTTCAGGCGCAGACGGTGCTCGGCGGCAATGCGGTCTTTATCGCCGGTGTGTTGCTGGCCCTGCGCTACGCCTCGGAGATGCTTCTCAGCCCGTTGGGCGGGCGCGCGGCTGACAGCTTCGGCGCTGTGCGGATGCTGGTGGTGCTTTCCGCCGCGACCGCACTGGCGTTGACGGCCTTCGGCTTTCACTGGCTGATCGTCGGCGCCGGCGCGATTCTGATCCTGCGGGCGTTGCAATTGCCATTGGTGACGACCCTGGTCGCCGAACGCAATCCGGGGCCGGGCAGGGTTCAGGCGCTGGCGGGCAATGCGGTGTGGCGCGACGTCGGTGCAGGCGTCGGACCGCTGCTCGCCGGGGTGTTGCTGCCGTGGGCGTCCCCTGCATGGATTTACACCACAGCGGGCGTCGCCGTGCTGCTCAGCGCGGTGGTTTGCAGTCGATACAAACCGGTGCCCCAAAACAACACCCTCTGACCGTTCGGCGATTAATTCGGCAAATCAGGTGCTTGCGTGCAACCTCTTGAGCGTTTTCTGATCTGATGGGCATTCGTTATACGGAAATATTCGCTCGCCATACTGCACCGAGCCACACGCTGACAAGGACGTTGCATCGGGCGTCACGCCCATCACGAGCCATCAGAACTCCATGCCGATATGAGCCTTTCAACACCTCCTCTGCGGTCCCGCGCGATGCAGCGCATGACCTATTTTCTGTTTCCGACCCTCCTCATCGCTTCCGCCATTTTCTGGTTCGCCGCCGGTAAGGGTGTTCATGCCGAGGCCAAGAACGGCACCCAGACCCTGGTGTTTCTGCGCCACGCCGAGAAGCCCGAAACCGGACTGGGTCAGCTGAACTGCCAGGGCCTCAATCGGGCCATCGACCTGTCCACGGTGCTGCCGAATACCTTCGGCAAAGCCGACTTCATCTTTGCGGCCAACCCGAGCCGTCATGTGGAAGAGGGCGAGCACGATCATTCCTACAGCTACCTTCGCCCCCTGATGACCGTTGGCCCCAGCGCGATCAAGCTGGGCCTGCCGGTCAATATCGATTTCGCCGCCAACGACACCGGTGATCTGGCCGATGAGCTGATGCGCGACAAATACCACGACGCCACCATCTACACTGCCTGGTCCCACGGCTACCTGCCGGAGCTGATCAACAAGGTCGCCGAGGAGGCGTCCGGCGAGAAGGTCAAACTGGTCAACGACTGGGTCGCCGAGGACTTCGATTCCGTGCTGGTGCTGACCCTCAAATGGAACGACGGCAAAGCCACGCTGCAGTATGAAAACTACAAGCAGAACCTTGACGGCGGTGCTGTGGGCTGCCCGAGCTGACAGAGATGCACGGGATCCGTCGTAGAACACGATCCCCTGTAGGACCGGCTTCAGCCGGGAAGAGGCCAGTGCGATCACCCTCATTCTTGCGTTGTGATCCCTGACGCTTTCCCGGCTAAAGCCAGTCCTACAGTTAGAACGCGATTCCATGTGGGACCGGCTTCAGCCGGGAAGAGGCTAGTGTGATAACCCTCACTATGCGTTCCCGCCCGAAAAGTTTGTGCGCCTCCATCGATTACGCTAGCGTCAGCCGACCCTGACTGCCGGCAGTTCCCCCATGCTTCAACCTCTCCAGCCCCACGCCTCGCGCCTGATACCCTTTCACCCACCGTTTGACTGGCAGCGCATGCTCGATTTCTTCGCGGCGCGGATGACGGCGGGCGTGGAGGCGGTGGTCGATGGGGTGTACCTGCGCAACATCGATTTCAAGGGCAGCCTCGGTGCTTTGTCGGTCGCACTGGCGCCGGACGGGCAACATCTGCTGGCGACCGCCCACGGCGAGGTGAGCCAGCACATTGATGAGCTGATCGTGCCGGTGTCTCACATGTTCGATCTGTACGCCGAACCTCACATCATTGACCACGCCCTGTCGCAAGACCCGTGGCTGGCATCGCTGGTGCAGCGTCGTCCGGGGCTGCGTGTGCCGGGATCGTTTTCCGGGTTCGAGCTGGCGGTGCGCACGGTCGTCGGGCAGCAGGTCAGCGTCAAGGGTGCAACCACGATTGTCGGTCGTCTGGTGCAGCGCGCCGGGGTTCAGGTCAGCGAGGGTCTGCATGAACAGCTGGGGTGGCGATTCCCGACGCCGGATGCCCTGGCGCAGGCCAACCTGGACAAGATCGGCATGCCCGGCAAGCGCGTCGATACCCTGCAGCGTCTCGCCGCAGCGGTGGCCAGTGGCGAGCTGTCCCTTGACGTGCGCCATGGCGACCTCGGCGATGTGCGGCGACAGTTGCTGGCCATGCCCGGCATTGGCCCCTGGACCGTGGAATACATCGCCATGCGCGCCTGGCGTGACCCGGACGCCTGGCCCGCCGCCGATCTGGTGCTGATGAATCTCATGACCCTGCAGGAGCCGAGCCTGCTGCGCCTGCCACAGCACAAGGCGCGGGCCGACGCCTGGAAACCCTGGCGCGCCTACGCCGCCATGCACATCTGGAATTCCGCGGCGGATGCGGCGGGCAAGCAGAAGGGCGGCTGACCGGCGAGTTCGAGCGCAAGAACCGGGTGGTTCGGGAAGGGCGCGCGAGTAGTATGTCGACGTACGGACGATTCCAGTTAATCCCGGCGCGCCCGTATCGAGAGTAAAAACCAGCGCAGGAGCCAGACGATGACCTTCACCTACCGTTTCATCGATTCCCCGGTTGGGCAGCTGAAACTGATCGCCAAGGGCCCGCGTCTGGCCGCCGTGCTGTGGGAAAACGACCGCCCGAACCGCGTGCTGCTCGGAGCCATGAGCGAAGATGACGGCAGCGATATTCTTGACCGGACCGAACGCCAGCTCGCCGAATACTTTGCAGGTCGCCGTCAGCGCTTCGAGCTTGAACTCGAATTCCATGGGACGGATTTTCAGCAGAAAGTCTGGCAGGCCTTGCTGAATATTCCCTTCGGCGAAACCCGCAGTTATCTAGACATTGCCCTGCAGATCGGCAACCCCGCCGCCGTGCGCGCGGTCGGAGCCGCCAACGGCAAAAACCCCATCTCGATCATCGCCCCCTGTCATCGGGTGATCGGCAGCTCCGGTGCGCTGACCGGTTTTGCGGGTGGCCTCGATGCCAAGCACCTGCTGCTGACCCTGGAGGGGTATCAGCCGGTACAGCGGGGAAGGCGCGTCATGGCAGTGGCTTCGACCCAGGCGTCACTGTTCTGAATCAATCGCTTCACGGTTTACGCAAAGCTTCACGCAACACGCCGCTTGAAAACGTACGCAACGGCCGACCCTTAAATCAATGGAGATGATCATGCCCGGTTCCGCTCAGACGTTTCGCTCACTGCACCACCAATCCACCGTTTTGCGTCTGCCCAATGCCTGGGACGCGGGCAGCGCGCGGCTGTTCGAAAGCCTCGGCGCCACGGCCATTGCGACCACCAGCGCCGGGGTCGCCTGGGCCCAGGGCTATGCCGATGGCCGGGTGTTTCCGGTCGGCATTGCGGTCAGCGTCGCGGCCAGCATCGCGCGATTGATCAAGGTGCCGCTGTCGGTGGACATGGAAAACGGCTATTCGGACGACACGCAAACCGTTGCGGAGAACGTCAAGCGGGTGCTGGACGTCGGGGCGATCGGCATCAATATCGAGGACGGTTCCGACGCGCCGGATCTGCTGGCCCGCAAGATCGAGGCGATCAAAAGCACGGCGGCCCGTAACGGGCTGGACGTCTTTATCAATGCCCGCACGGACGTTTACCTGGCGAGTCTGGTCCCTGATGAGCTGCGCCTGGAGGAAACCCTGAAGCGAGGCCAGCTTTACAGGGAGGCGGGTGCGGACGGCCTGTTCGTCGCGGCCCTGGTGGATGTCGAGCAGATCAAAGCCGTCGTTGCAGGCATCGGTCTGCCCCTCAATCTGCTGGCGCGACAGGGACTGCCCGCCGCCGATGCGTTGGCCGCATTGGGCGTTCGCCGGTTGAGCGCCGGATCCAGCATCGCCCAGACCCTGTGGGGACAGGCCGAGCAACTGGCACGGGGCTTTCTGGAGGAAGGGCGCTCGGAAACGGTCATCGAGACCAGCCTCGCGTATCCGCAGATTCAAGCGCTGTTTGAGCGCTAAAGAAAGGGCTTTTGAGCAGGGTGGTGATTCCCCGTATTCGCCGCTCTGTTACAAAAATTGCAGCCGGATCGACAAGAGGCGCTAGTCAGGTTTAGTCGAGAAGAGTACAAATGTGCTCCATGACGACCCTATCCCCAAAACGCGCTGCCATCCTCACGTTCATTCGAGATCGCATCGCCCAAAATGGCCAGCCTCCCAGCCTGGCTGAAATTTCCGAAGCCTTCGGATTTGCTTCCCGCAGTGTCGCGCGCAAGCACATCGTGGCGCTCACCGATGCCGGTTTGATCGAAGTCACCGCCAATCAGGCCCGCGGCATCCGGCTGGTGGACACCCGTCCGCGGCCGCAGATGCTCGACATTCCCGTCCTCGGGCGGGTAGCCGCCGGTGCGCCCATCGGCCCCGACCTCGATAACCACGACACCTTCACGCTGGACAGCCGCACCTTCATGCGCGTCCCGGATTACCTGCTGCGGGTGAGCGGGGACTCTATGATCGACGACGGCATCTTCGATGGCGATCTGGTGGGCATCCTGCAAAGCGCCGACGCCCGCGACGGGCAGATCATCGTGGCCCGGCTGGACGGCGAAGTGACCATCAAGCGCCTTGAGCGCGGCGATGATCAGCTGCGCTTGCTGCCGCGCAACCCTGCGTATAAACCCATCATTGTTCGGCCCGACCAGGACTTCGCCATCGAAGGTGTGTTCTGTGGCCTGGTGCGCCGGGAATGATGGGCGCGGTGGTCAGCCTGGACGCGCTGCTGGACGAGCGGCGCGTCTGGAAGGGGCGTCAGCAGGTTGCCTCCGTGGCCGCGCAGCCCACCGGCCATGCGGCCCTCGACGCGGCGTTGCCCATGGGGGGCTGGCCCCCTGCGGCGATGACCGAAGTGCTGGTCGCAGCCAACGGCAGTGGCGAGTTGCGGCTGATGTGGCCAACCCTGGCGCGGCTTGCTGACAGCGGCGAACGCATCGTGCTGGTCGCGCCTCCCTATCTCCCCTATGCCCAGGCCTGGCAGATGGCGGGCATCGACCTGAGGCAGTTGTCGATCATCCACGCCAACGAGCGCGATGCCCTATGGGCAGTTGAGCAATGCCTGCGCTCGGGCAGTTGCGGCGCGGTGTTGTGCTGGCCGACCAAGGTCGACGACCGCGCCCTGCGTCGGTTGCAGGTGGCCGCCGAAACCGGTGAAACCCTGGCCTTTGCCTGTCGCGGGCATGAGGCGGCCGCCAATCCGTCACCGGCCGCGCTGCGTATTGCCATCGACGCGCGCCCCAGTCAGTTGCGGGTGCTCAAGTGTCGCGGCGGGCTGCCGCCTGCTTCCCCCGTTCCGTTCACTGCTGACGCTTGAGGTTGCCATGCTCTGGGCTTGTGTCCTCCTGCCGCAGCTGGCGCTGGACGGCGTCATACGTCGTCGCGAAAACCCTGAAGAACCGCTGGCGCTGATCAGCGGCACGGCGCAGCGCCGGGTGCTGCAGACGGTCAACCCGGCGGCCCGGGCAATGGGCCTGCGTGCCGGCCAGTCGTTGACCGCAGCCCATGCCATGACCCGTGAATTCGCCACCGTCGAATACGACCCCGACGAAACCGAGCGCTGGCATCGTTTGCTGGCGGCCTGGGCCTACCGTTTCAGTTCCCATGTCAGCCTCAAGTACCCGCGCGTGCTGTTGATGGAGGTTGAATCCAGCTTTGGCCTGTTCGGGCCGTGGCCGGTCTTCGAAGCGCGTCTGCGTCAGGAACTGACCGAGCTGGGCTTCACCCACCGCATCGTCGCGGCACCCAATCCGCTGGCGGCCCGCATGCTTGCCAACGCCCATGATGGTCTCGCCGTGACCGATGGCGACACGCTGCATGAGGTGCTGGCACAGATGCCGGTCAACCGCATCGGCCTGCCAACCGAGGTGGCCACGGCCCTGGCGCGCATGGGCCTGCATCGCGTGCGACAGGTTCAGGCGTTGCCCCGTGACACCCTGGCCCGGCGTTTCCCGGCGGCGGTCCTGCAACACCTCGACACGCTGTTCGGGCGCCGGCCCATGGGGCTGGAGTGTTATGTGCCGCCGGACCGTTTCGATACCCGTATCGAGCTGAATTTCGACGTCGAATCCCATCAGGCGCTGCTGTTCCCGCTCAAGCGCATGATTGCCGATCTGGCGGTGTTTCTGGCCGGGCGCGACAGCGGCGTGCAACGTTTCGTGATTCATCTGGAACACGTGCCAAGCGTCGGCAGCGTGGCCCCGGACACACAGATTCCCGTCGGCCTGCTCAGTGCCGAGCGCGAAGCCAACATGCTGTTCGAGCTGGCGCGGGGCCGTCTGGAGCAAGTCGAAGTGCCGTCGCCGGTGCGCGCGTTGCGATTGCAGGCCAAGGATCTGCCGGCCTTCGTGCCCACCCACCGCGAGCTGTTCGACGACCGTCCGCAGCAGACCATGCCCTGGGAGCAACTGCGCGAGCGTTTGCGCGCACGGCTTGGGGATGAAGCGGTCGCTGGCCTGGGCTTCAATGCCGACCATCGTCCGGAACACGCCTCGCTGCCCGCTTGCCCGAACAAGCCGCTGGTGCTGACCCATAAAGTGCCGCGCCCCGGCTGGCTGTTGCCTGAGCCCGAGTTACTGACCGAGCCGGGCGTGCGCGTGCTGGCCGGGCCGGAGCGCATCGAGTCGGGCTGGTGGGACGGCGGCGACGTGCGCCGCGACTATTACCTCGTCGAAACCCGCAACGGCCAGCGCGGCTGGGCGTACCGCAGCGTCGGCGACAGCAGCCTGTTGCTGCACGGCTGGTTCGCATGAGCGGGGCATACGCCGAGCTGCATTGCCTGTCGAACTTCAGCTTCCAGCGTGGGGCGTCGAGTGCGAAGGAGCTGTTCGAGCGGGCCAAACTGCATGGCTATCAAGCGCTGGCGATCACCGATGAATGCACCCTGGCGGGCATTGTGCGGGCGTGGCAGGCGGCGAAGGAATGTGAACTGCCGCTGATCATCGGCAGCGAAATCACCGTCGAGAACGGGCCGAAAATCGTCTTGCTGGTGGAGAACCTCGCCGGTTACCAGGCCTTGTGTCGCTTGATCACCCAGGGTCGGCGTCGTAGCAAGAAAGGCGAATACCGCTTGCTGCGCGAGGACTTCCAGCCGCCGCTCTCGGGGCTTTTGGCGCTGTGGCTGCCGGATCTTGAACAGGACGTCCCGACCCGGCGGAAACAAGGTGAATGGCTGCGTGGGATTTTTCAGCAGAATCTGTGGCTGAGTGTCGAGTTGCATTGCGGTCCGGATGATCGAAAGCGTCTGAACACCTTGCTCGGCATGGCACGGGCCATGGCGATTCCTGCCGTTGCCAGTGGCGACGTGCACATGCACGCCCGCGGTCGTCGGGCCTTGCAGGACACCATGAGCGCCGTTCGCCATCACACCACCGTGGCGGAGGCAGGGCATCGGCTGTTTGCCAACGGCGAGCGGCATTTGCGACCGCTGTCGGTGCTGGGCGAGCTGTATCCGTCGAGCCTGCTGATTGAAACCGTGAACATTGCCCGGCGCTGCACCTTCGACCTCAGTGAGTTGCGCTACGAATACCCCCATGAGCTGGTGCCGCCTGACCAGTCCCCCAGCAGTTGGCTGCGGCACCTGACCGAGCAGGGCGCCAGCCGTCGCTGGCCTCAGGGCGTGCCGGAGGTCGCCCGCAGCAACATCGAAAAAGAGCTGAAAGTGATCGCGGCCAAGCGTTACGAGAGTTACTTCCTCACGGTGCACGACATCGTCAGCTTCGCCCGCGAGCAGCATATCCTCTGCCAGGGTCGGGGCTCGGCGGCCAACTCCACGGTGTGTTTTGCCCTGGGCATCACCGAGCTGGACCCGTCAAAAAGCAATCTGCTGTTCGAGCGTTTCATCTCCGAAGAGCGCGACGAGCCCCCGGACATCGACGTGGATTTCGAGCACGAACGGCGCGAGGAAGTGCTGCAATACGTGTTCCGTCGATACGGCCGGGGCAGGGCGGCGCTCACCGCCGTTGCCAGTACCTACCACGGTGCGGGGGCCGTACGGGATGTGGCGCGGGTCCTCGGTTTGCCGCCCGACCAGATCAACGCCCTGGCGGACTGCTTCAGCCGCTGGAGCGACAGCATGCCGCCCGCCGAACGCCTGCGCGAATCCGGTTTCGAACCCGACAGCCCGATCCTGCGGCGGGTACTGACGCTGACCGGCGAACTCATCGGCTTCCCCCGGCATCTGTCCCAGCACCCCGGCGGCTTTGTGATTTCCGAGCATCCGCTGGAAACCCTGGTGCCCGTGGAAAACGCCGCCATGGCGGACCGCACCATCATTCAGTGGGACAAGGACGACCTCGATCTGGTCGGCCTGCTCAAAGTCGATATCCTCGCCTTGGGCATGCTCAGCGCCCTGCGCCGGACCTTCGATCTGGTCAGGGGTTATCGCGGTTACGACCTGACCCTCGCGACCATCCCCGCCGAGGACAAGCCGACCTACGACATGATCACCCGCGCCGACACCATCGGCGTGTTCCAGATCGAGTCGCGGGCGCAGATGTCCATGCTGCCGCGCTTGAAACCCAACACCTTCTATGACCTGGTGATCGAAGTCGCCATCGTCCGCCCCGGTCCGATTCAGGGCGGAATGGTCCATCCGTACCTGCGCCGCAAGAACGGCGAAGAAGAGGTAACGTACCCGTCCGATGAACTGAAAGTGGTGTTCGAGCGCACATTGGGCGTGCCCCTGTTTCAGGAACAGGTCATGCAACTGGCGATCGTCGCTGCTGATTATTCCCCCGGCGAGGCGGATCAACTGCGCCGTTCCATGGCCGCCTGGAAACGCCATGGTGGTCTCGAGCCCCATCGGATCCGCTTGAGCGAGCGCATGAAGGAAAAGGGTTACCCGGACGAGTTCATCCAGCGCATTTTCGAGCAGATCAAGGGCTTCGGCAGCTACGGCTTTCCGGAATCCCACGCCGCCAGTTTCGCCCTGCTGACCTACGCCAGTTGCTGGCTCAAGTGCCACGAGCCGGCAGCCTTTACCTGCGCGCTGATCAACAGCTGGCCCATGGGTTTTTACAGCCCCGATCAATTGCTGCAGGACGCCCGCCGCCAGCAGATCGACGTGCACCCGGTGGACGTGCGTTACAGCGACTGGGACTGTTCGCTCGAGCCGGTTGCCGGCCGCGAATACAATCAGAACCTGGCCATTCGCATGGGCCTGCGCATGATTAAGGGGTTCCGCCAGGAGGACGCCACGCGCATCGAACAGGCCCGTGGTGTCCGAGATTTCAAGGACGTGGCCGACCTGTGCATTCGCGCCGAACTGGACAACCGGGCCCGTGCTGCCCTGGCGGATTCCGGTGCCCTGCGCGGGCTGGTGGGGCATCGGCATCGGGCGCGCTGGGAGATCGCCGGCGTCGAGATGCAACGGCCGTTGTTCGGCGACGACTGTTTTGGCGAAGAGGCCCAAGTCGCGCTGCCGCTGCCGAGTGTCGCCCAGGACCTTGCTGCCGATTACGACTCCCTCGGCACCACACTCGGCCCGCACCCGCTGGCCTTGCTGCGCCCTAAACTGGCAGCGAAGCGTTTTCGCAGTTCCAAGGATTTGCTGGATGAAGAACATGGCCGAAGCTTCAGCGTCGCCGGGCTTGTCGTCGGTCGACAACGGCCCGGCACCGCCAGTGGCGTGACCTTTGTGACGCTGGAAGACGAACACGGAATGATCAACGTCGTGGTCTGGCGTGATCTGGCCGAGCGTCAACGCAAGGTGCTGGTGGGGTCGCAGTTGATGCAGGTGTTCGGCAAGTTCGAATTCCAGAAGGGCGTGCGTCACGTCATCGCCCAGCGATTGTTCGACCTCACGCCGATGCTCACCGGGCTCGACGTGCGCAGCCGGGATTTCAAGTGATGCGCAGGGAAACGTCGAACATGACGTGATTGCCGAGATGCCGGGGATAAACATTGTGGGAGCGAGCTTGCTCGCGAAAAGGGCCGTCCATCCACAGAATCTTTGGCGGCTGGAATGCTGTCTTCGTGAGCAAGCTCACTCCCACATGGACCGCATCTGCTGCGCGATACCGTGGCGTCTTGACGACGGGCAATCCCCCAGAAAATGTTCACCTGCCCGATCCTGATTTCGGGCGACGCGTTTCTCCGCGACTCAGATCTCCACCTTCACCGCCCGCCCGGTCTTGATCGATTCGATGGCACAGTTGGCCAGATGCAAGGCTCTCAAGCCGTCGCGGGCATTGGTGGGCAAGGTTTCGTTGCCCCGCACCGCGTCGATGAACTGGTTGAGCTCGATGCGATACGAAGCGGCATAACGCTCGAGAAAGAAATTCTCCAGCGGCTCACGCACTTCGGTCTGCGTGGCGCTGTAGCTGCGCACGGTGCTCGGGCGATGGTTGTCGTTGAGGATCATCCCCTTGGAGCCGAACACTTCCAGGCGCTGGTCATAGCCGTACACGGCTTCGCGGCAGCAATTGATGTGGCACTGTTTGCCGGACGCGGTGCGCAGCAGCACCATCACGCTGTCGTAGTCGTCGATTTGCGCCAGTGCGGGCTCCACCAGTCGGCTGGCGATGGCGATGACTTCGGTGGGTTCTTCGCCGAGCAGCGTGCGCGCGGTGTCGAAATCATGGATGGTCATGTCGCGGAAGATGCCGCCGGAGTGGGTCAGGTATTCCACCGGCGCCAGACCCGGATCCCGGCTGGTGATGACCACCTGGCGCACCTCGCCGATGTCCCCGCGGGCAATGGACTTGCGCATCTGCAGGGTGTCGGGGTCGAAGCGGCGGTTGAAACCGAGCATCACTTTGCCGTTCAGGCGCTCGATCTCTTCCACCGCGCGGGCGGCTTTGGCGAAATCCAGATCAATGGGTTTCTCGCACAGTACGGGTTTGCCTAGCTTGACCGCCCGCAGCATCAGGTCGATGTGGGTGTCGGTGGGCGTGCCGATGACAATCGCACCCACGTCGTCACGGGCAATGGCTTCGGCGCAGTCATAGGCCGCGGCGCAGCCCAGCTTTCCGGCGAGGGCGTCAACCCCTTCGCGCCAGGGGTCAGCGATCACCGTGAGTTGCACGTTGGGATTGGCGGCCACGTTGGCTGCGTGAATGTTGGCGATACGGCCTGCGCCGAGGACAGCAATGCGTAGCATGGGGGGATCTCCGGGATTGTTGTTATGGGGTGATCGGCGTAACGGGTGCGGCTGCACATCAGTGCGTCAGGTTGAACGGCGTGACCACCTGCACGTGGGAAACGGGGTTCGGCACCGCCTTCCACAGGCGATGAAACTGCAGGATGTGCAGAAACGCGTTGCGGGCGTCGACCTGCAGGTTGTGATCGATGATCGCGGCAATCTTTTCTTCCGCCAGCAGTTGGCGGTTTTCCTGATCGAGGTCGTGGCCGATGAACACCTCAAGGGGGCGATCCAGTGCGGCGAAGGCATCGACGATCGCGCGGTTGCCGCCGCCGACGCTGTAAATGGCCTTGATCGACGGATTGTCCTGCAGCGCTCGAGTCACTTTCTCGAAAGTCGGCTCATGCACCCCGAACCCTCCGGTGACGTCGACGACGCGCAAATGCGCCGCACGGCTGCGCAGCCAGGTGCGGAAACCCATTTCTCGCTCTTCCTCGCCACGAAACAGCTCACTGCTGATCACCACGGCCACGTCCTGGGCGGCATCGTCCAGCCAGCGCGACATCAGGTACGCCGCGGTCTGCCCGGCAGTGCGATTGTCCATGCCGATGTAACCGATGCGCTCACTCTGGGGCAGATCGGAAACAAAGGTCACCACCGGCACACCCGCCGCCGTGGCCTGATTCACCGCTTCGTTGATCGGCAATTCATCCGCCGCCTTGATGATCAGGCCCTGACTGCCTTTTTCGACGCAGCGCAGAATCAGGTCGTGCATCTGCTGTGTGCCGATGGCCTGATACAGGTGAAAGCGCGGAAAGATCCGAAACGGCGCCAGACTGCCGAGCTGGGCGAGAATCGCCTCCTGCACCGCGTCGCTGAAGCGCTTGGGCGTGTGCAGGATGACGTCGATATGAAAGGTGCGGCCCACCGCAGGCCCGGATTTTTCCTGGGCTTCGAGTTCTTCGAGGGCTTGATGAATGCGGCGGTGGGTCTGGTAATGCACGCTGCCGCGCTGATGCAGGACGCGATCGACCGTCGCCTTGCTCACGCCGGCCTGGGTTGCGATCTGCTTGATGGAAAAACGTCTGGCGCGGTCGAGCATGTGAATCCCCTGAAGCCTCTCGATGAGGTCTTGTTGAGGTCGATTCGGGGCCTCGGTGAGGCTGTCGCAATGCTAGCCGCAGTTCTATTGCTTGTACAGATGGAAATTAAATTCCAAATCAGGGACGTTCGTTAATCTCTGAAAGCCCTTGGCACGGGCCGTGCTTTGCTCAAATCCTTTAGAAGTCAATCACTCGCCAGGAGCACCCATGTTCAAAGACTATCCCGCTGCTTATCAGGTCAGCAAAGGCTCGGCTCTGCAGGTCGACACGGCGTTTTATCAACGCATCCGTGAGGCGCAGGACAGCCGCTCCCTGGTCGAGCAGTTCGAAGTGCCGATCCGCACCGGGCGGGCGTGGAAGGTCAAGGCCGGGCAGGTGTTCCGCGTGACCACCCCGGTGGGCCCGCAAGTGGGCGACTTCAATGTCTGGAGCGCCGACGACCCGCGCGAACGCATGTGGGCCGCGCGCACCCGGCAATTGCAGGGCGCCCATGTCACAACCCATGACCGGTTGTGGTCGAACCTGCCGTTCCTGCGGCCGATGGTCACCATCACCGACGACAGCCTCGCCAGCTATGGCATCGACGAACATGGCGGTCGGCTGCATGACCTGCTCGGCACCCGCTGCGATCCCTACGTCAACAAGATGCTCACCGGCGAAGACTTTCACCATCACTGCCATTCGAACCTGACCCGCGCCGTGTTGCCCCACGGCCTGACCGAATTCGACGTGCACGACGTGCTGAACATCTTTCAGTGCACCGGCTTGAATCACGACGATCTTTATTTCATGAAAGCCTGCCCGGCCAAACAGGGCGATTACCTTGAGTTCTTCGCCGAAATCGACCTGCTCTGCGCGTTGTCGACGTGCCCCGGCGGCGACCTTTCATTGCCAATGTGGGGCCCGGATGCTCAGGACCCGCTGACCGTGTGCCGGCCGTTGGGCGTCGAGATCTATGACATTGATGCGGCGTTGCTCCAGGGCTGGGAGCAGCCTAAACGCGCGGCCTACAACGGTCTGCACGGGTTGAAGATCGACAATGCTGACTGGGAGAAGTAAGGCGGTTGGGATGCTGGTTTTCCAGTGACAGACCCTGCGGGCCAGTCACCGCGTTCAGGCATCCCGCAACAAGTCGTGGGCGTTGAGCAGGCGCCAGGCGATTTCGGGGTTCTTTTCGAGGCCCCGGCGAATTGCCGCAGGGATCGCGGCGCGGGTCTTGCGGCACATGCCGGGCAATTCGGCAATGTCGATGACCATGCCGCGCATGCTGCGCACTTCATTGAAGCCGGGAGCGATATCCAGGCGGATGCCGAGCTGGTCAAACATCCGCTGTTGCAGGCGCTGCAGATCTTCCAGCGTGGCGATATTCTCCAGACGCTCAAGAAGACGTTTTTCTTCCTGCCGGGTCAGGCGAAGGATGCGCACGTCAGCACCCTCCAGCTCCAACAGTCGGTCGCGGTCGCATTGACAGGCGCCGGGCGGGCAGGGCGAGCGGATCGGCAATGGGGAATTCATGGGCTCCGATCATAACCATGGGTGGAGGGGATTTATAGCTGTGGCACGGGCAATCGCGCCGAAAACTTGAAGGGCTAATTTGGTAAGGCCAATAGCTTAATTATCTAATTGGTCTTGCCAATGGTCGGGCGGCTGTGTAGTTTTTTCCTGCAGCGCCGCACTTGTCATCGCCCAAGCCACTGCAACTGCGGTCCGCGCTTCCAGAATTCATCAGCCACCTCACAACAACAAGATCACTGCCCGGTAACCTGCGGCTCTGGCCGTTTCAGCGACGCCGGCGTCCCTTGTCTGGAGAGAGAAGATGCTCACCGTCGTCTGCGAAAAACCCGGTTCCCTGCTGGCCCTCGACCGTCCGAAACCCGAACGCGCACCCGGCGAGACGCTGGTTCGCATCAAGCGGGTCGGGGTTTGCGGTACTGATTTGCACATCTTCAACGGCAACCAGCCGTTCCTTGAATACCCCCGGGTCATGGGCCACGAGTTCTCCGGCATCGTCGAGCAAAGCGAGGCGGGCAGTGGCCTTGAGCCCGGCGACGTGGTCTATGTGATGCCGTACCTGTCCTGTGGCGACTGCATCGCCTGTCGCCAGGGCAAGACCAATTGCTGCGTGCGCATTCAAGTGCTGGGCGTCCACCGCGATGGCGCGTTCACCGAATACCTGAGCCTGCCCCATGGCTTCGTGCTCAAGGCCGACGGTGTCACGCTGGATCAGGCGGCCATGATCGAGTTTCTGTCCATTGGCGCCCACGCGGTGAGTCGTTCGGACGTGCAATCCGGCCAGCGAGCGCTGGTGGTCGGCACTGGCCCGATCGGCATGGCGGTGGCGATTTTCTCCCGCCTGCGTGGGGCGAAAGTCACTGTGCTCGACACCCGCGAGGACCGCCTGACGTTCTGCAAGCAGCATCTGCAGATCGACTCGGCCGTGCTGATCGGCGCAGACGACAAGGAGCAACTGGAGCAATTGACCCAGGGCGAGTTTTTCGATGTGGTGTACGACGCCACCGGCAACGCCAAGGCCATGGAGCGCGGTTTCGAGTTCATTGCCCACGGCGGCAAGTACGTGCTGGTGTCCATCGTTCGCGACACCATCAGCTTCTCCGACCCTGAATTTCACAAGCGCGAAGCGACCCTGATGGGCAGTCGCAACGCTACCGTCGAAGACTTCCGCTACGTCGAGCAGTGCCTGCGCGACGGCCTGATCCCCGACGCAGCGCTCAACACTCACCGCATGGCCCTGAGCGAAGTGACCGAACGCTTCACCACGCTGCTCGACCCTGCCCAGCGGGTCGTCAAAGCCATTGTCGAATGCTAGGAGGCGCGGGCATGCACGCGACCCCGTTCACCCCCATTCTGCAGTTCGGCACCAGCCGTTTTCTTCAGGCCCATGCTGACCTGTTCATTTCCCAGGCCCTGGAGAAGGGCGAAGCGCTGGGCAGAATCACCGTCGTGCAAACCACCGGCAGCGCCGACAGCGCCCAGCGAGTTGCGGCGTTGGCCGGTGGCACGGGGTATCCGGTGCGCATTCAGGGCGCGGAAAGCGGTCGCACGGTGGATGAGGAGTATTGGTCCACATCGATTGCCGGCGCGCTGCAAGCCGGTCCCGACTGGACGTTGATTCGTCAGGCGATACGGCACGACGTGCAGGTGGTGATCTCCAACACGGGCGACAAAGGCTACGTGCTGGACGCGGCGGACACGGCGTCTTGCCTGGCCGCCGAGGCGCCGACGCCCCAGAGTTTTCCGGCGAAACTGCTGGTGTTGCTCCATGACCGCTGGCAGGCGAACCCTGATGCGCCGCTCTCTCTGTTCCCCTGTGAACTGGTGTCGCGCAACGGCGACGTGCTGCGCGATCTGATCATTGCGCTGGCGGCGGAGTGGGGCATCGATAGCGGGTTTGCCCACTATCTGCGCGACACCTGTCGCTGGGCGAATTCGTTAGTTGATCGCATCGTCTCGCAGCCCATTCAGCCGGTGGGTGCCATTGCCGAGCCGTACGCGATCTGGGCGATTGAGCGTCAGCCGGGGCTGGTGCTGCCGTGTACGCACCCTTGCGTAGTAGTGACGGATCAACTGGAGCAGTACGAGCAGTTCAAATTGTTCATGCTCAACCTCGGGCACACCTGGCTGGCCGAGCGGTGGTTGAAGGATGGCAGGCCGTCCGACGAAATCGTGTTTCAGGCGATGAACGACCCGCTGCTGCGCGAGAGCCTGGAGGATCTGTGGGAGCGGGAGGTGCTGCCGGTGTTTGCCGCGAAGGGCCAAGGGGATCAGGCGCGGGATTATCTGGCGAGTGTCCGTGACCGCTTTCTCAACCCGTTCTTGCAGCACCGCATTGCCGACATCGCGCAGAACCACGAAGAGAAGAAACGCCGCCGGTTCTTGCCGGTGGTGGAGATGGGGCGGGGGATCGCCGGGTTGGAGCAGCCGAAGCTCAAGGGGGCGTTGGCGGATTGATTCCCGGCTAAAGCCGGTCCTACTAAATGGGATGCATCCATTGATGATCGTCCCCACGCTCCGCGTGGGAATGCCGCCCGGGACGCTCCGCGTCCCCTCGTGTGACGCAGAGCGTCAGGGGATGTGTTCCCACGCGGAGCGTGGGGAACAATCATAAATTAAGGTTGTTCACCGCCCGCAAGGCCACCTGACAAGGCGCCCCAACGCCTGTGATATCCTCCGGCGCATCTTGATGGAACGTGATTGATGACCGCGCCAAGCCCAGCCCCCGAACGCCGCCTTTACCAGATCACCGCCGACCGATTGCGCGAGCACATTCGCAAGCATGGCATCGCCCCCGGCGCGCGGCTGCCGCCTGAACGTGATCTGGCGCAGTTGCTCGGGGTCTCTCGGCCGTCCTTGCGCGAAGCCCTGATTGCCCTGGAAATCGAAGGCAGCGTCGAGATTCGCATGGGTTCCGGCATCTACGTCTGTGAGCACCTGCTGGGCGTCAAAGGCAAAACCCGCACCCTGGGCGAGAGCCCGTCAGAGCTGATGCAGGCCCGGGCGTTGATCGAAGGCGAGAGCGTGATGCTGGCCTGTCTGCACGGCAGCAAAGCTGATTTCCGCTACCTGCAGGCGTGCATCGACAAGATGCGCGAGGGTGCGCTCAAAGGCGTGCCGGCTCTGGACGACGACCGCAAATTCCATCAGCGCCTGGCGAAAATGAGCGGCAACTCGACCCTGGTGCGCATCATCACGTCCCTGTTCGAAGAGCGGTACAGCCCGCTTACCGCCCACGTCAGCGAACACTCCGAAACCCGCGAAACCTGGGCCATGGCGGTGGCCGAGCACGAAGCCATCCTGCACGCCGTGCAGACCCGCGACCTGATCGGCGCCCAGACCGCCATGCGCGAACACCTGCGCCGGTCCGAAGCGCGCTGGCTGGACGGGATGGACGCGGAGTTGCGTTAACAGTCGCCCGCCGCAAGGCGGTGCTGTTCAAAGGTCCTCAGCCTCACGCCATGGTCTTGCGAATCCCTTCCCACAAGCCATTCAGGTACACCGCGCCCAGCGCCCGGTCGTACAGGCCGTAGCCCGGTTTGCCGGTTTCACCCCAGATCATGCGGCCGTGGTCGGGGCGGTAATAACCCTCAAAGCCGGTCTCGACGTAGGCCTTGACGATCTCCGCCATGTCCAGCGAGCCGTCTTCCGAGCGGTGGGCGGTCTCGTAGAAATCACCGGCTTCGTTGACCTTCACATTGCGCAGATGGGCGAAGTGAATGCGTCCCTGACCGCCGAATTCCCGGACCAGCGACGGGATGTCGTTACCCAGATCGGCGCCGAGGGAGCCTGAACACAGCGTCAGGCCATTGGCCGGGTCATCGAACATCGCCAGAATGTGCGCCAGGTCCTCGCGGTTCTTCACCACCCGTGGCATGCCGAACATCGAGCGCGGCGGGTCGTCCGGGTGCAGGGCCATCTTGATGCCCGCATCTTTCGCCACCGGAATGATTCGCTCCAGAAAATACGCCAGTCGCTCGCGCAAAGTGGCCTCGTCGACCTGAGCGTATTCGTTGATCAGCGCGCGCAGGACTTCCGGCTCGTAGCTGACGTCCCAGCCGGGCAGGCTGATGCCGTTGTCGAGATTCGCCTGCTCGATTACCGCCACGTCGAACGCCAGGGTGGTCGAACCGTCCGGCAGCTCCATGGCCAGGGTCGAGCGGGTCCAGTCGAACACCGGCATGAAGTTGTAGCAGACCACCTTGATTCCGCAGGCGGCCAGGTTGCGCAGGGTCTGGCCGTAGTTGTCGATCAACTGATCGCGGGAAGGCAGGCCGCGCTTGATGTCTTCGTGGACCGGCACGCTCTCGATGACCTCCAGCTCAAGGCCGTGGGCATTCACCGTGGCTTTCAGGGCGGCGATTTTCTCCAGTGGCCAGACCTCGCCCACCGGGATGTCGTAGATGGCGGAGACCACGCCGGTCATGCCGGGGATCTGACGAATATAGGGCAGGGTGACGGGATCGCTGTCGCCGTACCAACGGAAGGTCATTTTCATTGCGCAGTCCTTGTTGTTATGGGGAGCGGGCCGCTCAAGACCGCCTGTGCTTCATTGAAGCCGGCCGGAGCGTGGCGTGCGCAGCAGCATAGATTGGTCAGGCCAAATTATGCAAATCCCGACCGTCGAGCCATAAATCGGCAAATAAATCGCCTTTTCGATTTCCATAACCCGGATTGCGGGTCTAGTATCGGCTGCATTCGGATATTTGGTCAGGCCAATTCTGCGGTTCCCGAAGGATGCTTTATCCCTCGGTAAACAGCGTGTGAATCAGGGCCCGGACGCTATACGAAGCTCTAACGACGTCTTACTCATAAAAATAATTAGGAGGACTCGCCATGCAGAAAGGGCGCTGGTTGGTAATTTTTCTGTGCTTCCTCGCGGTGGCCATCAACTACATCGACAGGGCTAACCTCGCGGTTGCCGCCCCCTATATCCAGAAAGAACTCGGTTTGGGCTCAGGGCAAATGGGCCTGCTGCTCAGCGGTTTCTTCTGGACCTACGCACTCATGCAAATGCCGTTTGGCTGGTTCGTCGACAAGGTCGGCGCGCGCATCGCGCTGCCCCTCGCAGTGGCCTGGTGGTCGCTGTTCACGGCGGCCACGGCGGCGGCCGGCAGCCTGGCGGCGATGTTCGGTTGCCGCCTGATGCTCGGCGTGGGGGAGGCGGGGGCGTATCCGTCCTGCGCGAAAATCGTCAGCCAGTGGTTCGACGTCAAGGAGCGCGGCTTTGCCACCAGCATTTTCGACAGCGGCTCGCGGGTCGGCTCGGCGTTGTCCATTCCCCTGGTGGCGCTGATCATCGAGCTGTGGGGCTGGCGCGCGTCGTTCATCATCACCGGCGCAGTGGGTTTGATCTGGGTCGTGGGCTGGTTCCTGGTCTACAAAGAGCCTCAGGCGGTTGCGGCCATCGAGCAGCATGAGGCGGGCAAGGCGGCGACCCACGCCGCACGGCCGAAAGTGAAATGGGCGTCGCTGTTTCGTCACCGCACCCTGTGGGGGATGATGCTGGGCTTCTTCTGCCTGAACTTCGTGATCTATTTCTTCATCACCTGGTTCCCCACCTACCTGGTCACCGAACGCGGTTTCTCGCTGAAATCCCTCGGAACGCTCGGCACCATTCCGGCGATCGCGTCCATCGTCGGCGGCTGGATCGGCGGACTCACCTCCGACGCGCTGTACCGTCGTGGCTGGAGCCTGACCGCTGCGCGCAAGACCTGCATCGTCGGCGGCATGCTGATGTCGTCGAGCATTTCCCTGTCGGTGTTCGTCGATGGCACCTACGCGATGCTCGGCTTTTTCAGCCTGGCGTACGCCAGCCTGGCGTTTGCCGGCGCGAGCATCTGGTGCCTGCCTGCTGACGTTGCGCCGACCCCGGCCCATGTGGCGTCGATTGGCGGCATTCAGAACTTCGCGTCGAACACCGCCGGCATCTTCATCACCACCTTCACCGGCTTCATGCTGGTGATCGGCAACGGCTCGTTCACCGCGCCGCTGCTCACCGCCGGGGCGTTTGCGCTGTTAGGGGCGTTCAGCTATCTGTTCATTGTCGGCAAGATCGAGCCGTTCTCCACGACGCCGGAGGATGCCGCGCCGCTGGATGCATCGGCAGTCGCCCAGCGCACCTGAGTGTTGAAATGGATGCGGGCCTCACTTCTGTGGTGTACCCACTGACGCTTTCCCGGCTAAAGCCGGTCCCAGAAGTCGTCGTTCCAGCCAGTCCCATTGAATGCACGCGGATGGTTTAGTGGGACTGGCTTTAGCCGGGAAGAGGCCAGTGCAGGCACCGCCACCTTTGCGGTGTAACCACCGACGCGTTCCCGGCCGCATCCGCTTCACACCCCTTCGGCTTTCACCGCCGCGCGAATCGCCTCCAGCAGCATCTGGCACGCCGGGTTGTCGTTGTCCGAGCGCCAGACCAGGTGCAGCTCGCTCTGCACCCCCTCGCCGAGATCGATGTCGCGGAACGTCACACCCTTGAACACCACATTGGCGGCGCAGCGGGGCACCAGCGCCAGGCCCATGCCGGCATTCACCAGCGCCAGAATCGTCAGCGACGAACCCAGCCACTGCACGTACTCCGGCGCCACTTGCGCCGAGCGAAACATGCCGGTGAGCAGTTCGTTGAACGGTGGGTAAGCCGAGTGGGAGTACATCAGGAAGGGCTGGGCGTCGAGGTCCTGCACGCCGATGTTCCGGGTGTTGGCCAGCGGATGACTGCTGGGCACCGCCAGCACAAATGGCTCGCGGACCAGGCATTCGGTTTCATAACCGGGTTGCAGCAGCGGCGCGCGCACGATGCCCAGATCGATGCGCCGGGCGCGCAGGGCTTCATGTTGCTGATAGGTATTGAGTTCGGTCAGGGAGATTTTCACGTGGGGCTGGTTCTGCCGCGCTTCGGCGATCACCCGTGGCAGAAACTCGTACACCGCGCTGCCGACGAAGCTGATGGTCACCGAGCCGATGTCGCCCTCGGCAAAGCGCCGCGCGGCGATGGCCGCCTGATGGGCACGTTCCAGCAGCGTCTGGGCTTCGATGAAAAACGCCCGGCCCGCCGCGGTCAAGGCGACGCTGCGGGTGTTGCGGTTGAACAGCTGAACCCCCAGGGAATGCTCAAGCAGCTGGATCTGCCGGCTCAGCGGTGGCTGGGTCATGTTCAGCCGTTCGGCAGCCCGGCGGAAGTTGAGTTCGGTGGCGACGGTGGTGAAGCAGCGTAGCTGGGCAAGCTCGAACATTGATCTCTTCCGGGTATCAATCAACAGTCAATCTAGATTAGACGGGAACAATGCGGCGGTCCATGATCGGCCCATCACCTGCATTCCCCACGCTCATCCCAAAAAAAATACAAAGACCGGGAGTCGCACCTTGAACCGCACCGTTCCCACGCCTGAACCCATCAGCAGCGCCGATCCCACTGTTCTGGCCCGCGCGGCTGCGAAAGTGAAGCGTCATGTGTTGCCGTTGTTCGTGATCATGTTCATCGTCAACTACATCGACCGGGTCAACATCGGCTTCGTCCGCAGCCACATGGAAACCGACCTGGGCATCGGCGCCGCTGCCTACGGGCTCGGCGCCGGGCTGTTTTTCGTCGGCTACGCGCTGTTCGAAGTCCCGTCGAACATGCTTCTGCAACGCTTCGGCGCCCGCGCCTGGCTGACGCGCATCATGTTCACCTGGGGCGCAGCGGCGATGGCCATGGCCTTCGTGCGCGGCGAAACCAGTTTCTATGTGCTGCGCTTCATCCTCGGCGCGGCGGAAGCGGGGTTCTTCCCCGGCATTATTTATTACTTCACCCAGTGGCTGCCTTCCAGCGAACGCGGCAAGGCCATGGCCATCTTCCTCAGCGGCTCGGCTATTGCGTCGGTGATTTCCGGGCCGGTGTCCGGGGCGTTGCTCGGCGTCAGCGGCATGAACCTGCACGGCTGGCAGTGGATGTTCATCATCGAAGGCTTCGCCTCCATCGCCCTGTGCGGTTTTGTCTGGTTCTGGCTGCAGTCCCATCCCCGGGATGCCAAATGGTTGAGCGAAGAAGAGAAGGGCGCGCTGATCAGTGCCATCGACGCCGAACAGCGCGCCCGTGAAGCGGCGCAAGTGATCAAGCCGTCGATCTTCAAGCTGCTCGCCGACCGGCAGATCATGCTGTTTTGCTTCATCTACTTTTCCGTGGCCCTGACCATCTACGGCGCGACCTTCTGGCTGCCGAGCATGATCAAGAAGATGGGCAGCCTCAGCGATTTCGAAGTCGGCCTGTTCAACTCGATTCCGTGGATCATCTCGATCATCGCCATGTACGGCTTCGCCGCGCTGGCGGCTCGCTTCAAGCATCAACAGGCGTGGGTTGCGGTCACCCTGGTGATTGCCGCGTGCGGGATGTTCATGTCCACCGTCGGCGGGCCGATCTTCGCCTTCGTCGCCATCTGCTTCGCGGCCATCGGTTTCAAAGCGGCGTCCGCGCTGTTCTGGCCGATTCCCCAAGGCTATCTGGACGCGCGCATCGCAGCGGCGGTGATCGCGCTGATCAACTCGATCGGCAACCTCGGCGGCTTCGTGGCGCCCACCGCGTTCGGCTTTCTGGAGCAGAAAACCGGCTCCATTCAAGGCGGCATGTACGGCCTGGCACTCACCTCATTGGTGGCGGCCGTGGTGATCTTTTTCGCCCGTACCACACCGAAAGGCGACCCACACCGCCCAAAGCTTGAGGACGCTGCGCCACTGCGAGCAGCCGCGTCGCTCAGCTCATCGTCAAGCGTCAAACCCTAGCCTCACACCCTGATTGACCGGGAGAAGTCATTTGAAAATCACACGCGTCACCGTCACACCGATTGCCTTCCGCGATCCGCCGTTGCTCAACGCCAGCGGCATCCACGAGCCGTTTGCCCTGCGCTCGATCATTGAAGTCGAAACCGACAACGGCTACCTCGGCCTGGGAGAAAGCTACGGCGATGCCCCGGCCCTGGCGATTCAGCAGCAGTTGCAGAGCCAGTTGATCGGCATGGACCCGTTCAACCTCAACCACTTGCGGGCGGTGGTCAAAGCCACGGTGGCGGCGAACAAACCCACTTCGGTAGCGGGTGCCGAACTGGCGCCGGGTTCCCATGCCAGCAAAGCGGTGAGCAATGCCTATTCGGCATTTGAAGTGGCGTTTCTGGATGTGCAGGCACGTTCCATGAACCTGCCATTGGTTGACCTGCTGGGCGGTGCCGTTCGCGACCGCGTGCCGTTCAGTGCGTACCTGTTCTTCAAATACGCCCAACACGCCGATTCGCCCTACGCGCCCGACAGCTGGGGAGAAGCGCTGAGCGAAGAGCAGATCGTCGCCCAGGCGCGGCGGATGATCGAAGCGTACGGTTTCAAAAGCATCAAACTCAAAGCCGGCGCCCTGGACCCCGAGCACGAAGTGTCGTGCATCAAAGCGCTGAAAAAGGCCTTCCCGGGCTATCCGCTGCGTATCGACCCGAACGGCAACTGGTCGCTGGAAACCTCTATCCGCATGGCCGAACTGCTCGGCGATGACCTGCAATACTACGAAGACCCGACGCCGGGGCTGGAAGGCATGGCCGAACTGCACACACGCACCGGCCTGCCGCTGGCGACCAACATGGTCGTCACCGACTTCGACGAATTCCGCCGCAGCGTCGCGCTGAACAGCGTGCAGATCGTCCTCGCCGACCACCATTACTGGGGCGGCCTGCGCGAAACCCAGGCGCTGGCAAAAATGTGCGACACCTTCGGCCTCGGCGTCTCCATGCACTCCAACTCCCACCTGGGCATCAGCCTCATGGCCATGACCCACGTCGCCGCCGCCGTCCCCAACCTCGACTTCGCCTGCGACACCCACTACCCGTGGCAAGAACCGGACGAAGAAGTCATCAAAGGCGGCAAACTCCCCATCATCGACGGCTGCGTCCACCTCACCCGCGAACCTGGGTTGGGGCTTGAACTGGACTATGACCAGTTGGGCAAACTCAATGACCAATTCCTGACGTGCGGGATTCGCCAGCGGGATGATGTGCGGCAAATGCAGAAATACAAACCGGAGTGGAAGGCGGTGAAGCCGAGGTATTGAGGTTGGGGGTTATTACTTCTGCAGGATGATCGGTGTTTGGGATATCGCATTCGCGAGCAAGCTCGCTCCCACAAACACCATTCAGGCCGAAGATCCTTCAGCGCCTGAACTGGCCTCTTCCCGGCTAAAGCCAGTCCTACGAGACCGCGTCAAGCCAGTGAGGGACGCGTGACCTCACTGTAGGACCGGCTTCAGCCGGGAAGCCTTTGATCTGCTCTTGATCTTCATACCCAAAAGGCTCAAACACCGCCAAACGCGACTTGGGTGCAGGCTGAACGCAGGTCTCGCGCAGTGGGCCGAGCCGCATGGATGCGGCGAGAGCGCCGTCAGGGCATGGATGCCCGTTCGGCGCGGGCCCACGGAGCGAGACCGGAGTGAAGGAACCCTGACGAAGGAAGGGCCCAACCAGGAGCAGGCACCCTTGGTTACTTGGGGTGCTTTTCCAAGCAACTCGCCGAAGGCGAAACATTCTGCCCCCAGGCAGACGCTCTTGATCCTGGCGCCCTCAGCCTCAACACCTTAGCCCCGTCAAACGGATCAACCAACCAATGCCCCCGCACCCCAAAAACCTCACCCAATAGCTCCGGCGACAACACATCAAAGGGCGAACCCAACGCCACCAACCGCCCGCCGTCCATCACCGCCAGACGATCACACCCCAGCGCCTGATTCAAATCATGCAACGCCACCACCGTCGTCACCGGCAAATCCTGCACCAACCGCAAAATCGACAACTGCTGCTGAATATCCAGATGATTCGTCGGCTCATCCAGCAACAACACCTGCGGGCGCTGCGCCAAAGCCCGCGCAATATGCCCCCGCTGCTGCTCCCCACCCGACAACGTATGCCACGCCCGATGCCCCAAGTGCTGCAAACTCACATCCGCCAGCGCCTGCGCCACAATCCGGTCATCGTCCGCGCCCCACGGCGCCAGCGCCGACAGCCACGGCGTACGGCCCAACTCAACCGCCTGCAACAGACTGATCGAATCACCCGTCTGCGCGTGCTGCTCCACCACCGCCACCTGCCGCGCAATGTCCCGCCGACTCAGCGACGACAATCGCTGCCCGCCCAGGCGAACATCGCCCTGAGACGGCGACTGAATCCCCGCCAGCAACTTCAGCAGCGTCGACTTCCCCGAGCCATTGGGCCCGACAATCCCCAGGTTCTCCCCCGGCCGAATCGCCAGGCTCACCCCACTGAGCAGCGACGCGCCCTTGACCGAATAACTCAGGTCACTCCCTTCCAGCATGGTGCCGGGCACCTCCTGACGGGCGTTCATCGAGGACGATTCCCGCGGACCAGAATCATGGCAAAAACCGGCGCGCCCACCAGCGCCGTGATGACCCCGATCGGCAACACCTGACCCTTGATCAAGGTGCGCGACAGCACATCGGCGGCAATCATGAACAGCGCGCCAATCAGGGCGCTCAAGGGCAACAACCGGGCATGACGCACCCCGGCCATCAGGCGCACCGCGTGGGGAATCACCAGCCCGACGAAGCCGATGGAGCCGACGATCGACACCATCACCGCCGTCATCAGCGCGGCGGTGAGAATCAGCACGGCCTGCACCCGGCGTACCGGAATGCCCAGGGACGCCGCTGAATCGCTGCCAAAGGTGAACGCATCCAGCGCGCGCCGATGCCACAGGCACACCAGCAAGCCGAGCACCACGACCGGCACCGACAGCGCCACCGACGACCAGCGCACGCCGCTGAGATTGCCCAGCAACCAGAACATGATCCCGCGGGCCTGCTCGGCATTGGCCGACTTGGTGATCAGGAAGGAGGTCAGGGCATTGAAGAGCTGGGACCCGGCAATGCCCGCCAGGATGATCTGGCCGGCAGCGGTCTGGCCCCGAGAGGAGCGGGCGAGCAGGGCGACCAGCGCGAAGGCAGCAATCGCCCCGGCAAACGCGCCGGTGGACAGGGAGATCGTCCCGGCACCGATGCCGATGATCGCCACCAGCACCGCGCCGGTCGAAGCCCCGGCGGAAATGCCCAGCAAGTAGGGATCGGCCAGCGGGTTGCGCAGCAGCGATTGCAAGACCACGCCCGACACGGCGAGCCCTGCGCCGCAGGTGGCGGCCACGATGGCCCGGGTCAGGCGGTAATTCCAGACGATGCCCTCATCGATGGGGTCGAGGGGATAGCCTGTGGCCCACAGCTTGTTCGCCAGCACCTGAACGATCACCGGCAGGCTGATCGACGTCTCGCCGATCGCCACGCCCGCCAGCACCGCCAACGCCAGCAACGCGGTCGCCCAGGCGCCGTGGCCGAACATTCGGACGATGCTTGAGCGAGGAGTACGGAGCGAGGTCATTGGGGGTGAATGGCCTGGGCCAGTTGCTCGATGCCGTCGAACAGCCTGACGCTGGACTCCATGGCGCTGGCGTCCATGATCACGATGCGATTGTTTTTCACCGCATCCATATTCCGTGTGACCGGGTCCGAGCGGAGGAAGGCCAGCTTCTTCTCGTGATCGTCCGCCGGGAAGCGGCGGCGGTCCATGCGCGCGATGACCAGCACGGTCGGGTTGGCCTTGGCGATGGTTTCCCAGCCCACGGTCGGCCATTCCTCGTCAGAGTCGATGACGTTACGCATGCCGAGGGTGTCGAGCATGAAGTTGGGAATGCCCTTGCGTCCGGCCACGTACGGATCGACGTTGATGTCCGGGCTGGAAAACCAGAAGACCGCCGAGACGGGCGGGTTGGCATGGGCGTTCGCCTGCGCCACAGCCCGAGCCATTCGCGCCTGGTAATCCGCGATCAACTGCTCGCCACGGTCCTGCACGTCGAAAATCTGCGCCAGCTGCCGCAGGCTTTTGTACAGCGTGTCGATGCGGAAGGCTTCGAGGCGCGTGCCGTCGGCGCCGACCCGGTTGTTCTTGCCCTCGCAATCGGACGGCAGGATGTAGGTGGGGATGCCCAGGTCGCGGAACTGCTCGCGGGTGCCAACGGCGCCCTGTGGCCCGACCATCCACTCAAACTGCACCGGGACGAAATCCGGGCGTTTGCCGATCACCGATTCAAAACTCGGCGCGTTGTCGGCCAGACGCTCGATGCCGTCGTTGAGGGTTTGGTACTGCGGTAGAACGGGATTGAACCACAGCGACGTACCCACGACGTTCGGGCCCAGGCCGAGCGCATACAGCATCTCGGTGGCGGCCTGGCCAATGGTCACGGTTTTCTGCGGGACGTGGGTGAAGGTCAGCGCTTGGCCGCAGTTGTCCACGGTCAAGGGGTAAATCGTCGACGCTGCGAGGGCGGCAGTGGGCAAGGTCAGGGTGACAAGCAGGGCGGCGAGGCGGCGCAGCGGCATGAACAGCGATCTCCAGATAGCCTGAATGCTTGGCGAAGCAGGCGCTGGAAAGTCCATCCCGACAGACGCCCCGGAAAAAAGGGCGAGCTCATGGTGCGCGCACGGCACGCGAACGGGAGTCCTTCCCCGGACACCCCGCCGGTGAATGAATATGCTGGCCGGCAGGTCTCCTGACTGGCGCTTCATCGCCGTGCTTCGGCCTTCCCGGGGTGACCCAGTGGCAAACAGGAAGCAGGGCTCAGCGCCTACAGTTGCGGGGACAGTTCCCTTTCAGCGCGCAGCACGCGCCTGGGGATTCCCTATTAATTCCGAGCGGAAACCGGCGGCGGGGATACTAAACGATTCGGTGGGGAGAGGCGAATGCAGCGACAGTGTGCCGGAGATGTATTGACACCTCGCAGTAACTGGACGGACGCAACACCTGTGGGAGTGGGCTTGCTCACGAAGAGGCCAGCACATCCGCTAAATCTTCTGCGGCTGGAATGCAGTCTTCGCGAGCGAGCTCGCTCCCACAAGGTATGTGTTTGCAGCGCCATCGGCGTGAGCTCAACACCACCGGCTTAGAGCTTAAACGGCCAACCCACGATCTTCTTCGGCCGTGGCGTCGCATAGGTCCGCACTTTCGAGGTCTTCAACCCCAGACGCACCAGTGATTCCGCCAGTGCCACCGCAGCGGTCACGCCATCCACCACGGGCACGCCGGCGCGGTCACGGATGAGTTGATCCAGGCCGGCCATGCCGCCGCAGCCCAGGCAAATCACCTCGGCCTTGTCCCGATTCACCGCTTCGATGGCCTGCTCGACAATGGCCTCGACCGCACGCTCCGGCGATGCCTCCAGCTCCAGCACGCTCATGCCGCTGGCCCGCACCGATGCGCAGCGCTCGTACACCCCGGCCAGCTTCAGGCGGTCTTCGATCAGCGGCACGGTGCGGTCCAGTGTCGTCACAACGGCGTATTTGTGCCCCAACAACATCGCCAGGCTGGCCGCCGCTTCGGTGATGTCCACCACCGGCACATCGAGCAATTCCTGCAAACCCTCGCGGCCATGCTCGCCGTAGCCGGCTTGAATCACCGCGTCATAAGGCCCTTCGTAGGACATCACCCGGTCCATCACCGCGATGGCCGCCAGGTAGCTTTCGAAATTGCCTTCCACCGACTCGGCGCCGAAGCGCGGGGTCAGGCCGATGATCTCGGTGCCAGGCGAGGCCACGCTGCGGGCCTGCTCGGCAATGGTCTCGGTCATGGATTCGGTGGTGTTGACGTTGACGATCAGAATTCGCATGGACAGATCTCGCGCAGAAAACAAGGCCGGGCGTCTGGCCCGGCGTCGTTGCCCACGATATCAGTCTTTCATCGGCACGGGCGCCTGCAGGGCGATGAAGCCCTGATCGCGCATGGCCTGCCAGAAACCGTCAGGCACCTGTGCGTTAAGCGCGGTGACGTCCTCGATGATCCGCGAAGGGCGGCTGGCACCCGGAATCACCGCCGCCACCAGGGGGTTGGCAAGGACGAATTGCAGCGCTGCCGATTTGATGTCGACCTGGTACTGACGGGCGATCTCCTGAATGTGCGCCACCTTGTCGAGCATCGCTGGCGACGCTTCCTGGTACTCGAAATGCTTGCCGCCCACCAACACGCCGGAGCTGTAAGGCCCGCCGACGACGAATTCGGCGTTGTGCTGACGGGCCTTGTCGAACAGCCGTTGCAGCGGTTGGTCGTGATCGAGCAGCGAATAACGGCCGGCGAGCAGGAAACCATCGGGCTGGGCTTCTTCCAGATCCAGCGTCAGTTCGCACGGCTCGACGCGGTTGACGCCCAGGCCCCAGGCCTTGATCACGCCTTCTTCGCGCAGGCGGGTGAGGGCGCGGAAAGCGCCAGTGCGGGCGATATTGAAATGCTCGATCCAGGCATCGCCGTGGGCGTCCTGCGCGACGTCGTGGACAAACACGATATCCAGACGATCAGTGTTCAACCGCTCCAGGCTCGCTTCAATGGAACGCAGCGTGGCGTCGGCGGAATAATCGGTGACGATCTTGTTTTTCAGGCCTTCGGCGAACGGGCCGCTGCGGGTCTCGGTATCGATCTCGTCGGAAATCAGCCGGCCGACTTTGGTGCTCAGGGTGTATTGGTCGCGTGGGACGCCGGCGAGGGCCTTGCCCAGGCGCTGCTCGGATAAGCCGGCGCCGTAGATGGGCGCCGTGTCGAAATAGCGAATGCCCTGGTCCCAGGCGGATTGAACGGTGGCCGCTGCTTCCTCCTCGTCGATGGTGCGGAACATGTTGCCCAGCGGTGCGGAGCCGAAGCCGAGGCGGCCGATGATCTTGTCGTGCAGACTCATGGAAGATGTCCTGTGCGGTGGGGCGTGTTGGATGTCGCGCGGTTCATGGCCCGGATCGAGCACGATGAAACCGGCGAAGCTTCTTTACTGACTGTTGATTGCCGCAGGGGTTCTTCGTAATCCGCGGCGGTGGACTTTCACATGCTCGGTGAGCGGCTATCCTCAGTCCATGCAAATCTCGCTATTTGCGGTACCTCACTGGGACCAGCTCCTGCGATTCCTCTGCGGGACCGGCTTCAGCCGGGAAGAGGCCCGTGAGTACGCCATCCATGACCAGCGAGGCCGCCGATGAGCGAGCACATCATTCATTTCCATTGCGGGGTCGATCAGGCCAGCACCGAGCATTTTCGCGATCGCTGCCTCGAAGCCCTCAGCAAGGGCGCGACCGGATTGCTGCTGAATCTGTCGACCGCCGGCGGCAGCACGGCACTGGGATTCACCCTGTACAACTTCCTGAAATCCCTGAAAGTGCCGATCCGCGCGTTGAACAGCGGCAACATCGAATCCATGGGCATCGTCATCTACCTGGCGGCTCAAGAGCGGATCGTCTGCCCCCACTCGCGTTTTCTGATCCATCCCATGAGCTGGTACTTCAATCAGAGCTCGGTAGACCACTCACGCATGCGCGAATACCTGCGCAGCCTGGACAACGACCTGCAGCGCTACGTGAACATCTATCAGAGCGAAACCGTGAGCGCGGTGCACCCGCTGGACATAGGGCGCTGCCTGTCAGCGGAGGAGAAGGTGATCCGCGCTGAAGACTCCCTGGCGTGCGGCATTGCCCATCGTGTCGAGCAATTGCAGTTTGCCGAAGACGCCGTGCACTGGACCGTCAGCGCCAGCTAAGCTCGATCCATTGAACCCGGTCGTTGTCGAGCCCTCTGACTCTATTATTGGCCACATTGAAACGAGAGGTGACTGCCATGCAATCCCATACACCTGACGCTGCACCCGTTCCGCCGCGCCCCGCTCCCCAGCCGGGTGACGAAGAGACAGGATTTGACGCCGACTTGGATCCGGGCAACGAAGACCCGGGTTCGCAGTTTGATCGGGACGCGACGGTGCCGCTGATCGATCCGGATAAATGAGGGGGGAGGATGCCGCTTACACGTGTGCTTGCTATGAGGCGTACATTGCTTTTTTGACTGATGCTCAAACAAAAGAGCGAGAGCCTTGGCCCTCGCTCGCTTCACTCAGCCGCACGTCGTTACGACTTGCCGCCTGAGCCGCCTTTCTTGCCGGTGCCGCTCGCGCCTGCACCCGATTCTTTCTTCATATCGCTTCCGGCATTGCCGCTGCCTGAAGCCTGTCCGCCTTTCTTGCCGGCTTCGGACGCTTTCTCTTTATCGTTCGCAAAATTGCCAGGGTTCGACTTTCCGGTGTTAGCCATGATCGCAGACCTCTTGTTATTGAGAAGGCGAGACAGGTGCCTCGCCTTAACTGTGAGGGGGCGTTCACGCAATGGTTTAACCCGTCGCTTGACTGGCAGACCAACGGCGGTGACGAGTGATACCCGCTGTTACATGTGCACTTCGACGGTCAGCGGCAGGTGATCGGACAGATGGGTCCACGGCCGCGTGCCGAGGATTTTCGGCTGGTGGCTGGTGGCGTTGCGCAGGTAGATGCGGTCCAGACGCAGCATCGGGAAGCGCGCCGGGTAGGTCTTCGCCAGCCGCCCCTGACTGCGCTCGAAGGCCTCATGCAGGTAGCCGCAACGCTGCAGACGCTTGTTGCCCTGAAGCTGCCAGTCGTTGAAGTCGCCGGCGATTACCACCGGGGCATCCTCGGGCAGGGAGTCAAGCAGGTCGCAGAGCAAGTTCAGCTGCAACTGGCGATGGCTTTCCAGCAGGCTGAGGTGCACGCAAATCGCATGGACCTCGGCATGCCCTGGCACTTGCAGCACGCAGTGCAGCAAGCCGCGGCGCTCCGGCCCGGTGATCGAGATGTCCAGATTGCGGTAGTGCAGGATCGGGTATTTGGACAGCAGCGCGTTGCCGTGGTGGCCATCGGGGTAGACCGCGTTGCGGCCGTAGGCGAAGTCCGTCCACATACTGTCGGCGAGAAATTCGTAGTGCGGCGTGTCGGGCCAGTCTTCGTACTTGGCGGCGTGGCGGTCATGGCCGCCGAGGACTTCCTGGAGAAAAACCAGGTCGGCACCGGTGCTGCGCACGGCTTCACGCAACTCCGGCAGGATGAAACGCCGGTTCAGGGCGGTGAAGCCCTTGTGGGTGTTCACGGTCAGCACGCGCAGTTTGTGGACTTCGCGCAACGTGGCCGGGTCCGGAGGGGTAGCGTTCGAGCCAGCGGGATCGGGGGTCACGCCCTCACTCCTGTTCGGGGGATGTGCTATTCGGACCGGGACGCGAGGCGGCAGTTCAGCTTTTAGGTGGGACGGGCTGTGGCCGGGGGATTTCAACAGCGAGTGAGCGCTGTTGCAGAGTCGCCGGCCTCTTCCCGGCTGACGCCGGTCCTACTGAACCAACGCGGGCTCTCTGTAGGACCGGCTTCAGCCGGGAAGCTTTGAGACGCTGCGCTCGCTACACCCGCGTGTCGACCGGCGCCCTGCGCGACAGCACCACCGCCAGCGTCAACGCCGCCACCGACAACAGCGCCGCGAAGAAGAAAATCCAGCCGTAGCCCATGCCCAGCGCCACCGCGCCCATCAGCGGCCCGGCAATGGCCAGGGCCAGGTCGAAGAACACCGCATAGGCGCTGAGCCCCGCGCCGCGACTGCTGTTGGGCACCTGCTTGATGGCTTCCACGCCCAGTGCCGGGTACACCAGCGACAAACCAAAACCGGTCAGCCCCGCGCCGATCAGGGCGAAAGTGGTATCGGGTGCCAGCCACAACAGCAACAGCCCCAGGGTTTCCACCGAGATGCAGACGATCGCCGAGCGGAAGCCGCCGAAGCGGTTGATCGCGTTGATGAACAGCAACCGCGCCAGGATGAAACAAACGCCGAACACCGTCAGGCACCAGGCCGCGCCTTCCCAGCCACGGGCCAGGTAAAACAGGGTGATGAACGTGGTCAGCGTGCCGTAGCCGATGGAGGACAAGGTCAGGCTCAGGCCGAACGGCGCCACCCGGCCGAACACCGAGAAGAACGGCAGGCGCTCGCCGCGCACCACCGGGATCGCCGGCTTGTTGCGGATCAACAACAGTGCCCCGGCGGCCAGCACGAACAGCACCACGCCCAGGCTGGCAAAGCCCAGCGCGCCGACCATCACCACCCCCAGCGGCGCGCCGATCGCAATGGCGCCGTAGGACGCGATGCCGTTCCACGAGATCGAGCGGGCGGTGTGCTCCGAACCGACCTGGCCGATGCACCAGCTGATGGTGCCGACGCCGATCAAGCCCTGGGACGCACCGAGGAACAGGCGAGCGATGATCAGGATGGTCAGACTGACTCCGGCGAAACGCTCCAGAAGGATTGCTGCCAACGTCAGCACGCCGCTCAACGCGATGCCCGACAGCCCGTAAACGATGGCGCGCTTGGTGCCGATGGTGTCGCAGATGCGTCCCGCCACCGGACGACTCAACAGCGTCGCCAGGTACTGGGCGCCGATCACCAGCCCCGCGACCACCGCGCTGAAGCCCAACTGGTTGTGCACGTAGCCGGGCATCACCGCGATGGGCAGGCCGATGCACAGGAAGGCGATGAAGGTGTAGACGACGATGGAGACGATTTGCAGCGTGATCGCCATCGAACTGGCGTCATGGGTGGGGGAATGGGCAGGCGCATCGGGCGGCAGGGCGGCAGACATGGGGACTCTTCGCTGGAGCGGTGGGAGTGCCGCATCATCGCCCGTGGTGTCAGGAAATGAAAGCTGGCTAACGGTTTTTCTCCAGAATCAGAGGACACCCGGACTCGCCCTTTCCCGGCTAAAGCCGGTCCTGCGAGTGTTTGCATTTGCCTTCGTAGGACCGGCTTTAGCCGGGAAAGCGTCGGATGTCACACCGCAGGATCGGGGGCGCCTGGCCTGGCGTCTTCCCGGCTGAAGCCGGTCCCACTGTCACAAAAAAGCCCCGTCACGATGGACGGGGCTTCTTGTTTTCAGCATGGCTCTGTCAGTGCATGACCCTGATCAGAACGCGACGCCCTGGCTGCGCAGGTAATCGTCGTAGGTGCCGCTGAAGTCGGTCACGCCACTTGGGCTCAACTCGATGATGCGGGTGGCCAGGGACGAGACGAACTCGCGGTCGTGGCTGACGAAGATCAGCGTGCCCGGGTAGTTCTCCAGCGCCAGGTTCAGCGCCTCGATCGACTCCATGTCCAGGTGGTTGGTCGGTTCGTCCATGATCAGCACGTTCGGCTTCTGCAGGATCAGCTTGCCGAACAGCATGCGGCCTTGCTCACCACCGGAAATGACCTTGACCGACTTGAGGATCTCGTCGTTGGAGAACAGCATCCGGCCCAGGGTGCCACGAATGACTTGCTCACCTTGGGTCCATTGCCCCATCCAGTCGAACAGGGTGACATCGTCTTCGAAGTCGTGGGCGTGGTCCTGGGCGTAGTAACCCAGCTCCGCCGCATCGGTCCACTTGATCGTGCCGGCATCCGGGGTCAGCTCATTGACCAGGGTGCGCAGCAGAGTGGTTTTACCGATACCGTTCGGGCCGATGATCGCAACGCGCTCGCCGGCTTCAACCTGGAAGCTGAAGTTCTTGAACAGCGTCTTGCCGTCGAAGCCTTTGGCCATTTGGTCAATGATGACCGCCTGACGGTGCAGCTTCTTGTTCTGATCGAAGCGGATGAACGGGCTGACGCGGCTCGACGGCTTGACCTCGGCCAGCTGGATCTTGTCGATCGCCTTGGCGCGGGACGTGGCCTGCTTGGCTTTCGAGGCGTTGGCCGAGAAGCGGCTGACGAACGACTGCAACTCGGAGATCTGGGCTTTCTTCTTGGCGTTGTCCGACAGCAACTGCTCGCGGGACTGGGTCGCCACGGTCATGTACTCGTCGTAGTTGCCCGGGAACAGACGCAGCTCGCCGTAATCCAGGTCAGCCATGTGGGTGCACACGCTGTTGAGGAAGTGACGGTCGTGAGAAATGATGATCATCAGGCTGGAACGCTGGGTCAGGATGTTTTCCAGCCAGCGAATGGTGTTGATGTCCAGGTGGTTGGTCGGTTCGTCGAGCAACAGCACTTCAGGATCGGAGAACAATGCCTGAGCCAGCAATACGCGCAGCTTCCAGCCCGGCGACACTTCGCTCATCGGCCCGTTGTGCTGCTCGATGCCAATGCCCAGACCGAGCAACAGCTCACCGGCACGGGATTCGGCGGTGTAGCCGTCCATTTCAGCGAATTCGGTTTCCAGCTCGGCGACAGCCATGCCGTCTTCTTCGGTCATTTCCGGCAGGGAGTAGATGCGATCGCGCTCGGCCTTGACCTTCCACAGCTCTTCGTGACCCATGATCACGGTGTCGATGACGGTGAAGTCTTCGTAGGCGAACTGGTCCTGGCGCAATTTACCCAGACGCACGTTCGGCTCAAGCATCACCTGGCCGCCAGACGGCTCCAGATCGCCGCCGAGGATCTTCATGAAGGTGGACTTGCCACAGCCATTGGCGCCGATGAGGCCATAGCGATTGCCACCGCCGAATTTGACCGAAACGTTCTCGAACAGCGGCTTGGCGCCAAACTGCATGGTGATGTTAGCTGTGGAAATCAATTACCTTACCTATCAATGGGTTGCGGGTTGCTGGATGTGACCTTGGGTCAATCCTGGGGCATTTCTGAGTTTTCCATTTCCCCCCAATCACCGCTGGAGCTGAGCCAGCGCGCATATGTCGAGAGCAGCATCTGGACGGGGCGTCCGAGCTGTTGGGCGATAAAGGAGGGATTCGTTCCAGACATTGCGCGTAGTGTCGCATAAGTATGACGACAGTTGTATGGCGGACTCTGGAACAAATGTCTGAAGGACCTGTCAGCTGAATGCGTAAAGGTGGCTCTACGCTGGGCTCTGTACTGGCTAGAGTCGCTTGAATCTCCCTGTGATCATTTCTGGAATCGACTATGTTGAATAAATGGAATTTGCCTGCCGTGACGAACCGATCGCTAAAAAAAGGCGCGCTGAATCTCACATTGAGCCTGGCCGTGTCAATGACCGTTGGCGTCACGGCCGCTCTGGCCGCCTCACCGCCAGAGGCGCAGAGCAGTTACACCGCCCAGCAGGCCTCGATGTTAGGGGGCAAGCTTTCAGTCAACGTACCGGCGGGGTTTGTCAAAGATCCTGCGCCAATCGACCCTAGAGCGACTGCCATGGGCATGACCGGCGCCAACTACCTCAACAAAGCAGAAAAAAGCGTGCTGATCACCGGGCAGGTTCCCCTTGCGACAGCCGTCGATTCCGACAACGACGAAACCGCCTTGAACGGTCTACTGACCGGCACGGCGCTGCAACAACGTACCGATTACCAAAACTATAAAAAACTTGGGGAAAAAAGCATCGTTAAAGCCAGTGGGTTGGGCTTGCGTCAGCTCGATGCCTCTTTCAGTGCGGGTGGTAAGCCGATGCTCGCGACTACCGTGGCCGCTGCCTCTGGTACACAGTCCGCAGTCGTAACAGTGATTACCAACGCGGACAACCCGAAAGGCCACTCTGCACTTGTGAAGACTGTTACCGGCGAGTGAGTAAAAGCTATCGCTGGCGCTCAGGGACTACGACGCCACGTCACCGATGAGGTGACGTGGCCTGATGAAGGTGGCTAAGCGTGAGCGGCCCTGACGCCGCTCCCGAATTGCATCACCTGATCAAGCGTGCTCGACCTGCGTCCTGACCTTGTTCACCGTGGAGTAATGGGAGAACACGATGCAGCCGATCAGTCGGGAGAACAGCCCAAGGGTTTCGACGAGGTCGGGGTTCTCGAAGGTGCTGGCCTTGGAGTCGAGCAGGCACAGCGCGCCGAAGAGTTGGCCGTCGGGCAGGGAGATCGGTACGCCGATGTAGCTTTCGATGGCGTAACGCTTGACCACCGGGCGACCCGCATAGTGCTCGCTTTTGCTGATGCTGGGGATGATCAGCGCCTTCGGGTTTTCGATCAGCTCGTTACACAGTGTTGATTCCAGCTCCAGGACTTCGCCTTCCTGGATACCGATGTGAATCTCGTCATAGACCGCGCAGGCGACCCACTCGGCATCGGTGAACTTGGCGATGCCCGCAAAACGCATGCCGGTCAGCCGGGTCACGAGTCTGAGGATGTTCGTCGTGGCCTCAACCTCGGCGATCGCCGAACGCTCGGCAATGGTCAGCAAATCCGGGCAGAGCAGGGAATCCAAAGCCATTGTCGGCTCCATATCGATGTGTAGTGGCGTACCGGCCGGGGCATGTACGTCGCGCAGATTAGCATCTTGTGCTGCACCCGTATCCTCCCCCTCGGCTCTCTGCGACCATTTGCCATGGGGCCGATCGTCGAAAAGATGCAGCCGAGGCCGTCAGAGCTGGTGGGTAAACCGCTGCACCGCCCCCACGACCTGCCGCGCGCCCTCCTGAATTTCCACGATCACGCTGCCCGCCTGGTTGGCCAGCGACAGGCCCTGTTCGGCCTGAACCCGCGTGCTGCCCATGTCCTTGACCACGTCATCCACCAGTTTCTGGTTCTGTTGCACCACCGCGACAATTTCCTCGGTGGCCGTGCTGGTGCGCCCGGCCAACTGACGCACTTCATCCGCCACGACGGCAAAGCCACGCCCTTGTTCACCGGCGCGGGCCGCTTCGATGGCGGCATTGAGCGCCAGCAAGTTGGTCTGCTGGGCGATGCCACCGATGGTTTGCACGATGGTGCTGATCAGCAGCGATTGCTTGCCCAGCGCTTCCATGCCATGGGAGGCGGAAAGCATCTGGTCGGCAATGCCGTTCATGGTTTCCACAGTGTTGTTGATCACCGCTGCTCCACGCTGGGCCGAGACATCGGTGCGCTGGGAGATTTCGAAGGCAGTGCCCGCCGCGACGCTGATTTCCGCTTCGCGATGTACCTGATCAGTAATGACAGTGGCGAATTTCACCACTTTGTAAAGTTTGCCCTGCGTGTCGTGGACCGGGTTGTACGTCGCTTCCAGCCAGACTTCATCGCCACGGCTGTTCAAGCGTTTGAACCGGTCTGCCACGAACTCACCGTTGTTCAGGCGTTTCCAGAACGCTTTGTAGTCTTCGGTGGCGGCGAATTTCGGATCACAGAACAGGCTGTGGTGCTTGCCGAGAATCTGATCCTGGCTGTAGCCCATTTCCTGGAGGAAGGACTGGTTAGCCTTCAGCACGTGGCCGCCGAGGTCGAATTCGATGACCGCTGTCGACCGCAGCAGGGCGTTGATGAACGACTCGTTTTCCCGGGCCTTGTTGACTTCGGCGGTGACGTTGGTGGCCAGACATTTGAAGGCGACGAGGCGACCTTGCTCATCTTTCAACGGCGACCAGGTGGCGTGAAGCCAGATCAGCGAACCGCCTTTGCTGACGAAGCGGTAGTCGTCGGTCACTGCCGTGCCGCTGGTGGCTGCGGCCTTGAAGTTGCGAAAGCATGGCATGGTCGCCACGTAGGAAGGGATAAATGCCGCCATGGGGTTGCCGACCAGTTCATCGTGGGAGTAACCGATTGCTGCGCAGAACTTGCTGTTGGCGTCCGTGATGCGCAGGTCGGAATCCACCGTCAGCGACAGCATCTCCTGCATGAGGGCGTCATGAAAATTTTTGAGCGTGACCAGCTCCGAGCTTAGTGTGGCCACCTGCTTTTTGACTTTGGAATTAAACATCTGCCGCTCCTTGGATATCCTCTGCTTGATGTCGGCGTTCGTATGCCGAAATTAAGCCCGGTCGTCAGAATGTGTATAGATCATGCGTGGATAAAAGGAGGGCGCTGACAAGGAATTCCGGACAAGAAAAAGCCCGCGATGGGGGGTGCGGGCTTAAAGTCAGTCTTGGAGGAGCAATTGAAGACTACCGCCCTCAATGTGAAAAACCTGTGAACACCTCTCAACAACAGTTAATAAATAGCGTTGGTCAGAAAAGCCTTCACGATGGACTTCGCAGAAGGCCTGACTTTCTGGCTGCCCAGCTCTTCAGTGGTAAACCACTTGCAGTCGGCAATTTCATTATGGGGGGCAGGGGTGGCGATCATCGTCACCGACACTTCGAACACGTGGTGCAACACAGTGCCGCCTTCAAACCGGGTGATGTACGCCAGGTCTTCCAGGATCAGTCCGGTCTCTTCACGTAGTTCTCGCGCAGCCGCCTGCGCGGGCGATTCATCGGCTTCGACCTTGCCGCCCGGCAGGTTCCAGCGAGCTTTGGATTTGCGCACGTAGAGGATCTGATTGTCCCTGCGGCAAATGACTGTGGCTCGTTCTTTCATTGGCGTTCCTCCACCGTACAACCCGTAAAAGCGCCTGCCGTCCGTGCATGTTCACGCGGTTGTCATAAAAGCTTCATAAAGACGTTTGAAGCAGTAACGGTGCCAATGTTCCCTTGACCTCCACATAAATCGGCCGGTCACAGCAAAACCATAGCTGGAATGGGGGGAGATTTTCGTCAACCCGCCCGGCGGCGTGTTGTAGCGGCCTGGGCTGGACCCAGCACAGCCCAAAGTGCCACTACTGAAGTGGCGCGATGCTTAGGGGTCACACCAAGGCGATCGTGCCCTTGGCGCGATGAACGGTCGGCGGAGGTGAGACGTGATGCGCGTTTCTGGCGCGGCCCGCACACCGATGGGGCCCAATGCTCACTGCGTGGGGTGATCCGTAGCGCTGAATTCTCTCGGCCCGCGCCAGGTTTCGACCTGCACGCACTTGGCTCTGCACCCATGTGATTGAAAACACCGGTGATTCTTGCGCCTTCTTTTACTGCCCGAGTCTGTGGCACACTTTCTGCTGTCTATTCCGTTGTGGCAAACAGTGTTCCGCTATAGCGGAATAAATACAACCGGCGGAGTTTCTCTCATGTGGCGCGGATCCCTTTCTTTGAAAGCTTGTGCACTGGCCCTGATAACAGCAGCGACGTTTGCGACGACGGCGTACGCCGCTGACAGCAAGCTCGACAGCGTTCTGCAACGTGGCCATCTGATCGTGGGTACGGGGAGCACCAATGCCCCTTGGCACTTCCAGGGTGCAGACGGCAAGTTGCAGGGTTTTGATATCGACATCGCGCGGATCGTCGCAAAGGGCCTGTTCAATGACCCGAGCAAAGTCGAGTTCGTCGTGCAGTCTTCCGACGCGCGCATCCCGAACCTGCTGACCGACAAAGTCGACATGAGCTGCCAGTTCATCACCGTCACCGCCAGCCGCGCCCAGCAGGTGGCCTTCACCCTGCCTTACTACCGCGAAGGCGTCGCGCTGTTGCTGCCGACCAACAGCAAGTACAAGGAAATCGATGACCTGAAAGGCGCCGGCGATGGCGTCACCGTTGCCGTGCTGCAAAACGTCTACGCCGAAGAGCTCGTGCATCAGGCGCTGCCCAAGGCGAAGGTTGATCAGTACGACAGCGTCGATCTGATGTACCAGGCCATCAACTCCGGTCGTGCCGATGCGGCGGCCACCGATCAGTCGTCGGTGAAATACCTGATGGTGCAGAACCCCGGTCGCTATCGCTCGCCCGCGTTCGCCTGGAGCCCGCAGACCTACGCCTGCGCCGTGAAGCGTGGTGATCAGGACTGGCTGAACTTCGTCAACACCGCCCTGCATGAAGCCATGACCGGGGTCGAGTTCCCGATGTATGCCGAGTCGTTCAAGAAGTGGTTCGGCGTGGACCTGCCGACCCCTGCGATCGGTTTCCCGATGGAATACAAATAACCCGCGCCGCTTGCGTCGCCCACTGAAGCGGGCGAGGACGGCCGTGGTGCCGTCCCGCCCCAGGTACTGCTGACCATGAATTATCAGCTGAATTTTGCAGCGGTCTGGCGGGATTTCCCCAGTCTGCTGGCGGGGCTGGGGCTCGGCCTGGAACTGGCCCTGATCTCCATCGCCATCGGATGCGTGATCGGCATGATGGCCGCGTTTGCGATGCTGTCGCGCTATCGGGCCCTGCGCATCGTGGCGTCGGTTTACGTCACCGTGGTGCGCAACACGCCGATTCTGGTGCTGATCCTGTTGATCTACTTCGCCTTGCCCGGGCTCGGTATTCGTCTGGACAAGATCCCGTCGTTCATCATCACCCTATCGCTGTATGCCGGGGCGTACCTGACCGAGGTGTTCCGTGCAGGGCTGCTGAGCATTCACAAGGGCCAGCGCGAAGCAGGGCTGGCGATCGGCCTCGGCGAATGGCAGGTGCGTGCGTACATTGTGGTCCCGGTGATGCTGCGCAATGTGCTGCCGGCACTGTCGAACAACTTCATTTCGCTGTTCAAGGACACGTCCCTGGCCGCCGCCATCGCGGTGCCGGAACTGACCTATTACGCGCGCAAGATCAACGTCGAGAGCTACCGGGTGATTGAAACCTGGCTGGTGACCACGGCCCTGTACGTCGCGGCCTGTTACCTCATTGCCATGCTGCTGCGTTACCTCGAGCAGCGTCTGGCGATTCGCCGCTAGGAGGCCAGGACCATGTACGAACAACCCAGTTGGTTGCATGAATTGTGGATCGCCCGAGAGGCGCTGTGGGCAGGGTTTCTCACCAGCGTGCAGTGCGCGGGACTGGCGATCGTGTTCGGCACTGTGATCGGCGTGTTTGCCGGGCTGATCCTGACCTACGGCAAATGGTGGGCGCGCCTGCCGTTTCGCGCCTACGTGGATCTGATTCGCGGCACGCCCGTGTTTGTCCTGGTGCTGGCCTGCTTTTACATGGCGCCGGCGCTGGGCTGGCAGATCGGCGCGTTCCAGGCCGGTGCGCTGGGGCTGACGCTGTTTTGCGGTTCCCATGTCGCCGAGATCGTGCGCGGTGCCTTGCAGGCCATCCCGCGCGGGCAACTGGAAGCCGGCAAGGCCATCGGCCTGACGTTCGGTCAGTCCCTCAGTTATGTGCTGTTGCCTCAAGCGCTGCGGCAGATATTGCCGACCTGGGTCAATTCGTCGACGGAGATCGTCAAGGCCTCGACCCTGCTGTCGGTGATCGGCGTGGCCGAGCTGCTGCTCAGCACCCAGCAGGTCATCGCGCGCAACTTCATGACCCTTGAGTTTTACCTGTTCGCCGGCTTTCTCTTCTTCGTCATCAACTACGCCATCGAGCTTCTTGGGCGGCAAATCGAAAAACGGGTGGCCTTGCCATGACACAGACTCAAACCGCACCTGCCGCCCCGGCTCTGTTGAGCATCGAAGGGCTGCACAAATCCTATGGCCCGGTTGAAGTGCTCAAGGGCGTCGACCTGACGATGAACAAAGGCAACGTGGTGACGCTGATCGGCTCCAGCGGCTCGGGCAAAACCACGCTGTTGCGTTGCGTCAATCTGCTGGAAGAATTTCAGGGCGGGCACATTCGTCTCGAAGGTCAGGACATCGGCTACAGCGACGTCAGTGGCAAGCGCGTGCGTCATCCGGAAAAACTCATCGCGCAGCACCGGGCGATGACCGGCATGGCGTTTCAGCAGTTCAACCTGTTCCCGCACTTGACCGCGCTGCAGAACGTTACCCTCGGCCTGCTCAAAGTAAAAAAGCTGCCCAAGGACCAGGCCGTTGCGCTGGCCGAAAAGTGGCTGGAGCGCGTGGGCCTGCTGGAGCGGCGCAATCACTTTCCCGGCCAGTTGTCCGGCGGCCAGCAGCAGCGCGTGGCGATTGCCCGCGCCATTGCCATGAACCCGAGCCTGATGCTGTTCGACGAGGTTACGTCGGCATTGGACCCGGAGCTGGTGGGCGAGGTGCTCAGCGTGATCAAGGGCCTGGCGGAAGAGGGCATGACCATGCTGCTGGTGACCCACGAGATGCGCTTCGCTTACGAGGTGTCCGATCAGATCGTGTTCATGAACCAGGGCCGCATCGAAGAGCAGGGCCCGCCCAAGGCCTTATTCGAACAACCCAAGTCAGCGCGTCTGGCTGAATTTCTCAAGAACATTCGTTTTTAAGACGCTCAATCAAAGGAGATTTTCATGAGCATTACTCGTTACGGTGCTGGCAGCACCGCAGGTGGCGGCCAGCCACGTCCATTCGCCCGCGCCGTCGAAGCCGATGGCTGGCTGCATGTGTCGGGGCAGGTGCCGGCCGAAAACGGTGAGATCATCAACGGCGGGATCGTCGAGCAGACCCATAAAACCATGCAGAACCTGGTGGCCATCCTGACCGAGGCCGGTTACGGCCTGGAAGACGTGGTGCGCGTTGGCGTGTGGCTGGAAGACCCCCGTGATTTCTGGAGCTTCAACAAGGTCTTCGGCGAGTACTTCTCCCCGGAACATGCCCCGGCCCGCGCCTGCGTGCAGGCCAACATGATGGTCGACTGCAAGGTCGAGATCGATTGCATTGCCTACAAGAAAAAGTAAGGAGCAGCGGCAAGCTTTAAGCTGCAAGCTGCAAGTCGGTAGAGCGCTGATGCAACACGTGCCGCTTGAAGCTTGCAGCTCAATTGCCTACCCCATTTTTAAAGGCTGAAGGCGCTTTTTGCATCCGCGCCCTTTAGCCTGGAGCTGCTCTTATGACCGAAGACATCAAACGCCGGGCCCGTGGTTTAGACCGAGCGTTCGATATTCTCGATTTTCTCAAGGAAACCGGCACGCCGATGCGGCCCAACGAGATCGCCAGCGGCATCGGCAGCCCGAAATCGACGGTCTATGAGCTGGTCAGTTCGCTGCTGGAGCGGCGCATCCTCGAGACCGTCGGCAAGGATGGCCATGTGTACCTGGGCCGGCAGTTGTACTTCCTTGGGCAGGCGCATCTGCGTCACTTCGACTTCACTCGCGAGGCCGAAGTCAGCTTGGGTGAAATCGTCGAGCAGACCCGGGAAACCGCGCAGATGTGCCTGCTCAACGGCCGCAAATACACCGTCGCGCTGATGAAAGAAGGCGCGCGGCATTTTCGTATTTCGTCGGACATCGGCGAGGACGCGCCGATCCCGTGGACCGCCTCGGGGCGGCTGCTGCTCGGGCACCTCACCGATCAGGCGATCATCGACCTGATCGACGACGAGGACTTCATCCTTCCGGACGGCCAGCGCCTGCCGATCGAGACGTTTCTCGCCGAGATCCGCAAGGCCCACGACGACGGCTTCTTTTCCTTCGACAGCATCGCCGACACATTCACCCATTGCTTCGCCGCGCCGGTGCGGGACAAACAGGGCATCTGCATCGCGACCCTGTGCATTGTCGCCCCGCGCGCCGACGCCACTGCCCACTACGATCATTACCGGCGCGTGTTGATCGACAGCGCCAACGGTCTGGCCCGGCGCGTCATCGAATAACGTTGGCCTTACGTACACTCGAACAAAAAATTCAGGAGAACAGAGATGAGCATTGCCGCGATTGAAAAAGGCGCCACGCAACCCGGCGACCACCTGGTGCGCGACGTCAGCCTGCCCGCGCTGGTGATCCACGACACGGCGCTGGAGCACAACCTGCGCTGGATGCAGAAGTTCGTGAGTGACAGCGGCGCCGAGCTCGCGCCCCACGGCAAGACCAGCATGGTCCCGGCGCTGTTTCTGCGGCAGTTGCAGCACGGCGCGTGGGGCATGACCCTCGCCACGGCGGTGCAGACCCGCGCGGCCTACGCCCACGGCGTGCGTCGCGTGCTGATGGCCAACCAGCTGGTCGGCGCGCCGAACATGGCGATCATCGCCGAGATGCTCACTGACTCCATGTTCGACTTTCACTGCATGGTCGATCATCCGGACAACGTCAAGGCGCTGGGCGAGTTCTTCGCCGCCAGGGGCCTGAACTTGAATGTGATGATCGAGTACGGCGTGGTCGGTGGACGTTGCGGCTGCCGCAGTGAAGCCGAGGTCATGACCCTGGCCGACGCCATCGCTGCACAACCGGCGCTGAAGCTGACCGGGATCGAAGGCTACGAAGGCGTGATTCATGGTGACCAAGCGGTGAGCGGCATTCGCGCGTTCGCCACGTCGCTGGTGCGGCTGGCCGTGACGCTGCAGGACAAGGGCGCGTTTGCGCTGGATCGCCCGATCGTCACAGCCTCGGGCTCGGCCTGGTACGACCTGATCGCCGAAGAATTCGACAAACAGCAGGTGCGCGAGCGTTTCCTGAGCGTGTTGCGCCCCGGCAGTTACGTGGTCCACGACCACGGCATCTACAAAGACGCGCAATGCTGCGTGCTCGATCGACGTCACGACCTGAGCGAGGGCTTGCAGCCAGCGATGGAAGTCTGGGCCCATGTGCAATCGATGCCGGAGCCGGGTTTTGCGGTGATCGCCATGGGCAAACGCGACGTGGCGTTCGATGCCGGCATGCCCAACCCGATCAAACGCTATGCGCCGGGGGCGGTGCCGGCGATTGGCGAGGACGTCAGCGCCTGCAAAGTCACTGCTGTGATGGACCAGCACGCGTTCATGACCGTCGCCCCCGGTTGCGAATTGAAAGTGGGCGATATCATTTCGTTCGGCACCTCGCACCCGTGCCTGACCTTCGACAAATGGCGCACGGGTTGCCTGGTGGGTGATGATCTGTGCGTCATCGAATCCTTCGATACCTGCTTCTGACAGGAGTCTGCGATGAGTGAAATGGTCAGTCACAGCTATCCGCGCGTCGCGCTGATCGGCGAATGCATGATCGAGTTGCAACAGCACGCCAACGGCACGCTCAAGCAGAGCTTCGGCGGAGACACGCTGAACACCGCGGTGTACCTGTCGCGCCTGCTGGGTTCGGCGGCGCAGGTGGATTACGTCACGGCGCTGGGCGATTACAGTTTCAGCGACGCCATGTGCCAGGTCTGGAAGGATGAGGGCATTGGTCTGAGTCGGGTGCAGCGTCTGCCGGGGAGGCTGCCGGGGCTGTATTGCATTCAGACCGACGCCAACGGGGAGCGACGTTTTCTCTACTGGCGCAACGAGGCGGCGGTGCGCGAATGCTTCACCACGCCGGCGGCCGAGCCGGTGCTGGCCGCGCTGCCGGATTACGACGTGCTGTATTTCAGCGGCATCACCCTGGCGGTGCTGGGTGAAACGGGCAGGGCGCGGCTGCTCTCGACCCTTGGCGATGCCCGGGACCGAGGGGCGAGGGTGGTGTTCGACAACAATTACCGGCCGCGCTTGTGGCGCAGCGTCGAACAGGCGCGGCAGGCCTATCGCGCGGTCATGCACGAGGTGGATCTGGCGCTGTTGACCGAGGACGACGAGCAGGCGCTGTTCGACTACGCCGACGGCGATCAGATTCTGCAGACCTATCGGGCCATGGGGGTCAGCGAGGTGGTGGTCAAGCGCGGGGCGCAGAGCTGTCTGGTCAGCGTCGATGACCGGCGTTATGAAGTGCCTGCGCATGCCGTGCAGAAAGTCATCGACACCACGGCGGCGGGGGATTCATTCAGCGCCGCGTATCTGGCTCGGCGTTTGCGCGGCGGGGGTCCAAAAGATGCGGCCAACGCCGGGCATCAGTTGGCGAGCCTGGTGATTCAGCACCCGGGCGCTTTGATACCGCGCAGCGTGATGCCGGTCTGAGGCAGGCCGCTGGGTTCGCGCACTCTGTGGGACCGGCTTCAGCCGGGAAGGGGCCAGTCTGATCACCACAAAATTGCAGAGACAGCCCCTCAATCCCGATAAAACACCTGCACCAGGTGATACCCGAATTTGCTTTTGACCGGACCATGCACGGTCCGCAACGGCTTTTTGAAAATCACCTGGTCAATCGCGCCGACCATCTGGCCCGGTCGCACCTCACCCAGATCGCCGCCGCGCTTTCCGCTCGGGCAGGTCGAATACTTCTTCGCCAGCACGTCGAACGCCTCGCCCTTGGCGATGCGCTGCTTCAGTTGCTCGGCTTCTTCAGCGGTCTTGACCAGAATGTGACGGGCTTGGGCTTTCATGATGGTCCGGACGTCTCGATAAAAAAGCCGCGCATTATGCCTTTGCTGCGCGATTTCGGGTAATTTCCCACACCTTGACCGGACGAACGTGTGGCTCGGCGCTGAGACAGGCCTGACCCGGCTGTTCAAACAGCTCTGACCGGCAGTTAAACAGCCCGAACGTTGAAACCGGCCGAAGGTCGACACACTGTAGGCCTGCAGTCTCCTCAAACCTCATGTGCGGTGTTGCCTTATGGATTTTCCGGCGTTGTTGAAGGTGCTTGCCACCCAGGATGGATCGGACCTTTACCTGTCCACCGGCGCGCCCCCTTGCGCCAAGTTCAACGGCGTGCTCAAGCCGCTGGGCACGGAAGCGTTCAAACCCGGCGACGTCGGCCTGATCGCCAACGCGATCATGGACGCCGAGCAGCGCGTGGATTTCGAACGGGATCTGGAAATGAACCTGGCGTTTTCCCTGTCCGGTGTCGGGCGTTTCCGCATCAACATCTTCAAGCAGCGCAACGAAGTGTCCATCGTGGCGCGCAACATCAAGCTCGACATCCCCAAATTCGAAGACCTGCACCTGCCGCCGATCCTGCTCGATGTGATCATGGAGAAGCACGGCCTGGTGCTGTTCGTCGGCGCCACCGGTTCGGGTAAATCGACCTCGCTGGCCGCGCTGATCGATCACCGCAACCGCCACGCCAGCGGCCACATCATCACCATCGAAGACCCGGTGGAGTTCATCCACAAGCACAAGCGCTCGATCATCAATCAGCGCGAAGTGGGCGTCGACACGCGCAGCTTCCATGCGGCGCTGAAGAACACCCTGCGCCAGGCGCCGGACGTGATCCTGATCGGCGAAATCCGCGACCGCGAGACCATGGAGCACGCGTTGGCCTTTGCCGACACCGGCCACCTGGCGATCTCGACGCTGCACGCCAACAACGCCAACCAGGCGCTGGACCGCATTATCAATTTCTTCCCCGAAGAGCGCCGCCCGCAGTTACTCCATGACTTGGGCAACAACCTCAAGGCGTTCGTCTCGCAGCGACTGGTCAAGACCACCGACGGTAAGCGCCGTGCGGCAGTGGAGGTGATGCTCGGCACGCCGACCATTCGAGACCTGATCCACCGCAACGAGCTGACCGAGCTCAAGGGCATCATGGAGAAATCCACCAACCTCGGCATGCAGACCTTCGACAATGCGCTGTATGACTTGGCGGTGGAGGGCGCGATCACCGAAGACGAGGCCCTGAAGAATGCGGATTCTGCCAACAACGTGCGCCTGCGTTTGAAGTTGCACAGCGAAGACGGGCCATCCACCATCGCCACCGCGCCGCGCGCGCCCCAGCCCGCTGCGCAGGTGAATGTGAAGGACTGGGGGCTGGTGGATGAGCGGGATGAGCCGGGGAGTTGAGGTTTCCTCGTCTATGATTCTGCGGTGTCATCACCGACGCCTTCCCTTGTAGGACTGGCTTCAGCCGGGAATAGGCCGGTTTGAGCAACACACATTTAGAGGTGTAGCGACCGACGCTTTCCCGGCTAAAGCCAGTCCCACTGATGTCCGCGTACCCTTGTGGGACCGGCTTCAGCCGGGAATGGGCCGGTTTGAGCACCATACATTTCGAGGTGTAGCGACCGACGCTTTCCCGGCTAAAGCCAGTCCTACTGGGCTTGCCCTGTCTACCGCGCCAGCCACCCGCCATCGATATTCCACGCCGCGCCACGCACCTGCGCGCCCGCTTCGCTGCAGAGAAACAACGTCAACTCCCCCAGCTGCGAAGGGGTCACGAATTCCAGCGACGGCTGCTTCTCCGCCAGCAGGTCATGCTTGGCCTGTTCCAGGTCACCGGTCTGCGCAGCGCGATCATCGATCTGCTTCTGCACCAGTGGCGTCAGCACCCACCCGGGGCAGATGGCGTTGCAGGTGACATTGCTGGCCGCCGTCTCCAGGCCGACCACCTTGGTCAACCCGATGACGCCGTGCTTGGCTGCCACGTACGCCGCCTTGCCCGTCGACCCCACCAGGCCATGCACCGATGCGATGTTCACGATTCGCCCCCAGCCCTTGGCACGCATGCCCGGCAGGCACAGCCGCGTGCTGTGAAACACCGACGACAGGTTGATGGCAATGATCTTGTCCCAGCTCTCCACCGGGAAATCCTCCACCGCGTCGACGTGCTGAATCCCCGCGTTGTTGACCAGAATGTCGACGCCGCCAAACTCCCGCTCGGCGTAGGCAATCATGTCGGCGATCTGCGCGACATCGCTGACGTCCGCCGGGTGGTGGCCGACTTTCCCGCCGTACTGCTTGACCTGCTCGATCACCGCCGATGCATCGCCGAAGCCATTGAGCACCAGATTTGCGCCGGCCTTGGCCAGCGTCAGCGCGATGCCCAGGCCGATGCCGCTGGTGGAGCCGGTGACCAGTGCGGTTTTGCCTTGCAGACTCATGTTCAATTCCTCATACGATGCCGGTTGCATAGAAAACGCCGATCACTACGAACACCGCCAGGGTCTTGATGAGGGTGATGCCGAAGATGTCCTTGTACGCCTCGCGGTGGGTCAGCCCGGTGACCGCCAGCAGGGTGATGACCGCGCCGTTGTGTGGCAGCGTGTCCATCCCGCCGCTGGCCATCGCCGCGACGCGGTGCAACACCTCCAGCGGAATGTTCGCCGCGTGGGCCGCCGCGATAAAGCTATCGGACATCGCCGCCAGCGCAATGCTCATGCCCCCGGATGCCGAACCGGTGATCCCCGCCAGCAAGGTCACGGTAATCGCTTCGTTGACCAGCGGATTGGGAATGCTTTTGAGCCCGTCAGCCAGCACCAGGAATCCGGGCAACGACGCAATCACAGCGCCAAAACCGTATTCCGAGGCCGTGTTCATGGCCGCCAGCAGTGCACCGCTGACCGCACCCTTGCTGCCCTCGGCCAGCTTCGATTTCACCGTCTTGAAGGCGAACAGCAGCACAGACACAATCCCCACCAGCAACGCCGCTTCCACGGCCCAGATCGCGGTGATCTTGGCGATGTCGGTCTGTACCGGCGTTGCCATGCCCGGCAGCGCCAAAGTGTGGGTCTTGCCGTACCACTGGGGAATCCACTGGGTGAACAGCAGGTTCATGATCCCCACCAGCAACAGCGGCGCCAGTGCGATCCACGGGTTGGGCAGGGCGATGTCGTCCGGGGTGTCCGGCTCGTTGCGCAACTCAGTGCCGTAGCCTTCGCCGGCACGCTGGGCCTTGTTGCGCTGGCGCTGCAGAAACAGCATGCCGACGCTGAACACGAACGCTGTGCCGATCAGGCCCAGCCACGGCGCCGCCCACGCCGTGGTGTTGAAGAAGGTCGAGGGGATGATGTTCTGGATCTGCGGGGTGCCGGGCAGGGCGTCCATGGTGAACGAAAACGCACCGAGGGCGATGGTCGCCGGAATCAGCCGTTTGGGAATGTTGCTCTGGCGGAACATCTCGGCGGCGAACGGGTAGACCGCAAACACCACCACAAACAGCGATACGCCGCCATAGGTCAGCAGCGCGCAGACCAGCACGATCACCAGCATCGCCTGGCGGGTGCCGAGCAGGCGAATGGCTGCCGCCACGATGGAGCGCGAGAAACCGGACAGCTCGATCAGCTTGCCGAACACGGCACCGAGCAGAAACACCGGAAAGTAGAGTTTGACGAAGCCCACCATCTTGTCCATGAACACGCCGGTGAAGGCGGGCGCCACGGCAGAGGGGTCGGTGAGCAGTACGGCACCGAGGGCCGCGATGGGGGCAAAGAGGATGACGCTGTAACCCCGGTAGGCAGCCAGCATCAGCAGCGTAAGGGCCGCTAAAGCGATGATCACACTCATCGAGTGTCTCCTATTGTTTTTGTTTTGGGTGCGGCGAGGCCGCGCAACAGGAGGTATAGCTACTTTCATGCCAGTGCGCTAACTGGCTGATTCCTAAGAGATTTGCTCGTTGGCGTCAGGGCAAGGGGTCGGATTCGTCCAGGAAATGAGACCACGACTGTGGAATTCGGCATGTGACTAACCCGTTGCCCTTGCTGGCGACAGCTCTGGATCAAGGCTTCCATCGATCAGTCCAGCATCATGGACAGCCAGTCTCTCTATTGAGACTCGGCGATCCCCAGCGCTGCCATTTTCTTGTACAGCGTCGATCGCCCCAGTCCCAGCTGCCGGGCCGCGAGGATCACGTTCCCCGCACACTGCGCCAGCTTCGCCTGAATCAGCTCCCGGTCGAAATGCTGCCGCGCCTCGCTGTACGTCTGATCATTGGACGCCAACGAGGCCGTTGCCGGCGAACTGGTCACGGGAACCAGTGTGCCGATGGCCGCGCGGATGTCGCCGGGATTGAGCTGCAGATCGTCGCTGAGCAATGCCGCACGTTCGAGCACGTTGCGCAGCTCGCGAATGTTGCCCGGCCAGGCATGCTGTGCGAGGGCGGTCATGGCTGCAGGCGCCAGTTCGTGCTGGCTGCGCAGGTCCTCGAGAATCGCTTCGGTTAACGCCGGAATATCATCCAGACGCTCGCGCAACGGCGGCACCTGGATGGGCAACACGCTCAACCGGTAATACAGGTCAGCGCGAAACTCCCCACGCTTGATCGCCGCTTCGAGATCCGTAGAGGTCGCCGCGATCAGGCGCACATCGCTTTTGATCATTTCGTTGGAACCCACCGGCTCGTACTCTTTTTCCTGCAGTACGCGCAGCAGCTTGCTCTGCAGCGGCAGGGGCATATCGCCGATCTCATCAAGAAATAGCGTGCCGCCCTCGGCCAGGTGCAATTTGCCCTGGCGCCCCTTGCGGTCGGCGCCGGTGAATGCGCCGGGGGCGGTGCCAAAGAACTCCGCCTCAAGCAACGCTTCGGGGATGGCCGCGCTGTTGATGCTGATGAAGGGTTTGTGCGCCCGTGGCGAGCTATTGTGCACGGCGTGGGCCAGCAGCTCCTTGCCGGTTCCGGTTTCACCGAGCAGCAACACCGGCGAATCGGTGCTGGCGCTGCGCCGGGCGCGGCGTTTGACTTCCAGGCTGGCGGCACTGGTGCCGATGAAGTGGGCAAAACTGTATTTGGCCTGACGGGCGCGCAGGAGGGAGCGGGTCGAGGCCAGCTCCTGCTGCATGCTTGAATAGCGCTTGAGCAGCGGCGACAGCGCGTGCAGCTCATCGAACAGCGCAAAACCGATGGCGCCGATCACCGCGCCGCCGTCGTCATGAATCGGCAGGCGCATGACCACCAGCGGATCCTTCGCCGTGTCCATCATGTCCAGCAGAATCGGCTGACCGTTGCTCGCCACCTGACGCAGCAGGCTGCCGGGAATCACCTGTTCGCAGGGCTGACCCACCGCGCGGCTGGGGTCTTCGAGGCCAAAGCGGCGTGCGTAGCGCTCATTGATCCAGACGATGCGCGCGTCGCGGTCGACGATGACCGTGCCTTCGCTGGACTGCTCGATGATCTCGAAGAGCGAACGAATCGCCAGTCGCCGAACGCGTCGGTAATCCTTCAGGCTCTCACTGTCTTTCATGTGCGGTTCCGTCCTTCCTGTTCCTCGGCATCTGGCCGCACAGACTACAGATTCAAAATGGCTTCAGTTGAAACCGGGGTGTGCTGCCGCCAGCAATTCCCGGGTGTAGGGGTGCTGTGGCGCATCGAACACATCATGGCTCGCGCCGCGCTCGACCACCTTGCCGTCCTTGACCACGATCAGGTCATGGGCCAGCGCCTTGACCACCGCCAGGTCGTGACTGATGAACAGGTAAGTCAGGCCATGCCGTTCCTGCAACTGACGCAACAACGCGACGACCTGCTTCTGCACGGTGCGATCCAGCGCAGAGGTCGGTTCGTCGAGCAATATCAAGGCAGGTTTAAGCACAAGGGCGCGGGCAATGGCGATACGTTGCCGCTGCCCACCGGAAAACTCGTGGGGGTAGCGGTGCCGGCTCGACGGGTCGATGCCGACTTCCTCCAGCGCGCGAATCACTTCGGCCTCACAGCTGACCTTGTCCAGGTCGCTGTGAACTTCCAGGCCCTCGCTGATGATCTGTGCCACCGACATGCGCGGGCTGAGGCTGCCGTAAGGGTCCTGAAACACCACCTGCATCTGCTTGCGCCATGGGCGCATCTGCTTCTGATTCAGGCTGTCCAGCCCATGACCCTTGAAGCGGATACTGCCACGGGATTCCAGCAAGCGCAGGATGGCCTGACCAAGTGTCGACTTGCCCGAGCCGGATTCGCCAACGATGCCCAGGGTTTTGCCGCGCTCGATGCTCAGGCTGATGTCATCGACGGCTTTCAGGTACTCGTGGTGCCGGTTGAAAATCCCGCCGCCGAGGGAGAACCAGACGCGCAGGTTGTCGACCTCCAGCACCTTCTCGCGGGTGTCCCGGGGCAACGGCTCGCCCGCCGGTTCCGCGTCCAGCAGCAAGCGGCTGTAAGGGTGTTGCGGGTTCTTGAACAACAGCTGGCAATTGGACTCCTCGACGATTTCCCCGGCGCGCATGACGCACACCCGCTGGGCGATGCTGTGCACCAGATTCAGGTCGTGGCTGATCAGCAACAGCGACATGTTCAGCCGTTGCTGCAGCTGTTTGAGCAGCAGCAGGATCTTGCGCTGCACCGTCACGTCCAGCGCCGTGGTCGGCTCATCGGCAATCAGCAGTTCCGGCTCGCAGGCCAGCGCCATGGCGATCATCACTCGCTGGCGTTGACCGCCGGACAACTCATGGGGGTAGGCCTTCAGGCGCTTCTTCGGGTGCTGAATGCCGACCAGCTCCAGCAGCTCGATGATCCGCGCCTGGGCTGCCTTGCCGGCCATCCCCTTATGCAGCAACAAGGTTTCGCCGATCTGGCGGGACACGGTGTGCAAGGGGTTCAGCGATGTCATCGGCTCCTGAAAGATCATCGCGATCTGATTGCCCCGCAGCTCGCGCATGACGTTGCCATCGGCGCCGACCAGCTCTTTGCCGCGATAACGAATGCTGCCGGTGCTCAGTGTGCCGGCCTGGGGCAGCAGTTGCAGGATCGAGTGGGCAGTCACCGATTTGCCCGAGCCCGACTCGCCGACCAATGCCAGGCACTCGCCGGCCGGGATGTCCAGGCTGAGGTGCTTGACCACCGTGTGGCCGTTGAACGACACCGAGAGGTCGCGGATTTCGATCAGGTTTTCGGACATCTCAGGACCTCGGGTCGAAGGCATCCCGCAGGGCCTCGCCAATAAACACCAGCAGCGACAGTATCAGCGCCAGTGTGAAAAATGCCGTGAAGCCCAGCCATGGCGCCTGCAGGTTCTGTTTGCCCTGGGCGATCAGCTCGCCCAGGGACGCGCTGCCGGCGGGCATGCCGAAGCCGAGGAAATCCAGCGCGGTCAGCGTGGAAATCGCCCCGGTCAGAATGAACGGCAGATAGCTCAGGGTCGCGTTCATCGCGTTGGGCAGGATGTGCCGCAGGATCACCTTGCGATCACTCAATCCCAGCGCGCGCGCCGCTTTGACGTATTCCAGATTGCGCCCGCGCAGGAACTCGGCGCGCACCACGTCCACCAGCGCCAGCCATGAAAAGAGCGCCATGATCCCCAGCAGCCACCAGAAATTCGGCTCGACGAAGCCCGACAGAATGATCAGCAGGTACAGCACCGGCAGGCCGGACCAGACTTCCAGCAGGCGCTGGCCGAGCAAATCCACCCAGCCGCCGTAATAGCCCTGCAATGCGCCGGCAGCGATGCCAATCAGCGCACTGATGAAGGTCAGCGCCAAGGCAAACAGAATCGACACCCGCGCGCCGAAAATCACCCGGGCCAGCACGTCCCGGGCCTGATCGTCGGTGCCCAGCCAGTTGATCGAGGAGGGCGGGCTCGGCGCAGGCTTGTTCAGGTCATAGTTGGGTGTGTCATCGCTGAACGGGATCGGCGGAAACAGCATCCAGCCGTCGCCCTTGCTGATCAGCTGACGCACGTAATCGCTGCGGTAATCCGGCTGAAACGGCAGCTGGCCGCCGAATTCCTGCTCGGTGTGGCGCTTGAAGGCGGGGAAATACAGTTCGTGCTGATAACTCAGCACCAGGGGTTTGTCGTTGGCGATGAGTTCGCCGCACAGGCTGAGCACGAACAGCCCGCAGAACAGCCACAGCGACCACCAGCCGCGGCGGTTATTGCGAAAACGCTCGAAGCGACGGCGAGCCACCGGAGACAGTCTGCGCATCACGCATTCCTCGCGCTGAAGTCGATTCGGGGGTCGACCAGGGTGTAGCAGATGTCCCCGACCAGCTTTATCAGCAACCCGAACAGCGTGAAGATGAACAGCGAACCGAACACCACCGGGTAGTCCCGGGACACCGCGGCTTCGTAGCTCATGCGGCCGAGGCCGTCGAGGGAGAAGATCACTTCGATCATCAACGAACCGGCAAAGAACACACTGATGAACGCCTGGGGAATGCCGGCCACGATCAGCAACATCGCGTTGCGGAAAACGTGGCCGTAAAGCACCCGCCGCTCACTCAGGCCTTTGGCCCGGGCGGTCACCACGTACTGGCGGGTGACTTCGTTCAAGAAGGAGTTCTTGGTCAGAATGGTCAGCGTCGCGAAGCCGCCAATCACCAGCGACGTCACCGGCAATACCAGGTGCCAGAAGTAGTCGGCGATCTTGCCCAGGGTGCTCAATTGATCAAAGTTTTCGGACACCAGGCCGCGCACCGGGAACCAGCTCAGCGACGTGCCGCCGGCAAACAGCACCACCAGCAGCATGGCGAACAGAAAGGCCGGCATCGCGTAACCGATGATGATGGCCGTGCTGCTCCAGATGTCGAAGTGGCTGCCGTGCTTGACCGCCTTGCGGATGCCCAGGGGGATCGACACCAGGTAGGTAATCAATGTTGCCCACAGCCCCAGTGAGATAGAGACGGGCATTTTCTGCAGGATCAGGTCCGTCACCTTGGCGCCGCGAAAGAAGCTGTTGCCGAAATCCAGCTGCGCGTAGTTCTTCAGCATCAGCCACAAGCGCTCATGCAAGGGTTTGTCGAAGCCGTATTGATGCTCGATTTCCTTGATCAGCTTGGGATCGAGGCCGCGACTGGCCCGGGACTGGCCGGCGTTCATGGTTTCGGTGTGGCCGGCGCCAATCGTGCCCCCGGCCACCCCTTGCAGCTTGGCGATGGCTTGCTCGACCGGCCCGCCGGGCGCGGCCTGCACGATGAAGAAGTTGACCAACAGAATGCACAGCAGCGTCGGAATGATCAGCAGCAGGCGCCTCATCAGGTAGCCGAGCATTACTTGACCTCCGAGGGAATGGCCGAAGCGCCCCGTTGTCGGGCGAACTCTTCGTTGGTCAGTGCCTGGGGGCTGACTTCCCACCAGGTGTCGATGGCCTCACTGTTGCTGGCCTGCACCTTGGGAATGCCGAATCGGTTCCACCACACCGTGGACGAGCCGGGCGGGTAATAGTTGGGAATCCAGTAGAAACCCCACTGCAGCACTCGGTCCAGGGCATGGGCGTAATCGATCATCGCGGGCTTGCTGTCGGCCTTGGCCAGGCCCTCGATCAGCGTGTCCACGGCCGGGTCGCGCAGGACCATGTAGTTGCTGGAGCCGGAATCGGTGGCGACTTTCGAGCCGAAGTTGTTGTACAGCTCCATGCCGGGAGAAGTCGAAACGCCATAGCCGGTGACGATCATGTCGTAATCCCGGGCCATGACCCGGTTCAGGTACTGTGCCGAGTCGATGCGGCGGATTTCGAAATCGATGCCGATCTGCGCCAGATTGCGCTTGTAGGGCAGCAGGATTTTCTCGAAGCCGCTCTGGCCGTTGAGAAAAGTAAAACTCAACGGTTCGCCTTGGGCGTTGACCAGCTTGTCACCCTGGGGCATCCAGCCTGCTTCTTCGAGCAACGCCAGGGCTTGCAGCTGTTTGTCGCGAATGAAGCCGCTGCCATCGGTTTTCGGCGTCTGGAACACCGTGGTAAAGACTTCCGGCGGCACCTGACCGCGCAACGGCTCAAGAATCTTCAGCTCGGACTCGGTGGGCAGCGCTGTCGCCGCCAGATCACTGTTGGAGAAGTAACTGTTCTGGCGCACATAGACGTTGCGCATCATCTGTTTGTTGGTCCACTCAAAATCCCACAGCATCGCCAGCGCCTGACGCACGCGACGGTCCTGAAACTTCGGACGGTCCAGATTGAAGATAAAACCCTGTGAGCTCTGCACCGCGCCCTTGGCCAGGTGCGCCCGCTGCAGACGGCCTTCGGTCAAGGCCGGGCTGTCATAGCCGATCGAATAACCGGTGGCGGAATATTCGCGGTTGTAGTCGTAACCGCCACCGCGCAACACCTGACGGGCGACGTCGGTGTCGCCGAAATACTCGACGCTGAAATGATCGAAGTTGTACTGGCCGCGATTGACCGGCAAGTCCTTGCCCCACCAGTCGGGGTTGCGCTCGAAGGTGACACTGCGACCGGGGTCGACCTTGCCGATGCGATACGGGCCGCTGCCCACCGGGATCTCGAAGCCGCCGCCGTTGGCAAAGTCGCGGTCCTTCCACCAATGTTCGGGAAACACTGGCAGCGAGGCCAGATCCAGCGGCAGGGTGCGGCTTTCGCTGCTTTTGAAATCAAAGCGGATCTGCGTCGGCGACTCGACTTCGAGGCCTTTGACGTCTTGAAACTCGGTGCGGTACGACAGGCTGCCCTGGGTCATCAGCAGGTTGTAGGTGTAGCGCACGTCTTCGGCGGTGATGGGCGAGCCGTCGGAGAATTTCGCCTTGGGGCTCAGGTAGAAACGCAATGACATGCCGTCGGCAGCGCGCTCCATTTTCTCTGCGATCAGGCCATACACGGTGTAGGGCTCGTCCAGCGACTTGACTGCCAGGGGCGAGTAAAGCAAGCCGTTGACCTGGGAGACGCCGGTGCCTTTGTCGAGGTACGGCATGATGTGATCGAACTGGCCGATTTCCTGCGCCGAGCGGCGCATGCTCCCGCCTTTCGGAGCGGCGGCATTCACGTAATCGAAGTGTTCGAAATTCGCCGGATAGCGTGGCGCCTCGCCGTAAACGGTCAACGCGTGTTGAGGGGCGGCGGACAGAACCTGAAAACCTGAAACGAGGACGAGTGTTGCAACCATCAGCGATGACAAAACAAAACGCATTGCACGAATCCTGACTGACATTGGTGACCAATATCAGGGTTGAAGGTCATGACGGCGCGGCTGGCCGTTCCGGTTTTTTTATTGGTTACCCCGGTGGCAAGGTACCGCAAAGCCGAAGCCTTTGTAACCGGACAATACAGCGCTGGAGCAGGGATCCGATAAACAAACGGCCCGCTTTCAAGGGCGGGCCGTTCGTGCAGCAGCGCGGAGGATCAGTCCTGGCGGCTGGTCACTTCCAGCAGGTGATAACCGAACTGTGTTTTCACCGGGCCCTGGACGACGTTCACCGGTGCGCTGAACACCACGGTGTCGAATTCCTTGACCATTTGACCCGGCCCGAAGGAGCCGAGGTCGCCGCCTTGACGGCTGGACGGGCAGCTGGAGTTCTCTTTGGCGACTTCGGCGAAATCAGCGCCGCCTTCGATCTGAGCTTTGAGTTCGTTGCACTTCTCTTCGCTGGATACGAGGATGTGGCGGGCAGTGGCTTTGGCCATTTTGATGACTCCTGTGAAAAAAAAAGAAACGAGCGTACCGGAATAAGGGCCGCGTTTCCCGAGAAAGTTCAGGCGCCTTTGTCTTGCCGTGACAGACGACATCGTCGCTCAAAGACCTTTGCTGAACAGCAGACCGGCATGGTCCACGTACAGCTTTACCGGATCGACCTGCTTGCGGACCAGACCGGCGCTCTGATTGATTGAGTCCACATGGTCCATCGGGTAGTCGGAGCGGATCACCTTGCCCAGGTGGGAGCTGAAGCGGCCCACCAGCCCGTCATTGGATGCAGCTTCCTTCTCGAACAGCAGCGCGTAACTGCGCAATGCCAGGTGCAGCGGGTCCATGGCATTGCGGCCTTCGGACAACAGCGATCCGTCGATGCAGCCGCTCCACGAGTAATAGTGAACGCCGTTGACCCGTTCGGCGCCTTCGCCGCCCCACGTCGATGGCAGCCCTTGGGAATACTTGCGGTTGAACGCTGCTACGCCCTCGGTGGTCAGCGCATCCAGCGCCTGAATCGGGTGCTGGGGCAAGTCCGCGTTGCCGCTCAACAGCGCAAGAAAATGCGCGAAACCTGCGGCCATCCGTGATGCGACTGCTTCAGGCATCGCCCCGGGCGTCAGCGCCCGACGTACCCGATCGGCCACTTCCGAGCCGTGATTGGGTCCGCTCACCGAGGTGACCGACGCCACGATGTCGGGGCGCAGCGCGGCGGCATAGCGGGAGGTCAGCGCGCCCTGGCTGTGTCCGATCAGGTTGACCTTCAGGTAACCGGTGCGGCGCAGGAAGCGTTCGATCTGGTCAATCAACTGCTCGCCGCGGGTTTCGTTGTCATGGACGCCGGACAGCGCCGGCACATGAACCCTGCAGCCGGCTTTCTCCAGCGCCTCGGGGATGGCATGGAACATGTCCACCTTGCCGATCCGGTCAAAACCGAACAGGCCGTGGACCAGTAGAAGGGGGTACTTGGTGGTGACTTCCCGGTACATGTCGATCATTCCTTGAATGGCGGAGAGGTATCGAGCTTAACCAGCGGAAGTGATAGGGGAAGGGCGCGGCGGTGCATGGCAATGCGCCGGTCGAGGCAGGTTGTGGAGGGCCTTTGACCGCTACAGGCCTTGGTTGCCTGGGAGGCTGGAAAAGGCGCAGCCGTTTCGGCCCAAATCCGCCGGGTGGGTGGGGCGCTTTCCCACGATCGGCGTCTTAGCTGTGACGGGCGGTGGCTGACAACGACGACGCCGCGGAGGGAAGCCGGACGCATGGCTGGCACCGGCTTCCCGTTTGCAAATGTTACCTGTAGCGCAGTCTGTTCACGCCCTCGCGCAGCAGGCGCTCGGTGGACTCCCAGCCCAGGCACGCGTCCGTCACTGACACGCCGTATTTGAGTGAAGCACTCAAGGGCTGGCAGCCTTCGAACAAGTGACTTTCCAGCATCATGCCGATCAGTGTTCGGTCGCCGGCCAGTCGTTGCTGCAGCACATCGTTGAATACGGCCGGCTGACGCAGCGGATCCTTGCCGCTGTTGGCGTGACTGCAATCGACCATGATGCGCGCGGCCATGCGGTGCTTCGCCAGGCTGGCATTCACCGCGGCGACACTGGCCGCGTCATAGTTGGGACCGCCGTGACCGCCGCGCAGCACGATGTGAGTGTCGGGATTGCCCGACGTCTCGATAATCGCCGGGTGGCCCTGGGAATCCATGCCGAAATGCCGGTGCGCGTGGGCCGCCGAGCGAATGGCGTCGCAGGCGACGGAAATGCCGCCGTCGGTGCCGTTCTTGAAGCCCGTGGGCACGCCGAGGCCGCTGGCCATTTCCCGGTGGATCTGCGATTCGGTCGTTCTTGCGCCAATCGCCACCCAACTCAGGACGTCATCGAAGTAACCCGCCGCCATCGGCTGCAGCAGCTCTGTGGCGATAGGCAGGCCGAGGCGGACCATTTCACGCATCAACTGCCGTGACAGGACCAGGCCCTCGGCCATGTCGTCACTGCCATCCAGCGAGGGATCGTACGCCAGGCCTTTCCAGCCCACCGTGGTGCGGGGCTTCTCGACGTAGGCGCGCATCACCAGCAGCATCTGGTCGCTGACTTCGGCAGCCAGACGGGCCAGGCGCTCGGCGTATTCAAGGGCGGCATGGGGATCGTGGATCGAGCACGGGCCGACCACGACCAGCAGGCGCGAATCTTCACCATTGAGAATGGCGCGAATCGACTGACGGTGGGCGGCGACCTGTGCGGTCATGGCAGCGTCCAGCGGCAGCTGATGTTTCAGCGCGAACGGCGTGGGCAGGCGTTTCGGGGCAGGGCAGCTGTCATTCAGGGTGACGGCGCTGGACGGCAGATCGATGAGGGTGTTGCGGACTACGGGCGAATTCATGTGCTGGCTTCCTGGTCGGCGGGCGTTCCCGCGCGGACCTACTGGGGTGTTCGACAATTGGCCGGATTGGCTGTGAGCAGGGCGATGCCACCTGTCAGTGACCGATCGGAGGCGGCAGGCTGTCCCGAGCGGAGGTTGCTAAATCGCCAGGCGAAGTCGGTGTCGTAGCGGTAATAGTGGGTGTGGTTCATGTGCAGTTCCTCAAATCAATCGGTCAAAAATGGGTGGCCCAGAAAAACAAAACCCCCGGTCGGGAAGCCGACCGGGGGTGAGAGTTATCTCTGGTGGGCGTCCCGAAGTTCAGGGCGCCGTGTGGGTATCAGGCGCGCCAGTGGCTAAACCAATACCCATAAAAATAAGATGCAGGAGCGATAGATGCTGTCGCATTCCAGGCAGCCGCACGCTCGGCCAGACGTGAACCGTCGGCGGCGAACAACTGGGTGAAAGGGGAAGGCAACATGGTCTGTCTCCGTGGAATGCCGCCGAGCTTACTTCAGACCCGTCGGATTCTTCAATTGGAAATTGCAATCGGGGTGATTGAGGCCGGCTGCTTACCAAGAAGCAGTTAAAACGGCAAAATGCCGATTCAGTTCTCAGGCACTTTCGCAGGGCCGCCTTCAAGCGGTATCACGCCGATCTTCATTCCCAGCAGCACCGCGACTTTGTGCGACTCGCCCCGCCGTCCCTTCTTTCGCCCGGACAGCACTTGATAGGTCGTCGCCGGGTCCACGTTGTGCTCCCTGGCAAACTCTTGAACCGATTTGCCTTGCTGTTCCAGCCAAGCCTTGGCTTGTGCGGCAGTACGGATTCCGGGCATAGTTCAAAACCGTTCAAGTTCGTTCAAATTATTTCGATTCTATCACTCAAAAGAGTGATGTCAACAAGGCTATACATTCAAATGAGTGGAATAAGTGCCCGAATTAGGGAAGAGCGTGAGCGCTTGGGGCTTTCACAACGCGCATTCGGTGAAATCGGCGGCGTGGAAGCCAATGCACAGGGCAAGTATGAAAACGGCGAGCGCACGCCCAAGGCCGATTACCTGGCCCGGGTCGCCCTTCGCGGTGTTGATGTGTTGTACGTGCTGACGGGGTCGCGCACCCCCGTGCCCATCGTCAGCCTGAGTGAAAACGAGGAGTGGATGGTGGGCAGTTACCGCACCCTCGGCAAGGAAGAGCAGGATGCCATCTGCCGGCTGACGACTACCCTGGCTGAATACCAGAGCAGCTATGCTCCGGATAGGAAGCCTTAATACTTTGCGAGGGATTCAGCGGTCGTATGTTTGAAGATTTTTATCAAGTTTTGCGGTCGATGATGATAGTTTGTCGGCATCGTTGTAGATCATCTGGCACATATGCACGAGCAGTGCTCCAGAGCGGGTCGCGTACTTTCTTTTGCTAACGTGGCGGGTAGCCGCCATGAATCGTTCGGTGAGGTGTCTGCTTGATTAGGGTGCTGGTTGTCGATGACCACGATCTGGTTCGGACAGGTATCACGCGCATGTTGGCCGATATCGAAGGCTTGCAGGTGGTGGGGCAGGCCGAGTCCGGTGAAGAGTCGTTGCAGAAGGCCCGTGAGCTGAAACCCGACGTCGTGCTGATGGACGTGAAGATGCCTGGCATCGGCGGACTGGAAGCCACGCGCAAGCTCATCCGCAGCCACCCCGACATGAAGGTGGTGGCGGTGACGGTGTGCGAAGAAGATCCGTTTCCCACACGGCTGCTGCAGGCCGGCGCGGCGGGATACATGACCAAGGGCGCCGGTCTGACCGAGATGGTTCAGGCCATTCGCCTGGTGTTCGCGGGGCAGCGCTACATCAGCCCGCAGATCGCCCAGCAACTGGCACTCAAATCGTTCCAGCCGCAGACCAGCAATTCGCCGTTCGATCTCTTGTCCGAGCGGGAAATCCAGATTGCCCTTATGATTGTCGGCTGCCAGAAAGTGCAGACGATTTCCGACAAGCTTTGCCTGTCCCCCAAAACCGTGAATACCTACCGGTACCGCATATTCGAGAAGCTGTCGATCAGCAGTGACGTTGAGCTGGCCCTGCTGGCCGTTCGTCATGGCATGGTCGACGCCAGCGCATAAATGACCCAGCCGTTTGATCCCAGTGCTTTTCTGTCCACCTGCAGTGGCCGCCCCGGCGTATATCGGATGTTCGATATCGACGGCAAGCTGCTGTACGTCGGCAAGGCCAAGAATTTAAAGAAACGCCTCGCCAGCTATTTCCGCAAGACCGGCCACGCCCCGAAAACAGGCGCATTGGTCGCGCGGATCGCTCAGGTTGAAACCACCATCACCGCCAACGAAACCGAGGCGCTGCTGCTGGAACAAACCCTGATCAAGGAGTCGCGCCCGCCGTACAACATCCTGCTGCGCGACGACAAATCCTACCCCTACGTGCACCTGTCCGACGGCGAATTTCCGCGGTTGAGCATCCATCGTGGCGCTAAAAAGGCCAAGGGCCGCTACTTCGGGCCTTACCCCAGCGCCGGCGCCATTCGCGAAAGCCTAAGCATTCTGCAGAAGACTTTTCACGTTCGTCAGTGCGAAGACAGCTTCTACAAGAACCGCACGCGGCCTTGCCTGCAGTACCAGATCAAGCGCTGCAAGGCGCCGTGCGTGAACCTGGTCGAGCCGCAGATCTACAACGAGGACGTGCGTCACTCGGTGATGTTCCTGGAAGGCCGCAGTAATGCCCTCACCGACGAACTCAATGCGCTGATGGAAAAGTCGGCAATGAACCTGGATTTCGAGCACGCCGCCGAGCTGCGAGATCAGATCGGGCTGCTGCGCCGTGTTCAGGATCAGCAGAGCATGGACGGCGGGAACGGCGACGTTGACGTCGTGGCGGCGTTCGTCAATCCGGGCGGCGCCTGCGTCCATCTGATCAGCGTGCGTGGCGGGCGGGTGTTGGGCAGCAAGAATTTCTTCCCTCAGGTCGGGATCGAGGAGGAGGTGGGCGAGGTGATGTCCGCCTTCCTGGCCCAGTATTTCCTGGGCGGTGGCGAGCGCGAATTGCCCGGCGAAGTTATCGTCAACGTGGTCAGCGAGGATTTCCCTGCGCTGATCGACGCCATCGATGCGTCACGCGGCCGCGAAATCATCATCAGCCATCGGGTGCGTGGCACCCGTGCGCGCTGGCAGCAACTCGCCGTGACCAATGCCGAGCAGGCACTGATGGCGCGGCTTGCCAACCGGCAGCACGTCACTGCGCGTTTTGAAGCGTTGGCCCAAGTGCTCAAACTCGAGGAGCCGCCGCAGCGTCTGGAATGCTATGACATCAGCCATTCCAGTGGTGAAGCGACGGTGGCGTCGTGCGTGGTGTTCGGTCCCGAGGGGCCGATCAAATCGGATTACCGCCGTTACAACATTGAAGGCATCACGGCGGGGGACGACTACGCCGCCATGCACCAGGCCCTTACCCGTCGCTTCAGCAAAATCAAGGACGGCGAGGGAAAACTGCCGGACATCCTGCTGGTGGACGGCGGCAAGGGCCAGTTGAGCATGGCCCGCGACGTGATGAACGAGTTGGCGATCCCCGACCTGATTTTGCTGGGCGTCGCCAAGGGCGCTACACGCAAGGCTGGGTTCGAGACGCTGTACTTGAACGATGCGGCCCATGAGTTCACCCTCAAGGGCGATTCCCCCGCGCTGCATTTGATCCAGCAAATCCGCGACGAAGCTCACCGGTTTGCCATCACCGGGCACCGTGCGCGACGCGGTAAAACCCGTCGTACTTCAACCCTGGAAGGCGTTGCAGGCGTGGGCCCGACGCGCCGTCGCGATCTGCTCAAGCATTTCGGCGGTCTTCAGGAATTGTCCCGGGCCAGCATCGAAGAAATCGCCAAGGCGCCGGGAATCAGCAAAAAGCTCGCAGAGTCGATTTATGCAAACCTGCACAGCGAGTAGAATGCTCGCTCACCTCGTAGCCAGTTGTGCCGATGAATATCCCTAATCTGATCACCGTATTACGTGTCCTGCTGATTCCGATCTTCATTCTGTTGTTCTATCTGCCGTACCACTGGAGCTACATGGCCGCCAGTTCGGTATTTGCCCTGGCAGCCGCGACCGACTGGCTGGACGGATACCTGGCACGACGCCTGGAGCAGAGCACACCGTTCGGGGCGTTTCTCGATCCGGTGGCTGACAAATTGATGGTGGCCGTTGCGCTGGTGTTGCTGGTACAAGCCCACGCCAACCTTTGGCTCACGCTGCCCGCCGCTGTGATCATCGGCCGCGAGATCGTCATCTCGGCGCTTCGCGAGTGGATGGCCGAGCTGGGGGCGCGGGCACAGGTAGCCGTGTCGAACCTGGGCAAATGGAAAACCGCTGCGCAGATGCTTGCGCTGGTCATCCTGCTGGCCAACCCGCCTGCGTTTACCTTCTGGGTGGTGTTGGGTTACGTGCTGTTGATGGTGGCGGCGGGCCTTACACTGTGGTCGATGGTGCAATACCTGCGCGCGGCATGGCCGCATCTGCGGACGACCACGGATGAAAAATAAGTATTTTTAAATCAAGGGGTTGACGGGGTCATTTGAGTGTATAGAATGGCGCCCACACAAAGCGGGAATAGCTCAGTTGGTAGAGCACGACCTTGCCAAGGTCGGGGTCGCGAGTTCGAGTCTCGTTTCCCGCTCCAGTTTGTATGCGTTTAGCGGTAGTGGTTAGATCGTTGAGCGTTTGAGGCCGAGTAGCAAAATGGTTATGCCGCGGATTGCAAATCCGCTTACGCCGGTTCGATTCCGACCTCGGCCTCCACATTTAAAGCCCGTAAGATCAACGTCTTACGGGCTTTTTTGTGGGTGGCATAATGGCCAGAGTCTCCGCAACTCTGACCATCGTTTCCGCAACACGCCAAGAAACGATCGCCCACATCCCAAGCCACTCTTCTCCGTTACCGGTTCGGCGGAAGCCAAGCGCGATTTGAGCTCGATCAGATAACACCGCAGGCCATGCGATCACCGCCACCGCCCAATGGCATCGGCATATCCGAATGGTTGTCGCCGCCCACATGGATCATGAGCGCGTGACCCTTGATGTCGGAAATCTTCTTCAAGCGTGGTGCGAGCACGGGATAATTGGCTACCCCATCGGCGTTGACATAGACCGCCGGCAGGTCACCCAAGTGGCCCTCGCCATAGGGGCCCAGGTGCTTGCCGGTGCGCTCCGGGTCGAAGTGGCCGCCTGCTGCCAGTGCCGCGACTTTTTTGCCGTCTTTCATGCCCGAATCGCAACTCGCTTTTTCGTGAACATGAAAACCGTGAATGCCGGCGGGTAGGGATTTCAGCTCGGGGGTGAATACCAGCCCATAAGCTGTCTCGCTGATATTGACCTCGCCAACAGGCTGTGGGGCGCCATCGGCGCTCACCAGGTTCATTGGGACATTGAGCGACGCCGCCTGAGCGCTCACCGAAAATGCTCCAATCAGGCCAAGCCACAAAGCGGATTTCATAGACACCTCATTCAGTTTGTCAAAAGAAGGGAAGACAGCTGCGCCAGCGTGTCACCCTTCGCTGGGAGAGAGCATAGACAAGGTATCGAGCTTGCGACGGTAAACAAACGTAACCAATTGAATCCGAAAGCTTTGAACTTGCCTCCAGGGCTGCGGGTGTATATATTCCCCACTCTTATCAGCTGGCCTCGCTACACAGCACGCGGAGGTCAAGGTTGATATGTGCTACCGCCCTGATGGTGAAATTGGTAGACACACCGGACTTAAAATCCGTCGTCCGAAAGGATGTGCCGGTTCGACTCCGGCTCGGGGCACCATTTAAAATCAGGCGCTTACGGGGTATTCCGAAGCGCCTTTTTTGTCTCCAAATTTCCGCAATCGAGAATTCTTTCCGCAATTCACTTTGTGGAGGTGATTTTCTTGCCTTTCCGCTTCCTGATGTAATGCTCCGTCATGGCGACGGTGGTGTGTCCCAGCTGGTCTTTCGCCTGCAGGATGTCACCACTGCTTTCTGCCTTGTCCGTGCCTGCTTTGGCGCGAAGATCCCTCATCTGGAAGTCAGCCTTTGGCACGCCCGCAGCTTCCCTGGCATCATCGAAACGCTTGCGGAGGATGGCGCTGGTCATTGCCGCGCCTTCAACGGTGACGATCAACTTTTTCGACCTGACCTTTAGCGCAGCTTTGCGAGCTGAAATGCGCTTCAGCACCACCTTCAACTGACCTGCCACCTCCATACGCTGCATCGCCGCCGTTTTATTCTGCCGGATTGACAGGTAGCCACCGGCGATGTCTCGCTCGTCCATCTTCAGCACGTCAGCCATCCGCTGCCCAGTTAGATAAGCCAGGTCCATGGTGTCGCGCAGCGGCGCGCAACCCTTCTCGTAGACGCTGGCAAAAACGTCATCCTCAATGTAAACCCCCCGGCCAGTTTCCTTGTGACCCTTAACGCCGGCGCATGGGTTGGCCAAACTCGTGTAGCCGTACTCCCTAGCGAAGTTCCAGATGGCACTCATCAGGGCTTTCTCGCGATTCGCCCTGATCGGCGCCTTCTTACCTCGATCGCGCAGGTACTGCTTGATGTGCTGAGGCTCGATTTCGTCGAGTGGGGCGGGCGGATCGTCGAAGAACGCCAGCAGTTGCTTCAGCTCTGCCAGATTGTCTTTCTGCGTCCGCGCCGCTTTCGTTGGGAGAATTTCGACGAGGTATCGGCTCGCCACGTAGGCGAACGTCACGACCGACTTCACATGCGCCGTCGCCGTCCGATCCTTCTCAAGTTTTGCGTATTCCAGAATGGCGAGGCCGTAGTCTTTGCCCAGCGATATCTCCCTGCGTGGCGACCCGCCGAGATCGTAGTAGTAATAGGTCAACTTCCCGCGCTTTCTCTTCCTGAGCCTGGTGATGGCTCCCGGTTCGGTTGGACGTCTTCCCATCACCCAGCCTTACGCGGCTGCCAGCCGCTGTGCTGCTTCAGTTGCTCTTTGGCTCCAATAAGGGCCGAGGTTGTTACGCATGGCCACCCATTACGTTTAACGGTATGGCGGATGCCGTTACGTGCCAGCACCGCGATTTGCCCAGCCTTGGTGCGAGCGCCGGTCAGCTCACACACCTGCGCATGGGTCAGGAACTCGATTGTGCTCACGTGCTACCTCCTTCGGGGGGCGATGCGGTGTTTGGTGGAAGGATCATTCGGTTCTGAATACTTCATTCTTTACGGCTTTCCAGTCGTCGATATTTGCTACTGGGTCCCGCCCGAACCAGTGCTCGGCTTCTGTTGCCAGATTTTCGCGGGCCTCGGCCCATCCGCCGCCCAGGCGAAGCGCTTTCACACGGACTTGATCACCTAGGGATTTGCAACTCCTTAGGCTGGTTGATGCACATATGAACATGCAGGTGTCTCCCGCCCGCCGTACACCGGCAGGCTTGTCAATGAATCAGGAAGGGTTACTTTGTAGTGGCGCTGTGCTATATGAGATTTTTTCATGGAGGTTCACATGTCTACGAATTACCAGGCGCAGTACAAGTCCTCTGCCACTCAGCAATGGCAAACGAAAACCTACGGTTCTGAAATGGGCTGCATGCAAGAGCTTGCTCGGCTTCGAGAAAAGTATCCCTTTGCGAGAGTCGTGGATCCTCAAGGTCGAGTTGTCAGCTGAGTTTTTTCGCTACCTTAAGTTGGCAAACAACGCCCCATTCTTGAATAGCAACGGAGTTGATTAGATGTTTGCGAGAATAGTTGTAGGTCTATTGATCGGCCTGGCCGCAGGACTAGTTTTGAGCGGGAAAATTTCTCTTGATCCAAAAACGCTGCAAGTCCTCCAAGGGCTTCTTGCTGTGGCTGCAATCGGTTTCACTGCGGCTTCGTTTATGTTCGGCGCCGTATTTGGCCTTATGGCAATCGCTGAAATCGCGATCGGTTATTTCACGTACGTAAAAGTTTTCCAAGGAAACTCAGCGAAGCCTGGAGCGTAGTAGGGCGGTATAGCCGGATCCTGTCCCTCAAGCAGTTCAACCCATGACCCTGACTGTCGCTAGATCTCGTGAAGCTCTCTAGCACGCTAGAAGGAGCAAGCATCGATCTTGGCTTCCGACTGGTCAGGCCGCGACAGCTTGGAGTTGCGCCGCGCGCCAGGGATCATTAGCGCGCGCGAGCGCCGCCATCGGCGGCGGGCTAACGCTGTTCCCACACATGTGAACCTGCTCGGTCTTCGTGAACGGCTTGCCGTCGGCGCCGTGCGTGATGATGTAGTCCGGCGGCAAGCCCTGCGCCCGGTATAGCTCGGCCGGTTGCAGCATCCGCAGCCGAATGTCGACGATCACATATGGCGTGCCCTTCACCATCACGGTGACCAAGCCGAGGCGATCCTTTGTGGTAATCGTCGGAGCGGGCTGGTCGCAGCTGCTCATGTTCTCCGTGCCGTAGTAACTGATCAGGAATGCGGCAACGCGCAACGCGCAACGCGCCTTCTTCGTGCTCCGGCGACAACTCTAAACTGACCAACGAACTCTTGCCTCCGCCGCCGGCCGTGATGGTCGGCGCGGGTTCATCCAGGTGTTGGCCAACACTGGCGCCAAACTGACGCTCCATGAAAGCGGTGAGGAGTCCGTGGTGTGTCTCGCCGGCGCTGTCCGTGTGGAGTGGATCGGTGGCGGTCCGGGAGTCGCAGTTGCCGCGCAGGTGCAGAAGATGTGCCGTGGTGAGCATCTGGTGTTGCCCGGTCGTGAGCGTCGGTACCGGTCCTTCGATATCTGACGGGGCGTGGCCGGTCGTGTTGGTGACCAGCGTCGCCGTTACCAGCTGCTGTTGGCTGCCAGTGTTCGTCACTGTGGTTACCGGGTCTTCGAGGCTTTTCGCGACGGTGGTGTTGAAGCCGCCGTTCATCTGCGCCATGAACGCGGTGGCGATGCCCATGGCGTGCGCCGCGCCAGCCGGGCGCTGGTAGTTGCCGCCGCTGGTGATGGTCGGCAGCGGCTCGTCCAACGCTTTGCCTTCGTCGTTAAGCCTGAACTTCACCAGGTGCGCAGAGGCGAGCGCGTGCTTTACGCCTCCAGCGACAACGATCCCCAGCGGTTGATCCAAACCTGGCACGCGCGGTTGCTGGCCATCGCGCTCCCCATAACCGGTTTGAACCAGCGTAGGGCTGATCAATGTCAGTTCGCCGCGGTTGGCGCAGGTCACCGTCGGCAGCGGCTCACGTGGATCGTTGATACGGTCGCTGCCCTGATGCGTGGCTGGTGCGATGATTGGGCTCACCACCGAGAATGCGCCACCTTTGGGGTAAGACGTCACGGTGCGCAGCGGATCGTTCAGCGACTGCACCGTCTCAGTCGACCAGTTCGCGATCGGCACAATAAACGGGGCAGGGTGGTCGATGACGAACTTCTTCATCCCCTTGGCGACTCGGCGTTTGGTGGCATCGGCTAGCTCATCTTTGCGGTCGAAAATGCTCTTACCCAAGTTGCTGAAGCCGATGCACTCGGCGGCGGTGCGGTACTTCAGCTGGCCCTTGCCGGGCTTCTTCGCGTGGGTCGGCTCCGGCCAGACGATCGGCAGTCCGTCGCATCGAGCGATCATGAACAGGCGTTCGCGGCTGGTGGGCGCGCCGAAGTCGCACGCTTTGATTACTCGCCATTCGACGACGTAACCGTGCTGCTCCAGCAGCTCCACAAAACGTTTCCAGGTGCTGCCTTTGCGCTTTGGGTTTGGGACGAGGAACTGCTGGGTCACCGGAACGATCTCGCTGGGCGCGGCAACCACCTTCACCAGGACTTCTTTGCCCTTTTTGTTCAAGCCTGGCACCAGCTTGACTATGCGGCCGGTCGCTTTGTCGCGCTTGGCGATCAGCGGACCCCATTGCAGGATCTGCTTTACGTTTTCCAGGCTGATGACTCGAGGCCGCTTCTTGCCTGCCCACTTCAAACCGATCCACGACAAGTTGCGGATCTCGCGCTTGCGCGGCTGTCCGCCGGCGGCCTGGGTGTGGTGTGTGCAGTCCGGCGACATGTGGAACCAGCCGACTGCTTTGCCGCCGCACTCGGCGTCCGGGTCACCGTCGAACACGTCGGTGGTGAAGTGCTTGGCGCCCGGGTGGTTGATACTGTGCATGCTGATCGCTTTGGCGCTGTGATTCTTCGCCACGCTGACCTTGCGACCGAGGCCCATTTCCAGCCCGGTACCGGCGCCGCCACCGCCGCAGAAGAAGTCCACGACGATCTCATCGTCTTGCGGATCAAAGCCAAGGCCGTACTGCGGTTTGAAATCGAACGGGTGTTTCTTCTGATGTGCGGACATAGGGGATCCTCGCCGGTGGCGTGAAGGTGTGGGAGGTGGGTGTTACGCGCTTGCGATAATGTCCGCTTCGGCTATCTCGCAGAAAAACGAGCATGCAGGGATTGTCTCGTTACGGCGGACCGGGCCTTCGCCGAGGTTTCGCAGCGAGAAACGCTCGTTGGTGGTGCGGTTCCGATGGAGGTATGAGCCTGGGCCAAGCAGATCCTGCACTTTGCAAAGCGTTTCGAACTGCGCAGGGAAGTCTTCGCGAATGGCCCGGAAGTATCCCTCGCCGCCCTTTACGCAGCCGATGCAGTTGGCGTTGTCGTACCCAAGGCGGTACATGAAGGGGAGTTCAATACCGGCGCGCTCCACCATGGCTTTGCATCTTCCTTTCCCAGACCGCGATCAATTAGCGGTGCAGTGACAGGGCGATCAGGGTTCCGCTCGCGGAAGGTGTCGAGCCGATCCTGCTCTTCGGCAGTATAACCGAAGACCATGACGTCACCTGGCTGCTTCCATGTATCCAGTAGCCGGCGCTTGAGCAGGTTGGTGCAGGGAGCGCCATATTGATTTTTCATATACCGCTCACGCCGGAAGACTTCGAAGATGTCTGCGCCGTATTTGGTATCGCGCAGCTCGGTAACCGGTTTGCCGAACCACGCTTCGCAGTCAGCCAGGAAGCGCCGGCTGTCTTCGTGCTCGTTGGCAAGGAATGCGTTGATGATGTGCACGTCGTGCGTGCTGCCGTATTCGGCGATCGCCAGCTTGGTCGCCACCGCCGAAGCGGCGCCGCAGCTAAACTGGCAGACTATGCGCGGATGGTCTGAAGACATTGCTGATCCTCGCCAGTGGCGTGATACCGGGATTTAGGTTATTTGTGCAGGCTTAGAATGGAGGCGGTATGGATACAAATAAATTATTGAAGGCGCTGGTTGTGACCAACTTCTTGACGTTGGTCCTTGCGGGATCGGCGTTCTACTTGGCGATGGAGGCTAAGGGTGACGCAGATGACGCTTATTCTGAGGCGGAGTCAGCAAGTGGTCGTGTCGGCGCTGTGGAGGATGCTCTTAATAGTAGGCGGTAACGTCGGCCTTCCGCAACGTGCGTTGGTGAAGCGTAATTCAAGGAAAATGGTCTACGGTTACCGCCAACAGGAAGCTCACCTTCGGATAGCTTTTGTGAACGCGTGAATAATGGCGATTGCAGTTTTTTCTTAATAGCATCCATCGGTCTAAGCGTCAGGAAAGGATCGGATCATGGCGGGGCAGTACACTGGAATAAATACAACCAAGACATTTTCTTACTTGTTCTCTGGCGCACGGCGGGCCCTTGAATTGGCAGAAGCTGAAGTTCAAGGTCAGCTCTATCCAGTAATGAATTGCCTTATACTTCAAGCATTTACTGTCGAAGCCTACATCAACCATCTGTTGGAGGGGCCAGAAGATCATGGAATGGACATCTCTTTTAAAAAGGGCCGGCCTAGCGTGTGGGAGAAATTCGAGGCGATTGCCAATGCGTTAAATATGAGCCCGACTAAGCTTGAAGATGCCTACCCACATGTCGCAGAGATACTAAAATTTCGCAATGCCATGGCACATGGACGAACAGAGTCCGTTTTGGTGAATGAAGTCCTAGCGGAGAATGAAGTTCCGCATGTTGCTTCGGAGCAGCAATACCCTTCTTGGATGAGGTTCTGCGAAATCCACAATGCGAGACGAGGTTTGGAAAGTGTTCAGTCTTTAATCGAAACAGTGCACGAACGAGCAGGACTAGGAGGGCATCCTTTCAGCACATTGGGGAGCGGATCATTTACCTACCGCTGGGTTGATGAGCCGATTCCGTAGAATATAAAAACTCAGGCGTGTTCGCCGAGATCTAGTCCGATCTGACTTACTCGATCGACACAGGTGGGGTTCAGCCAGATACATTCGGTGCGGTTCGCAGTGCCGCGCGCTGCGGAGATGCGTGCCGACGTGCTGTAACAGCTCCAGTCCGAAAAAGCAGCTCGCTATAAAGCTCGCTGGGGTACCCGGAAAGGACGACCATTCCTTCTAGCTCGAGCAACACGCTCAGCAGCTTTCGGTGTTCGGTGTCGTCCATCTCATGTCGGTAATACCGCCCACTCGATGCGCCCCTGTACCTGGTGTCATGCACGTAGGGTGGATCAACGTAATGAAGCGTGGTCGGCGCATCATGTGCGGTGATGACCTCGATCGCCGGCCGGTTCTCAATCAACACCCCCGCCAGCCGCCGCCCCACTTCCGCGAGCGAGTCGGGATATTCGGCCCATAGTGACTGGGCAGTGCCGTACTGCCGTTTCGTGTCAATTCGAAATCCTGTGGCTCCCTTTGTCGCGCCTGCAGAGCCGAACCCCATCTGCGCCCGCATGATCGTCCGCCTGGCGCGCTCAACTGGATCGTCAGTCGACTCCCAAGAAAGCTCGAACTCTGCCCGAGAGTAGGGCGTCAGCAACAGGCGCTCGGTCAGCGCTTCTCGCGTGGTTGTGTCCTGTAGCGTCCGGAACAAGTTGACGATGTCACCATCGAGGTCGTTGTAAACCTCGGCATACGAGCGCGGCTTCTGCATGAGGACGCCAGCGGCGCCGCCGAACGATTCGACGTAGCAAGTGTGCGGCGTGAAATGTTGCAGTACCCACGGCGCAAGTCTGAACTTGGCACCGTGGTAGCGGATTACCGGTGCGGTAATGGTCATGGTTCGATTCCATGCGGTTGGGAAATGGACTACATCCGAACCAGCCCTTTGAACAGGTGGTCATGTTTACCTCGTCAGGAGGCGTGCGGGAAAATGAGGGCATTAGGCAAACAAGAAGGGTTCGGCGATGATTGAAGACAGTGTTTACGTGCTAAAGCTGGCCTTGCGTTCTGTGCTGCTCGCGGCACGAAAAACCGGGCTGGATGTGGATGAGTTCAGCGAGGCGGCCATCGAAGCTATACCTGGAGACCTATCGTTCGATCCTGCTTTCGGTGGGAAAGCGGCTTTGGCTATTGAGGTGGCGGTTGATGCGTTGTGGTGATCAGGCGGCAGCTTGAGCCTTCTGCGCCATGATCGCTTTGGCGGCGTGGTTAATCATGTACAGGCACTGGACCAGGCGTCGTGATGGCTCGTCTACTCGGTTTTCGTACCACTCATCACCCAGGTAAAGCGCCTCGCTGTTATCGCGCATGAAGATCATTGCTTCTTCAGTGAAAGTGATTTCTTTCGCTGCATCGAGGGCGTCGTCCCAGTGCATCCAGCGGTCATCGGTGTGGCTCATGTCTCGCCGCTTCGCGAGTACAAGCTGTCGAAATTCAGGCCAGTGGACCGGGTCAACCCGATCAGGATCCTGAAGCCAGTCAGGAAGCGATTCGAACATATCTTCCTCGCACTCTTCATGCAGAGCCTGGGCGATATTGCGCATCAGCACTTCGCGGAATAGGTGCTCGCTGAAACTGCGGTTCTTGCATACCTCACTGAGTTTCGTGTGCAGGTAGTAAGTCACGTCGTCACCGGCCAAAAACTCAATGCCGTAGCCCAGGCCCACGCTGAAGGTCAGGTTGTCGATGTCACCTACGACCGCAATCCCGAAACGACTCATCATGATGTCGAAGGCGTAGAAGGTGTTCTTTGCGGCTTTGCAGCGCCAGATCACCGCGTCTTTCTGATCGACGATGCAAGTGTATTCGTGATCAACCATGTTTTCTGCGGCCCGGTCCCGATAGTCCTGCTCGGTTTCCTTGCGCTGCGCGATCGCGGCGCGGCGTTTAGTTTCGTATCTGTCGTCCATGGTGATCTCCATGTGTGCGCCGCCCTCCGTGACCGGATGCGACATAGTGGCTATTTGGATTGAGGTGGGGTATTACGTGTGATCGGCATGGAGCCGGATCAAGGAGATACGAAATGAAGACGCCAATGATTGATCACATGTGGACCAACATCACGGAGCGTGGCCATCTAGGCCTCACTGCTACCCAAGACAAACTGGAGCAGGTTGAATATATCTCGGCGAAGATTGAGTCCTCAGATGGCGCTGATGTGGTACGCAACGTCATGCACGACGGTATGCTCAAGCTAGCTCTTCAGAGATGTCTACAGTTTCATAATGGCGACAGCTCAATCACAGACCTTGATCTGCATATCTACTATCGGTACGCAACCACGGCTGCTAGGGAGTCCGAAGCGATCATAGACGCTGAGCTGGATTACCTAGAGTTGTGACCGGTGGGAGTGGGCGCAACGTATGAGTTGCGCCTTCTCTGATTAGGCCGTGAACGTGCCGAGGGCCAGCCTGGCTGCTTCACCGATCTGGCGATCAAGCACCGACTTGAACTCCTGAGCAATCTCCTCGCGCTGCACCTCTTCACCTACCCAGCGCAGCTTGAGTGCCGGTTGCGCGCCACTGGTGATGACCGAGATACGCAGGATGATCTCGCGCAGCGACAGGCCTCCGAACGGCACCACTGAGAAGATCAGCGATGTGGGCAGCGTTTCTTTGCTAGTCGCCTCAATGGCATCCATTGCGCTGCGGCTGGCGCGCGTCTCGCTGACGGTGTGGTCGCTTTCCGAAGTGGCCTTAATGGAAATGGTGCGCACCGCAGCGATGGCTTTGACCAGGCTGATGGCCTGCAGGTCCTTACCAACTGCCGACAAAGTGCTGTGCCAGTCCTCGATCCAGTCGCTCATGTCCTTCTGCGACAGTGCCCGGCCGTTGATTGCTTGCACTGCCTGATAGCCCGCCGTTGGCTTCAGTTTCAATACCGCGCGGTCATCTGCATGGCCTGGTGCGAGCACGTCACCAAGGTTGAACAGCACAGCGCAGCTCATCTCATCCTGATTGATAAAGCCCTGGGCATCCGCGACGCTACGGTCGACGACGTACTTGCTGAAGTCCAGCAGCGAGTTGGTGGAGAAGGTGCCTCGGAAGCGGCTACGGCCCGCGCCGAACTGTTCCAGGCTGGCAATCTTTGCGCCTTCAGGCAGCACGACTGTCGGCGTATTCGTTTCCAGCGCCTTTGCGGAGGCGATCAGCGCAGTATCCGTGATCAGCTGTACAGCTTCTTTCGTAAGGGACATATTTCTGGTCTCTATGGGGGAGGGGGGATGCGGTCGATCAGGTGCGCGGCTTGATTGGAGCTTCGTCGCGGTTAAACAGCTGATCCTGCTTTTCCTGGAACAACGAAATGCGGCCGCCGCTATCAACGTGCATCGGCGTGTCGAGGCTGGTGTTCTCGCTGCGAGTGCCGCGCTTGGTTGGCACCTTGTAATCGAGCTTGTGCTGGATCTTCACCTGGTGTGATGCCCCGATCTGGCTGAAGTCCAGGGTGATCACCAGCTTGCCGGCTTTGCCGTGATCGACGACCCCGGCGGCTACTTCGGAGAGGGCGTGCCCAATCTGGCTGGCGAACGCCCCGCCGTTCAGCTCTTCGAGGAATTCGGCGGTATCTGTGGGAATGGACATGCGTGTTTCTCCGATGGGGCCGGAAGCCCGCTTGGTGGGAGTTTGTGTTGGGTTTGGCGGCGACGGTGGTTCGCTGATTGGTTTACGCGCCGCATCAGGTGGCCGCGGTGAAGGTGATGCCGTGTTCTTGGGCGGTGAGAGTGACGGTGCGGGTATCAATGCCGATCTTCATGCCGATCTGGCGAGCGATGAGCCCCGACTTGGCCAAGGCGCGAATACGCGGGGCACGCTTGGCGCGCTTGGCCTTGAGCGTTTCCAGATGATTCGTGGTGCCCAGCAAAGGCGCGTTGGCGCTGACGCCTTGTTCGATGTGCTGGATCCTGTGACCAGTGGCAAGGAAGTGATCGATCTGGGCTGCGAGTTTGGCGATCGCCTGCTTGTGCTGGTCCGGTACGCTCTCGCCGATCATTGCAGCACCGCCTGCGACAGTTGGACCACCACGCCAGCAGCGTGTGACTCCAGCTGATGGGTGTAATAGGCCGCCTCCCTTTAGCTAAAGCGGAAGCCAACGACCTTGCCGGTGCTGATCTCCACGATGTGCCAAGCGTTGGCGCTCTTTGCGACGGCCTGGTAGCGAGTCTTCTGCGCAGGCGGCTTCTTACCGATCATGGCGTAGAACTCCGCGACGGCGAGATGAGTGCGGGCGCGCATGGCGTTGAGGCCATCCACGCGTTGTTGAATTTGTGGGTGCATGTCTTTTCCTCGTTCTGTGCGTGTACTCGTCAGCACTCTGGCCGCTTGACATAGGCCGAGTGCGCGCAGGGGAGAGCGCTGACGGGTAAACGCTGGGTGAAGAAAAGCCCTGACGGTGCAGGGCTTTCACATCTGCTTGTTCACAACGCCTCCGTACGTGAACCTTGCTTGCCGGCGCCGCCTGATGCGGTAGGCCGGTAGTTATCTGTTACTTCATGGCGTTCATCCTTCGTTGCTCGCTCACTGGGAAGGCAGTAGCTACCTGTTGAGTGGGATGGAGACGGCGGGCGCTGACATATGAACGTTTCCTGTATGATCTGCACCGGCTCACTGCACAGCACTAATCAAGCGTAGATAGGTGTGGTGCCAGTGACTGGGTCCTGAAAGAGTGGCAAAAGCTGAACCCTAAGGACGAAATAGATTTGCAAAAAGGAGAAATGAAATGAGAAATCTGGTTTTCGCACTCATGACCTGCACCGCCTTGGTGGGTTGCAGTGACAAGGGCAAGGACTTTGTTGGAGTCTGGAAATATTCCGATAAGTTGTCCGAAACACTCACAGTTACCAAGGCTGATGATGGCTATCGTGCTCTGGCGCACATTGATAAAGACGAACACGGCTATATGGACGTGGAAGTCTTTTTGTATCCTGAGTCCGACAAGCTTCTTGTGACGAAAGAGAAGCAGATAGCCTTACAGCTGGGGGACGACGGCAAGATCACCAGCCATCTGCGCAACGGGATTGAAACGTTCACTAAAGCTAAGTAGCTCCTCTGCAAAAAAGGCGCTACGGCGCCTTTTTTTGCGTGAGTTGCCCCAGCTCAAACATCTAGGACCTAGATGAACTGGATGCGTTGGGCAAGCCTTGATTAGGCCTCTGCCAAGGCCGTCATTATGCAATCTGATGACCGGCACCACTGGGGTCATCAAAGCATCGGTCAACCCGGTCGCCGGATCGGTGCTGGCGGACAACTACAAAGCCTCTGGCTCTGGCCTGACCGGCATCACTACTCGCTGGTACAAAGAGCTCGCGACATCCGGCGAGGCGCAGTGTATCGAGTTGGCCGGGACCATGGCTGCCGCGGGCGGGTACATTTATCTGCAGCCAGCGGCGAACGTGACGCTGTCGAATCTCTTGGCAGGGGACGTCATCAAGATGGTTTCTGCGCCGGAGATCGTCGGCAACAGCAGGGGCATCCTCGGCTGGGAAGCAGAGCTGATGATCACCAAACCGGTGGCAGGTACGTCCACCACCATCTATTACCGCTCGATGGACAAGTGCCAGGAGCCGTTCACGCTGCCTGCGAACTGGAAAGGCGCGCTTGAAACGCAGCGGTACACAGGCGACGTCACCGAGACCGTCGTCACCTCGCGCATGGGGCTGTACCTGGCCACCGGGATCGCGCAGGATTCCAAGGTAAAGGTTGCTCAATTCGGGATTAGAAAGATTTGAACTGCTAGGCTTGGCGATGTAGCAACCATCGGAATCCCTGCGCCCCCTGGACGATCCGCTTTCAATATTCGCGCCGGAAGCATTGCTGATCGAGCTGCTCTTAGTGCAGTGCAGATGTACATCCGGTCCGCTTGTCTCATTGACCCTCTTGAGGTTCGTTTGGCGAATTAACAGGTGGCGCTGAATGCCGTATCAGCATGTCCTCAGGATATACAAGGAACATCAGATGGAAGATTGCGTCGCTTACCATCTCAACGTAGTCGTTAGCTTTTTGCGGATCTATCGACTTCGTAGCAGGACGGTGCACTAGCTCATTACGTACGGTTTGACCCTCCTGTAACTTATTGACGTACGGCGACCTTTCCCCTAAGTAACGCGCGCTTAGCTTTCCGTATAGTTTAGATAGCGGTGGAGACGGCACTTCCAAAAGGATCTCTGCAAGATATGGACATTTTCGGATTAATATTTCCTTGACTGCCAGCTCGGCAGCTATGGTCGCGTCAATCCATTTGTAGTGAGGGCGAGCCTCATTTTTGGCTCGGTGAAGATGCCTCATCGCGAGTAAGGGCTCAATCTTTGAGTCTAAAGAGGCCTGTACCAGCGTCTGCCACTCCTTGTCTATCCGGCGGTGAGAAAAGTTCTCCATTATGAAGGTTAGCTTCCCAAAGGATAGTCCTCTCACAATGTTAAGCTTTTCCAGCGACTCTCCCCATCTCATAGATCGGAATGAACCGGAGGATTCAGGAATGGAATAGTGCTTAAGATGATACTTGATTGTGGACAGCACCTTGTCTGCCGCGCTGTGCATACCGCTGAACATAGCACGGACACTTTGGCTGTTTAACTCGTCAAGAAAATATGACGGCTCTAGCGTTCTGTTAAGCTCATCGTAAAGGTCTTCATCAATTCGCAGTTCAGGGTTCCTGACGGTGACTATTTCATCGACCAGCGAGATAGATACGAACAAAATTTGCCCCAGCGAGTCAGTAGTTTCAAAGTCTAGCTCGCCCTCATATTTATTATGGTCTGATAATAGCTTGATGTTGATTTGGGCTTCAACGGCTATAACTCGGCTGGTTTTCGTCATTCTTGGCGCATCCTCATCCGTTGTGGTGACTGTATCAGCAGTAAGAAACGGCTGCATTATGCCGCCCTTTTTTTTCGCTCGATCAAGCGTGGCCCTTGATTCCGCACGTTCCCGACATCCTTGGTAACCTCGAACCAGGTGAATTCGTCAGTCGGCCTGCAGCACTCCTTTGCGATCTCGGCGGCGCGCTCCAGTGTCGTTCCGGGGTCCACCCATTCCCGGGCGTGCTCTGGGCTCAGCACTACCGGTCGCCGATCGTGAATGTCGACCATCCCTTGATCGCTGTCGGCGGTGATGATCACGAAGCCGTCTTGCGGGTCGGGCTCTAGCCCCTGATGCACTTCCGCCAACGCGGCGAAGAACATCGGGCCTTCCTCTTTCAGCCTGATGGAGTAGGGCTGCTTCCTCTTCGGGTCGCTCGGATCCTTGACCCATTCAAACCAGCCGTTCGCCGGAGCGAGCGCAAGGCCGTTCGGCCAGAGCTGCTTGAAGTACTTCCCTGTCATCACCGTTTCGACCCTGGCATTGATCGGGCCAGGGCGCTTCCCTTCACCTTTTGCCCAGAACGGCGACCATCCCCAACGCACCTTGTCCACGCTCAATCCTTCCTCGGTCGGCCTGATGATCTCGACGCGAGTCGTTGGCGCGACGTTGTAGCGCTCGATCAGCCAAAGGTCGTATCCATTGATGACCAACTGCTCTGGAGCAAGCGTCTTGAGGTAGTGGTCCATTGGCTCGTAGATCGAGTAGCGTCCGCACATGAGGTCACCTGTCGTAAATCGGCTTATACAGTGTTGACCGCAATCGTCCCGCTTAGTTAACTGTACGCATATACAGTATCAGCAAGCGAACCCTTCCCATGTACGTCCTTATCACTCCACGCCGCCAGCTGGGCGTCGCCGTACCGAAAGACCAGCTCAGCAAGCTCCCGCCGTTCAAAGGCGACGTGCAGATTGTTGAGTCTCAGTGCTCCGCGCTGGGCCGCATTACCCGGGAAGCCTTCATCCTGAACAGCGTTGGCCACGCGCGGGATGCTTTGCCAAGGCTTCTCGATGCCAGCGTGACGAGCATGGGTACCCAGGGCCTGATTATTTCTGGCATCGAGCAGATCGAAGAGGCGTTCTACTTCCAGTCGTGGTGGTGCCGCTTTGAATGACGGCATGGCTCCAGACCACCTGGATATTTCACTGGACCAGCTCCTGAACATTCGCGCGCCTAGCACCTACCTGGTGAAGGTTGAAGGCGACAGCATGGAGGGTGCGGGTATCTTCTGTGGTGCTCTGCTCATCGTAGACAAGGGGATCGACGCCAAGGCAGGCCAGGTCATCATCGGCGTGGTGAACCAGCAACCGCTGGTCAAGTACCTGGCCTTTGTGGGCTGCCACGCGGTATTGCGCTCGGCGAACCGAAAATATCCCGACCGCTTCATCATGGAAGGGGACGACTTCGAAATCTGGGGCGTTGTTACCCACAGCATTCGGGATCATTGGAGAAACTGAGCATGGACGTCAAAGCTCGCGAACTGACATCTGGAACGACCTGTTCGAGCATGAGACTCGGCGCGAGTGTGCGATTAATCATTGGGCACGGGGTTGTACGGCCACGCCAAGGCCCTGCATCGGGTAGGCTTAGGCCGTCTTCCAGCAATGCGTGAAGCCTTAGTGCCGCGGGCAGACGAGTGATGGTTTTTGCACGTTGAATGCAATGGGGTGTTTCTCAGGGGCGTAAGATGGGTGGTACCAGCACCGACGCCCTCAAAGGCAGGACCTCTGCCACGGACCCTTAGCTCTGGGATAACCCGATGCGCAAGCATAAAAGCCAAAAATGTTTAAGGATTGGTTTCATGAACATCCGCGTCATCGCCACCGCTGTATTTTTGCAACTGGTGAGCAAATTTCCATATATGTTTAGTACAAGGCTTAAAGATAAATTCCGAAAATTAGATTCGGAGGTGGGCAGATGGAATGAGCCCCGTATGCCTGCATCAGCTGGAGTCTTCGAGAATGGCACTGTATGGGTTACGACAGATGTGACGGTGAGGATTAACGGTAAAGAGAGTTCCGCCATAAGGAAATGGCTTCACGGTAGAGATCTCAGGGGGGGCAGCAGACCTCCCGCAGCGATTGATAATTTCAGCGCTCCAGGCAGGTCGTCCCACTCAGGATGGATACCGATCAATTCTGACAATCGTACAGGGCATAGACGTTTAGACGTGGTGAGTGACGTCAACAGCGGTTTGCATGTTTCAATCATGCATATGTCAGCGGGCGTTTGCTACGTGACTTTGAATTTTGAAGTTTCAGAATCAGCGCGTGAAAGCCTCAAGGGTATTTCGACGAGTGAGTTGAGAGCTCGCTATGTATTTGAAAGCCTGAACCCGTTTAAGCGTTTTCAGTTATACACTATTCACTCTCCATCGTCGCAATGCGATGATATCCTAATTCGAAGAGTTAAGCGCATAGTGCTAGAGACCAAAAAAACTGCGCTAGCAATTCTCAATGAGTGCGGTGTCGGAAAAACGGCGCCGGAGTGCATAACTGTTGCAAATGCTTTTTGTCCTGATGAGGTGCCTTGGTTTGAGCACGAGAGCAGAGCCGAGGATTGTGTGCGGCTTGATCTAGGGGACAAAAAGCCCGCTCAGGGTGTGCTTCCCTACTACAGTCTTTTAAGTCGACATAACTTCGGCGGCCTTCAACAAAGGATCGGCAGTAACAGGTTTGAGTGTTTCGCGAAGGATCACACTAGTCAGCAGCTATCGTTGGACGCCCTATATATGGTGTCCCAAGAGCCGGCAAGTAGAAATGAGCTCGGCTACAGCGCAGATTCTTTGTCATCTCCTGTTCATCTGTCAATGTTGATTGAGACTCGACAGAGGCATCAGCACATAACTCAGCAGATTACGCCGTATCTATTGAGTGTGAAGATAAATAAAAAAACTATGCGGTCTCTTTACAAAGGTTCAATGGATATCGACAGGCTCAATGAAGAGCTTGATGCTATTAAGCGTGGTTGGTATTTTGTTGATAACCGCCATCACTCCCATACTAACTCTGAGATAGCGGCGCAGAGGTCGGAGAATTTGCTGGTTAGAGAGGCCATTGAAAAACGTCGGAGCTTGCTCACGTCCGAAATTGAGTACAAAAATCTAAACTGGACGCGGCGTTACTCTAAGGTGGTTTTCTTTTTTGTACTGGTTCAAATTGGTATCTCGGTTGCGGTCTTGGATTGGACTGGCGAAGGGCTAAAAACGAATATAGCTTACAGAAACTGGGTAGCGCTTAAGTCCTGGGCCTTCGTAAATTGATTGGGATAGGCTGGCTAACTCAATTCGAAGCTCCAGCCGCCTGTGTTTCAAAAACTGTGATCGTTAGCCCGCGGTGATTATATCACCGGTGACATTGCTGATCTCATTCGCCAGAGGGTCTGGGAGGGGAGGAAGCTCTCGCTTCTGATTACAGCGGGATTAAAGATCTCGTACCACTTTTGTACCATCTGTTGCGTAAGAGCCGGTAAAGGCGGGTTGATCCGGGTAAGCAAACCCCCGGGGATCATTGCCCTAGTCTACTGGGATCGACGCATTCGGAATTATGTCGCTATTACCCGCTGCCAAGCTAGCGCCAGAACCTTACTGGGTAGATCCACGAAATTGCTTAAGTAATGAATTAGTGCTGCTTGCCGCAAGCATGAGCTTAGGCAGGACCTTAACGAATAGATCAGCTCCTTCGTAGAACATTGAAGCCGCCGCCATCGTTGATTCTTGGTCAAGATTTATAATCATTTCATATTGAAGCATCGCGTCTTGGTCTCTATGAGCGATTGTAGAATTCCTAGCTGTAGATAGCAGATGCTTTGCTTTGACGTGCGCCTTGTTAATAGTCCGGAAAGCCAGATTCATTTCATTGATTAGATCATCGCTTATCCCGGCTAACTTATAAGCTTCTTTCAGTTTGCTTGCGGGTGCAGCTTTAGCCATATCCCACTCATGGATGATCAGCAAAATAATTCGCAGAGAGAGGTTTCTTTTCCAAATATCGGGGTGTGTCAATGCATCAATCTTGACAGCTTGAATATCCTTTTCGGCCAAAAGGAAAAACAGGGACAGATTGAAGAATATACTCAGCGGTTCGAAATGTACCGCGCTCCTGCTTTTTTTGAAGTTCTCCGCAGTCACTTTGAGCGCATTTGTCAAAGCTGCTGAGCGCCTTCGTTCAAGGATTATTAGCTTGATGCGAAGATAGTAGCGGAAAATTCTCTCTATGTAAGGGCGAGAGATTCTTAGAGCGTTAATTGCAACCCATCGCCTAATGACTGGTTGAGGTTGATCAAAAAACCTCCTTTTGTTCGATTTACGCACCATATCAACTCCTCATAAACATGACGATTCCAGTCGCGAGCCTGCTGCATAATCGAGCGCCTTTCTATTAGGCGTGACGGCATCATAGGTCTTTGGACTCTGTCCAGACCACCTTCGCCGTTGCAGGCGAGGCGACCGTCTGCGCCGTGGCTTCGAGGTGTCGTGCTTCAGAAGGTCTTGCGTGCTGGTACTTTCTGCCCGGCCACTGTGGCTTGGCGGTGCTGAAGGGCCGCTCGAAAGCTCGCGACCCCCAGCGCGCTTACGCTATTTTTGCCAATTATCTATCAGCCACTTCAGAACGGCGTCTCTGTTCTGCACGGTTCCAGGCAGCTTGGTTTTGATCAATTTCTCAGCGTGGAGAGCTTGTTCTTTGGATTTGCAGATGCTGTTCAGAAAGTACAGCACCTCGTAGCCTTCGTCCCGATCGACTTTGTCACGGTCAAGCTTCCCCGTGTAATTAGGGTTGTCTCCTTCATCGGCCTTCCATGTGTATTTGTAGGCCAAATCACTCTTTGTGATTACAGACATGTTCACTCCTTGTTGAGGCGCCCAGAGGATTCCGCGCCCTGCCAAGGTTGTTATTAATGCACCGGGATTTGCAATAGCTTTTGGCATCACACAGTGACAGGCTGCGCAATACCTCCTCTGGAGGCCGCGTGTTTCCGTTTGCGTAAGCACAAAGGAGCGGATGTTTTGCCACGTTCGAAATGGGTTGTATCCTATTTAAATCAATAGGTTAGGTCGATATAGTCTCCAGCATGGGGTGCTAAGTGCGCAATGCGCGCGACTTTACTTTGGGAGCCGTCTGCTCGCCTCGAAACGAAGCCGCCTTAGTGCAAACCCGGAGGGGTGGAGTGGGCATCTGTGAGTGGGGGAAATCAGTTCCGAAACTCAAAGCGCACCCCGCGTGGAATGCGGTCTGTAGCCCAGTGGTTTTGGAAAAGAATCGGAACGCAAATTACCCTCAAAGTGGCGCCCCGCTGGTTTTTCCATAACGGTCTTGAAATCCGAGTTTACTCGGTAAGGGGGGCGTTGGCGGAACGCCTGTAACGCGTTTTGCTTTCGTTCGCGCTGCGATCTGGTCATCGGTGCGTACGAGCCCGCTCGGAATAGAGCCAGCAATCTTGGTCGAGGTGACTGGATAAATTTAGGTGACCGGCAGGACGCCGAGGAGGTAACAATCACGTGAGGAAAATGTGAGCCACAGTGCGTACACTGCGCGGCGAGCAGTCGCTAGGTTGCAAGTGCGGCTGGCCTTAAAATACCGTCCGTTGGCTGCAATCAAGGTCCCCATGGTTACTGCAAAAGCTTTGAATTTACTCTCGTACGCGGTGCAGTTGATCGCGCTCTGGCTTGCCACACGGGTCGATACCAGTGCGCTTGCTCTCAGAAAAGCGGAAGAAGATCTTCCCGTTGATTATCTGACCGAGATTTACCTGTCCGCGAGAGACGACAGGCCTAGGACCCCAAGCGACGCTGAGAACAAGCTTTTAGAATTGGGCAAGGCCAATGATGAAAATCGTAATGGCGCCCTCCTTAGGTGGGCAGCAGCTCTGGTGGGTATCTCAATTCTTCTACAGGCGGCTGCCACTTGGATAAGTCCAGGGTGAATGCATGCGATTGGAGAGGCAGCGCCACGACGCCGCAAGAAAACAGCGTGGGGATTTTCGGGGATTAGCGTATTCGGTGCGGATCAGTACGGCATCGTTTGCAGCGAGCGCCTGTAAAGTTCCAATAGAATTAACAGCTTAGGAATATCACCAAGCATGGGGTGCTAGGGGCGAGTGTTCTAATCTCCGTACCCCTACGGGACGATACATCCGTACTGTTATAGAAGAGCGCCCTAGATAAAAGGGACGATTGGGACGGCAGGGCGGCTAGAAAGGGAAGATAAAATCCTTCCGCAATTCGTCTGCACCCCTTGAAAACAAAGGGCTGAACGGACGAAGAAAACGCCGAATTGAGGAACGAAAACTTTGCTAACCTGTTGAAGAATATGGATTTGATTTCGGACTTAAAATCCGTCGTCCGAAAGGATGTGCCGGTTCGACTCCGGCTCGGGGCACCATTCAGAAAAAAGGCACTTGAGGGCAATGTAGTGGTCAACTAATTCCGGACACCTCGATAGGTGGTTTCAAGGCCATCGTCCGTTCGTAAACGGTCGGTGGCA
>NZ_JBWKVD010000020.1:0-99423 GCF_059421525.1 Pseudomonas sp. GW821-FHT02H06
GCGAGAGCCGCCCCCCGCCATGGATGGCGGATGGCGGCGGGCCCACGGAGCGGGACCGGAGTGAAGGAACCCCGAGGAACGAGGGGCCCAACCAGGAGCAAGCACCCTTGGTTACTTGGGGTGCTTTTCCAAGTAACTCGGCGAAGCCGAAACAGTCTGCCCCCAGGCAGACGCTCTTGATTTTGACCTTCGTACGCAACACCGGGGGGCTAGCGGTGGACCTGCGAAACGCCTAAATCTTGGCTGCTTCAGGCACCCGCCCATACACATCGGTAAACCGCACGATATCGTCCTCTCCCAAATACTCCCCGCTCTGCACCTCGATCATCACCAGATCAATCACCCCCGGATTGACCAGCCGATGAGTGTGCCCGGGCTGGATGAAGGTCGACTCATTGGTGTCGAGCATGAACTCCTTCTCCCCATTGGTAACCCGCGCCATGCCGCTGACCACGATCCAGTGCTCGCTGCGGTGGTGATGCATCTGCAACGACAACGACGCCTGCGGCTTCACCACAATGCGCTTGATCTTGAAACGCTTGCCTTCCTCCAGCACCGTGTAAGTCCCCCACGGCCGGGTCACGGTGTTGTGCAGCAAGTACGCCGGATGCCCCTGACGCTTGAGCGCCTGCGCGATAACCTTGACCTCCTGACTGCGATCGGCGTCAGCGATCAGCAATGCGTCCGGGGTATCGATGATGATCAGGTTATCCAGACCCACCGCACCCACCAGCCGCTTCTTCGAGTCGATGTAGCAGTTGGTCACGTCGTGCAGCACCACCTCGCCGTTGCATCGGTTGCCATTTTCATCGGCCGGACTCAGCTCGCGAATGGCCTGCCACGAACCGATGTCGCTCCAGCCCATCTCGCACGGCACCACCGCCACCTTCTGCGAATGCTCCATCAATGCGTAATCGATGGAAATGTCCGGCGCCAGGGCGAAGGTCGTGCTGTCCAGCTCGATCTGCAACTCGTTGCGGCCTTCCTTGCTGTTGCACTGCGCCAGGCAATGGCGCACGGCGGTCAGCACGTCGGGCGCGTGAGCTTCCAGCTCGGCGAGCAGCACATCGACGCGCATGCAGAACATCCCGGCGTTCCACAAATGCAGACCGCCCGCGAGATAGTCCTCGGCGGTCACGGCATCGGGTTTCTCGACGAAGCGCGCGACCTGATAGGCCTCGCTGCTGAGGGCCTGGCCTTTCTCGATGTAGCCAAAACCGGTTTCGGCGCGGGACGGGATCAGACCGAACGTCACCAGCCAGCCCTCGTCGGCCAGTTTGCGTGCGCTCTGGACGGCGGCCTCGAACGCGGCAACGTCAGTGATCAACTGGTCCGCCGGCAGAATCAACAGCTGCGCGTCGTCGCCATAGCGCTCCTGAACGTGCAGCGCCGCGGCGGCGATGGCCGGTGCGGTGTTGCGGCCGAACGGCTCGAGCAGAAACTCGAGCGCCAACTGGTGCGTGTTCAGCAGCCGGTAGTCATCGACGGTGCGGAAATACACTTCCCGATTGGTGACGGTGAGGACGCTTTCGACGCCGTCCAGCTGGCTGGCGCGATTGAAGGTCTTCTGCAGCAGGCTTTCGCCGTCCGGCAGGCGCATGAAGGGTTTGGGCATCGCCTCCCGTGAAACAGGCCACAGCCGGGTGCCGGCGCCGCCAGCGATAATGCAGGGAATCAGTTGCATGGGGTTTCTCGCCTCTTCGATCCATGAATCAATGACTGGGGCTGCATTCCCGATCATTCCGAGAAAAGTCAATTTAATGACTTTATCGTAGTATTCGGGCGAATTAGCCAATTATTTGTCGATTAGGCGCTTTCCGCCCGCGCATTTCAAGGGGTTGTAACGCGGAATTAACGCCTCTCGTCCCCTATTTACGGGGCGTAAACCCCCGGCAACTCGGCGTTGCGCGTAGGTGAACCCAGAGCGGTGGCAAGGCCGGCGCGCGTAAGTCCCTGCCATCCAAGGCTTTTTGCCATCATTGAGCGGGCTGACGTCCAACTTCAGCCGTGTCCGGGTGAATGCCAAAGCGTGTCTTGTCGAGGACGCCGGGTTAAAAGATTTTTCATCCACCGGGCTTTTTTTGCAGCACGCGCGGTCAACACATCACGCATCAACTCGAACACGCAAAAGGAAGGGACATGGCAGCGCGCAGGGCATTACTGATTCTTCACGGCAAGCAGGCGCTCAATGAGGATGTCCGCGAGGCGGTGGCGCGCAAGCGCAAACACGGCTGGGAACTGGACGTGCGCGTGACCTGGGAAGCGGGCGATGCCCAGCGCCTGGTACGTGAGGGTCTGGAGGCCGGTCATCGGCAGATCATCGCCGGTGGCGGCGATGGCACATTGCGCGACGTGGCGGAGGCGCTGGCGCTGTCTGAAGTCGACGCCAGTCTGGTGATCATGCCTCTGGGCACGGCCAATGATTTCGCCCGTTCGGCGGGTGTGCCGCTGGAACCCGACCAGGCCCTCGACCTGCTGGATGTCCCGGCGCGTGCGGTTGATATGGGTGCGGTGGGCGGTCAGATGTTCCTCAACATGGCCACCGGCGGGTTTGGCAGCCAGGTCACCGCCAACACCTCCGAAGACCTGAAAAAGATCCTCGGTGGTGCGGCGTATCTGTTCACCGGCCTTACGCGTTTCAGCGAGTTGAAAGCGGCTTATGGCGAATTTACCGGCCCGGACTTTCACTGGAAGGGCGAGATGCTGGCGCTGGGGATCGGCAACGGTCGTCAGGCGGGCGGCGGCCATCCGTTGTGCCCGGAAGCCCTCGCCGATGACGGCCTGCTGGACATCAGCATTCTGCCAGCGCCCCAGGAGGTGGTGAGCACGCTGAAGAGCCTGCTCGAAGGCGGTCTGGGCCTCGACAACATGTTCGTCCGCGCGCGGCTGCCGTGGGTCGAGCTCAAGTCGGCGCAAGGGCTGAACATCAATCTCGACGGCGAACCGCTGAGCGGCGAAGCAACCCGTTTCGAAGCACGAGCAGGCGCGTTGCGTGTGCACCTGCCGTCGCATTCGCCGTTGCTGGGGCAGACGCGACAACTCGCCTGAGCATCAACAACCGTCAGGTGAGCCGCGACCGCGCGCTCATCTGACGCCATCAGTCATCCAGGCTGATGATTCGCTCCCTCACACAGAACAGCACCAGTCCGGGCACGTCGTAGATGTGCAGCCGTTTCATGATCTGCGCGCGATGGGTTTCCACCGTCTTGACGCTCAAACCGAGGCCAGCGGCGATCTCGCGGGTTGAGGTGCCCCTTACCACCAGCCGCAGGATTTCCAGCTGGCGGGCGGTGAGGTTATGACCCTCGGCGGGTTCGACAGGCGCCAGCTGGCTGCCGACCAATGCCTGGCTGATGACCGTGTGAGCGATCGCCGGGCTCAGGTAGCGTTCGCCATCGCGCAGGGCGTTCAACGCGTGTTCGATCTCGCTGGCGGTTGCATCTTTCAGTAGGTAACCGTGGGCGCCGCACGCCAGCGCGCGCATGATCAGGCATGGCTCGGTGTGCATCGACAGGATCAGCACCTTGCTGTCCGGCAGCGTCTGACGCAGGCGTTGCAAGGCGTCCAGCCCGTCGCTTTCGCCCATGGAGATGTCGAGCAGAATGATGTCGGGTTCCAGCTGCAGGCTCATTTCCAGCAATTGATGGCCATTGCTGGCCTCGCCGATAACAGCGTAACCCGGGATGTCCGACACCAGCGCGCGGACACCGGCGCGGATCAGCGCGTGATCATCCACCAGCAGTACGTTGCAGACACTCACGGCTTGCTGCCTTCAGCGCGTCCGCGGACACGCGGCGCCCACGGAAACAACGCCTGAATGCAGGTGCCTTGCCCGGGCTCGCTGGCGACGTTCAATTCACCCCCCAACAAGTTTGCGCGCTCGGCCATGCCCGCCATACCGCGCTGCCCCTGACCGGCGGGGCTCAGCGCAGGAGCGAATCCCTGACCATCATCGCGAATGTTCAGCCACAACCCTTCCGGTCGGCGCTGCAGTTGCACGCGCAGGTTTTGCGCCTGGGCGTGGCGCAGCATATTGGTCACGGCTTCCTGGGTAATGCGGAATGCCGCCACCGCGATCTCTTCGGGAATACCGTCCAGGCGCTGCTGGCATTCCAGGCTCCACTGCACGGAAGTGGCTGACAGCGTGCGCAGCAAATGCGCGCGCAGGCTGGCTTCCAGTCCCAGGCTGGTGAGCTGTCGGGGGTTGAGAATGGCGGACAGGTCGCGAACCTTCGCCAGGGTTTCATCAAGGGTGTTGATGAGCATCGTGCACTGCGCGTGCAGCTCCTGCGGGGCGCGGCGCTGCAGCCAGTCGCTCTGCATTTTTGCTGCCGTGAGCATCTGGCCGATGTCGTCGTGCAGCTCGCGGCTCAGGCGATGACGTTCGGTTTCCTGAACCTGCAGCATGTGATCGGCGAGTTCCTTGGGCTGGAACTGAATGGTCCGGTTCGGGCGGATCATGCTGTAACAGAGGCCCGCAAATGCCAGCCCGTTGACGATGGCCAGCTCCAGCGGCAGGGTGCTGCTCGCCAGGTACGCGATCACATTGCAGCCCGTGGTCGCCAGGCACAGCAGGCCTGCCCAGCGAACGGTGCTGCCGGGGTTCATTCGCAGAAAGCCAGGGAATTTGCTGCTGCCATGCATAGCGGATGAAGCCATCGATAATGGATGTCTACACCTGACGGATCTGCCAGGCCATTTGAAAGGGCATTGCTAAAAACACAATGCTGTACTTCCTCTGTATGGGTACAGCGTGTTCGAACGACTCGTCGAATGGACAGAAAAAGTGCTGGTTGAAGCGCTCTTTCGAGCGCGCCGATAGTACCTTAATTGTCGGCGTTATTAAGGGCTGAGGTTGAAACCCGACTCACACCAACAACAGAGCCGGTTGTCCGTTCAGTCAGCTTTCAAGTCCGTAAGGCGAGTGCGTGTTCAGGAAATCAGCAGCCATTCATCGCGTTTCACTGTGATCGGCGTGCCTGGCGGCGAGCACGTCGCGCTGCCCGGGATTGACCGACCAGCCCGGATTGGCGGCGACGTTATTGTCCGGCTTGCCCACCCCGCACTGGCAGGCGAATGCGTTCAGCAAACCGCGCTGCTCACTGTCGTCCAGCGCCAGCGATCCGGTGTGGGGGTCGATGAGTTCAAGCTGCCAGGCCATCAGCTCAAAGCAGCGTTTGAGCGTGGGCAATGCCTCTGGCTGCAAATGGCCGGCCGCGCTGGCGAAGTAAAGGAGATAACGCAACTGCCGTGCGAAACCGCAGACCGTTTCCACGCGATGGGTGTCTGCCTTGCCGGCAAGGTGGTGCAATGTGGTGAGCAGACATTCCATCGCGTCACCATCATCGCTGATCAATTCCAGATGGCTGAGGCATTCATCGGCGCGGCACATGAGTGTCTGGGTATCGCTGAGAAACTCTGCGTGCAACTGCTGCCATTCATTGCCGTTCAGCATGTGCAATCTCCACTCTTCACAAATGGCGACGTCAGGTCGCGTGGGGCGAGTGGCCCAAAGTTAATGTTGAAGGCACTGGAAAGTCTGTAGGGCGTTTCTGATTGTTGCGAATGGTCGGGCAGGGTGGCGTGATCAGCATGAACGCGTGAAACGATCATCTGCACACAGGCCTCAAGAGAAGGGTCCTTCGCAAGGGTTCCGGCGAGTAGTGGGGAAACTTCCGCGAGCGCAACCGCATGCCTGACTCCATTCATTTACGAGAAGGGCGTCACAGTAATGGCTATTGGAAAAGCCGAATATCAGGTTCGCCCCGATTGCCCTTAGGGGTTACCCCTACTCGCGGTGGCAGGTTGCACTGAGTGGTCATCGGGCCGCGCATCTGAAAGCCGCGCCGTTCGCCGGTCTGCCAGCGCTCGGGTCTGTCGATGGGGTTGCAGTGATGTTATTGTGATATCAAAGGCGCGACGCGCGTTTCTATCCCGATTAAGGTCTGTCATGGGGCTGCCGATACAGGGTAGGCGGACTTACTTGAACCCTGCTCCAGGAGCAACAGATGGCTGGCATTCTCGACACAGTAGACCAACGTACACAGCTGGTAGGTGAGAACCGCCTGGAAATCCTTATGTTCCGCCTGGCCGGCCGACAGTTGTTCGCGATCAACGTATTCAAGGTGCAGGAAGTCCTGCAACTGCCCAAGCTGACACTGATGCCCCAGCGTCATCCGTTCGTGTGCGGCGTGGTCAACCTGCGCGGGCAGACCCTGCCGGTCATTGACCTGTCCCAGGCCATTGGCATGCGTCCGCTGGTGCCGGGGCCTTCGAGCACAATCATCGTCACCGAATACAACCGCTCGGTTCAGGCATTCCTGGTGGGCGGCGTCGACCGTATCGTCAACATGAACTGGGAGGCGATTCTGCCGCCACCGACCAGCGCCGGGCGTCAGCATTACCTGACCGCCATCAGCAAGGTCGATGACCAGTTGGTGGAGATCATCGACGTGGAGAAAGTCCTCGCCGAGATCGTGCCGTACAGTGCCAAGGTCTCCCGCGACAAGCTGGAAGATCCGGTCCTCGCCCGGGCCATTGGCCGCGAAGTGCTGTTGGTGGACGATTCCAATGTGGCGCTCTCGCAGTTGCGTGACACCCTGGGTCAGCTCGGCGTGAAGATGCACGTTGCCCGCGACGGGTTGAAAGCCCTGAACATGCTCAAGGGCTGGGCAGACACCGGCGAAGTCATGACCGACAAGCTGTTGATGGTCTTCACCGACGCCGAAATGCCGGAAATGGACGGCTACCGCCTGACCACGGAAATCCGTAACGACCCACGCTTGCGCGGCCTCTATGTCGTGCTGCACACCTCGCTGTCCGGGAGCTTCAACGAGTCCATGGTCAAGAAGGTTGGCTGCGATAACTTCCTCTCCAAATTCCAGCCGGACAAGCTGGTCGACGTGGTCCGCGAGCGGCTCATGCTCGACAACTGATCCGTTCCTGTTTCAAGCCCCTTGCTGTATGGAGGGGCTTTTTTGCATCTGTACCGCTTGGTTTTCCGGCGTCTCGTATAGAGTGGTGGCTTTCCGCTCTGGCAAAAGGACGCGTACATGTTTCACCTCAGCGCACTGTATCGGTACCCCCTCAAATCCTGCATGGCCGAGACGTTGCAGCAGGCCCGTTTCGATGAGTTGGGCATGAGTGGCGATCGTCGCTGGATGCTGGTGGACGAAGCCAGTGGGCGCTTTTACAGCCAGCGCGCGCTGCCGCAGATGTCGCAGCTCTCGGTGCTGTGGAAGGGCGATGGGGTGACGCTGTCGGCGCCGGGCCTGGGCAGTCTGGATGTGCCGGTGCCGGTCGATGAAGAAGCCAATCTGCGCGGTGTCACGATCTGGCGCGACACTTTTCGGGTGCCGGACGCGGGCGAGGACGCGGCGCGTTGGGTCAGCGCCTTGGTGGGCAAGCCGACGCGGCTGGTGCACGTGCCGAAAGAGCGCGCTCGCTGGCTGCCTTCAGGCTACGGGACGGTGGAAGACAGGGTCGGGTTCGCTGACGGTTTTCCGCTGTTGCTGATCGGGCAGTCTTCACTGGACGATTTGTCGCAGAAGGTGGGTCGCCCGCTGGAAATGTTGCGCTTTCGTCCGAATCTGGTGGTGTCCGGCGCGGAACCGTTCGCCGAGGATGGCTGGAAGCGGATTCGAATCGGCGGCGTTGAACTGCGGGTGCTAAAGCCGTGCTCGCGGTGCATCCTGACGACGATCGACCCTGCTACCGGTGAGCGCAGCGCGGATCGCGAACCGATGACCACACTGAAGACCTATCGCGAGCGAGAAGGGGAGATCTGGTTTGGCCAGAACCTGGTGAGTGATGGCCCAGGGCTGGTCGAGGTCGGGATGGAGGTTGAGGTGCTCGAGTGATTGAGCGCTTGCCCTTACGCTTTCCCGGCTAAAGCCGGTCCTACAAAATGCACTCGATTCGCACTGTAGGACCGGCTTTAGCCGGGAAGAGGCCAGGCGTCACACCGCGAATCTCCGCCGTGCAGCCGAGGTCTTCCCGGCTAAAGCCGGTCCTACGACCGCAGAGCCTCACAAATCATCAAAGAACCGTTCATGCCAGTCCACCAGCGGCTGCGGGGAATTGAGCTTCTGGCCGTAGATCACCGCATACGACAGCACGTTCTGCACATACTGGCGGGTCTCGTCGAACGGAATGCTCTCGACCCAGACGTCGAAGGCCAGGTGATTGGCGCCCCTCAACCACTGACGTACACGTCCCGGACCTGCGTTGTACGCCGCCGAAGCCAGTACCCGGTTGCCGTTGAACTGCGCATGGACCTGACTCAAATAAGCGGCGCCGAGCTGGATGTTCTTGTCCGGATCGAGCACCTGGGCCGGCGAGGCCAGGGGAATGCTGAATTTGCGCGCGGTCTCTTTGGCGGTCGCAGGCATCAGTTGCATCAGGCCTGCGGCACCGACGCCAGAGCGGGCGTCATCCATGAACGCGCTTTCCTGACGGGTGATCGCAAACACCCAGCTTGAATGCAGCCCGCGAACCTGCGCTTCACGCACCAGGGTGTCGCGGTGGGCCATCGGGAAGCGAATATCTAGATCGTCCCAGTACTGCGCCTGACTGATGGTGCGAATGGCCGGGAAATACCAGTGCATGTCGTACGCCAGTTTGGCCTGGGCGACCATTTCGTCCCGGCTGAAACGCCGGGTGACGTGGTACCACTCGCGACGGCCGTCGACGATCTGCCCGCGATCATAGAACTCCAGCGCGCGGCGCACGCCCGGTGTGTTGCGCACCTTGGTCATGAGCGCCTGGCTCATCACCAGCGGCTTGTTGTTGAGCATGTACGGCGTCTGGGTGCGGTCGGCGGCAAGGAAGCCGTAGAAATCACGCTCCTTCGCGACCGCCTTGTACAGCCCCGGAAGCAACGGGCTGTTGGGCTGAGCAAGCTCGAGAGAGCGGGCCTGCCAGTAACGCCAGCGGTTCGTGGTCGCGAGGTCTTGGGGCAGGCGACGGGTCAGCTCGTACGCATCGCTCCAGCGACCGAGCCGCAGCAACAGGCGCAGGCGCCATTCGGTGACGGTGTTGTCGCGCAGGTCCGGGTCGTACTTGGTCATGACCTCAAGGGCGCGGCCGTCATAACTGCGAGCCAGGGTCAGGCCGATTTCCTTGGCGATCTGCACCTGTTCCTCGTGGGAGAAATGCAGCACCGGCGCGTAGCTGTCGAGCAGCTCCATGGCCCGCTGCGGGTCCTGCTTGGCCAGGCGACGCAGCCCCAGCCCGACCACATCGGACATCGCCTCGTCGGCTGGCATGAACTGGCCCTGGTTGTTGACCATTTCCGGCTTCTGCGCGACGGCGATCAGCAAACGGCCCTGGGGCGCGAGGGTGGTCATGCTGTTGACCAGTTGATTGGCCAGCGCGTAGTTGCGCACCTGCGCGGCGAGCTTGGCGCGCTGCCAGCGTTTCTGCTCGGTCAACTGCCCCTCGACCGCCCACTGGGTGAAGAACGTATCGCAGGCTGCCGGCAGCGTCTTGCCGGTCATCCAGGTCTTCTCGGCGTTGGCATAGCCTTCCGAGCGCTGGTTGTGGCTGAGCTGATACGAGCCATACAAACAGTCGAGCTCGACGAAATTCAGCTTGGGGTCGTAATACTTGACGAAGGGCTGCCAGTCACCGCGCGAAGCCAGCAGCCGCAGCCAGCGCAGCTTCATGTAGTTGGCTTGCGGCAGGTCGCCATGCTCGGCGAAGAACTTCTCGATTTCCTCGTTGCTCGCGCTGTTCAGGCGGGCGGTGAGTTCGTCGTAGGCCAGGTAGGGTTCGAGGGGGTAATCCGCCAACGCAGCGGCGTACGTACGATAAGGGCCGCCGTCGCCCTTGGCCAAAGCCCGTTTGGCTTCATCGTAATATTGGCGTTGGGTGGTGAGATCGACCGCTTGGACGGACTGGGCAGCGGTGGCCGACAGAAGCAGGCAGGACAAAAGGCTGAAGAAACGACTGCGCATGAGACTTCCGTGCAGATGCATCGTGAAAAGTGCGGCTAGCTTAGCCTGTTGCCCGCGCGGGTTGAAGCGCTGCCTCGTCCGTCGTGATAGATGGAAACAAACCCCGGCCTGCAATCGGCCGACCACCGGGTCCGGACGACGTCCTGTCATCGATTAGCCGCCCATCTGCCGGGTTATCTCAGGTAGAATGCGCGCCCGGTTTTTGGAGAAGCTCATGACCCTGCTCAAATTCAGCGATGTGTCCCTTGCGTTCGGCGCCATGCCGTTGTTGGACAAGGTGTCCTGGCAGATCGCCCGTGGTGAGCGGGTCTGCATCATTGGCCGCAACGGCACCGGCAAGTCCAGCATGTTGAAGCTCGTCAAGGGCATTCAGATGCCCGACGACGGCAATGTCTGGCGCGCGCCGGGCCTCAAGATCGGCGAGCTGCCCCAGGAGTTGCCGGTCGCTGACGGCCGTACCGTATTTGACGTGGTTGCCGAAGGCCTCGATGGCGTCGGCGAGTTGCTCGCCCAGTATCACCACCTCAGCCAGAACATCGTCACCGCCGAAGACCTCGACAAGCTGATGCACGTGCAGTCGGACCTCGAAGCCCGTGACGGCTGGCGCCTGCAGCAGTTGGTGGACAGCACCCTCAGCCGTCTGCAACTGCCGGCCGACAAGACCCTCGCCGAACTGTCCGGCGGCTGGCGTCGTCGCGTGTTGCTGGCCCAGGCGCTGGTCTCCGAGCCTGATCTGCTCATGCTCGACGAACCGACCAACCACCTCGACATCGGCGCCATCGCCTGGCTTGAAGAAGCACTGAGGGAATTCCAGGGCGCGGTGTTGTTCATCACCCACGACCGGTCCTTCCTGCAAAACCTTGCCACGCGCATTCTTGAACTCGACCGTGGCGGCCTGATCGACTGGGACGGCGACTACGCCAGCTTCCTGGTGCACAAGGAAGCCATGCTCGCGGCGGAAGAAACCGCCAACGCGCTGTTCGACAAGCGTCTGGCCCAGGAAGAAGTATGGATTCGTCAGGGCATCAAGGCCCGTCGTACCCGTAACGAAGGCCGCGTACGCGCCCTGAAGGCATTGCGCGTTGAACGCAGCGACCGTCGCGAACGCACCGGCAAGGCCAACATCCAGCTCGACACGGCAGACAAATCCGGCAAGCAGGTGATGGTGCTCGACAACGTCAGCTTCGCTCACCCGGGCGGCCCGATGCTGATCAAGGACTTCTCTATGGTCCTGCAGCGCGAAGACCGCATCGGTCTGCTCGGCGCCAACGGTACCGGCAAGACGACGCTGCTCAAGCTGATGCTCGACAACCTCCAGCCCACCAGCGGCAAAGTGGAAGTCGGCACCCGTCTGGATGTCGCCTACTTCGACCAGTTGCGTCACCAGCTCGATCTGGAAAAAACCGTGATCGACAACGTGGCCGAAGGCCGCGACTTCATCGACATCGACGGCCAGAGCCGCCATGTCCTCAGCTACCTGGGCGATTTCCTGTTCAGCCCGCAGCGGGCGCGGACGCCGGTCAAGGCGTTGTCCGGCGGTGAGCGCGCGCGTCTGCTGCTCGCCAAACTGTTCAGCAAACCGGCCAACCTGCTGGTCCTCGACGAACCGACCAACGATCTGGACGTCGAGACCCTCGAGCTGCTTGAAGAAGTGCTGTTGACCTTCAAGGGCACCGTGCTGATGGTCAGCCACGACCGGGCATTCCTCGATAACGTCGTCACCAGCACCCTGGTGTTCGAAGGCGAGGGCAAGGTCCGCGAATTCGTCGGTGGCTATCAGGACTGGATTCGCCAGGGCGGCTCGCCGCGTCTGCTGGGCGTCACCGACAGCAAGTCCGGCAAGTCCGAGCTGGCCACTGCCGTGGTTCAGGCAGCACCGGTCGCGGCGGCCGAAATGCCGGTCGCCAAAAAGAAGCTCAGCTATAAACTGCAACGCGAGCTGGAAGCCCTGCCTGCGCAAATTGACGCTGTAGAAGCGCAAATGGCTGCGCTCAGTGCCGAGATGGCCGAGGCCGGTTTCTATCAGCGTCCTGCGGAGCAAACCACAGCCGTGATGGCGCAGCTGGAAAGCCTGCAAGGCGAACTGGACGGACTCCTTGAGCGTTGGGCCGAGCTGGACGAGTGATCGCTAAGCTGTAGCAATAAAAAAGCCCGGCCCTTTTTCAAGGACCGGGCTTTTGCATTGGCGCGCTTATTTCTCCGGGCGCTTGATCAGGCGCACTGCCAGCACGTCACACGGCGCACCGTGCAGCACGTCGTTGGCAGTAGAACCGAGCAGCAGGGACAGGCCATGACGGCCGTGGCTGCCGACAACGATCAGATCAACGTGGTGTTCCTTCGCCAGGTTGTGGATTTCCTGACGCGGCTGGCCGTAGGTCAAATGGCTGTCGCCGGTCTTTACGTCGGGGTATTTGCGTTTCAGCGCTTCCAGCTTTTCCTTGGCCTGATCGAACTGCTGTTGCTGCAGCTGCGACAGGTCCATCGGGACATCGCCACCGAACGCCATGGCCATAGGTTCGACGATGTGCACCAGCGAAAGCTTGGAGTGGCCGGCCAACGCCAGCGCCATGGCTTTTTTGATAACCGGATCGCACTCTTCAGTGAGGTCCACGGCTACCAGGATATGTTCATAGGACATGGGGTGTTCCTTCTGAGGTTTGCGATGGTTTTGATTATGGCTCTTTTCACGCGCCTCTGGCACGCCGATGTGGTTCGCCAGCAGCTAGCCGCCGCGGGGGGCGTACAAATATGACGGTGTGGATCATCCTGTCAATCATTGCGGTGGTTTTAAGTCCGCTGGTCTGGCTGCGCCCCTCGCGCTCGCAGAGCGGCAGAATGGCCATGCGCATGCAGGCGCGGCGCATGGGGTTGGCCATGCAGCTGATTCCCCAGGAGTGGCCGCATTGGTTGCCGACCGAGCCGCCGAGCCCGTGCCCGCAGTATCACCGGCCACGTGCCGCGCGGGCGCCCGATGTCTGGGTGTACTGGCAGATGGAGCCGGGCGTGTGGGTCAACCAGTGGCGCGAGCCGTGTGAAGATCCGCGCCTGCTCGAGCCGTTCAAGACGCTGCCGGCGGACGTCTACAAAGTGGAGGCGGGCAAGCAGCTAATTGCCCTGTATTGGGCCGAGCGCGGCGAGCCCGAAGTATTGCAGCACATTGCAGCGGTGCTGAAGGCCTTGGCGTAAGCCGTCCCGATGCCCGAATCGCGGGCATTAAAAAGCCCGATAACAACATCGGGCCGGGGTTGGCCAGGCAGGCCGTAATTCTTGTGCAGTGCGGTGCAATGCCGCTCGCCGGGTCTCACATCACTTGCTGACGACCCTCAAATGACCCGTCTTGATGCGCAGTGCGCTGAATGTAGACCTTAATGGTGCGTTTGTCTGCTGCCTCACCGTTTATTTCATGCTGCGTTCCGAGCCACTGCCCGCCGCCACGCCCCATCTTCTTCAGTTTCATGCCCCCGCGATCATGCGCCTGAATAGCCTTCTATCAGGCGCACGTTTTACCTGCGATTTGCCGGTTTTGCCCGCTGTCTGCTGAATTGACAATTGCTGGAATATGGCAGAAGGTAGCCGCACCCAAATCAAACGGGCGTATGAATTGAGCGTTTGCCGTAGGAATGCTCTCACAGACGCTCGAATCGCGTCGACGGGGTGACTGGCGTTTGGTGTTTCGCCTCGACGGCAACGTCGAGCATAGCGCCGGATCTCAGCGTCTGATGCGTATTGTTCAGCTTCCATATCGTGGAGATCAGTTGATGATTTACGAAGGTAAAGCCATCACGGTTAAGGCTCTTGAAAGTGGCATCGTCGAACTGCGGTTCGACCTCAAGGGTGAGTCCGTCAACAAGTTCAACCGCCTCACCCTCAACGACCTGAGTCAGGCCATCGAAGCCATCAAGGCCGACAGCTCGATCAAGGGCGTCATCGTCACCAGCGGCAAGGACGTCTTCATCGTCGGCGCCGACATCACCGAATTCGTCGATAACTTCAAGCTGCCGGACGCTGAACTCGTCGCCGGCAACCTCGAAGCCAACAAAATCTTCAGCGCTTTCGAAGACCTCAACGTACCGACCCTTGCTGCCATCAACGGCATCGCCCTGGGCGGCGGTCTGGAAATGTGCCTGGCCGCTGACTTCCGCGTCATGTCCGCTACCGCCAAGGTCGGCCTGCCTGAAGTCAAACTCGGTATCTATCCGGGCTTCGGCGGCACAGTCCGTCTGCCACGCCTGATCGGTGTAGACAACGCGGTCGAGTGGATCGCGTCCGGCAAAGACAACAGCGCTGAAGACGCACTGAAAGTGGGCGCCGTCGATGCTGTCGTGGCTCCCGGCAAACTGCAGGAAGCTGCACTGGACCTGATCAAGCGCGCCATCTCCGGCGAGTTCGACTTCAAGGCCAAGCGTCAGCCGAAGCTGGACAAACTCAAGCTCAACGCCATCGAGCAGATGATGGCCTTCGAAACCGCCAAGGGTTTCGTGGCAGGCCAGGCCGGCCCGAACTACCCGGCGCCGGTCGAAGCGATCAAGACCATCCAGAAAGCCGCCAATTTCGGTCGCGACAAAGCGCTGGAAGTGGAAGCGGCCGGTTTCGTGAAGATGGCCAAGACCTCGGCCGCTGCGAGCCTCATCGGTCTGTTCCTGAACGATCAGGAGCTGAAAAAGAAAGCCAAGGTCTACGACGAAGTCGCCAAGGACGTGAAGCAGGCCGCTGTATTGGGCGCCGGCATCATGGGGGGCGGCATCGCCTATCAGTCGGCTGTCAAAGGCACGCCGATCCTGATGAAGGACATCCGTGAAGAAGCCATCGCGCTGGGCCTGGGCGAAGCATCGAAGCTGCTGGGCAAGCGCGTCGAAAAAGGCCGCCTGACCACCGCGAAGATGGCCGAAGCGCTCAACGCGATTCGTCCTACGTTGTCCTACGGCGATTTCGGCACCGTCGACCTCGTCGTCGAAGCCGTGGTCGAGAACCCGAAGGTCAAACAAGCCGTACTGGCCGAAGTGGAAGGGCAGGTGGGTGAAAACACCATTCTCGCTTCCAACACCTCGACGATCTCCATCAGCTTGCTCGCCAAGGCCCTCAAGCGCCCGGAAAACTTCGTCGGCATGCACTTCTTCAACCCGGTGCACATGATGCCCCTGGTTGAAGTCATCCGTGGCGAGAAGTCCAGCGAAGTCGCCGTGGCGACCACCGTGGCTTACGCCAAGAAGATGGGCAAGAACCCGATCGTGGTCAACGACTGCCCGGGCTTCCTGGTCAACCGCATCCTGTTCCCGTACTTCGGCGGCTTCGCCAAGCTGGTCAGCGCCGGTGTGGATTTCGTGCGCATCGACAAGGTCATGGAAAAATTCGGCTGGCCAATGGGCCCGGCGTACCTGATGGACGTGGTCGGCATCGACACCGGGCACCACGGTCGCGACGTCATGGCCGAAGGCTTCCCGGACCGCATGAAGGACGATCGCCGCACGGCCGTTGACGCCTTGTACGACGCCAATCGCCTCGGCCAGAAGAACGGCAAGGGCTTCTACGTCTACGAGACCGACAAGCAGGGCAAACCGAAGAAAGTGGTCGACGCTTCCGTGCTGGAAGTGCTCAAGCCGGTGATCTACGAGCAGCGTGAAGTCAGCGACGAAGACATCATCAACTGGATGATGATCCCGCTGTGCCTCGAAACCGTGCGTTGCCTGGAAGACGGCATTGTCGACACGGCTGCCGAGGCCGACATGGGCCTGATCTACGGCATCGGCTTCCCTCCGTTCCGCGGTGGCGCGCTGCGCTACATCGACTCGATCGGTGTCGCTGAATTCGTGGCCCTGGCTGACCAATACGCTGATCTGGGCGCTCTGTACCACCCCACTGCGAAGCTGCGTGAAATGGCCAAGACCGGCCAACGCTTCTTCGGCTAAGTGCCCAACGAACAGGTGAAGATATGAGCTTGAATCCGAGAGACGTCGTGATTGTCGACTTCGGTCGCACACCGATGGGCCGCTCCAAGGGTGGCATGCACCGCAATACCCGCGCCGAAGACATGTCGGCGCACCTGATCAGCAAATTGCTGGAACGCAACCACAAGGTTGACCCGGCCGAAGTCGAGGACGTGATCTGGGGCTGCGTCAACCAGACCCTGGAGCAGGGCTGGAACATCGCGCGCATGGCGTCGCTGATGACCCAGATTCCGCACACCTCCGCCGCGCAGACGGTCAGCCGCCTGTGTGGTTCGTCCATGAGCGCGTTGCACACGGCGGCTCAGGCGATCATGAGCAACAACGGTGACGTCTTCGTCATCGGCGGTGTCGAGCACATGGGCCACGTTGGCATGATGCACGGTGTCGACCCGAACCCGCACATGTCGCTGTACGCCGCCAAAGCCTCCGGCATGATGGGCCTGACCGCCGAAATGCTGGGCAAGATGCACGGCATCACCCGCGAGGCGCAGGATGCGTTCGGTGTGCGCTCCCACAGGCTCGCTCAGAAGGCCACGCTGGAAGGGAAGTTCAAGGACGAAATCATCCCGATGCAGGGCTACGACGAGAACGGTTTCCTGAAGATGTTCGACTTCGACGAGACCATTCGTCCGGAGACGACGCTGGAAAGCCTGGCTGTCCTCAAGCCTGCGTTCAACCCGAAAGGCGGTACGGTCACGGCCGGCACCTCGTCGCAGATCACTGACGGTGCTTCGTGCATGATCGTCATGTCCGGCCAGCGCGCCATGGACCTCGGCATCCAGCCCCTGGCGGTGATCCGCTCCATGGCCGTGGCCGGTGTCGACCCCGCAATCATGGGTTACGGACCGGTTCCGGCGACCCAGAAAGCGCTTAAGCGTGCAGGGCTGAGCATCGCCGATATCGACTACTTCGAGCTCAACGAAGCTTTCGCTGCACAGGCCCTGCCGGTGCTGAAAGATTTGAAAGTGCTCGACAAGATGGACGAGAAGGTTAACCTGCACGGCGGCGCCATCGCCTTGGGTCACCCGTTCGGTTGCTCGGGGGCGCGGATTTCCGGCACCTTGCTCAACGTGATGAAGCAGAATGGCGGCACCCTGGGTGTTGCCACCATGTGCATCGGTCTGGGTCAGGGCATTACCACCGTATTCGAACGCGTCTAAACGGTGTGAGTGTGCAAGCCGGGGCCTGGTGCCCCGGCTTTTGTTTTTTCCGAAAATGTATTTTCGCCACTTTTTTTCCTGTCACACCCGAGGTCCCCCGCATGCCGCTACAGCCAGGTCTCTACCGTCACTACAAAGGGCCCGAATACCGTGTTATCGGTGTCGCGCGGCATTCGGAGACCGAAGAAGAAGTGGTGTGCTATCAAGCGCTGTACGGCGAATACGGCCTGTGGGTACGCCCTTTGAGCATGTTTCTGCAGTCAGTTGAGGTTGACGGCGAGCAAGTGCCGCGCTTTGCTTTGGTTCAGGCCGAACCGGATCTTTTTCCACGGCCCTGAGGCATGACGTTGCAGCAGCCATTGCTTGACCTCACCTTTCAGCCACTATATATAGCGGGGCCTCGACGGCTCTGACGTCTTTTTTCTCGCATTAGGAATTTTCCGATCCATGGGCAAATCGCTGGTCATTGTGGAATCCCCGGCTAAGGCCAAGACCATCAACAAGTACTTGGGCAACCAGTACGTGGTGAAGTCGAGTATCGGCCATATCCGAGACCTGCCCACCAGCGGTTCGGCTAGCGCCTCCAAAGAGCCTGCTGCCAAGCGCGGCAAGGCCGTGGCCGAAGCGCCTGCGCTGTCGCCCAAGGAAAAGGCCAAGCGCCAGCTCGTGGCGCGCATGGGTGTCGATCCGGAACACGGCTGGAAAGCCAAGTACGAAATCCTTCCCGGCAAAGAGAAGGTGATCGACGAATTGCGCCGCCTGGCCAAAGACGCCGACACCATCTATCTCGCGACGGACTTGGACCGCGAAGGGGAAGCCATTGCCTGGCACCTGCGCGAAGCCATTGGTGGCGACGATGCGCGCTACAAGCGTGTGGTCTTCAACGAGATCACCAAGAAAGCCATTCAGGAAGCCTTCTCCAAACCGGGCGAGCTCGACATCGACCGCGTGAATGCCCAGCAGGCACGCCGGTTCCTCGACCGCGTCGTCGGCTACATGGTGTCGCCGCTGCTGTGGCAGAAGATCGCCCGCGGTCTGTCGGCCGGCCGTGTGCAGTCCGTGGCAGTGAAGCTGGTGGTGGAGCGCGAGCGTGAAATCCGCGCGTTCATCCCGGAAGAGTACTGGGAGATCCATGCGGACCTCGGCACTGCCAAGGGCGCCAACGTTCGCTTTGAAGTCGCCCGCGAAAAAGGCGAGGCCTTCAAACCGCTGGACGAAGCGACCGCCATGGCGGCGCTGGAGAAGCTCAAGGCCTCGGCCTACAGCATCAGCAAGCGTGAAGACAAACCGACCAGCAGCAAACCGTCGGCACCTTTCATCACGTCCACGCTGCAACAGGCCGCGAGCAATCGCCTGGGCTACGGCGTGAAGAAAACCATGATGATGGCCCAGCGTCTGTACGAAGCCGGTTACATCACCTACATGCGTACGGACTCGACCAACCTGTCGGCCGACGCAGTGGCCATGGCCCGCACCTACATCGAAACCGAGTTCGGCAAGAAGTACCTGCCGGAATCGCCGATCGTCTACAGCAGCAAGGAAGGCGCGCAAGAGGCTCACGAAGCGATTCGTCCCTCCGACGTCAACACGCATCCGAGCAAGCTGACCGGCATGGAGCGTGACGCCGAGCGTCTGTACGAGCTGATCTGGCGCCAGTTCGTGGCCTGCCAGATGCCGCCCGCGCAATACCTGTCGACCACCGTCAGCGTCGCGGCCGGTGATTTCGAGCTGCGCGCCAAGGGTCGCATCCTCAAGTTCGACGGTTACACCCGCGTGCTGCCACAGATGAGCAAGCCGGGCGATGACGACGTACTGCCGGACATGGCCCAGGGCGACAAGCTGAAGCTGATCAAGCTCGACCCAAGCCAGCACTTCACCAAGCCGCCTGCACGTTATTCGGAAGCCAGCCTGGTCAAGGAAATGGAAAAACGCGGCATTGGCCGTCCATCGACTTATGCAGCGATCATTTCGACGATTCAGGACCGTGGCTATGTGGCGCTGCACAACCGTCGTTTCTATTCGGAAAAGATGGGCGACATCGTCACTGAACGTTTGTCCGAAAGCTTCTCGAACCTCATGGACTACGGCTTCACGGCCGGCATGGAAGAGAACCTCGACGACGTGGCCCAGGGCCAACGCGACTGGAAGAACGTCCTCGACGAGTTCTATGGCGATTTCAAGAAGAAACTCGAAGTGGCCGAAGCACCCGACAGCGGCATGCGCGCCAACCAGCCGGTGATGACTGAGATCCCGTGCAAGGTCTGCGGTCGCCCGATGCAGATTCGTACGGCGTCCACCGGCGTGTTCCTCGGCTGCTCGGGCTACAGCCTGCCGCCGAAAGAGCGCTGCAAGGCCACCGTCAACCTCACGCCGGGCGACGAAATTGCCGACGACGATGAGGGCGAGTCCGAATCCCGCGTGCTGCGTGGCAAGCACCGTTGCCCGATCTGCAGCACCGCGATGGATGCGTACCTGCTGGATGAGAAGCATAAGCTGCACATCTGCGGTAACAACCCGGATTGCTCGGGTTACGAGATCGAAGAGGGCACCTACCGCATCAAGGGCTATGAAGGCCCGAGCGTCGAGTGCGACAAGTGCGGCGGCGAAATGCAGCTCAAGACCGGCCGTTTCGGCAAGTTCTTCGGCTGCACCAACTGCAAGAACACCCGCAAGCTGCTGAAAAGCGGTGAAGCGGCGCCGCCGAAGATGGACCCGGTGAAGATGCCGGAGCTCAAGTGCGAGAAGGTCGACGACACCTACATCCTGCGCGATGGTGCTTCGGGGTTGTTCCTGGCGGCCAGCCAGTTCCCGAAAAACCGCGAGACCCGTGCACCGCTGGTGATGGAGATTGCACCGCACAAGGACGAGATCGATCCTAAGTATCACTTCCTGTGTGACGCGCCGAAGAAGGACCCCGACGGTCGCCCGGCGGTGATCCGCTACAGCCGCAAGTCCAAGGAGCAATACGTGCAGACCGAAGTGGACGGCAAGCCGACTGGCTGGCGTGCGTTCTACGACGGCGGCAAGTGGAAGGTCGAGGACAAGCGTTGATCGTTTGATCACGATCCGACTGGTCAGCCCCGACGCTTTGCGTTAAAAGAATCCCTCGGCGTCCTCGTGCGCTGCGAGGGATTTTTTTGTCTGCGGCTGACTCGCTGCGGGCAGGTTGGCGCTTCACTCATCTCTACAGAGGCCACCGTTATGGCTCATGAACTTTATACCCGCACCAACCAGAAGCTGTTCTTCGCAGGCCTGGCACTGGAGGCGATGGCGAAGGCCAGGGACAGCCGTGCGATGAACGCCCAAGGGCTTGAACAGGCGGAGCGTGAGTCGGCGATCTTTCATCTCTATGGCGCGTTGCTCGGGCTGTGCCACGAGATTGCCGGATTCTACCGACTGCCACAGGCCAGCACCCCGCGTGCCGAGGACCTGCTGTCGCCGAAGGTACTGGAAGCTATCGCCATCCCGGAAATGGGCGAATTGGTCGAGCTCGCCCACAACCGCGAAACGTGGCTGGCGCAATTACTGGCCTCCTACCAGGCGTTGTTCATGCCGCCGAGGGCGCCGCGCAAACCCAAGGGTGACGTCACTCAGCCACTTATCATCGCAGTGGGGGCGGAAGAAGAGCCCGAGCAGGCGTTGACGCGCGAGGAGATGGAAAGCTGGCGTCAGCAGCTCAAAGGCCTCGCAATCCGGTTCAGAGAAGGCCTGAGCGAGTGCTGAGTCGGAGTGATCGATGGGCTAGGGACTCAGTCATCTGGCTGTTACAATGCGAGCCTTTCGTGGAGAACTGCCCTGATGCCAACTTCGTTTCTGGAAATTGTTGAACTGCCTGACGGTCGCATCGAGCTGCGCCGCGCCGAAGATGAAGGATCGCTGGTCACCCTGAATTTTTCGGAAGACGCCAAGGCGTTCTTGCAGGGTCAGCACGTTGAAGTCGCCAAGGCGATGCTCAGCGTCGGTGTACAGATGGCGGGGCGGCTGGCCGAAGGCGAATTGACCAAGGATGAAGAAGGGCCGCGCGTGCTGCACTGATCCTCAGGATTCGCAGCTCGCCCACACGCCGTTCCGCTTCTCGATTCGCAAGAAGCACCTACACGCTCCAAATACCCTGAATAGTTCTGCCGACGTGCCTAGCCCAGACGAATGTTGAGGCTCTGCGCATCGCCGATACGTGCTGCGCTGGCCAGTTGCTGGCGCGCACTGCCTGAGATGGGATTGATCCAGCTGACCACCGTATGACTGCGGCCCAGGCGCAACACCTCACGGGTCAGTTCCAGCGCACTCTGCGTCCCGCGCGGGTGCATCAGAATAATGCGTTCCCGATTCAGACCCGCGTCACGCAGCCACGCCTGGGTCACGCTGGCGGGTGGTGCAACCAGGGTCAGCCAGCGGTCGTTGGTGTCCTCACTCAACTCACGCAGGATCGGGGCCAACAGGTTGAGGCAGTTCCCGGCAGCGCCGCGCAATGACACTTCACTAAAGGCTTCCGGTTCGTTGCTCCAGGGCGACTCGGCAATCTCTGCCAGGGTCGGGACCTGCAACAGCGGAACGTCGAGCATGGGCACGCCGGGTGCCATGAATGCTTCGAACAGGGGCAGTTGTGCATGTTGTTGCGGTGTCTGTGGGAACTGCATCTACGTTCTCCTTATCGACGAATCACGCCGACGCTCAAGCCTTCAATGACAAGATCCTGATCTTTGAGATTCACTTCGATCGGTGCGAAGTCGGCGTTTTCGGCCAGCAGCCAGACCTTGTTGCCTTCGCGTTTGAAGCGTTTAACTGTCACTTCATCACCGATTCGCGCCACAACGATCTGGCCGTTGCGTGCTTCGCGGGTGGTATGGACGGCCAGCAGGTCGCCGTCGAGAATTCCGACGTCTTTCATGCTCATGCCGTGAACACGCAGCAGGTAATCCGCGCTGGGGTGAAAGAAGGCCGGGTTGATGGCGAGGGATTCTTCGATGTGCTGCTGGGCCAGGATCGGCGCGCCGGCTGCGACGCGACCAATGATCGGCAGGCCGCTGTCATCGGGCTTGGCTTCGAAGCCGGGGATACGAATGCCGCGGGAGGCGCCCGGAGTCATTTCGATGGCGCCTTTGCGGGCGAGTGCTTTCAAGTGTTCTTCGGCAGCATTGGGCGATTTGAAGCCCAGCTCCTGAGCGATTTCAGCGCGGGTCGGCGGGTAGCCGTTGTCTTCGAGGCAGCGCTTGATGAAGTCCAGAATCTCGGCTTGGCGTGACGTCAGTTTGATCATGTGCATCGCTCTGGCTTTTTATACAGTGACTGGGATTATATACAGTGCTTGGGTCTTGGCAATGGTCCTTTTTGCCCAGCCTGCGGTGCGCCCCCTTCATAAGTGGCTACAGGCCCCGGTTTGTATGGTTAAATGCCGTGACCGCATGGACAGAAAGCGGACGCTCAGGGTTGACAGTGCTGTGTATGAAACGTATGTTTCAAACACGTGTTTGTCAGGCGTTGAACCATGGCTCAGTCGGAAACAGTTGAACGAATTCTCGATGCAGCGGAGCAGCTATTTGCCGAGAAAGGTTTTGCCGAAACCTCGTTGCGGCTGATCACCAGCAAGGCGTCAGTCAATCTGGCAGCGGTGAATTACCACTTCGGTTCCAAGAAGGCCCTTATTCAAGCGGTGTTCTCCCGCTTCCTCGGGCCGTTCTGCGTCAGTCTCGACCGCGAGCTGGAGCGCCGCCAGGCCAAGCCTGAACACAAGCCGACCCTTGAAGAGCTTCTTGAAATCCTCGTTGAGCAGGCGCTGGTGGTTCAGCCGCGCAGCAACAATGACCTGTCCATCTTCATGCGCCTGCTAGGCCTCGCGTTCAGCCAGAGCCAGGGCCATTTGCGGCGTTATCTCGAAGACATGTACGGCAAGGTGTTCCGCCGTTACATGCTGTTGGTCAACGAAGCAGCCCCGCGCATTCCTCCCATCGAGCTGTTCTGGCGGGTCCACTTCATGTTGGGCGCTGCGGCCTTCAGCATGTCCGGCATCAAGGCGCTGCGCGCCATTGCGGAGACCGATTTCGGGGTCAACACGTCCATCGAGCAGGTCATGCGCCTGATGGTGCCGTTTCTGGCGGCCGGCATGCGCGCCGAAACGGGCGTCACCGACACGGCCATGCTCACCGCGCAACTTCGGCCCCGTACCAAAACCTCGACACCGGCACCTGCCAAGGTCTGAGGCGCGCCACGGGCTGGCGGTGGCGTAATTTGCATCACATCCTTCGATCCCGCACCATGCCGGCCTGAGCATTGGTTGTTGAAGGATCTTCCTATGAGTTCTGGCCTGCAAGGCTCCCTGATGGTGGACGTCGCCGGTACCTGGCTGACCTCCGAAGACCGTCAGTTTCTGCGTCAGCCCGAAGTGGGCGGCCTGATTATTTTCGCGCGCAACATCGAGAGCCCACGGCAAGTTCGTGAACTCTGCGCATCCATCCACGCCATTCGTCCCGAGTTGCTGCTCGCCGTCGATCAAGAGGGTGGACGTGTCCAGCGCCTGCGCCAGGGCTTTGTGCGGTTGCCGCCGATGCGCGCCATTGCCGGCCATCCGAATGCAGAAAGCCTCGCCGAGCATTGCGGCTGGCTGATGGCAACCGAAGTGCTGGCGGTGGGGTTGGACCTTAGCTTTGCGCCGGTGCTGGATCTGGATTATCAGCGCAGCGCGGTCGTCGGCACCCGGTCGTTCGAAGGCGATCCCGAGCGCGCGGCGCTACTGGCCGGCGCTTTTATCCGTGGCATGAACGCAGCGGGCATGGCGGCCACCGGCAAGCATTTCCCCGGGCACGGCTGGGCCGAGGCCGACTCCCACGTGGCCATCCCCAATGACGAGCGCAGTCTTGAAACGATCCGTGCCAGTGACCTGGTGCCTTTTCAGCGCTTGAGCAAACACCTCGCAGCGGTCATGCCCGCCCACGTGATCTATCCCCAGGTCGATTCGCAGCCGGCAGGCTTTTCCCGCCGCTGGCTGCAGGACATCCTGCGCGGCGAGCTGGGTTTCGATGGCGTGATTTTCAGCGATGACCTGTCGATGGCTGGCGCCCATGTCGTGGGTGACGCCGCCAGTCGCATCGAGGCGGCGCTTACGGCCGGCTGTGACATGGGCCTGGTGTGCAACGACCGCGCGGCGGCTGAGTTGGCATTGAGCGCGGCGCAGCGCTTGAAGGTCTCGCCGCCGGCGGCGCGGCTTCACAGAATGCGCGGGCAGGGCATGGCGTCCACCGAATACCGGCAGCATCCCCGCTGGCTGGCGGCGCTGACCGCCCTGCGCGCCGCTCAACTGATCGAATAAGGAACTCCCATGACTGTTTACGCGATTATCGGCGGCACCGGCCTGACCCAACTCGAAGGGCTGACGATCCGTCAGTCCTTGTCAGTGAATACCCCATACGGCGCGCCGTCAGGCGATATCCATCTCGGCGAATACGCCGGCCGTGAGGTGATGTTCCTGGCTCGTCACGGGCACCCGCACCGCTTTCCGCCGCACAAGGTCAACTACCGCGCCAACATCTGGGCCCTGAAGCAGGCCGGCGCCGAAGCGATCCTGGCGGTCAACGCCGTGGGCGGGATTCACCCTGACATGGGCACTGGCCATTTCTGTGTCCCCCACGATCTGGTGGACTACACCAGCGGCCGCGAGCACACCTTTTTTGCCGATGATCTGGAGCACGTGACCCACATCGATTTCAGCTTCCCCTACAGCGCGCCATTGCGGGCCCGACTGATTGCCGCGCTGGCGGCCGAAGGCTGCGCCCACAGCGATTTCGGCGTGTATGCCTGCACCCAGGGACCACGGCTGGAAACAGTGGCCGAGATTGCGCGGCTCGAGCGGGACGGCTGCGACATCGTTGGCATGACTGGCATGCCGGAAGCTGCACTGGCGCGTGAGCTTGAGCTGGAATATGCCTGCCTGGCGCTGGTGGTGAATCCGGCCGCAGGCAAGTCGGCGGCGGTCATCACGATGGCGGAAATCGAGCAGGCTTTGCACGATGGCATCGGCAAGGTCAAGGCGACACTGGCGCGAGTGCTCAGCGCCGCTTGAGGCCTGAAATCGTGGGTTTGGAGGGCTTTCTCTCAACGCTGGCTAGGCCGGAAAGGGTAACAAAGTCAACGCTATATCGTTGAAATAGTTGTCCACGGAAAGCGTGAATATCTCTGTGGATAAGTTTCTGTAAGCCAGTGATTGCAAGGCGTTAGCGGCAATGGTCGTTTAATGATCAGGTTTGCCAATGGCGTCGATGAAGCGAGTTAATGGTCAGAATTCCCTTCAGATCAAGCTTCAAAAGGGCGGGGTTAAGCGAGGGGGGGCAGGCATTGGACTGCCCGCCAGCGCGCCGAGGATGACGCGCCGCCGAGGCAGATTTCCGCAGGGGAAAGTCAGGTGGAAGGTCAGCGAAAACTCAGAGGAGAAGAAGCCCTGATGGGTTGATCAGGATTCAGCCCACTCAACATCGGTCAAGCCCAGTTGCTCGGCTTTCGGCTTGGTCACTTTCGGCACCCGGTCGGAGCGGTATTTGGGAATCTGACCAAACCCGGCATCCACCGACGCCCAGTGCCAGGCAGATGCGTTATCCATGGCTTCAGCGCTGATGTAGAAGCTTTTGTAGCTGCCATGCAGCAGGTAATCGATTCTGAAATGCTTGTACTGTGCCACGCTTGCAAACCTCCCTATCAGTCACTCTCTTTGTAACTGAGTCGTCACCGTCAGGAAAATTCACTCGAAATCACCGTTCTAAGCCAAATGGTTAGCTTTAGTACAGAACGATGATCCCAAGGTCTTCAACCCTCACAAATGAATGGCACACCCGGTTTTGAGCGGTTTCAGTGACGGTATGGCGGCTTGAAGCAGTGGCCGGTGCGACAGAAGCGACGTTTGAAGTCGCCCTGCCGCGTCGGTTTTACACTCAAACGATCACTTGGTCAGGAATTTGAACACAGTGGTCTGGGTGTAAGCCTTGCCAGGGTCCAGACGCGTGGAAGGGAAGGCCGGCTGGTTAGGCGAATCCGGATAGTGTTGGGTTTCCAGCGTGAACGCGCCCCAATGCGGATAGATCTTGCCGGCCTTGCCCTTGACGGTGCCGTCGAGGAAGTTGCCCGTGTACAGCTGAACCCCAGGCTCGGTGGTAAACAGCTGCAGACGGCGACCCGACTTCGGATCGACCACGTCCGCGGCCAGATTCGACAGCTTGCCCTTGTTATCGAGCACCCAGTTGTGGTCGTAGCCGCCCTGGGTCGCTTCAGCGAACTTGAGCTGCTGGTTGTCTTCACGGATGCGCTTGCCGAAGGCGACCGGCTTGAGGAAGTCAAACGGTGTGCCGGCGACTGGCGGCAGCTCGCCGGTCGGGATCAGCGTCTCGTTGACCGGCGTGTAATGCGCAGCATGCACCACCGCCACCTGATCCAGGATGTCGCCGTTACCCGCGCCGGCCAGGTTGAAGTAGCTGTGGTTGGTGAGGTTGAGGACGGTCGGTTTGTCCGTCGTCGCGTGGTACTGGATGCGCAGCTCGTTCTTGTCGTTCAGGCTGTAGGTGACTTCGGTCTTCAGCGTACCGGGGAAACCCATTTCGCCATCGACCGAGACGTACGTCAGTTTGACCCCGACCGAGCCTTTGTCCTTGACCTCCTCAGCCTTCCAGATCTGCTTGTCGAAGCCTTTCGGGCCGCCGTGCAGGGAGTTGGTCTTATCGTTCAGCGGCACCTGATAGCTCTTGCCATCCAGAGAGAACTTGCCGCCTGCCAGACGATTGCCGAAGCGGCCAATGGTAGCGCCGAAAAATGCGGTGCCTTTGACGTAGCCGTCCACGTCATCGAAGCCCAGTACCACATCCTCAGCCTTGCCGTGCTTGTCCGGGACCAGCAGCGATTGCAGCGTGCCGCCGTAGGTGATCACCGTGGCCTGCATGCCTTTGCTGTTGCGCAGGGTGTATTTCTCGACCGGGGTGCCGTCGGCGAGTTTGCCGAAGGCGCCGTGTTCAGTAGACAGTCCGACGGCGTGCACTTGCAGGGCGGCGGCCATCAGCGACAGGCCCAGGGCAGGGATAAGCGTCTTTCTCATTGCGTCGATCCTTTTGTTTTTATAGGCGTGTTGATGTGAGTATTTCGGGGGTGTTGCCCGAAGGCATCAGCCTCACTACTCGAAGCGCTACCGCCAAGCAGTACGTCAATGGCCTGGATTTAGCGATTGGTCATACTATTCAGCTTGGAAGGCCCCGATATTTCGAGTTATAGATCAAAAGCACTCGCTTTAAAAATAAATTGTAATACTATTTGGCGGAAGGCAGTGTCCGTCCCGATGCGGGAAGGTCTAGCCCAGGAATGGCCTTCTGTACAGGTGATTGACGCCTAATCGTATGATCATTAGCCTCGATCTGCGGAACACACCGCGAACAGGGGCGGATCAATGAGCAGCAGTTTTCACGCGTCGACGGTAGACCGCCTGGGAGCCTGGATTGCTCAAGGCAATGTGATGCCGGGACAGTCGCTGAAGGTTGAAGCGGCATTGGGTGAAGAATTCGGGGTCAGCCGGACGGTGATTCGCGAAGCCATCAAGACCTTGGTGGCCAAAGGGTTGCTGGAAGTCGGACCCAAGGTGGGCACGCGGGTATTGCCGGTGCGCAGCTGGAATCTGTTTGACCCGCAGGTCGTGGGATGGCTGGCGGCGAAAGGCCTGCCGGAGAGTTTTGTGCTGGACCTGCTGGATTTGAGGCGCGCCATTGAACCGATGGCCGTGCGTTGGGCCTGTGAAAGGGCGACACCGGAGCAGATTGCCGGGATTCAGGCGGCTTATGTTCGGCTGGCGGCCAGCGTGGCAGATTCGAGTGATTACAACGCGGCGGATCAGCGCTTCCATGAAGCGGTGCTCGCGGCGAGTCATAACCAGTTCATCGAGCAGATGTTGCCGGCACTGGGGGCGTTGCTGGCGATCTCGTTCGAAGTGTCGTCGGCGGTACCCGGAGAGCTCGGCAGAACCTTGCCGCTGCATAAGGATCTGGCGGATGCCATTGCCAACCGTGACTCGGCGCGGGGTGTCTGGGCCTGCATGAGCCTGATCGAAAACGCCGGTGAGGTGATTGCGCGTTCACGGGAGCAACCGTTGTCGCGCTATTCCTGAGCAGGAACGTTTGACGTTTTACAGGTGAGCTTTTTGAGTGGCTCACGGACCTACAATAATAAGCAGGAAATTTTCCATGAAATGGCTGCCGGTCTGCGACCAGCGTTTCAAATTGGCCGAAGGGCCGTTCTGGGACCTCGCCCACCAAGCGTTGTACTGGGTCGACATTGCCGGCTTCCGCGCGTTGCGCCTGCACGCTGGTGAGGTGTCCCACTGGCAGTTCAGCGAGCCGGTCTCCGCCTTCATACCCACCACGGCAGGCGACGCATTGGTCACCCTGGCCAGCGGCGTCCATCGTCTCGACCTTGATTCCCCGTCCGACAAACCGGTTACTTCCCTGCTGTGCGCCGCCGATCCCGTGCCGGGCAACCGTGCCAACGAAGCCCGTTGCGACCGGCATGGCCGTCTCTGGTTGGGGACCATGCAGAACAACCTGGACGAGGAGAGCGGTGACCTGCCGATCGAGCGTCGATCCGGCGGGCTTTACCGCGTCGACGGTGATGCCTCAGTCGCGCCTCTGCTCAGTGGGCAAGGCATCGTCAATACGCTGGTCTGGCCAGAAAACGATTCTGCCGTACTGACCGCCGATACTCTGGACGGCGTGATCTATCGTTACCCGATCAACGACGATCACTCTTTGGGTGACCGCGAGATCTGGGCCCATGAGCATTCTCGCGGTGCACCCGATGGCTCGGCGATGGACGAAGACGGTTTTGTCTGGAACGCCCGCTGGGGTGGCGGCTGCCTGATCCGTTTTGCCCCCGATGGCAGCGTCGACCGGATCGTCGAGCTGCCGGTCAGTCATCCGACCAGCTGCGTTTTCGGCGGGCCGGACATGACCACGTTGTTTGTCACCAGCGCGCGACCTGCAGAAGGCGCGCTGGCGCTGGATGGAGCTGTGATTCAGATGGAAATTGGCATCAAGGGCATGGCCTCGCACCGCTTTGCGGGGTGAGCCAAACCCTGCGTCGTGGAGGTGTGACACTCGGTTACATAGGCTTCATTGATAATATGATATGACTGTTTTCAGTCGATCGGCGCGCGGTGTTTTCTGCTGCATGCCGCTCTGACACTCACTGCTGAACGCTGTAGCTAGTCAATAAAAATAAGGAGTTAGCTATGTTGAGTCGCCACGGGATTCGTTCCCTGTGCTGTGCTGCTGTTGCCACCGCCATTCTGGGCATGAGCGCCGGTGTATCCGCCGCTGACGTCGAAAAGGTCAAGATCGGTTTTCTGGTCAAGCAGGCTGAAGAGCCCTGGTTCCAGACCGAATGGCAGTTTGCCGAAAAGGCCGGTAAAGACCACGGTTTCGAAGTCATCAAAATCGCCGTTCCCGACGGTGAAAAAACCCTTTCTGCCATCGACAGCCTTGCCGCCAACGGCGCCAAGGGTTTTGTCATCTGCCCGCCTGATGTTTCCCTCGGCCCGTCCATCGTCGCCAAAGCAAAGGCCAACGATTTGAAAGTCATGGCTGTCGATGACCGGTTCGTCGACGCCAAAGGCAAGTTCATGGAAGACGTGCCGTATCTGGGGATGGCCGCGTTCGAAGTGGGCCAGAAACAGGGCGCGGCCATGGCCGACGAAGCAAAGAACCGCAAGTGGGACTGGAAAGAAACCTACGCGATCATCAACACCTACAACGAGCTGGACACCGGTAAGAAGCGCACCGACGGTTCGGTGGACGCCTTGAAGAAAGCCGGTCTGCCTGAGGATCACATCCTCTTCGCGCCGCAAAAGACCCTCGACGTGCCAGGCAGTATGGACTCCACCGGTGCGGCCCTGCCGAAACTGCCAAGCGGGGCGAAAAACCTCATCATCGGCGGCATGAACGACAACACCGTTCTGGGCGGCGTGCGCGCCACAGCGGGTGCTGGCTTCACCGCGGCCAACGTGATCGGCATCGGCATCAACGGCACTGACGCCATCGATGAGCTGAAGAAGAAGGAAAGCGGCTTCTTCGGGTCGATGCTGCCCAGCCCCGACAAAGAAGGCTACAACACTGCCCTGCAGATGTATGAGTGGGTCACCACCGGCAAAGAACCTGCGAAATACACCGCGATGGACGACGTGACGCTGATCACCCGCGCCAACTTCAAGGACGTGCTGACCAAGATCGGTCTGTACAAGTAAGCGCGGCAGTCGAGTCGGGACGCCTGAAAATCAGGCGGATATCTGCGAGGCCCCGTCCCACCCGGCAAGGGTGAGGCGGGGTGGAGGTGGTTCATGCAACAGGCATCGGTTCAGCAACAGGTTCAGCACGGCGGCAGCCTGCGTTTCAACGGGATCGGTAAAACCTTCCCCGGTGTGAAGGCGCTGTCGGACATCAATTTCGAAGCTCGGCCAGGCAGCGTTCATGCGCTGATGGGCGAGAACGGCGCAGGTAAATCGACGCTGCTGAAGATTCTCGGCGGCTCGTACCAGCCCAACAGTGGCGATCTGCAGATCGGCGATCAGCATCTGGCGTTCAAATCCACCGCAGACAGCATCGCGGCCGGCGTCGCGGTGATTCACCAGGAACTGCACCTGGTTCCGGAAATGTCGGTGGCGGAAAACCTGCTGCTCGGTCACATGCCCAATCGCTGGGGCATGATCAACCGTCGGGCCATGGTCCGTCGCGCGCGGGAGCTGCTCAAAGGCCTGGCCGACGAGATCGACCCGAACACGCGCCTGGGTGATCTCTCTCTGGGGCAGCGGCAACTGGTGGAAATCGCCAAGGCCATGTCGCGCAATGCCCACGTCATCGCCTTCGACGAGCCCACCAGCAGCCTGTCGGCGCGGGAGATCGATCGGCTGATGGCGATCATTACCCGGCTGCGGGACGAAGGTCGGGTCATTCTCTATGTCTCTCACCGCATGGAAGAAATCTTCCGCGTCTGTGACTCCGTGACCGTGTTCAAGGACGGCCGCTTCGTCCGCACCTTCGAGGACATGGCCGATCTGGACCATGACCGCCTCGTCACCTGCATGGTCGGGCGCGACATCCAGGACATCTACAACTACCGCACGCGCCAGCATCAGGGACCGAGCCTGCGAGTGACCGGCCTGATGGGCCCGGGCCTGCAGGAGCCCGCCAGTTTTGCGGTGGAGAAGGGCGAGATCCTCGGCTTCTTTGGCCTGGTCGGTGCCGGTCGAACGGAGATGTTTCGCATGCTCTCGGGGCTGACGCGCAGTCAGGCCGGAACCTTGCAGCTTGAAGGCAAGCCGCTGAACCTGCGTTCGCCTAGGGACGCCATCGACGCGGGCATTCTGTTGTGCCCGGAAGACCGCAAGAAAGAAGGCATCGTGCCGCTGTCCAGCGTCGCCGAAAACATCAACATCGGCGCGCGGCCTCGGCACGTCAGCCTGGGTTGCCTGATCCAGGGGCGCTGGGAGCGTGACAACGCGCGGCATCAGATCAAGTCGATGAACGTCAAGACGCCTTCGCCTGAGCAGCAGATGCTGTTTCTGTCAGGTGGCAATCAGCAGAAGGCGATTCTGGGGCGCTGGCTGTCGATGCCCATGAAGGTCCTGCTGCTGGACGAGCCCACCCGCGGCATCGACATCGGCGCGAAATCCGAGATCTATCAGATCATCCACAACCTCGCCGCTGATGGCATCGCGGTCATCGTGGTGTCCAGCGACCTGATGGAGGTCATGGGGATTTCCGATCGGATTCTGGTCATGAGTGAAGGCGCCATCACCGGCGAGCTGTCCCGCGAAGAGGCTAATGAACAGCGTCTTCTGCAACTGGCATTGCCGCGTACGCGCGGTTGAACCTGGCTATGAACACTGGCTATGAAAAATAAGAACGAGGTGCGTATGTCTACCGAATCCAGCCTGACGGCTCCCCGCCAAGGCATGAACCTGCGTCGATTCGTCGACGACTGGGCCATGCTCATGGCCGCCCTGGGCATTTTTGTGCTCTGTGCGCTGCTGATCGACAACTTCATGTCACCACTGAACATGCGCGGCCTGGGCCTGGCGATTTCCACGGTCGGCATCGCCGCCTGCACCATGCTCTACTGCCTGGCCTCCGGGCATTTCGACCTGTCGGTCGGTTCGGTGCTGGCATGCTCTGGCGTCATTGCCGGGATCGTCATTCGCGACACCGACAGCGTTTTTCTGGGTGTATCGGCGGCGCTGGCCATGGGCTTGCTGGTCGGGCTGATCAACGGCATCGTCATCGCCAAGCTGCGCATCAACGCGCTGATTACCACGCTGGCGACCATGCAGATCGTCCGGGGCCTGGCCTACATCTTCTCCAACGGTAAAGCGGTGGGCGTTGGCGACGAGGCCTTCTTCGTGTTCGGCAACGGTCAGCTGTTCGGCGTGCCGGTGCCGATCCTGATCACGATCGTGTGCTTTGTATTCTTCGGCTGGCTGCTGAATTACACCACCTACGGCCGCAACACGCTGGCCATCGGTGGCAACCAGGAAGCGGCGTTGCTGGCAGGCGTCCACGTTGACCGAACCAAGATCATCATCTTCGCAGTCCACGGCTTGATTGGTGCGTTGGCCGGTGTGGTGCTGGCCTCGCGCATGACCTCGGGTCAGCCCATGATCGGTCAGGGCTTCGAGCTGACGGTGATTTCCGCGTGCGTACTGGGCGGGGTGTCCCTGAGCGGCGGCATCGGCATGATTCGCCATGTCATCGCCGGGGTGTTGATTCTGGCAATCATCGAGAACGCCATGAACCTGAAGAATATCGACACGTTTTACCAGTATGTGATTCGCGGCACGATCCTGTTGCTCGCGGTGATCATCGACCGGTTGAAGCGTCGCTGATTCGAAGTCCTCAGTCGTTCGCTGTGTGGGGAGGCGTCCCCCACACAGCCTCATCTCCTGCGAAGCCGCCCTATACCAGCTTCGAGGTCTCGAAGATCAACTTCATCGTGGCCTGGGCCAGCGACTGCGCTTCAACCCGGATCGTCTCCAGCTGCACCTTTGCCTCGCTGAACCGGGCGTCGTGGTTGCGCACTTCGATGAGTTGCGTCAGCTGCAGCGATGCCTCAATGAGTCCGTATAAATTACGGTGCAGCTGATGGGTGACTTTGGTCAGATGGGGATAGACATCCGGCCTTTCCTCAGGATCGATCACCAGTGATCTGTTTACTGCGTCCGGCGATGCTCTGTTGCCACTCATGACGTAGTTCAGGTCGACACCGGCCTCGGCGATGCGTAGCAGATAATCGGCTTTCGGCGACCGGGTGCCATTCTCGTAATTGCCCTGCGCGTTGGTCTCGACGCCTCCGATTGCGCCCAATGCGCTCTGTGACAGCTTCAGTCTGTTGCGTTCCTGCCTGAGTCTCAGGCCAATGCCTTTCATGTGCTCAACTCCATTTGACGATCCCTGACATTAAGCTGCTGGTTGCGACTTCCTGGATCGACTCGACAGGAGCATGAGCAGATCAACGCAAACGGGTGCAGCTTAGGCGGTTTTATCTATTCACCCCGAACAATACTGCCATCCGGTGGGAAAGAGGATCCAAACATACCGGCTTGTAGGAGTTTTCTCAAACGGTTGTATGATAACTATCCGAATGAAGATTTTTTGATGTCACTTGCGGGCGTTTTTGAATAGTGTCCTGAGAAAAGGGCGGGTCGGCGAACGGCCGGGGGGCTTGGAGCCCCGGCTTTTTCGATGTCAGGACGGGCAGCGGGCGTCGGATTGGCGCGCCCATTGTGTGGCGGTGCGGGCGATGGTATCGGCCAACGTCGAGACAGCCTTCTGGTGCGCGACCACCAGACTTTCCATGCCGGTGCCCGCCGGTTGCCGAATGACGCTGCTGCAGGTGAGGGTCTGCCGCTTGCTACCCGGACCGGCACCGCTGCCGCGCAGGCTCAGGTTCCAGACCACGTCGATCAGTGCGTATTGGTCCAGTACCGACTCAAAGCGACGTACGTCAGTGCGAACCGACAGCACTGGCTGGTCACTTTGTTTAGGCAAGCCCGCCAGGTCTCGGGACCCGAAGCGGCGTTCGAGCTGGCCGGTCAACGCGTCATGGAACTCATCGCCCAACGGCGCGCCCCAGCGCTCATTCTCCAGAATCGCCAGACTGCCGTTGCCCTGGCGGATGACCAGCGGCGGCTGATCGACCTGCACCGCCATGAGCACCGCCTGCATTTCAAACTGGAACGGCGCCGGACTTGCATTCGCCGGAGCCTGGGTCGCGGGCGCGATCAACGTGTAGTAATGGGTTGGCGTGGAAGCACAGGCTGTCACCCCCAGCACGCAGGCCAGGGCAAGAAGAGAGTTACGCAAGGTCATTGAGCAGGCTCCGGAGCGATTTCGCGGGAAGAGGAAGATCCTTTGTACGAGCCGGGCGCCGCATCGCCGGTGCGACCGCGAATCAGCGATTCGGGATGGCGGCTGAGGAAGTCGGTCAACACGCGAACCGAGCGCGCCGTGCGCTGGACTTCGTCCATGGCCTGACCCAGTTGCTGACGTGCTGGCGAGTCATCCGACAGCGCTTCGTTGGCCGTGCCCAGGGTTTTCTGCGCTTGCTGCAAGGCTCCGCGCATCTGAGGCAAGACGTCGCTGTTGACCTGCTTCATGGTTTTCTGAAGTTCGATCAGGCTGCCGTTGAGGTTCTTCGCCAGGTCGTCGAGGGGGATTTTGCCGAGCTTGTCGACGAACGCCTGCAATTGCTCCTGCAGTTTGTCGAAGCTGCCGGGCACGGTCGGGATTTCCAGTGGCCGTGCCTTGGCGTTGTAGGCAACCTTCGCCGCTTTCGGATCGAAATCCATCGCGACGTAAAGCTGGCCGGTCAGCAGGTTGCCGGTGCGCACTTGCGCCCGCAGCCCGCGCTCAACGAACTGGCCGAGGATCCTGGAGGTCTGTTCTTCGTCATCGCCACCGCCGGCCTGCTGCTTCAGCTTGTCATTGGCTGCGCCCAGACGTTGCGGATAGATCACCGCGCCAACGATGCCGGGGAACGTGCCCGTCGCCGGGTCGTAGTCGAGGTCCACCGACACGACGCGGCCCACGTTGACGCCGAGGAAGTCCACCGGCGCATTGACCACCAGGCCGCGCAGCGACTGGTTGAAGCGCATGCGGATGTATTTGGGTTCGCCATCGGGCGGCGCCAGTGCAGTGGCTTGGTCTTCGAACAGTTTGAATTCGGCGTTGCCGTTTGCTGGTTTGGCGTCCGGGCTGTATTTGGGTTCGCGGAAGGCGATACCGCCGGAGAGGATCGAGGCCATGGACTGGGTCGACACTTTCAGGCCCGAAGCACCGAGGGTGACGTCTACCCCGCTGGCGTTCCAGAAGCGTGAATCGTCGAGGACGAATTGATCGTTTGGCGCGCCGACGAAGATTTCGACGTCCACGCCCTTGCCGTCCTTCGCCAGTTCGTAGGCCACCACCTGACCCACCTGAATGCGGCGGAAGTACACCGGCGAGCCGATGTCCAGAGAGCCAAGGTCGTCGGTGTGCAGAATGAAGCGCTTGCCTTTCTCGCCGAAGGTCACGGCCGGCGGGGTTTCCAGACCGGTGAAGTCTTTTTTGGTTTCTTCCGAGCTGCCGGCGTCAGCGCCGATGAAAGCACCCGACAACAGGGTGTCGACGCCGGTGACGCCGTGGGCGCCGATGCGCGGACGCACCACCCAGTACTGCGTGTCGGCGCGGGTGAAGGGCGCGGCCGACTGGTTCAGGTCGATGCTCGCCAGCACGTGGGTGCGGTCATCGCTGAGTTCGATGTCGGTGACCATGCCGATGACCACGTTCTTGTACTTGACCTGGGTTTTCTTGGCTTCCAGACCCTCGGCCGTGAGGAAGCTCACCACCACTTTGGGGCCGACGTTGAGGAAGTCATGAACCACCATCGACAGGCCGATCAGGGCTGCGACGATCGGCACCAGCCAGACCAGCGAAACGCGCACCTTGCGGGCCTTGACCTGCGGTCGGGTCGGCGGGGAGGGGGGTAGGGTGTTATCGGACATCTTCAACCTCTGCGTCCCAGATTAGCCGGGGATCGAACGTCATGGCGGCAAGCATGGTCATCACCACCACCAAACCAAAAAACAGAATGCCAAGGCGCGGCTCGATGGTGCTGAGCCCGCGAAACTGCACCAGCGCTGCCACCAGCGCCACCACCAGCACATCGAGCATGGACCAGTAGCCGATCAGTTCAATGAAGCGGAACAACCGCGAACGCTCGCGCATCGCCCAAGTGCTGCGGCGCTGGCACGTGATCAGTAACAGCCCCAGCACCAGAAACTTGATGCAGGGCACGACCACACTGGCGATGAAAATCAGAATGGCGATGTCCCACGAGCCGCCTTCGGCGAACTCGATGACCCCGCTCATGATGGTGTTCTCGCTGCTGCTGCCGAGCATGGTCGTGTACATCACCGGCAACAGGTTGGCCGGGAGGTAGAAGATCAGCCCCGCAATCAGAAAGGCCCAGGTCCGCGTCAGGCTGTTGGGCTTGCGCCGATGCACCGGTGAATCGCAGCGCGGGCATTCATGGGCGTCTTCCGGGCAGACGTAACTGCAGATGTGACACAGGGTGACGTTGTACTCGCGGGCGTAGGGAATGCCGTTCATTCAGGTCCGACTCCCAATTCGTCCCACAGACGGCGGATGTCTTTGCCAGCGATCAGTACGATCAGCACCATCAGCATCGCCATGGCCCAGAGGCCGACGCCCGCGTGCACGTCCAGCATGCCCGCCAGTTTGACGATGGCCACCAGAATCCCCAGCAGGCACACCTCCAGCATGCTCCAGGGGCGCAGGTGTTCGAGGGTGCGCATGCACATCTTGAAGCCGGGGGCGATCTCGCCGCGATGGGCGTGGGCCAGCACCCAGAACAGCAAGGCAATCTGCAGCGCTGGCGCGAGAATGATGGCCAGTCCCGCGACCAGCGCGATCAGTGTGATCTGCCCCTGGGCCAGCGCCTGAACCGATCCCCACAGCGTCACCTCGTTGTGCAGGCCCTGCATGCTGATGCTGATGACCGGGAATACGTTGGCGAAGATGAACAGGACGCAGGCGGCGATGGTCAGGGCGAGCAGTTGCTCGACGGTCATCCGGTGACTGCGGCGAAGAATCGCGGCGCAGCGCAGGCAGTAGGCAGCCTCGCCTTTGTTCAGGGGCAGGGCCTCATAGACCGAGTCGCAATGCTCACAGATGATCCACTGATCGGCGCGGGTCTGCGCCTCGGCGATCGCTGGAGCGGGCGGCTGTCCGAATGCATGAGCCTGGCGGTGAGGGGTGTCAGTCATCGGCGCGGGCGTCGCGGGAGTCATGGGTGTGTTCACGATAGATCGGCTTTCGTGGATTGCGCGCCTGGGTGGCGGGCTGGCAACGATACACTGTCGGCGAAGCGCAGGCTCGCATTAGCTGAAGTGAACGCCATGAAGGGTACGCCTGGGAAATGACTTGAGAGATTGACCACAGTGCCATCATCGGGTTCGGTTATTTGTGGAGCGGGCAGCAAACTTTTCAGGGCTTTGTGAGCGGGGAGGCTTGAATGCGGGTCCACTGCTGCAGCCCGGCGGTGTAGCGTCGGGCCGTTACAACTCCCGCCTGTCTGCGGTGATAGACTCCCGCCACTTCAAACGAGGAGCGACAGACGTGCGCAAGATGGCAATGATGGTGGCGGTGTTGATGCTGGCGGGTTGTGATGGTGGCAAGCCGGCGACGCCCGCCCAGGTTCCGAGCACTGATTCGACCGCGGAAGCACCGACGCCGGCTTCGCAGCAATGGACCATTCGTGTCCATTTGAAAGAAGCGCTGAGCGACATGACCTACTGGCTGGTCGAGCACCATTACCCGTCTTACGTGGTGAAGGTCGATGGCAGGGAAGTGGTGATGATCGGACCGTTCGAGTCTCAGGCGGATGCCGAGAAGGCCAAGACAGAGATCGATGCCGCGATGGTCAAGGGCCATCGCCTGTCACAGCTGGAAGTGATCGCGCCGAGGTCTTGAGGGTTTGAAGCCGGTGGCATCACGCGATGCCCCGGCCAAATTCAATCTTGCTACCAGGTCAGGCGTCGTTAATCAACGACGGCCCAGCAACAGACCCACTACCAGACCAAAGCCTGCCGAGACTGCCACGGTCTGCCATGGGTGGCCGCCGATGTAGTTTTCGGTGGCATCAACGGCTGGTTTGGCGCGTTCGCGCACGCTGCCCACGGATTCCAGCGCCTGCTTGAGTTTCTGGCTCAGTTGCGCACGCACGGTATCGGCTTCTTCGCCGACCAGGGAGGCGCTGTCTTTGAGCAGTTTGTCGGACTCTTCAATGAGGGCGGCCAGTTCGCTGAACGCTTGATCCTTGATCTGTTCGACAGCGGCGTTTTGGGCAGCAGTTTTACGAGCCATGGCAAATTTCCTTTCAGTGGTTATGGCAGTGTGCAATGGAGTTTTGAGCGCCTGAAAAGTTGCAGCGCTTTTCCCCCAGCCGGCAAAAAGTACGCGTAATGGGGTCGGGATTCACGGTCGGCGGGTGTAAGATGCTGACGTTTTTCGAGCCCGTCACCGGCTCCGTTTATGCGTTTCGTTTTGACCACCGAGGTACATACCATGAGCTACAACCTGGCCAATAAAACCCTTCCGGAACGTGCCGCGATCGAGGACGAAAAGTCCCGCCTGTTCGATCTGTGGCAGAGCAATCTGGGCAAGGCCAAAGGTGACGCCGCCCGGCTGATGGGCGAACGGGCCAAGCGCAAGGGCAAATGGTCGGAGTGGGTGCGCGGTGAGCTCGACGCCATGTCGCCGCCGGAGTACGCCAACATGGTGCGCGCCGAGGTCAATCGACTGGTGGCAGCGGCGCGGGGGTAGGTTTCGGTTTAGCCCGTCGGACGCCTTCCCGGCTGAAGCCGGTCCTGCCATGCGCGGTTTAGTGGGACCGGCTTCAGCCGGGAATAGGTCAGTCCTGGCGACATCATTTTTGCAGAGCTCTGCGGTGTTGCGCCTGACCCCTTCCCGGCTAAAGCCGGTCCCACTAAAACCGTAAAGCCGGTCCCACTGACAGCGTACGGCTACGGCCTGGCCGCCGCGCTCACGTCAATGCGTTTGGGCAGCAAATGGTTTTCGAAGAACAGATCGGCCGTCTGCTGCTGCGCCGCAATGATCTGCGGGGTGATCGGCAGGATCGGTGAGGCAGGGCGGTTGTCCATGTAACGGGCAATCACCGCCTGGGGCAGCCCCATCGACCGCGTCAGCACGTCCAGGCTCAGCTGCCGCTGGCTGCGGGTCAGCGCTTCGGCATTCGTAAGCTGTTCAAGCAATGCGTTGATGAACGCCCCGTGCCCACTGGCGTACGAACGTCTGGCCGTGTAGATCGGCCCGGACAGTCCCAGGTCGGTGCCGTCCCCCAAGAGCCGGGCGCGGCCGCCGCTCAATGCCAGCGACGAAAACGGTTCCCAGATCGCCCAGGCATCGACGCTGCCTTGCTCGAATGCCGCGCGGGCATCGGCCGGGCTGAGGTAGACCGGCTGAATGTCCGTGTATTTCAACCCGGCATGGTTCAGGGCGCGGAGGATCAGGTTGTGCGAGCTGGAGCCTTTCTGGAACGCCACCTTTTTGCCCTTCAACTCCGCCACCTGATGCAGCGGGCTGTCGGCCGAGACCAGCAGGGTTTCCGCCTGCGGCTTGGCGGGCTCGGCGCCGATGTAGAGCAGATCGGCCCCGGCGGCCTGGGCGAACAGCGGCGGAATGTCGCCGGTGGAGCCCACGTCCAACGCACCGATATTCAACGCCTCCAGCATCTGCGGCCCGGCCGGGAATTCGATCCACTGCACGTGGGTATTCGGGAAGCGCTTCTCCAGCAGCCCCTGTTCCTTGGCCAGCACCAACGCAATCGAGCCCTTCTGGTACCCGATGCGCAACTCGGCCGGGTCGGATGAATCGGCGGCGGCCGCGACGTTCGCGCAGGCCAGGTTGATCCCGATCACAGCCAGCAAAGCGCTGCCCAATGTGCGCAATGTCTTCATCCTTTCAAACCCTCTTGGTTTCTGTGTGCAGGGCGATGGCCTGGCGGCGCGCTGAAGCGGTTGGCCGGACGCGGCAAACCCAGGTGCTCGCGCAAGGTGCTGCCGGTGTAGTCCTGTCGGAACAAGCCGCGCCGCTGCAGCTCCGGAATCACCTTGTGCGCGACGTCTTCCAGCCCGCCCGGCAGGTGCGGCACCAGCACGTTGAAGCCGTCGGCCGCGCCCTGCTCGAACCATATCTGCCACTGATCGGCGATCTGACTCGGGGTGCCGACCACACTGAAGTGGCCTCGACCGCCGGCGATTTTTCGTCCTAGCTGGGCCAGGGTCAGGTTCTCGTCCTGCGCCAGTTGCGAGAGCAGGGCCTGGCGGCTTTGCTGGCCGCTCCGGGTCAATGGCAGCGCGGGCAAGGGTTCGTCCAGCGGGTAACCCGAGAGGTCGAAATTGCCCAGCATTCTTCCCAGTAACGCGACACCCACGCGGGGCTCAACCAGTGCCTGGAATGCCTCGAATTTGTCCCGGGCCTGGGCCTCGCTGTCACCGACGACTACGAACATGCCGGGCATGATCTTGAGCGTGTCGGGGTCTCGGCCGAACCCGACGGCCCGAGACTTCAGGTCTTGATAGAACGCCTGGGCAGCGGCCAGCGAAGGCTGAGCGGTGAATACCACTTCGGCAGTCTGCGCCGCCAGCGTGCGACCGGCCTCCGACGAGCCGGCCTGAACCACCACCGGCTGACCCTGGGGCGAGCGGGCCACATTGAGCGGGCCTTTGACCTTGAAGTGCTCACCCTGATGATCCAGCACGTGGAGGCCGTCAGGGCGGTAATACGCGCCACTGGCCTTGTCCCGCACGAAAGCGTCGTCGTCCCAGCTGTCCCACAATCCGGTCACCACCTGATGAAACTCCCGGGCGCGGCTGTAGCGCTCGGCGTGGTCGATGTGCTCGTCGCGGCCGAAATTCAGGGCTTCGGCGGCGGCATCCGACGTCACCAGGTTCCAGCCCGCACGGCCTCCGGACAGGTGATCCAGGGAGGCGAATTTACGGGCGATGTGAAAGGGCTCGTTGTAGCTGGTGGTGGCGGTGACGATCAGGCCGATGCGCTCGGTGACCGCACTCAACGCCGAAACCAGCGTCAGGGGTTCGAAGTGGTCCGAACGCGCCATGGAGCTGGCGGCGTCTCCCGTCGCGGCCGCCACGCTGTCGGCGATGAACAGCGTGTCAAACTTCGCTGCTTCGGCCACCTGCGCCAGGTGTTTGTAGTGCTTGAAGTCAAGGCCCGCGTTGGCCGGCACGTCCGGGTGGCGCCACGCCGCAACGTGGTGACCGGTGGCCATCAGGAACGCGCCCAGTTTCATCTGCCGGGGCTCAGTGTGTGTGTGGCGGGATTCAGTGCTCATTGCCGATGCCTTTCATGCAGTGTCCTTGTGACGGTTCGCCCATGTTCAGAAATCCTTGCGCACTTGCACGCCGAAGTAGCGCTCGTCGTCCCGTGGCACGGCGCGGTAGATGTAGCCCGTGCCGCTGGCAAGCAGGGGGGAATAGGATCTGTCGGTGAGGTTTTTCGCCAGCACCGCGACGCGCCAGCCATTGCTGTAATCGGCCACGGCTGCGCTGGCGTTCCACAGGCCGTAGGCGCCCTGTTTGGTGTCCGGGTTCTGGCTGATGTCGTACTGCACTTCGCTCTGCCAGCTGTAGTCAGTGCCCAGTTCGATGTCCAGCCCGTTGTCCAGCGGGATGGTGTAATCGGCGCGTACGTAACTTTTCCAGTCCGGCGCGTAGGGCAGCGTCTTGCCGTTCACGTCACAGGACGCCGCGGCGCCCGTCGGGCAGCTGAACTGGTCGATGCGCGCCTTGGTGTAGGCGATGGCGCCGGAGAACTTCAGGTTGCGTGTGGCCTGCAAGGCGTAGTCGGCCTCGACCCCTTCGGTGCTGACGCTGCCGGCGTTGATCAGCCGGGTCACCACCTGGCCCGCGACGCTGTCGAAGAAGTTCGCCTGATAGTTGCTGTACTCGCTGTGGAACACCGCGACGTTGGTGGTCAGGCGGTGGTTCCAGGTGGTGGCCTTGATGCCCAGCTCCCAGTTGTTGGAGGTCTCGGGTTTGAGGGCGCCGGTGTCCCGGGGCTGCATGTTGAAGAACACGTTGTAAGCCGGGCCTTTGTAGCCGCGCGAGTAGGTGAGGTAAGCCATGACCGAATCGCTCAGGTCATATTGCACGCCCAGCCGCCCGGACCAGCCGTCTTCGTCCACCGAACCGGAGCTGCTGGTGCCGGGCTGAATGCCGCTGACCGTAGTAGCGGACGTCGACACGCGGCGGTGATCGTATTCCAGGTCGTCGTGGGTCCAGCGCAGACCGGCGATGCCGCGAAACGCCGGGGTGAAATTCAGCGTGCTTTCGCCGAACACCGCGTAGCTGTCGCTGGTGGTGCTGTAGTCGGCGACGCCGGTGTTGGTCGCGGTGGGCGTGATCAGCGTGCGGCGGTAGGTTTCGTCGTCCTTGCCGTGCATGTAATACAGGCCGCCGACGTACTCGAGGAACTGCCCTTCCGGCGAGGCCAGTCGCAGCTCCTGGGAGTACTGATTGAAATCCAGATCGCCCTTGTCTTCGGTGCCGGGGAAGGCGGCGCTGACGTTGGCCAGTCGGTCGCCATCCTGCCACTGGGTGTTGTTCCAGCCGCGCCAGGCGGTGATCGAGGTCAGCGTGTAATCGCCCAGGTTCCAGTCCAGTTGCGCCGACAAGCCTTTGTTGATGTCGTCGACATGGCTGCGGTAGTCACTGACCAGATCGCGGTTGTCGTTGCTGGCGCGCACCGGCGACAGCGCGTTGGCGAAGGCAGGTGTCAGCGCTTGGCTGATGACCCCGTTGGGAGTGTCGTCATGGGACTGCATGTAGTCGCCGATGACCGTCAGTTTGACGTCTTCGTTGGGGGTGAACTCCAGCTTGCCGCGCGCGCCTTTGTGGTTGTAGCCGTTGACCTCCTGCCCGTTGGCCTTGTTGTGCACGTTGCCGTCGTAGGTGCCGAACAGGGTCGTGACCGAGGCTTTCAGCGTATCGGGAATCAGGCTGCCGCCAATGCCGAAACGGGTGCGGCTTTCATTGCCGCTGTAGTACGACTGATCGATGTAGCCGTGGGTCTCTGCGGTGGGCGCCTTGCTGACGATGTTCAGCACACCGGCCGAGGCGTTCTTGCCGAACAGCGTGCCTTGGGGGCCACGCAGGACTTCGATGCGTTCCAGGTCCAGCAGGTCCAGGGTCGCTTGGCCGGGCCGCGCATAGACCACGCCGTCCACCACCGTCGCGACAGTCGGCTCGACGCCCGGGGACGTGGAAATGGTGCCGACGCCGCGCATGAACAATGAGGTGTCCTTGTTCGACGCACCGGTGCGGAAATTCAGCGCAGGCACTTGCTGCGCGATGCTGGCGACGCCGTTGCGGTTGTCACGCTCCAGCTGTTCGCCGTCCAGTACCGTGACGGCGACCGGGACCTGCTGCAGCGGTTCTTCCCGGCGGGTGGCGGTGACCGTGACCGCCTGGAGGGTGGCGGTTTCGGGTGCTTGCTCCGCCATTGGCGACGCTGTGGACACGTCCGCGGCGAAGGCCGGCAGCGCACACAGCGCTAATGCCGTGGCAATGGCCTGACTAAGGTGACTCGGTGAATAGAACGCCCCGGTTTGTCGCATGATCGTTGCTCGCTGATGAATGCCTGTCGGAAGGTGGCTCTGCGGCCACTGGTGTGCTGCGCGGCAGAAAGGTGGGCGTTCGCTCAAGCGAGTAGCTGATACTGTCAGTTAGCGCTAACATCGCCAGTATCGGTAATCGGTGGATAGACCGTCCAATACTGAAAAATCTGCTTTAAATAATCTCTGGTTATAAACAGGCTTTTGCCAGGAGCGGCGTTTTGACGGACACAGGGGATCCCCCACGCAAGCGGCGCGGTGCCGGGCGCGTCACTCAGGACGCGGTGGCTCGCCACGTCGGCGTGTCGACGATGACCGTGTCGCGCTATTTCAATCAGCCGGATCAGGTGTCCGACGAGCATCGTCAGCGTATCGCGGCCGCCGTTGCCGAACTGGGTTACGTGCCCAATCTGGTCGCCGGAGGGCTGGCGTCGGCCAAGGGCAGGATCGTGGCGATGGTGGTACCGAACATCTCCGGGCCGATTTTTGCGGACACCATTCAGGGCTTCAGCGACACCCTGGCCCGGCACGGCTATCAGTTACTGCTGGCGTCGAGCTACTTCTCCACCGAGCAGGAAGAGCGGGCGATCCGCGCGTTTCTCGGCTGGTCACCCGCTGCGCTGGTGGTCACCAGCCACTTCCACAGTGAGGCCACGGAGAAGATGCTCGCGGCGACGGACATTCCGATGATCGAAACCTGGGACTACCAGCCCGACCGCGCGCCGATCCAGATCGGCTTTTCCCACCACGAGGTCGGGGTCACTGGCGCGCGTTATCTGCTTCAACGTGGCTATCAGCGAATTGCGTTCGTGCTCAACAGTGCGGCGGGGGACTTCAGCGCTCAGGAGCGTTGCGCCGGGTATGTGCTGGCGCTGGGGGAGGCCGGGGTCAGCCCGCAGATTTTCACCCCGGCGGGCGATCTCGCGCCGTTCGAAGCCGGCAAGCAGGCGCTCACCGAACTGATGCAGCGGGCCACGCCTCCCGATGCGATCTTCTTCGCCAACGACAACCTGGCCGCCGGCGGCTTGCTCGCGGCCCAGCGTGCAGGGGTAAGCATTCCAGGTGATTGCGCGATGCTGGGTTTCGGCGATTACCCCTTCGCCGAAATGCTCATGCCCAGCCTCAGCACGATCAAGCCGCCGGCGCTTCAGATCGGCGTGCTCGCTGCCGAGCGGGTGCTGCAACGGCTGGGTGTGATTGTCACGGAGGAGGTCTTTCAGCGGTTGAATCTGCTGGAGTGCCGGTTGATCGGTCGGGAAAGCACCTAGCGACGTTCTACCAAGCCGCCATCACCAAGTGCCGCTGGCCGGTTTCGGCAGGCTCAGCGTGCCGCTGTCCTCGAAGCGCATCGTGCCGAACAGTCCGCCGGCCAATTTGCCGTGCAATTCGTAGGGAAGGTTGTCCAGCCGTTGCTGATCGGCAAGGCCCACCGCCTGGCGCAGGGCGGCAAAGGCTGACACGGTGACCGGCACCGTCAACACGCCTTCGGAGAACCGCCCAATCGTGCCTTTCTGGTCGCTCACGCCAGAGGCCAGCAAGCGGCCGTTGACGTCCAGATTCAGCGCCACACCGTCGTACTGGATGTCGGTGTCGTTGGGGTTTTGCAGGCGCAGCTTCACGGCGAAGCGGATTTCCAGATCCTGGCCGGGCAGGGGATCGATGCCCACTACGTTGATGTTCAGCGGATCGCGGCTGGGAAACAGCGCGCAGGCGCTGAGTGCGAGCACCAGGGTCAGGCCGGCGAGGAGGGTGCGGATCGGGCGTAGCGGCATCGGTGACTCCCATGGCAGGCCGTTGGGGCGCAACACGCCCCTTCAAACGTCCTGACGATTCAAGTGTGCGACCCCGCGCGCCGGGAGAGGTTCTGCGTCAGGTCCCGCGGCAGGGCTAGGGGGCGGATCCTGCAGCACCTTAAGCGTGGCAGCTTCCGGGTCGAATTCGGTGAGCTCCGGCTCCTGGTATTCCTCCGGTAGAAAGATGTTGAGGATGATCGCGCAGAACGCGCCGACGGTGATGGGCGATTCGAAAATGTTGTGCAGCGCCTTGGGCAGCTCGCGCAAGACCTCCGGCACGGCCGCGACGCCCAGGCCCATGCCCAGGGAAATCGCCACGATCAGCATATTGCGCCGATGCAGACCGGCCTCCGAGAGAATCTTGATGCCAGCCACCGCGACCGTGCCGAACATGATCAGCGTCGCGCCGCCCAGCACCGGCTTCGGCATCAGTTGCAGCACCGCGCCGATGATCGGGAACAGGCCCAGCAGCACCAGAATCCCGGCGATGAAAAACGCCACGTAGCGGCTGGCCACGCCGGTCAGCTGAATCACCCCGTTGTTCTGCGCGAACGTCACCATGGGCAGGCTGTTGAAGGTCGCGGCCAGCGCCGAATTCAGCCCGTCCGCCAGCAGCCCCGACTTGATCCGGCGGATGTACACCGGCCCGCTCACCGGCTGCTGAGAGATCATCGAGTTGGCGGTGAGGTCCCCGGCGGCCTCCAGCGGCGACACCAGAAAGATCACCGCGATGGGAATGAACGCCAGCAGATCGAAGGAAAACCCGTATTTGAAGGGCACCGGCAGGCTCATCACCGGGACATGGGGCATCTGCGCGAAATCCACCCGGCCCATGAACCAGGCGACGGCGAAGCCCAGGGTCAGGCCGATGATGATTGCGCTCAGGCGCAGTAACGGAATATTGAACCGGTTGAGCACCACGATGGTGATCAGCACCAGGCCGGCCAGGCCCATGTTCGCCGCCGAACCCAGGTCGCTGGCGCCGAAGCCGCCGGCCATGTCGGTCATGGCCACTTTCAACAGCGACAGGCCCATCAGGGTAATGATCGTGCCGGTGACCACCGGGGTGATCAGCTTGCGCAATTTGCCGATGAACTGGCTGAGGGCGACTTCGACGAACGCCGCGCAGAAGCACACGCCGAAGATCGTCGAGAGGATTTCGTCGGTGCCGCCGCCGCGACTCTTGACCAGAAACCCGGCGCTCAGGATCACGCTGAGGAAGGAAAAGCTGGTGCCCTGCAGGCACAGCAGCCCCGAGCCGATCGGGCCGATGCGTTTGGCCTGAACGAAGGTGCCCAGCCCGGACACGAACAACGCCATGCTGATCAGGTACGGCACTTCACTGTCCAGCCCGAGCACGCTGCCGACGATGAGGGTGGGAGTGATGATGCCGACGAAACTGGCGAGCACGTGCTGTAACGCCGCAAAGACCGCGGCGGTGAAATGCGGCCGGTCATGCAGGCCGTAGATGAGGTCTGTTCTGGACGAGACTGAAGCAGAAGCCGAGCGGGTCGGGGCGCTGTTGCGGGGTGCGGTCATGGTTAGCCTGCCATTTTGTTTTTATGGGGTCATGGGCTTTGCGGATGACAAATCTCCGACCGGTGCGGACATCTTGTCTTGCCGGTCAGGATTGCCGACTGTACAACATGTCCACATGCATAAATACAGTTTGGTAGGAGATTGTGTACAAAGTTCAAGGTGAGGCATGGCAGTCGGCCGAGGTAAAAAGGGCGCGCAGGATGCCAGAAAACATTGACCAGGTCAGCGATCGATGTCGGGTGGTTCCGGGTAATGCTCACGGCGCTGAACCATCTTTTGCCGGAAGCCTCCATACTGTTGACCGCCAGTGTCGACCGCCATCAATGGTGACCGTCATCAGCCTGTCGAGTTTGTTCCGCAGTATCTCTGGACAAGGAGGTTTTTACTGAGGCGTCACAATGATTAACAGCACGGCACAGCAGTTCCCGTTGAGTGACTCGCAGTTCGCACTGATCGCCCGGGCGCTGGCTGACAGCCGCCGCTTTCGGATTCTGGTTCAGATCGGCGACAGTGAACAGGCGCTTCCATGCGCCGAAGTGCTGAAGGTCCATCCCGTCAGCGCCGCGACCGTTTCCCATCACACCAAAGAGCTCGAGCGCGCCGGCCTCATCGCCACCCTGCGCGAAGGCAAATACGCCAGCTTCATGATCCAGCGCGAGGTCCTGCACGCCTACGCTCGGCAGTTGATGCTGATCTAACACGCCCCGCGTCGTCTGCAGGACGCGGAGCGTCCGGGGCGGTGTTACCACGCGGAGCGTGGGAACCATCAACATCTATGGTGAACAAACCGGCCCCTTCCCGGCTAAAGCCGGTCCCACTAAATGCATTGCATGCATCCAGCAAGATTGGCGTCGACTGTAGGACCGGCTTTAGCCGGGAAGCCCTTGATCTGCTTTTGATCTTGATCTTCATACACAAGAGGCTCAGTCACCGCCAATCGCGAGTTTCATGTTCAGCGCCATTGAAAACGGCCTCGTCAGCCCCTATCTCTGAGGATGTCCCGCAACCGATCCAATCCGATCGCGAGCGGCGCGCATCCGGCAGGTTCAGCGCGCCTTTCTTCCCTCCGCCTCCCCGCGAGGCGCATCTGGAGTTCCCCATGTACCCAGACGTTCAGCTCTACATCGATGGTCAATGGCGTGCCAGCTCAGACGGCCGCACCCTCGATGTCATCAACCCCGCCGACGGCGAAACCCTCGGCACCGTGGCCCACGCCAACATCGCTGATCTGGACCAGGCGCTGGCAGCGGCCGAACGCGGCTTTGAAACGTGGCGCAGCACCCCGGCCTACGACCGCTACAAAATCATGCAAAAGGCTGCCAACCTGCTGCGCGACCGCGTCGATCACATCGCCAACATCATGACCCAGGAACAGGGCAAGCCCTTGGCCGAGGCGCGCATGGAAACCCTGTCCGCCGCCGACATCATTGACTGGCTCGCCGAAGAAGGCCGCCGCGCCTACGGCCGTCTGGTGCCATCGCGCAACGTCTCGGTCGAGCAGAAAGTCATCAAGGAACCGGTCGGCCCCGTGGCGGCGTTCACGCCGTGGAACTTCCCGATCAACCAAGTGGTGCGCAAGCTGTCGTCGGCGCTGGCGGCCGGCTGCTCGATCATCGTCAAGGCCCCGGAAGAAACCCCGGCGTCGCCTGCCGAACTGGTCCGTGCGTTCGTCGATGCCGGCGTTCCGGCCGGCGTCATCGGCCTGGTATACGGCGACCCTGCGCAGATATCCAGCTACCTGATCGCGCACCCGACCATCAAGAAAGTCACTTTCACCGGCTCGACCCCGGTGGGCAAGCAACTGGCAGCGCTGGCCGGTCAGCACATGAAGCGCGCGACCATGGAGCTCGGCGGGCACGCCCCGGCGCTGGTGTTCGACGACGCAGACATCGACCTGGCCGCGCGCACGCTGGCCGGCGCCAAGTTCCGCAACGCCGGGCAGGTCTGCGTGTCACCTACACGTATTCTCGTCCAGCGCGGCGTGTTCAATGAATTCGTCGAGAAGTTCGTCGGCCACACCCACGAGCTGAAAGTCGGCAACGGCCTGGAGCAGGGCGTGACCATGGGCCCGGTGGCCAACGAGCGACGCATCCCGGCGTTGAACGCGTTGATCAAGGACGCCAGCGACAAGGGCGCCAAGGTCCACGTCGGCGGCAAGGCCATCGAAGGATCGGGTTACTTCTTCCAGCCCACGGTCCTCAGCGGCCTGACCACCGAAATGCGCATCATGAACGAAGAACCGTTCGGCCCAGTGGCGCTGCTGGTGCCGTTCGACACGGTCGAGGATGCCGTCAAGGAATCCAACCGCGTGCCGTTTGGCCTGGCGTCGTACGCCTTTACCTCGTCGATGAAAACCACCCACATCCTCAGCACCCGCATCGAAGCCGGCATGCTGTCGATCAACCACCAGGGCATCGGCCTGGTGGAAGTGCCGTTCGGCGGCATCAAGGATTCCGGCTACGGGTCCGAGGGCGGCACCGAAGCGATCGAGGCCTACCTGAACACCAAGCTGGTGACGGTGTTCAACGTTTAACCCACGCAGCCCCGTTGAAAAAAGAAACCCACCGTTTGGTGGGTTTTTTTTAGGTTGTCGCGGGTGCCGCGGGTGACTGCTTTTAGTTGTTGATCGTGCCCACGCTCTGCGTGGGCACGCGCCCTATGACGCTCCGCGTCATTTCGCTGGACGCGGAGCGTCCTGAGCGGTGTTACCACGCGGAGCGTGGGAACAATCAGGCTTGGGAAAATGACTGAGACCGCGAGTCGGATCCGCGATCCTGTGGGAGCGAGCTTGCTCGCGAAGGCTTGCTCTTACTCACTGAAGACAGTGGCTGACTGTTCCGGCCTCTTCCTGAGCAAGCTCAGTCCCACAGGTTCAGCGGCTGACACAGATCCCGTCACCCCCGCTGAACTCCCACGCACCCCGCGAACTCTGAACCCACAGATCACTTCCGATCCACGGGGACGACTCATGGCGATCAGCAGCGTGCAGGCAGTAGCGGCAGACCCCAAAGGCGCAGTGTTTGAAACGGACCTGCCGGCCCGGCTCGATCGTCTGCCGTGGGGCCGGTTTCATACGTTGCTGGTCTTTGCGCTGGGCATCACCTGGCTGCTCGACGGTCTGGAAGTGACCCTGGCGGGCTCGGTGTCCGGGGCGCTGAAAGACAGCCCGGTCCTGCACCTGACCAACGCCGACATCGGCCTGGCCGGCGGCGCCTATATCTGCGGCGCGGTGCTGGGGGCGTTGTTTTTTGGCTGGCTGACCGACCGGCTCGGCCGGCGCAAACTGTTCTTCATCACCCTCGCGCTGTACATCACCGCGACCGCCGCCACGGCGTTTTCCTTCAGCGTCTGGAGTTTCCTGCTGTTCCGGTTCCTTACCGGGATGGGGATCGGCGGCGAGTACACGGCGATCAATTCGACCATCCAGGAATTCACGCCCGCACGGTTTCGCGGCTGGGTCGATCTGACCATCAACGGCACCTTCTGGATCGGCGCGGCCTTGGGCGCGGTCGGCTCCATCGTGCTCCTGGACGCCGCCTGGGTCGGCGCGGACATGGGTTGGCGCCTGTGTTTCGGCATCGGCGCGGTGCTCGGTCTGATCATTCTGCTGATGCGCCTGTGGCTGCCAGAAAGTCCGCGCTGGTTGCTGATTCACGGCCAGGGTGAAGAGGCGAGGGTGATCGTGGAAGGCATCGAAGAGCGCCTGCGCCGGCAGGGCCACGACCTCTCCGCGCCAACAGGCCCGCCCTTGCGTCTGCATGCGCGGGACCACACGCCGCTGAAAGAGATTTTCCACACGCTGTTCAACACCTACCGCCGCCGCGCGCTGGTGGGCCTGACGTTGCTGACCGCCCAGGCGTTTTTCTACAACGCGATTTTCTTTACCTACGCCCTGGTGCTGACCGAGTTCTATCAGGTGCCGTCGGCGTCGATCGGGTGGTACGTGCTGCCCCTGGCGCTGGGCAACTTCTGCGGACCCTTGCTGCTGGGCCGGCTGTTCGATGTGGTGGGGCGACGGGTGATGATCAGCCTGACCTACGCCGTGTCCGGGGTCCTGCTGACTCTCAGCGGCTATCTGTTTCAGCAGGGCGTTCTGGATGTCACGCAGCAGGCCATCGCCTGGATGATCATTTTCTTTTTCGCGTCGGCAGCGGCCAGTTCGGCCTATCTGACCGTCGCCGAAACCTTCCCGCTGGAGATCCGTGCACTGGCGATTGCGGTGTTCTATGCATTCGGCACGGCGCTGGGTGGCATCGTCGGCCCGACGCTGTTCGGCCAGTTGATCGACACCCATGAGCGCGGCCCGGTGTTTTTCGGCTACCTGATCGGTGCCGCGTTGATGTTGCTGGCTGCCGTGGTGCAGGCGATATGGGGCGTGGCATCGGAAGGCAAATCCCTGGAAGAAGTGGCGAGGCCCTTGTCCCAGGCCCACGACTGACCCAAGCCCACGACTGAGCCCTGAACACTGAACCAGGCACACCGTCGGCGATTGGTCAGTTTTGTTCAATCGCCGGCTCCTGCGCCTTTCGTACACTCACCCCACAGTCAATGAAGGGTGACACGTGCAATGAATCTGATGATTTCCATGGCGGCGTTCGCACTGGCCGCGTCCATATCGCCGGGGCCGGTGAACGTTGTGGCGCTCAGTTCGGGCGCGCAGTTCGGTCTGGTCGCGAGCCTGCGCCATGTGCTCGGCGCGACGGTAGGCTTTGTCGTCCTGCTGATGTTCACCGGCTTCGGCCTGCACGAAGTGCTGCAGCGCTACCCGATGCTGACCGAGATCATTCGCTGGGCCGGGGTGGCGTTTCTGCTCTATCTGGCGTGGAAACTGGCCATGGACGACGGCCGCCTTAATGTTGCCAAACCGACCCGCGAGCCGTCCTTTCTGCACGGCGCAGCGATGCAGTGGCTGAACCCGAAAGCCTGGCTGGCGGCGGTGGCGGGGATGGGCGCGTTTGTGGCCGATGGCGAGGCGCGACTGATCGGTCTGTTTGCGTTGATCTACTTCGTCGTGTGCTACCTGTCGGTGGCGTGCTGGGCCTACGCCGGTGCTTTTCTCGGCCCTTACTTGCGCAGCCCTCGGCGCATCCGCGTGTTCAACCGCAGCATGGCGGCGCTGCTGGCAGGCTGCGCGGTGTCGCTGTTTTACGTCTGAGCCCGTTCAGGTCCGGGCGAGCAGGCGTCTGATCACGGCTTGTACTGGCCCGGCGTCACGGCCAGATGCTTTTTGAACGCCCGCTGAAAATGCGCCTGATCGGCAAAGCCACTCTGCTGCGCGATGTCGGCGATGGGCTCGCCGATGCGCAATTGCGCCTGGCCGTGCTGGATGCGCCGGTTGACCAGCCAGGCGTGGGGTGTCATGTGGTAATGCTGCTCGAACGCTCGAATCAAGTAGGCCTCGGACAAGTTCGCCACCGCGCATAAATCCTCGAGCCGAATCGGTTGCAGATAATGCGCATCGATGTACCGCGCCGCGCGCTCGACCTTGGGATTGGGCTGTCTTGGCGTCAGCGTCGAGCCGCCCAAACGCTGTTCGACCAGGCTGAAAAAACCGACAGCGGCCTCCTGTTTTGCCAGCGTATCGAGCTGCGAATCCACCAGCCGCCGATGCAAGTCGAGCAAGCCTTTGAACAACAGCGGGTCACGACTGTGGGTGGCCGGATACCCGCGAAGCATGCCCCCGTTGTTGACCCCGCAATCACGCTGAAGCGCGCCCAGCCACTGCGCGTTCACGTACAGCATCAGGTAGGACCACGGCTGATCGTCGATGGGGTTGCAGGCGTGGACCTCGCCGGGGTTCATCAGCACAACGGTGCCGGCGGCGATGGTCTGAGTGGTTTTCTCGTGCAGGTACGTGCTTTGCCCGGCGGTGATTGCGCCGATGGAAAACACGTCATGGGAATGACGGGAATAACAGACCTTGCGTCCGTCGTCGATGGAGCGCGCTTCAATGAACGGCAGCTGCGCGTCCCGCCAGAACACCGGTTGATCAAGACGTTTCACCGGGTTCTGGCAGGTCATTTCAACTCATCCCTTGTCGCGCTTGCAGCTGTGAAAGAGGTCCAGCGCCGGTTGGTATTCCGTGCTGGTAACGCCGAGCAAGCCTAGCACCGAATGAAACATGTAGTCATGGCTCAGGTCCGGCTGGTCTTGCCTGGCCGCCAGGCACGTGCGATCGACGCCGGCGTCTTCCAGGGTCGAGTGGCCAAACCACATCACCATCGGCACGTGGGTCTGCGCCGTCGGTGCGATGGCGTACGGCGCGGCGTGCAGGTAGATGCCGTTTTCGCCGAGGGACTCGCCGTGGTCCGAGACGTAGATCATCGACGCATCGACCTTGTCCTGATTGCGCTTGAGCAGTTCGATGGTCTGGGACAGGAAATGATCGGTGTAGAGGATGGTGTTGTCGTAGACGTTTTTCAGCTCGTCGGACGTGCAGCTGCCCAGCTGATTGGTGTGGCAGACGGGCGTGAAGCGCTCCAGGCTCTTGGGGTAGCGGTCGTAGTATTCCGGGCCGTGGCTGCCATCGGAATGGAGGACGATGATGGCGTTGTCCTGCAGTGAGTCGATGTAGTCCTGCAAGCCCACCAGCAGGGATTCGTCGAGGCAGTTCTTGCCATCACAGAACGGGCTCGGCTGGTTTTTCGGGATATCGCTGTGGGGCACGCGCAGGCAGGTGCCTTTGCAGTCGCTGTTGTTGTCCAGCCACAGCACCTTCAGACCGGCGCGCTGAAGCATGTCCAGCAGACCCTCGTAGGTCTTGCCCTTTTTGTCGCTGTAATCGGTGCGCGGAAACTTCGAAAACATGCACGGCACTGACACGGCGGTGGAGGTACCGCACGAGGCCACGTGGGTGAAGTTGAGAATGTCCTGCTTTTTCAGCTCCGGGTTGGTTTCCCGCCCGTAACCGTTGAGGGAGAAGTGGTCGGCCCGTGCCGTTTCACCGACAACGAAGATCATCAGGCTCTTTTTCGGCCGCTGTTGTGCTTGCGGGCTGAGCGCCGCGTCGGCGCCGACGGGCTGGATTTTCAGCGTCTCTTTGATGGCGACGGTCTGCTTGGTCAGCTTGCCGATGGCGTAGATGTAATTGGTCGGATTGATGAAGTGGGTGAGCTTGTCTTCATCGCGAAAGATCGGCGCATAGGTCGAGTAGAAGGGGCCGACGGCAGCGGCGATCACCAGCAAACAGCCGATGCAGACAAGCACTTTGTTGACCAGCCCGGGCAGCACGGGGCGGTAGGTCACCGGCACCCACCAGATCAGCGCGATCGGCAGCACGCCGAGCAGGCCCAGGTAGAGAAACAGCTTGCCGCTCAACAGGGCCTCGGCCTCGCCGGGATTGGTCTCCAGCACGTTCTGCATCATCGTCGTGTCGATGCTGATGCCGTAGGTGTTCATGAAATACGCGGCGCCGGCCGAGCACAGCGCCACCAGACTCAGCGCCGGCTTGAGCGTCGGGCGAAACGAAAAGGGTGTGAGCAGCAGGGTGATTGCGGCCCACAGCAGGAAGGCAAACGACACATAGAACGCGATGGCTTTGACGCCCTGCAATTGCGCCAGATCAACCAGTGCGCGCCAGGTCGCCAAGTTGTAGAACACCACCAGACACAGGGAAAACAGCATCACCAGACGAGTAGACGTGACCGGTTTGACCATCGGATTCATTTCCATATCAGGGGCCGCGCAGTGCCTGGGGTGCGGGTGCAACAGGCATTTCCATCCGTGGGGCCGAGACGTCAGACTGAGTCAGTCAATGGCTGCCGGGAGGGGAGGCGGGACAGACCGCGCGGAGTTTTCCAAAACGATTGTGAAGGCTTTGTGAAATCCCCGAGGCGCTGATTTCCGGGGCGTGAAAACCGGGTTTTGCAGGCCGGGATCCGAGTGGGACGGCTTGCGGTCACTGCCCGGCGATGACCCTGTCCACCGTGCCGTCCTGTTTGAGTCGGGCGAAGGCGGCGGTGATTCGCTGGACCGTCTCGTCCGGGGTGCTGGCGCTGAGGGCGACGTACAGACCTTTGGACAGTTCGTCGAGGGTGAAGACGCTTTCCAGGTCCTCGAAGGCAATGTGCAGATCAGCGCATTGTTCCCGCGCCTCGCGCTCGGGCATGGGAATCAGCTCGACCTGGCCGCTGATGAGTTTGCGCAGGTTGTCGAGGTTATTGGCCGACACCACCATCCTGCTGAACCCCTTGCCTTCCAGGTATTGCTGGCGCGAATCGTCGCGCACCACGCCGACGGTGTAATGACTGGCGTCCTGCAAGTCCTTGACCCGCACATCGCCGCGCTTGCGCAGTTTGTAGAACGACGGCATGACGTGTTCCAGCTCGCCGACCCACTTGAACAGCCCTTCGCGCGCACTGCTGCGGATCATCGGGTAGATCAGCACGTTCGCTTCCAGCCGCGCGATGTCGTAGGCCCGCGCCCAGGGGTACAGCGCCATGTGGTAATCGGTGATGCCGGCGTTGGCGAGGGTCAGCTCGACCACTTCACTGGCGACCCCGACCACCTTGTCGCCGTCGAGTGCGCTGTAGGAGGAGTCTTCGGTCACCACTTGCAACGTCGCGGCGCCAGCGTTCAGGCACACGAAAAACATCAAGAAAGTGACCAGAACGCTGCACTGACGATGAATTGTTCCCATGGCATTCCTCTCGGTTCAGATCACACAGCGGTCCCGGCCCTGGCTTTTCGCCCGGTACAGCGCCCGGTCGGCACTCTGCAGCAGTTGATCGAAGTGCTCCATGTTCGCCGGGTCGAGCTCGGCCACGCCGATACTCAAGGTCACGAAAGGCGAGACCGGTGAAGCGCTGTGTACCAGTTGTTGCCGGGCCAGCAGCCCGCGCAGGCGATCGGCCGAGGCCAGTGCCTGTTGCTCATCCTGGCCGGGCAGCAGCACGGCGAACTCTTCGCCGCCGAGCCGCGCCACCAGTTCGCCGGAGCGCGAAAACAGCGCGCTCATGGCCAGCGCCACATCGCGCAGGCATTGATCGCCCCGGGCATGGCCGTAGGTGTCGTTGTAAAGCTTGAAGAAATCGATGTCGCACATCAGCACCGACAGCGGCTGGCGATGACGCAAGGCGCGGTTGAATTCCAGCTCCTTGAGCTCGTCGAAATGCCGGCGGTTGGCCAGGCCCGTGAGCGGATCGAAGCGGGTCAGGGCTTCCAGTCGCGTATTGGCGGCCTTGAGCTGTGCGGTGCGCTGCTCGACCAGTTCGGCGAGCTGGTCGCGGCTGGCGGCGAGGGTGACTTCATCGCGCGCCTGACGCTCCAGGTGCGCGGCCAGTTTGTCCTGCAGGTCATTGACGCCCGCTTCGAGCAGGTCGAGTTCGTCGCCGGCCTTGCCGCGTCGCTCAAGCGTCAGGTGCGTCTTGAGGTTGAGCGGTGTCAGGTGTTCGAGGTGGCGGGCAATGCGCCGCACGTGCAGGGTCACCGAGCGGTTGAACATCCCCATGATCAGCCCGGCGAGCGCCAGGGACTGGATGATCTGGGTGAGCATGATGACCGCGACTTCTTTCCACAGGCGTCTCCACAGCAGGCTCTCGTCGCCTTCGATGGTCAGCTCGCCGACCACCTCGCTGGCGCCGGGGTAGGGCGCAATCGTCAGCTGCCGATGCAACGCCGGGGCGAGGATCGAGCCGGTGTGGCCGGGGTGTTGGTGTTCCAGAATCTCGGGGGCGCGACCGGGCCGCAGGATCGTCAGCTGAACGCGGCCCACCGGCGCCGCCGTGGCCACGCTGTCGATCTGGGTCTGCAGCGCCTGATCATCCATCTCCCACACGGCTTTGGACAGCGTGCCCTGGAACACCTGATCGATCAGGCTCAGCTCGGCGTTCATGTTCGCCAGATTGGTGTTCCAAGCGAACCAGGTGCGCACCAGCACCGTTGCGGCGGTGAACAGCATGCAGAACGCCAGCGTCGCCAGCACCAGACGCCGTGCCAGCGAACCGGTGCGCTGTCCATTGCGAGGGTCCGGGCGGGTGTCGCCGGGCGGGTCGGAAGGGGTGTCGAACGGCATGCTCATTGCCACTTGCGCGCGATGGCGTCGTAGGTGCCGTTGGCGCGAATGGTCTCAAGGGCTTTCTGAAACAGCTGCACCGTGGCGTCGGGCGTGCCCATGCTGAACGCCATGTTGAAGCCGCCGGCTTCTTCCAGCTCTTTTATGCGCAGGGATTGCACCAGGGTTCGGGTGGGGTCATCGCCGACCTGCCGGGCGAGGTAGTAAGCGTTGAGCTCGTCGGAAATCCACAGCTCGACGTGGCCGGTCTGCAGTTTCTGGTAGTTGAATTCGTAGCGGTTGCTCGATTGCAGCTGATGACCGATCTCGAACGCGCGCGCCATCAGGTACTGCTCGCCGACGTCTTCGTTGACCGTCGCGGTTTGCCAGTCCCGGGCATCGTCCAGGCTCAGCAGCGTGACGGGATGGCTGGCAGACGAATACAGAAACCAGCGCGACGCGGCGATGGTGCCGACCCACTTGAACAGCCGCTCGCGCTCGGCGGTGCGGGTGATGGAGTAGATCAACACATTGGGCGTGTGCAGCGCCAGATCATAAGCCCGCGCCCAGGGCATGGATTGAATGGAGGCCTGCACATTGACCTCCTTCAACACCGCCTGGACCACCTCGGTGCTCATGCCGGTGAGCCCCCCGTCGCGGGTCATGTTATAGGGTGGGAGTTCTTCGGTGACCACATGGATCTCGACACGAGCCGCGTTCGAGTTAATCGATTCAGCTCCCGACGCGCCAGTGCCCACGCACAGCAACAGCGCCACACAGAGTGCGCTGCCCAGTGTGTGAATGAGCGAATGGAATGTCATCGATAACTACCTCATGGGGTGCAGAAGCGACAGATTCCGGGCCGTGAACACCCCGGCACAACCGTCACCGACTGCCTTGCACACCGGGATATCGGCTGAATAATCCGTCACTTGAGACGGCATCCTGCCGGTCATCCTAACAGCTTGAATGGACGAGGCCGGGTTCCCCGACTCCCGCGCACAACCTCACACAAACTCCAGCACCTTCTGACAACGCACATCGTCCGGCAACCACCGATCTCCAGTGCCCGGACTGGCCTCTTCCCGGCTAAAGCCGGTCCTACAAAAGCACCGCGTGCATTCAGTGGGACCGGCTTTAGCCGGGAATGGACGCGGAGCGTCCCAGGGTGCATACCCACGCAGAGCGTGGGGACGATCATCCACGGCACCGCATTCCCCCGTAGGACCGGCTTCAGCCGGGAAGCCGTTGATCTGCTGTTGATCTGCTGTTGATCTGCTTTTGATCTCGCTTTTGATCTTCGTACAAAAAAGGTCCAGACACCGCCAAACGCGACTTGTGTGCAGGCTGAACGCAGGTTTTGCGGAGTGGGCCGAGCCGCATGGATGCGGCGAGAGCGCCGTTAGGACATGGATGTCCGTTCGGCGCGGGCCCACGGAGCAAGACCGGAGTGAAGGAACCCGACGCAGGAGGGCCAAACCAGGAGCAAGCACCCTTGGTTACTTGGGGTGCTTTTCCAAGTAACTCGCCGAAGGCGAAACAATCTGCCCCCAGGCAGATGCTTTTAGACAGCTGTGGCGTTCTGCCACATCGGATCAAACGCGCCTTATTGACCTGGATCAATCCCGCAGGAAACGTCTGTAGGAAAAATACCTCGCACCCCGACGAGTCCTCAACATGCCCGGTCCTTTCGACTTCCTCAAACACCCCCTGGCTAGAGACATCAGTCTGATCCTCCTGATCAAACTCGTCCTGCTCATGGGCATCCGCAGCGTCTGGTTCGACGCCCCGGTCGAAGTCAAGGACGACGGCGTGCAAGCCGGCCTGCACCTACTGAGCACCCCATCCGCACCCTCTGAGAAAAACCCAAAATGATATCGGAATCAGTCGTCGACCTCTCCCGGCTGCAGTTCGCGATGACCGCGCTGTACCACTTCCTCTTCGTCCCCCTGACCCTCGGCATGACCTTCCTGCTCGCCATCATGGAATCGGTCTACGTCATGACCGGCAAGCAAGTCTACAAAGACATGACAAAGTTCTGGGGCAAACTGTTCGGCATCAACTTCGCCCTCGGCGTCACCACCGGCCTGACCATGGAATTCCAGTTCGGCACCAACTGGGCCTACTACAGCCACTACGTCGGCGACATCTTCGGCGCGCCGCTGGCCATCGAAGGGATGATGGCGTTCTTCCTCGAATCGACCTTCATCGGCCTGTTCTTCTTCGGCTGGGACCGCCTGACTCGCGTCCAGCACCTTACCGTCACCTGGCTGGTGGCGATCGGCTCCAACCTGTCAGCGCTGTGGATCCTCATCGCCAACGGCTGGATGCAGAACCCGGTCGGCGCCGAGTTCAACTTCACCACCATGCGCATGGAACTCACCAGCTTCAGCGACCTGCTGTTCAACCCCGTCGCCCAGGTCAAGTTCGTCCACACCGTGGCGTCAGGCTACGTCACCGGCGCGATCTTCGTCCTGGCGATATCCAGCTGGTATTTGCTCAAGGGCCGCGACATCGCTTTCGCCCGGCGTTCGTTCGCCATCGCCTCGGCATTCGGTATGGCCTCGATCCTGTCGGTGATCGTGCTGGGTGATGAGTCCGGCTACGAGATCGGCGACGTGCAGAAAACCAAGCTCGCCGCCATCGAAGCCGAATGGGACACCGAACCGGCCCCGGCAGCGTTCACCTTGTTTGGCCTGCCCAACCAGGCCGAGCAGCGCACCGACTACGCGGTCAAAATTCCTTACGTGATGGGCCTCATCGCCACCCGCTCGGTGGATAAGCAGGTCACCGGCATCAAGGATCTGGTGCACGAACACGAAGGCCGCATCCGCAACGGCATGACCGCCTACGACTTGCTCGGCCAACTGCGCGGCGGCGACAAGAGCCAGCAGACCCTCGACGCCTTCAACGCCGTGAAGAAGGACCTCGGCTACGGCCTGCTGCTGAAGAAGTACACCGACAAGGTGGTCGACGCCAACGAGCAGCAGATCAAACAGGCTGCGCTGGATTCGATCCCGCAGGTGGCCTCGATCTTCTGGACCTTCCGCGTGATGGTGCTCAGCGGGATGCTCATGCTGCTGTTGTTTGCCTGCGCCTTCTGGGCCTCGGCGCGCAAGAACGAGACCCGCAAGCGCTGGCTGCTCAAGTGGGCGGTGTTCAGCCTGCCGCTGCCGTGGATTGCCACCCAGACCGGCTGGTGGGTCGCCGAGCATGGCCGTCAGCCCTGGTCCATCGGCGAAGTGCTGCCCGTGCACCTGTCAGCCTCGACCCTGTCGGCGGGGGATGTGCTCGGTTCGATTGTGGCGCTGGTGGGCTTCTACACCGTCCTGCTGATCATCGAGATGTACCTGATGATCAAGTTCGCCCGACTCGGCCCGAGCAGCCTGCACACCGGTCGCTACCACTTCGAGCAAGGCGCGCCCGGCAACGCTGCCCACGCCAAACACCCGGCCCTGGCCTGAGGAATCCCCGATGTTCGATTACGAGACACTGAAAATGATCTGGTGGGTGCTGGTCGGCGTATTGCTGATCGGCTTCGCCCTCACCGATGGCTTCGACCTGGGCGCGGCGATGCTGATGCCCTTCGTCGCGCGCAGCGACACCGAGCGGCGCGTGGTCATCAACACCATCGCCCCGCACTGGGACGGCAATCAGGTCTGGCTGATCACCGCCGGCGGCGCGCTGTTCGCGGCCTGGCCGCTGGTGTATGCCGCTGCGTTTTCCGGTTTGTACTGGGCGCTGCTGCTGGTGCTGTTTGCGCTGTTCGTGCGCCCGGTGGGGTTCGACTACCGCAGCAAACTGGAAAACACTCGTTGGCGGCAGAGCTGGGACTGGGGCCTGTTTGTCGGGGGCGTGGTGCCGTCGCTGGTCTTCGGCGTGGCGTTCGGCAACCTGTTGCTGGGCGTGCCGTTTCAGTTCGACGACACCCTGCGGTCCAGCTATCACGGCAACTTCTGGCAGCTGTTGAGCCCGTTCGGCCTGCTGGCTGGCGTGGTCAGCCTGAGCATGCTCGGCCTGCACGGCGGCAGCTGGCTGATGATGCGCACCGAAGGCGCCATTGCCCAACGCTCACGCCGGGCAGCGCAGTGGCTGTCGCTGCTGTTTCTGCTGTCGTTCATCGGCGCCGGCGTGTGGCTGTTGCTCGGCGGCATTCAGGGCCTGGCGATCACTTCGGCGTTCGACGCCGGGGCGGCGCTGAACCCGCTGGCGAAAACCGTGACAGCCAGCAACCACGGCTGGATGGCGAATTATCAGCAGCACCCGCTGACGGTCATCGCGCCATTGCTTGGGATTTTCGGTGGCTTGCTGGCCTTGCTCGGCGCCAGTGCGGGGCAGGGCAGAACGGCGTTCCTCGGCAGCAGCCTGGCGATCGTCGGCGCGCTGTGCACCGCCGGTTTTGCGTTGTTCCCATTCGTCATGCCGTCGAGCCTGGACCCGGCGTCGAGCCTGACCGTGTGGGACGCCGTTTCCAGCCATAAAACCCTGATGATCATGCTGATCGCGGCGTCGATTTTCGTGCCGTTGATCCTCTGCTACACGCTGTGGTGCTACGCCAAGATGTGGGGCAAGGTCACCACCGCGCACATCGACCACAACCCCCACGGCCTGTACTGAGCCACGTTCTAGAGGAGAGACAATCATGTGGTATTTCGCCTGGATTCTCGGCGTGTTGCTGGCCTGCAGCTTCGGCATCATCAACGCGCTGTGGCTGGAGTCATCCGACGCCGCTGCGCTGGAGAGCGGCCGTGACCGCTGAAGCGCTGAGTGCACCCTTCAGGCACGCCATCGGCCGGGCACTGTCCCTGCTGATGGCCGTACCCCTGAGCCTGGTGCTGCTGATTCACCCGGCGTCGATGCTCGATGCCAACGGCCATTACTCCCACAGCCCGCTGATGCTGATCATGTGGGGCGTGGCCGGAGGATTCGTCCACGGCGTCGGTTTCGAGCCGCGGGCGATGGCCTGGCGGGTGGTGTTTCACCCGCTGCTGGCCTGGGCGCTGATGGCCGTCGGCTATGGGATGTGGCTGACCGCGCGGCAGTGGCTTTAAGCCGTTTACGCAGTAGCAGCCCTGGTCGACTTCACGGGCGGCACGATGGACAGCGCGATCAACGCCGCAATGGCGCACAGCAGGCCGGAAATGAAAAACGCCGGCAGGTACGTGGCGAAATGCGTGCGTGTCCAGCCGGCGCCGAAGGCGGCAAACGCGGCGCCCAGTTGATGGCCGGCGAACACCCAGCCAAACACGATATTGGCGCGCTCGGCGCCAAATCGCTGGGCAGTCAGCTTGACCGTCGGCGGCACTGTGGCGATCCAGTCCAGCCCGTACAACAAGGCAAATACCTACAGCCCGAACACGGTGAAATCCAGAAACGGCAGCAGCACCAGCGACACGCCGCGAAAGCCGTAGTACCAGAACAGCAGCCAGCGATTATCGAAGCGGTCCGACAGCCAGCCGGAACCGATGGTGCCGAAGAAGTCGAAAATCCCCATCACCGCCAGCATTCCGGCCGCCGTGGTCGCGGCCAGGCCGTAATCGCCGCACAGACTGATGAAGTGGGTCTGGATCAGGCCGTTGGTGCTGGCGCCGCAGATAAAGAACGTCATGAACAGCACCCAGAACGTCCAGGTTTTCGACACGTCGCGCAGCACTCGCAGCGGGGTGATCAGCAGCTGAACGAAGGTCTGGGTGCTCGCGGCTATGGGCTGAATGTCCTCATCGCCGTAGAGCGGCAATTGCAGATCGGCAGGGCGGTTGCGCATCAATGCCAGCACCGCGACGCCGGCAATGACGATGGCCGTGCAAATGCATGCCAGCGCCGTGCGCCAGCCGAAATGCTCGGTCATGTTCGCCAGCAGCGGCATGAACACCAGTTGGCCCGTGGCAGAACTCGCCGACAGCAAGCCCATTGCCAGGCCACGATGCTTTGAGAACCAGCGCGTCGCGACGGTGGCGCCGAGCACCATCGCCGTCAGCCCTGTGCCGAAGCCAACCACCACGCCCCATAGCAGCACCAACTGCCAGAACTGCGTCATGAACAGCGACAAGACCATGCCGCTGGCGACCAGCGTCAGCGCGGTCAGCACCACCTTGCGCACGCCGAAGTGATTCATGAACGCGGCGGCAAACGGGCCGACCAGACCGAACAGGGCAAAGCGAATCGCCAGCGCCGAAGAAATCTCGGCGGTGTCCCAGCCGAACTCCGCTTGCAGTGGCCGGATGAACACACCCGGCGCGCCCACGGCGCCGGCCATGACCAGCATGGTGAGGAAGGTGACGGCCAGGATCACCCAGCTGTAGTGAATGCGACGGCGCGACAGCGAAGCCGCCAGAACGGACGAAACCATGGAAATTCACCAGAGAGCAGAGCAGTTGGATGATGGCTGTACTCCAATATGAACGCTCAGCCATCAGGCCTCCGTCAAGGGGATATTTCTGAATGTTGCAGATAGGGGAGGCGCGAGCCGTGTGAGCGGCTCAAACAGCGGGATTCGACGTCCGGCATTTCACCCCGTGAAACAGTGGATTGCTTTTTCTGGTCATTCTCCAATCCAGCGGTCAGGCCCACTATTCATTCCACCAGCGCGGCCCACCATTGCGGCACCGCCGCCCCACGCTGAGTTGACGCACTTGCCCAGGAGCTCACCCCATGACCGCCATCACGCTCTATCACTTCCCGCTGTCCGGCCACTCCCACCGCGCCGAGCTGATGTTGTCGCTGCTGGGCCTTGATCCGAAGATCCAGTTTGTTGATCTGGCCAAGGGCGAGCAGAAAAAGCCGGAATTCCTCGCCATCAACGCCTTCGGCCAGGTGCCGGTGATTGACGACAACGGCGTGATCGTCGCCGATTCAACGGCGATCCTGGTGTACCTGGCGAAGAAGTTCGACCCGTCGGGCCGCTGGTTGCCGAATGATCTCGAGGGCGCCGCGCAGGTGCAGCGCTGGTTGTCTGCCGCCTCCGGCGCGATTTATCTGGGCCCGGCGCGGGCGCGGCTGATCACGGTGTTCGGCGCGGGCTTCGATCCGAAAGACACGATCCAGCGGGCCCACGACGCGCTCCGTGTCATCGATCAGCACCTGAACGGGCGCGAATTTCTCGCCACTGATCACGCCACCATCGCGGATGTCGCCGCCTACAGCTACATCGCCCACGCGCCGGAAGGCAATGTGTCGCTGGACGAATACGCCAACGTGCAGGCATGGCTGGCGCGCATCGAGAACCTGCCGGGCTTCACGCCCATGCCGCGCACGGCGGCAGGGCTGGTCAACTAATCATCCGGGAGTCCAGGGAGTTCGCGCCATGAACGAGATTCGCACTGAAATACCATCGCCATGGCATTCCGGCGAGCGCGCTCTGCAGGCTAAAGTCGGCGTTGCGGAGCGCATGGAAGCCCTGGGCAAGCGCGTCATTCGTGACTACATGCCCGATCAGCACCGTGAGTTCTACGAGCACCTGCCGTACCTGATTCTCGGCGCCGTCGACGCTGAGGGCTGGCCATGGGCGAGCCTGCTGGACGCCCAGTCGGGGTTTATCCATTCACCCGACGCCAGGCAGTTGCACATCGCCCGACGACCCGACGCCGAAGACCCGGCCGGCGCCGAGTTCACCCCGGGCGCGGCGGTGGGCATGCTCGGCATCGACCTGCACACCCGCCGTCGCAACCGCATCAATGGCCACATCAGCGATGTGTGGGAAAACGGTTTTTCCGTGAGCGTCGAGCACTCGTACGGCAATTGCCCGCAGTACATTCAGCTGCGGGCGCTGAAGCAGGTGCCGCTCAAAGCTGTGGCGGAGCGTCCCCCGTTGCAGCGATTGACCGCGCTGGATGACGCCGCCATCGCCACCATTCGTGGCGCCGACACCTTCTTCGTCGCCAGCTATGTCGACCTTGAGGGCGCCCAGCCCCAACGTTCGGTGGACGTGTCCCACCGTGGCGGCCAGGCCGGGTTCGTGCGGGTGGAGGGCGATGTGCTGACCATCCCGGACTTCGCCGGCAACCTGTTTTTCAATACGCTGGGCAATTTCCAGGTCAATCCAAGGGCCGGTCTGCTGTTCGTCGATTTCCAGACCGGCGAGCTGTTGCAGGTGGCGGGCACTGTCACGCTGATCCTCGACGGGCCGGAAATCGCTGCATTTCAGGGCGCCGAGCGGCTCTGGCAGGTGCGGGTGGAACAGGTGGTGCGTCGTCCGGCGGCGTTGCGCTCGCGCTGGGAATTCCAGGGCTGGTCGCCGAACAGCCTGATGACCGGCGACTGGCAGCAGACCGCCGCCCGCTTGCAGGCCGACGCCTTGCGCGATCAATGGCGACCCCTGCGGGTGACGCGGATCGAGGACGAAAGCGACGGTATTCGTTCGTTCTATTTCGAGCCTGCCGACGGCGCCGGTTTGCCCGCGTTCAAGGCCGGTCAACACCTGCCGCTGCGCCTGTCCCCGGACGTTCGCACGCCGCCGCTGATACGCACCTACAGCCTGTCCAGCGCGCCGTCCGATGGATTCTTCCGCATCAGCGTCAAGCGCGACGGCCTGGCCTCGGCGTACCTGCATGACCACGTCAGCGTTGGCGATCTGCTCCAGGCGCGGTCACCCCAGGGCAGCTTTGTGGTGGATCCGCAGGAGCGCCGTCCGCTGGTGCTGCTGGGGGCGGGCATCGGCGTCACGCCCATGCTGTCGATGCTGCGAGAAGTCATCTACGAAGGCAAACGGGTGCGGGGAGGGCGGGCGACCTGGTTCATCCAGAGTGCCCGTCGTCTGGCCGACCTGGCGTTTCGCGAAGAAGTGGACACACTCATTGCAAAGGCTGGCGACCAGCTGACAGCGATCCGCGTGCTGAGCCAGCCGGAAACGTCGGCGCGGGTGGGTGAAGACTTCCACCTGACCGGCCGCATTGACCTCGATCTGCTCAAGGCGCTGCTGCCGTTCAACGACTTTGATTTCTATGTGTGCGGGCCGGCGGCATTTACCCAGGCGATCTACGACGGCCTGCGCGGCATGCACATTCGCGATGAGCGCATTCATGCCGAGACCTTCGGCCCGTCCAGCCTCAAGCGCAGCGGTGATTCACAGGGAGTTGCCTTCGAGCAACCGCCCGCCGCCACCGAAGCAGTGCCGGTGGTGTTCGAACGCTCCGCCAAGGAAGCGCGCTGGCAACCCGCCGGCGGCACTTTGCTGGAACTGGCCGAGAGCCGAGGACTGAGCCCGGAATTCAGCTGTCGCGGCGGATCCTGTGGCACCTGCAAGACCCGGCTCATCAGTGGCCAGGTGCATTACCCGGTTCCGCCCGCTGAAAGGCCGGCGCCGGACCACGTGCTGATCTGCTGCGCAGTCCCGGCTTCAGGGCCGTTGGTGCTCGATCTGTAACCATCCATGCGTGTGCGGGAGAGACGGCGATGAACCCATGGCCAGCGTTCGAGAAAGAGGAAACCCCGATGCCTTATCAGGCCACCGAGCAGGAGATCTCCTGGTTGTTGCCGCAGTCGCTGGCGTCCCTGGCCGGCGAGCTTGCGGCGAGCCACGAGCCCGTAGACACGCCGGCGACCCTTCGGCTGTTTATGTGGGTGCGGTCGATCCCGGCCTTCAAACGATCGCACTGAAGGCAACGTGGGAAGGGCGATGAGGGCGCGGGCCGATGATTGTGCGTGTGTAGCGGCTGATGGTTGAAATGTCCCGCCGTCTGGCCGGATGATGTGCGCCGGTTTGCCCACCGTTCGCAGCGGCTCAGCGGCGGCTCGTCCCATTGGGGTGAGTGCCATGATCCGTGCGGCGCTCGTTGCCCTTCACAAGGACGTTCATCTTGATCACCCGCAGAACCCTCATCGGCGCGTCGTTGCTGGCTGTGCCCACGTTGTTGAGTCTTCCTTCATTCGCTTTCGAGCGGCGCTCGGAGCCTTCTTCTGATCGAGTCATCCAGCAGCAACTGGCCGACCTTGAACGTCGTCACGGCGGCCGGCTGGGGGTTGCCATTCTGGACACGGCGAGCCAGCGCCTGATCAGCCATCGTGGCGATGAACGCTTTGCCCTGTGCAGCACCTTCAAATGCCTGGCCGCCGCCCATGTGCTGGCGCGGGTTGATCGAAAGCAGGAGGACCTGTCGCGGCGCATCGTCTATTCCGCTGAGCAACTAGTGCCGTATTCACCGACCACCGAGCTGCACGTGGGCGGGCAGGGGCTGAGCGTCGGTTCGCTGTGCGAGGCGGCGATGACACTGAGCGATAACACCGCCGCCAACCTGCTGCTCGACAGCATGGGCGGTCCCGAAGGTCTGACGGCCTGGCTGCGCTCGATCGGTGACACGCAAACGCGCCTCGACCGGCGCGAGCCCGAGCTGAATGAAAACCGGCCGGGTGACCCGCGCGACACCACCACGCCCGTCGCCATGCTGCAGACCCTGAAGACCCTGGTGCTGGGTGAAAAACTGACACTGGCCTCGCGCGATCAATTGACGGCCTGGCTGGTGAACAATCAGACCGGCGACAAAAAGCTGCGCGCCGGCGTCCCTGCCCGTTGGCGTGTGGGCGACAAGACCGGTTCAGGTGCCAACAACGCCAGCAACGACGTTGCGGTGATCTGGCCCGGCGAACGGCCGCCTGTTCTGGTGACGGCGTATTACACCGGATCGAAAGCCAGCGGTGATCAGATCAACGCACTGATGGCCGATATCGGGCGACTTGCCGCTGGGGTGTAGGGCGAGCGTCGAGGTGTATCGAGGCGAGTCGTAAAATCTCGATACACATTGCCCTCGATGGATCGGTTGCGCCGTACGGCCGGAGAACTCCGCCAACGTCTCACACAGCCCTGTGCCGCCCCAGACGCCGCTCAATTGCCACAAATCTGATGCCTTGATGCCGATATGTGGCGCATTGATATTAAATTCCCTTCAGCTAGACAACCTCAGCCTTAGCCAACAAAACCGGGCACTTCAGCTTTACACGCTGTAGGAAATGGCTGACAGACGGCTCCGTTTTGGCGCGTGGTCTCAAGACTGTCATCAAACAGAAATGTTTCCAGTTTTAAATCTGCCTCGGGTCTTCAACTGTGACCACACACACAAAATTCTCTTGTTGAGGTATTGCCGTGATTCTGCTGACTAAAAAACGCCTGTCGCTTCTGATGGCTTCGATGTGCCTGTCGGGTATGGCACACGCCGTTGATGTGACGGGCGCTGGTTCGAGTTTCGTATTCCCGGTTATCTCCCAGTGGTCGCAGGACTACAGCAAAACTGCTGACAATCGCGTGAACTATCAGTCGATCGGTTCGGGCGGCGGTATCGCCCAGATCAAGGCTGCCACCGTAGACTTCGGCGCGTCCGACGCCCCGATGTCCGCTGAAGACCTCAAGGCCGGCGGCCTGGGTCAATTCCCAAGCGTCATCGGCGGCATCGTTCCAGTCGTCAACCTCGAAGGCGTCAAAGCCAACGACGTGAAATTGAGCGGCCAGGTCCTGGCCGACATCTTCCAGGGCAAAATCACCAAGTGGAACGACCCTGCGATCGTCAAACTGAACGATGGCGTGAAACTGCCTGATACCAACATCACTGTCGTTCACCGTTCGGACGGCTCGGGCACTTCCTTCAACTTCACCAGCTACCTGACCAAAGTCAGCGACGCATGGAAATCCGGTCCAGGCACTGGCTCCGCTGTTCAATGGCCAGTGGGCGTGGGCGGCAAGGGTAACGAAGGCGTGGCGGCTTACGTAAAACAGATCAAGGGCTCGATCGGTTACGTTGAATACTCCTACGCCACCAAGAGCGATATCGCTTTCACTCAACTGCAGAACTCTGCTGGCGAGTTCATCAAGCCTGACGCCAAAGCTTTCGCCGCAGCGGCTGACACCGCTGATTGGGCCAACGCCAAAGACTTCAACCTGATCATGACCAACGCGCCGGGCAAGACGGCATGGCCGATCACCGCGACCACCTGGATCATTATGTACAAGCAACCGAAGAACGCCGAGAAAAGCGCGGCTGCTTTCGACTTCTTCAAATGGTCCCTGGAAAAAGGCCAGAGCGCCGCTGAAAAACTGGAATACGTACCTCTGCCTGCATCGCTGGTCAGCAAGATCGAAGACTACTGGAAAACCGAGTTCACCAAGTAACTCGACGTAATCCGGCTAACCCCTGTCACCGAGCGCTCGGTGGCAGGGTTTCCTTGCGAGTGGACCTACCATGAATGAGAACACCCAATACATGTCCGCTGTGATTCCGGATGCACTATCCGAGAGCGAAAAACGCGCGGCCCGCGATCACCGACACGACGCCTGGTTTCGGCGCACGATGCTGGGAGCGGCTCTGTTGGTGCTGCTGTTGCTGGCGAGTATCGCCGGCTCGACACTCTGGGGCGGTGCCCTGGCGTTCAAGACCTTTGGCTTCGAATTTCTTACCAGTACCGAATGGGATGTGGTCAACGGCAAGTTCGGCGCGCTGGTGCCGATCTACGGCACGCTGGTCACCTCCTTTCTCGCGCTGCTGATCGCCGTTCCGGTGAGCTTCGGCATCGCGGTTTTTCTGACTGAAGTCGCACCGCCCTGGTTGCGCATGCCCATCGCTTCGGCGGTGGAACTGCTCGCGGGCATTCCTTCGATCATCTATGGCATGTGGGGCCTGTTCGTGTTCGGGCCGTTCATGGCGCAATACATGGCCCCGTGGATCAACGACAACCTCGGCGCGCTGCCGCTGATCGGCCCGGTGTTCCAGGGCCCGCCACTGGGCATCGGCATGCTCACCGCCGGCATCGTGCTGGCGATCATGATTATCCCGTTCATCACCTCGGTCATGACCGAAGTGTTCCGCAGCGTGCCCATCGCGTTGAAAGAGTCGGCTTACGCACTGGGCGGCACGACCTGGGAAGTGGTCTGGGACATCGTCCTGCCTTACACCCGCTCTGCGGTGGTCGGCGGTGTGTTCCTGGGCCTGGGCCGTGCGCTCGGCGAAACCATGGCGGTGACCTTCGTGTTGGGCAACGCCCACCAGTTCTCCGCATCGCTGATGATGCCCAGCAGCTCGATTGCTTCGGTGATTGCCAACGAGTTCAGCGAGGCCTACACCGACCTGCACCGTTCTGCGCTGATCGCCCTGGGCTTCCTGCTGTTCGTGGTTACCTTCATCGTGCTGGCGATCGCCCGTCTGATGCTCTCTCGTCTGTCGCGCAAGGAGGGTCTATGAGTAAGGCCGATAACGAAAACCTGTACCGCGCCCGCGCGATCAAGAACAGGATCGCGATGGTCCTGAGCTGCGCCGCGACGGCCTTCGGCCTGTTGTGGCTGGTGTGGATTCTGCTGACCACGATCGTCAACGGGTTCGAAGCGCTGAACCTGCGGCTGTTCACCGAGATGACCCCGCCACCGGGCTCATCGGGCGGTCTGGCCAACGCCTTTTACGGCAGCATCCTGATGTCCGGCATCGGCCTGCTGATCGGCACGCCGATCGGTTTGATGGCTGGTATCTGGCTGGCAGAGTTTGCACGCAACACCAAGCTGGGCAATGCGGTGCGCTTCATCAACGACATTCTGCTGTCGGCACCGTCGATCGTGCTGGGTCTGTTCGTGTACACCGCGGTGATCCTGCCCCTCAGCGCCGTGACCAACCATCAGGTCGGTTTCTCGGCCATCGCCGGCGCTCTGGCCCTGGCACTGCTGGTGATCCCGGTGGTGGTGCGGACTACCGACGAAATGCTCCAGCTGCAACCCTCGACCATGCGCGAAGCCGCGCTGGCGCTGGGTGTGCCGCAATGGAAGCTGACGCTGCAGATTGTCCTGCGTGCGGCCAAGGCCGGCGTCGTGACCGGCATCCTGCTGGCGCTGGCGCGCATCACCGGCGAAACCGCGCCGCTGCTGTTCACCGCCTTTGGTAACCAGTTCTGGAGCAGTGACCTGCTCAAACCGATCGCAAGCGTGCCTGTGGTGATTTTCCAGTACGCGATGAGTCCGTTCGATGACTGGCATTCCCTGGCCTGGGCCGGCGCTTTGATTATGACCATGTTTGTACTGGTACTGAGCCTCAGTTCCCGTCTTCTCCTTTTGCGCAATAGGGCGTCCTGATGAACAACCTTTCCCTCGCCGACGAAAAAACCAAAATCCAGGTACGCGGTCTCGATTTCTACTACGGCGCTCAGCGTTCGCTGAAATCGGTCGACATGATCATCCCCGAGAAGCGCATCACCGCGATCATCGGCCCGTCCGGCTGCGGCAAGTCCACGCTGCTGCGCGTGTTCAACCGCATTTACTCGATGTACCCGAAACAGGAGGCCAAAGGCGAAGTGATGCTCAACGGGGAGAATATTCTCGCTCCCGGTTACTCGATGAACCGCCTGCGCAGCAACGTCGGCATGGTGTTCCAGAAGCCGGTGCCGTTTCCGATGTCGATCTACGACAACATCGCCTACGCGGTGCGTCACCACGAAAAACTCTCCCGTCGCGAGATGGAAGAGCGCGTCGAGCAGGCCCTGCGCGGCGCGGCGTTGTGGGATGAAGTGAAAGACAAGCTCAAGCAGAGCGCCCAGAGCCTTTCCGGTGGTCAGCAACAGCGTCTGTGCATCGCCCGCACCATCGCGCTGCGTCCGCAAGTGCTGCTGCTGGATGAGCCGACTTCAGCCCTCGACCCGATCTCCACCGGTCGCATCGAGCAACTGATCACCGAGCTCAAAGAGCAGTTCACCGTGATCATCGTTACCCACAACATGCAACAGGCCGCGCGCTGCTCGGACTACACCGCGTTCATGTTCATGGGCGAACTGATCGAACACGGCGACACCGACACCATCTTCACCAAGCCGTCCAAGACCCAGACCGAGGATTACATCACCGGTCGTTTCGGCTGAGGGGGAATATCGCTGGCGCTGCAGGAGGTCTTAGTGGGACTGGCTTTAGCCGGGAAGTGGCCGGTATAGACGCCACAAACTTGTGCTGTCACCGCCGACGCTTTCCCGGCTGAAGCCGGTCCCGCACTTGATCGCGGATTATCTGTAGGACTGGCTTTAGCCGGGAACGCATCAGGGGCTACACCGCAAATTTGATGGCGTCCAAACCGGCCACTTCCCGGCTGAAGCCGGTCCTACTATGGGAAAGCGTCGAGCATTACGGCGCGGCGCTCGAAGCGCCGGCATCCCCCATGAACGCCTCCAGCCGCTTGCGCAGCCAGCGTTCGGCGGGGTCGGTGTCCATGACGCTGAGCCAGACCATCGACAGCTCCAGATTCGGCGTCACGAACGGCAGCGGTTCGCCGCGCAGACCGGTTCGGGCCATGGCCCGGGTCAGGTGATCCGGCAAATTGCACAGCAGATCCGTCCCCTCCATCAACGCCGGCAACGTGCTGTATTGCGGCACCGACAGCACGGCGGTGCGCTTGCGCCCGATCGCCGCCAGCCACTCATCCGCAAAGCTCGAAATGTTTGCCACGTGGGAAACTACGACATGGGGCCGGGTGCAGTATTCATCCAGGGTGATCGGCTCAGGCGACGAATCGGCCCGCACCACCATCGGCTGCACGCTGCGCAGCAGTTTCCGCTTGGCATTGGCCGGCAGTTCACGGGTCAGGCAGACGCCGACGGTGATGTCGCCGGACATGAGCAGCTCCGAGACATTCCAGAAATTGACCTGCTTGATCACCAGCACGATGCCCGGCGCTTCCTCGCGAATCGCGCGCAGCATCGGCGGCAGCAGGCTGTATTCGACGTCGTCGGAGAGGCCGATGCGGAAGGTCATGTCACTGCTGGCCGGGTCGAATTCCCGCGTGAGGCTCAGGGCGACGGACATCGCGTCCAGCGCCGGCGACAGGTGACTGATGATCTCGTTGGCCCGCGCCGTGGGTTCCATGCGGTGACCGACGCGAATGAACAGCGGATCGTTGAACAGCGCACGCAGGCGGTTGAGGGCGGCACTGATGGTGGGTTGGCCGAGGAACAGCTTCTCGGCGGCGCGGGTCACGTTACGCTCTTGCATCAAGGTCTCGAACACCACCATCAGGTTGATGTCGGCCTTGCGCAGCTCATTGCGATTCATACATCGTCCCCGTTACCCGACATTCGTCACCCTTCTTTAGAGGTCTGCGACAGATGGACGCAGTTTATGGAGCACGGTCGTTCGGCGTCCAGCCTTCCCGGCTAAAGCCAGTCCCACTGAATATACGCATGCGCTTGGTGGGACGGGCTGGACCGCGAATTGTAGGACCGGCTTTAGCCGGGAAGAGGCCAGCGTGGGCACCCTCGATTTTGCGGTGTGACCGCGCAAGCCTTGCCTGCCAATGCCACCGCCCGCAGCGTTTTGCCATTGGAGCGAACCTTTTCCCGATGAACTTCAGCAGAACCCCATGAGTCAGCATTAAAACGCTCACCATGAGGCTCTACATTCCATGCAGATTTCCTTGAAAGGCCAGGTCGCCCTCGTCACCGGCGCCAGTTCCGGACTGGGTGCCGGCGCGGCGAAAGGGCTGGCGGCGTCCGGCGCGGCAGTGGTCGTCAACTACCATTCGCAACCCGAACCCGCGCAGAAGCTCGCGCAAGAAATCATCGACGTCGGCGGCCAGGCCATCGCCATTGGCGCCGACGTCTCCAACGAGCAGGACGTGGAAAGGCTGTTCGCCGAGACCCTGAAGGCGTTCGGCCGTCTGGACATCCTCGTCGCCAATTCCGGGCTGCAGAAGGATGCGGCCTTCGCCGACATCACCCTCGAGGACTGGAACACCGTCATCAACGTCAACCTGACGGGTCAGTTTCTCTGCGCGCGCGCTGCAGTGCGGCAGTTCGCCAAACAGGACATCCGCCCCGAGGTGTCTCGCGCCATGGGCAAGATCATCCACATGAGCTCGGTGCATCAGGTCATACCCTGGGCCGGCCACGTCAACTACGCCGCGTCGAAAGGCGGCGTCGATCTGTTGATGCGCAGCATTGCCCAAGAGGTCGGCGAGCAGCGCATCCGCGTCAACAGCATCGCGCCGGGGGCGATTCGCACCGCCATCAACACCAAGGCCACCAGCGGCGACGCCGAGAAGAAACTCCTGGAGCTGATCCCCTACGGTCGGGTGGGCGAGGCAGATGATGTGGCCAATGCCATTGTCTGGCTGGCGTCGGATGCGTCCGACTATGTGCATGGCACGACGCTGTTCATCGACGGCGGCATGAGCCTCTACCCGGAGTTCCGCAACAATGGCTGAACACACCCCGAACCCCGATGAGCAGACCCAGCAAGAACCGCAGAACGCTATCGAAAACCACGGAATCATTGGCGACATGCGCAGTGCGGCGCTGGTCGCCGACACCGGCAGCATCGACTTCTGCTGCTGGCCCGACTTCGACAGCCCGAGCATCTTCACCGCGCTGCTGGACACCCCTGACGCTGGGATTTTCCAGCTGGCGCCGATCCTACCGGACGCTCGTCGCCAGCAGCTGTACCTGCCCGAAACCAACGTGCTGATGACGCGCTGGATCGCCCAGGACGCCGTCGTCGAAGTCACTGACCTGATGCCCATTGCTTCTGAAGTCGACAACCTGCCGCGCCTTATCCGCCGCATCCATGTTCGTCACGGCCAAACGGCGGTGCGCATGCTCTGCCGGGTGCGCCACGATTACAGCCGCGCTGATACGACCGCGCAGATGGACGGCGAGGACATCCGTTTCGAGGCCGAAGGTCAGCCGGCTATGCGTTTGGCGGCGACCACCGAATTGACCCTTGAAGGCCAGGCCGCGGTGGCCGAGTTCGAGATGAAGCAGGGTGATGTCGTCGAGTTCATGCTCGGCGGCGCCGATGATCCGCTGGTCAAAGCCACCAACTGCGACTGCGATTTGAAAAACACCGTCAATTACTGGCAGCACTGGAGCCGGCATTCCAATTACCGCGGCCGCTGGCGTGAAGTGGTCAATCGCTCGGCCCTGGCGCTCAAGCTGCTCACCTCGCGCAAGCACGGCGGCATTGTCGCTGCGGCGACCTTCGGCCTGCCGGAAGAAGAGGGCGGCGAGCGCAATTGGGACTACCGCTACACGTGGATCCGCGATGCCTCCTTCACCGTCTACGCCTTCATGCGCCTGGGTTACACCGAAGAAGCCAATGCCTTCATGCACTGGGTCCGTGAGCGCATGGGCGACTGCTGCGAAGACGCCAACAAGCTCGGCATTCTCTACGCTCTGGACGGTCGCGAAGAATTGCCCGAAGAAGAACTGGATCACCTCAGCGGCTACGGCGGCGCGTCTCCGGTCCGCATCGGCAACGAAGCCTACAAGCAGACGCAGCTGGACATCTACGGCGAGCTGCTCGACGCGGTGTACCTGGCCAACAAATACGGCGAGGCCATTTCCCACGAGGGCTGGAAGCACGTCACGCGGCTGGTCAATGAGCTGTGCGAAACGTGGAACAGCAAGGACGTCGGGATCTGGGAAATGCGCGGCGACGACCAGCATTTCCTGCATTCGCGGCTGATGTGCTGGGTCGCGCTGGACCGGGCGTTGCGGCTGTCGCTGAAACGTTCGCTGCCGGCGCCGTTTGAGCGCTGGGACCGGGAGCGTCAGGCCATCCATGACGACATCTGGGAAAATTTCTGGGACGCCGATCTGGGTCATTTCGTCCAGCACAAGGGCAGCAAGAACCTCGATGCGTCGATGTTGCTGATGCCACTGGTGCGCTTCGTCGGCGCCAGTGATCCGAAGTGGCTGAAGACCCTGGACGCCATCGAACGCACGCTGGTGCGCGACGGCATGGTCTTCCGCTATCGCAACGACGATGACCATCAGGACGGCCTTGAGGGTGAGGAAGGCGCGTTCGTGGCCTGCTCGTTCTGGTACGTCGAATGCCTGGCCCGCGCCGGGCGGGTGGAGCAGGCGCATCTGGAGTTCGAGCAATTGCTGCGCTATGCCAACCCGCTGGGCCTGTACGCCGAGGAGTTCGACGCCCACGGCCACCATCTGGGCAACACGCCCCAAGCCCTCAGCCATCTGGCGCTGATCAGTGCGGCGAGTTTTCTGGATCGTAAACTCGAAGGCAGCCAGACCCTCTGGCAGCCCTGACTTCCGGGATCAAAGGAGAAAATCGATGGCTCATGCATTCAAGGTCGGTGATCACGTGCGCTGGAATTCCGAAGCCGGGCACATCGTCGGCAAAGTGACGAAGGTGCACACCAAGGAGGTCGAGTTCATGGGCCGCCATCGCCATGCCTCGCCCGACGCGCCGCAGTACGAGGTCAAGAGCGACAAGACCGGGCACTTGGCGATGCACAAAGAGGACGCGCTGGAAAAGGCTTGAGTCCCGCGTCTTTGATGACAGATGGCCCGGATACAAAAACGCAGCGATGACCGAAATCATCGCTGCGTTTTTTTGTGGCCGGTTCAGCAGATCAAGGAATCAGGCGCTGGGCCCGCAACGTGTCGAACACGTCAAAGAACGCCTGGTCGCTGGCCTGGAACTCCTTGAAGCCCAGGGCCCGGCTTTTTGACATGTCGGTCACCACTTCGATGGGGCGACCGAGGTCAGCATCGGTGTGCCACGGCGAGATCAGGCGACTGATGTCGGCTTCTTTTAAACCGTGGGCGCGCACGAGCTCGTCCCATGCCCCTTGATCGTTGGCCATCTGCTCTTCCAGCGGGGACACCTTCTCCGGGAATGCAGCAGGGTGCACACCGAAGTACTCGGCGATCTGGCCCCACATCCACTTCCAGCGGAACACGTCGCCGTTGGTGATGTTGAACGCCTGATCCGCCGCCGCAGGGGTCGTCGCTGCCCACAGCTGCTGTTTGGCCAGTTGCCGCGCGTCGGTCATGTCGGTGAGGCTGTCCCACTGCACGCGGGAGCCGGGGAACACGAACGGGCGGCCGGTGGCTTTGCAGATCGACGCGTACACCGCGAGGGTAGTCGCCATGTTCATCGCGTTGCCCACTGCGACGCCGGTAACGGTGTGCGGACGGTGCACGCTCCAGGTGAAACCGTCGCGTTCGGCGGCGGCAAACACTTCATCTTCCTGGGCGTAATAGAAATTCTCGATGTCCAGCCGCCCTTGGGACTCACGGAACGGCGTCTGCGGCAGGGTGCCTTTGCCGTAGGCTTCGAACGGCCCGAGGTAATGCTTCAGGCCGGTGACCAGCGCGACGTGCTTGACGCTCTTCGCCGGGCTCAACGCGTCCAGCACGTTACGCACCATGGCGGCGTTGACGCGGATGTTTTCAGCTTCCGTGGCTTGACGCGACCAAGTCGTGAGGAAAACGTGGGTCGGCTTGAGGTCCGCGAGGGCCTGTTTGACCGACGCCGGGTCTTGCAAGTCTGCCGCGACGGGGATCACGCCTGGCGTTTGGGAGGGACGGCGGGAGAGGGCGGCCACCTGCCAACCGTTATCGAGCAACAGTTGAGTGGTTGCGCTGCCGACGATGCCGCTGGCGCCGACGACCAAGGCCGTTTGAGTCATGGGGATCTCCTGTTTGATCGGGTTGAACGAGCTTCATAACGATGCAGCTCTCAGGTTTCAGAACGGCATCGCTGCCCATAGGTTCAGCTCGATTGGCCGGGTGCGACCACACACCGCGCCGGCGCCCTCCTTTGACTCATCCGACCAGCAGCGCCGCGCCATACATGCCGATGGCGAAGACCACATGGCCGACCACATTCTGCAACCGCGCTACGTTCGGCTTCGGCGCCTTGTTGCACGCCACGCCGACACCCATGCCGGGCTGCAGGATGAACCAGCCGGCGCCGACGGTGACCAGCCCGACGATCAGCGCAGGGAGAAAGGTCGGCGCGTGCGCCCACTGCACGCCCCAGATAAACAGCAGCGCCGCGGCGAACAGCACGCCGACGGTGTAATGCATGAACCAGCCAATCACCAGCTCGTTGGGAACGGGAGGGGAATTGCCAATGCCATTGCGGTGCACGAACTGCCCCTTGGGCATCCCGGCGAACCAGCGACCGACGAGGTGCCAGGGCGGGGTCGGCAAACCCAGCAGCGCCTTGAGCAGCAGAGCCCAGAGATCCAGCAGCGCGGTGCCGCCGATGCCGATGAGAATTGCCAGGTAGATGAATTCGAACATGTCCGTCCCTGCGTGCTGTCAGTGATCGATGGGCGAGTGATGGCCGGACACGTTAGCAGTTTTGTCAGGGAAAGCGCGTGGGTTGAATGCATGCGTTGCATGAGTGGGACCGGCTTCAGCCGGGAAGAGACCTCCATGAACACCGCGAGATTTGCGGTGTGACATCCGAAGCCTTCCCAACTAAAGCCGGTCCTGCATTAAAGGTCGCTCAAGCACTTACCAGCGGTCATTGCCACGACCGTGGTCAAACCCCCGGCGGTAGCCACCGTCGTAGTAACCGTGGGGCGGTGGTGGCGCGAAACGGCGATATTCGACCCGCTCACGCACCGGCACATAGACAACCTGCTGGTACTGCGGCTGATAACGCGGCGCATAGCGCGGTTGCGGACGGTAATCCTGATAGCGATCGTGACGGTCGTTGTTCGACTGACTGATCACCGCGGCCAGTACGGCACCGACGGCGGCTCCGGCGATGACAGGCACAATCACGTTGCGTTCGCTGGCGGACGCCGTGCCGGCGCCAACGAGCAGACCGGACAGGATCAGGGCTTGGGTCATCTTGGCAATCATGGTGTCTCCTTTGGCGAAAGAGTGGGTTCGCCATGGACGTATGAAACACCGGATCCGTGTAAACCCACGTCTAGGATCGGTAAAGGTTGGGTAAACCCGGATGTGCTCAATCGGCGCAGCAGTGCACGACCGGCGATCGTTTAACCGCCTGCGACGATGTAATGTTCGGCCATCCGAGAGGTCACACGTGCAGTCCAATGGATTGCGACGGCCTTGTCCTCCTCGTGTCACGCTTTCCCCTGCCACCTCAGGCACCTCTTTTTGACATCGTTGACACTGGAACACAGCCCATGCGCCTGGCCGACTTCATCCTGCAGAACATCGAACCCATCCTGCAAAAGTGGGAAGCCTTCGCCAGGACCATGACGCCCGCCGCCAATGGCATGGACTCCGCCGAACTTCGCGACCACGCCGAACAGATGCTCCGCACGATCGCCGCTGACCTCCAGACCTCACAGACCGATGAGGCGCGAGTATCCAAGTCCAAAGGCGAAGCGCCCGATTCCGATAACGTCACTTCGGCCGAGACCCATGCTGAAGTCCGTCATTCGTCCGGCTTCACCATCGGTCAGATGATCGCCGAGTACCGGGCCTTGCGCACCAGTGTGCTGATGCTGTGGATGCCGCCCAAGGAAGTGAACCGGGCAGACGAGATTGCCGACATTCTGCGCTTCAACGAAGCCATCGATCAGGCCCTGGCCGAGTCCGTCGTGACCTACACCGATAATGTCGATGCTGCGCGCAACGTCTTCCTCGGCATCCTCGGTCACGATTTGCGCAGCCCGCTGGGGGCGATTTCCCTCAGCGCCGAAGTGCTGCTGCGTGCAGGCGACCTGCCGCCCAAGGCAACCAAGAACGTGTCGCGCATCTACACCAGCGTCAAGCGTTCGACCAAGATCGTCGGTGACCTGCTGGACTTTACCCGGACGCAACTGGGCTCGGGAATTCCAGTGCGAGTGGCGCGGGATGATTTTTTCCAGGCCTGCGAAGCCATGGTGGAAGAGGCTAGGGCCTACCATCCGGATCGTGAGATCGACATGCGCGGCGATACCCGAGTCGTCGCGCAATTTGATCGGTCACGGATGGAACAGGTCATGTCCAACCTGATCGGCAACGCGATCAAGCATGGCAACCCCATGACCCCGGTCACCGTCACGCTGATGGCGGGTGCCAAAACGGTGCCCCTCTCGGTGCACAACGAGGGCCCGCCCATTGAGGACAGCGTGAAAGCAACACTCTTCAACCCGATGGTGCGCAATTTTCAGGACGGAAAAGTGGAATACGGCGCGGCCGCAGGTCTTGGCCTGGGGCTGTATATCGCAGCGGCGATCGTCGACGCCCATAACGGCAGCATCAAGGTCGACTCCGCAGCCGACCGCGGCACCACCTTCACCGTGTCCTTGCCGTTGATCGGGGACGCAGGCGACTGAAGCGCGCAGATCTCCGGGCACAAATGCTGCAATCGATACACAGGGCAACGACCGCCGATCAGCCGGCGGTCAGGCTCGGGAAACCTCGAGCAACAAGTTGAATCAACTGGTTACGTAGGTGAGGTTAGGGGAAGTATATGGTGACCGACGATCTAGTCCGGTGGAACAGCCACTGGCGGTTAACCGACCACACAGTGTTGTGCAGGACCTGTAAAGCCAGGCAAAGCGAAGCCGAGCGAGAAGCGACCTTCGTGCATCTGCCGACCTGCGGTTATGCCCGAGAGGCCGCCCATCCCTGGGATGAGCTCGACGCGAGCTGCGGAATGCTGCAGACCTCCCATTGAATCGGACCCTGTCGCCGATCGCTTACTGCGATGGCTCGGCCACGGCGCTGTACATCAGGCTCGGGGCCTGACCGGCTACGTCATCGAGCTCGCCGCAACGGTGCATGCCGATTTTCTCCAGCACCCGAATCGACGCCGCGTGGGTCGGCCGGACGTAACCGTAGACCTCTTCCAGCTTCAAGCTTGAAAACCCGAAGTCCAGCGCCGCTCTGCCCATCTCCGTGGCAAACCCCTGTCCCCACGCCTCAACGGCGAACCGATAGCCCAGATTGACCCTTTGCACGCCCAAAAAATCATGAAACCCGATGCCGCCGAAGCCGATGATGTGTTCGGGGGCCTCCTTGCGCGCAATTGCCCACCAGCCAAAGCCGTGGGTCTGCCAGTGCTCGATCCAGCCCTTGAGCATGGCTGCTGCCTGGGCCTCGTCGGTCATCGGCCCGGAAGGGTTGAACAGCTGGGTCTGCGGGTCGCTGTAGATGGCGAACAGGCGGGCGAGATCATCAGGTTCCGGTGCGCGGTAGATCAGATGAGCGCTGCTCATGGCCATGGCAAGTGATCCTTCGGCTAGCCTTCAGAGTATTTGCAGCGGATCGCTGCTGCTGACGTCCTGATCTACCAGTTGAATGCGGTTGCGTCCACCGCGTTTGGATTCATACAAGGCGGCGTCGCTGCGTTCGATCAATTCTGCCAGGCTGGATGGCGGTTGGCTGAACAGGCTGGCACCGATGCTCAACGTAACGGGCTGGGGGGTGGAAAAAGTTGCCGAGGCGGTCGCGTGAAAGGCCTCGCGCAGCGTGCTCCCCACGGCCAGCAAATGCTCGCTGGAGGTGTCACTGAGCAACACCACGAATTCATCCCCGCCCAGGCGCGCGGCGAGCGAACCGGTGGGCAAGGCCCCGCGGATAATTTCACTGAGCGCGACCAGCAGTCGGTCGCCGGCGCTGTGGCCATAAAGGTCGTTGACCAGCTTGAAATTGTCGATGTCCATCAGCAGCAGCGCCCCCGGCCGCGCCTGCGAAACGTTCTCCAGCAGACGCTGCCCGCGCACTTCCAGCGCGCGGCGGTTGTACAGGGCCGTCAGCGGATCCCGCGCCGCCAGCCGGGCGATGCGTTTTTCCCGGCGATGACGCTCCGAGCCGGTCATCGACAGGGCGATCAGCATCACCGCCATCGTCCCTTCGACCAGCGAAATCTGGATGATCTCGCCACGAAAGGCGGCCAGATCGATCAGCGTGCCAGGCACCACCGCCGTGACCGCTTTGGAAAAATAGAACACGCCGTGGGCCAGCAGCACATAGCGCAATTGCACCGCGCCGACGCTCAGGGACTTGCCGTGAGGGCGCAGCAACCCGCTGGCCTTGACCATCAGCAGAGAGATCAACAGCGAGTTGGCTGCCAGCATCACTTTCGACCACCACGGCTGGTCCGGCAGCAGCAACAACCCGATCCACAGGACGAAGATCAGGTACCAGGCCCGCGACACGCGGGTCTCGGTAAACCGCGCAACGCCCAGCAGGAACAGCCAGTGGGCGGTGACCAGCAAGCCGTTGGCGAACCAGATGCCAATCAGCAGAATGCCGCTGCTGCGCAGCAATGCCAGGGTCGAGCCCACTGAAATAATGGCAAACCCCGCGCTCCAGAACAGCAGCGACGGCTCCCGCACCGTCCGCCACTCCACGGCCAGGTACAGCGCGGCGGCCGCAGCGAGGGCGATGGTCATCGTCAGCAGGGTGATCGGGTCGAGCGCCATAAGCAGCCTGATGGGTAAGGGTTGCGGTGTCGTCGCGAGTCGAAGCGCCGGGGGGCTTTCTTTCGCTGGCTGTTGTGTATCGGCCACCCCGACAAAACTTTAACGCCGGCGCCGTTCCGCTAGAATGGCGCGGACCCGGTCCTGCCGCCGTTATTCCAGGTCTTTGTTGGCTACGAACGGCTGCAACCATCGGTACCCCCAGGCAGGACGCACAAGCGAGGCGGCAGTGATCGAGCGGCGAGAATTCAGCGGAGGCATGAAGGGCAAGAACCTTCGCTACGTGGATGAAAACAGGCGAAGCCCCTCGGCCCAGACCCGAACCGGCTTCCTGCTGCTCGAACACTTTTCGTTGCCGGCTTTCACCCAGGCCCTGGACACGTTCGTCACCGCCAACCTGCTGCGCCCCGATCTGTTCACGTCGAGGACATTTGGCTTGCACGAGGGCGAAGTGGCCAGTGATCTGGGGCTGGTGATCCGGCCCGACACGCGGTTCGACGCGTCGGCGCTTAAGGCGCTGGACCTGCTGGTGATCTGTGGCGGTTATCGCACCGAGCTCAAGGCCGATGAGCCGCTGGTGCACCTGCTGACCACCGCCGCCGAACAGGGCATCACCCTCGCGGGGCTGTGGAATGGCGCCTGGTTCCTCGGCGCAGCGGGCTTGCTCGACGGCTACCGGTGCGCCATTCATCCCGAGCACCGCGCCGCCCTGGCGGAGATCTGCAAAGTCAGCGAAGTCACCAGCGAAGCTTTTGTCATCGACCGCGATCGTCTCACTGCCGCAAGTCCCGCCGGGGCCTTCCACATGGCGCTGGAATGGATCAAGACGCTGCACGACAAGGCGCTGATCGAAGGCATCGAGGACATTCTGTCTTTCGAGGAGTCGCGCTATCGGCGGATCAAGCCGAGCCGGCACATGACGGTCAGCGCGCCGCTCAAGGAAGTGGTCAAGCTGATGGACGCCAACCTTGAGGAACCTCTGGAACTGGAGCAACTGGCGGTGTACGCCGGACGTTCGCGGCGACAGATCGAGCGGCTATTCCAGGAACAACTGGGCACCACCCCGCAGCGCTACTACCTGGAACTGCGCATCACCGAGGCCCGACGCCTGCTGCAGCACACTGAGCTGACCCAGGTGGAAGTGCTGGTGGCCTGCGGGTTCGTCTCGCCGAGCCATTTCAGCAAATGCTACAGCGCGTACTTCGGCTATCGGCCTTCCAAAGAAAAGCGTCTGGTCAAATGAGCGCTGCCTTGATTTGCCCCTCGGCCAGCCCAACCCTGTAGGCTTCGTCCTCAACAGAACAAACGTACCCAGCCCGGGGCAGAGACAGCGTGAATGAGTGAGATCAGCACCAAAATAATCACCGTCGAGGGCCATGCCGCCCTGAAGAAGGAGCTCGATTACCTGTGGCGCGAGCACCGGCCTGATATCACGCAGAAAGTGGCGTGGGCCGCTTCCCTGGGGGATCGCAGCGAGAACGCCGACTATCAGTACAACAAAAAGCTGCTGCGCGAGATCGACCGGCGTGTGCGCTACCTGCGCAAGCGTCTGGAAGACATGCGCGTGGTCGCCTATTCGCCGGAGCAGGAAGGCCGGGTGTTCTTCGGCGCGTGGGTCGAAGTCGAGGACGAGGAGGGTGAGAGCAAGCGTTTCCGCGTCGTCGGTTATGACGAGATCTACGGACGCATGGACTACATCTCCATCGATTCGCCCATGGCCCGGGCGCTGCTGAAGAAAGAAGTCGGTGACGAAGTCTCGGTGCCGGTTCCGTCCGGCAGCAAGCAATGGTGGATCACCAAGATCGAATACCTGAAATAGCAGGGGAGCTTTGCGCGGGTTGACGGTGGGCGGCGCAGTGCCGCCCACCGTCATGCCCCACCGTTAGCCCTCGCGCAGCACTTGCAGGGGACTGGCGTTCAGCGCCCGCCGTGTGCCGAACACGCCCGCGCCGCCCACCAGCAAGGCGCCGATCAGCGGCAGCACCAGCAGCCAGATGTGGGGGTGCCACTGCAGGTTGAATGCGTAGCGGTACAGCGCAAAGCTCACCAGCTCGCACCCAATTGCCGCCAGCACACCGCTCACCGCGCCGAGCAGACCGAACTCGATGCGTCGAGCCTTGGTCAGCAACGCACGATTGGCGCCCAACGCCCGCAGCAGCGCACCCTGTCGGATCCGCTCATCCAGGGTCGCCTGCAAGCCGGAGAACAACACCGCCATCCCCGCCGCGAGCACGAACAGCAGCACGTACTGCACCGCCATCGTCACCTGATCGAGGATGCTGCGCAGCTGCTCCAGCAACGCTTCCACCTGCAGGATCGTCACCGCCGGGAAGGCCCGGGACAGCTCGACGATCTGCTGATCATTGCCGGGCGCCAGATAGAAACTGGTCAGGTACGTGGCCGGCACGTCCTTGAGGGTGCCGGGCTGGAAGATCATGAAGAAGTTGGGCTGAAAGGTGTCCCAGTTGATGTCGCGCAGGCTGGTGACTTTGACCTCGCGGGTCAGCCCGCCGATCACGAAACCGAGGGTGTCGCCCAGTTTCATGTTCAGGCTGTTGGCCAGTTTGGTTTCCACCGACACGCCGGGAACTTCGCCATCCGCAGGTGGCTGATCGCTGGGCCACCACTGGCCTGCGGTGATGCTGTTGCCTTCCGGCAGCGTCGCCGCCCACGTCAGGTTGAGGTCGCGCTGGGTGGCGTTTTCGCCACGGGAGTCCTTGGTGACAAACTTGCTTACCGGCTCGCCGTTGATCGTCATCAAACGCCCCGGAATCATCGGGTACAGCGGCGCGCTGTGGGTCGACAGGCGGCCCATGCGTTCAGCGAAGTTGTCCTTGTCGTTGGGCAGGATGTTCAGGGCGAAGTAGTTCGGCGCATCCTTCGGCAGCTGGTTCTGCCAAGTGTCGAGCAGCTCGCCGCGCAGCAGCGCAATCAGCCCCATGGACAGCAGAATCAGACCGAACGCCAGGGACTGGCCGGCTGCGGCCATGGGGTGGCGCAACAGCTGACCCAGGCCCAGACGCCACGGCAGCGACGCCCCGGCGAGCAAACGGCGCAGGCTTTTCAGGGCCAGCAGCAACACGCCGCCGAGTATCAGCGCCGCGATCAGACCGCCGCCGAGCAGGGCGAAGGTCAGCACCAGGTCCAGACTCAGGCGCCACATGATCAGGCCCAGTGCGAACAATGCCGCGCCGTAGACCAGCCATGTGCTCGCCGGGATGGGCAGCATGTCCCGACGCAATACCCGCAGCGGTGGCACGCGACCCAAAGCAGCCAGGGGCGGCAGTGCGAAGCCGGCGAGGGCGACCAGTCCGGTGCCGATTCCGGCAACTGCGGGCAGCCAGCCTCCGGGCGGGACGGCAGCAGGCAGCAGGTTTTCCAGCAAATGAAACAGCCCGAGTTGGGCGAACCAGCCGAGCAAAGCGCCCGCCACGCTGGCCACGACGCCGAGCATGGCCAGCTGCAAACCAAACAGCACCAGCGCTTCATTGCGCGACAGACCCAGGCAACGCAGCAACGCACTGGCGTCGAAGCGGCGCACCGCGAAACGCGCCGCCGACAAGGCAACCGCCACGCCGGCCAGCAGCACGGCGACCAGACTGGCCATGTTCAGGTAACGCTCGGCTTTGCCCAGCGCGCCGCCAATCTGCTGGTTACCATCGCGGGCGTCGTCGATCTTCTGATTCGGCGCCAGCCCGGGTTCGATCGCTTTGCGGTACGCGGCGAGGTCCTGGGGCGTGCCGCGCCACAATTCCCGGTAACTGACGCGGCTGCCGGGCTGCACGACCTTGGTGGCTTCAAGGTCGGCCATGTTGATCATCACCCGAGGCGTCAGGCTGTAGAAGTTGCCGGCGCGGTCGGGTTCGTAGGTCAGCACCCGGGTCAGATTCAAGGTCTTGGAGCCGACGTCGATGCTGTCGCCGACCTTCAGGTTCAGCGCCACCAGAATCCGCGCTTCCGCCCAGGCTTCGCCGGGTTGCGGCTCACCGCCCACGGTTTCGGCTTCATAGGGGGCAGGGGCGCTTTTCAGCTCGCCGCGCAACGGGTACGCCGCGTCCACGGCCTTGACGCTCGCCAGCTGAATGCCGTTATCGGTGGCAACCACGCTGGAGAAAATCACGATCTGCGAGTGATCCAGCTTCAGCGCCTTGCCGGCGTCGATCTGCGCAGGCGTCGCCGGTGCGGAGCCGCCGAGAATGAGGTCAGCACCGAGAAACTCCGTCGCTCGCAGCAGCATGGCGCTGTTGAGGCGTGCGCCGAAATAACCGATGGCCGTACTGGCGGCAACCGCCACCACCAGGGCGAAGAACAGCACGCGCAGCTCGCCGGCGCGGGCATCGCGCATGAGCTGGCGCGCCGCGAGGCTGAGCAGACGGGAAAAAGGCAGGCGTGCCATCAAGGCTCCATGGGGGCGACCAGTCGGCCACCCTCGAGACGGATCAGGCGCCGGCAACGGTGGGCCAGACGCTCATCGTGGGTGACCAGCACCAGGGTGGTGTTGCGCTCCTGGTTCAGCTCGAACAGCAGATCGCTGATGCGCTCGCCGGTGTGGCTGTCCAGGTTGCCGGTGGGCTCATCGGCGAACAGCACGTCCGGGTCGGCGGCAAACGCACGGGCGATGGCGACGCGTTGCTGCTCGCCGCCCGACAGTTGCCGTGGCGTGTGGGTCAAACGCTGACCCAGGCCGACGCGTTCCAGCAGATGGCGGGCCTGATCACGGGCGTCTTTGCGGCCTTCCAGCTCCATCGGCAGCATGACGTTTTCCAGCGCGTTCAGGCTGTCGAGCAACTGGAAGGACTGGAACACGAAGCCCACGTGTTCGGCGCGAACCCGAGCGCGCTGGTCTTCGTCCAGGTCGCTGAGATTGCGCCCCGACAGGACGACGGAACCGGCGCTGGGCAGGTCGAGGCCGGCCAGCAGACCGAGGAGGGTGGATTTGCCCGAGCCCGACGCGCCGACGATGGCCAGCGTGTCGCCCTTGTTTAGTTCCAGGGAGAGTTCGTGCAGGATGGTCAAGTCACCTTCGGTGCTTGGGACCACTTTGCTGAGGTTCCGAGCACTGAGAATACTTTCGCTCATGGAGAATCCGATGCGTGCGTGGTTTTTAAGTGCTGGCCTGGGTTTGCTGCTGATATCACAAGGCGCGATGGCAGGCACGGTGCTGATCGTTGGCGATAGTATCAGCGCGGCTTTCGGCCTGGATACCCGGTTGGGTTGGGTCAGTCTGCTGGAACAGCGTCTGGCAAAGGAAGGCTTCAAGGAAAAAGTGGTCAATGCATCGGTCAGCGGCGACACCAGTGCAGGAGGCCAGGCGCGGCTGCCGTCGCTGCTTGCCGAGCACAAACCGGATCTGGTGATCCTCGAACTGGGCGGTAATGACGGCCTGCGCGGGCAGCCGCCGGCGCAATTGCAACAAAACCTTACCGACATGGTTGAGCAGTCCAAAGCGGCGGGGGCCAAGGTGCTCTTGTTGGGCATGAAAATCCCGCCCAACTACGGTGAGCGCTACACCACGGCCTTCGCGGCGGTGTACCCGAAAGTCGCCGAAGCCACCGACGCTGCGCTGGTGCCCTTCATGCTGGAAGGCGTGGGCGGCAGGCCTGACATGACCCAGCAAGACGGCATTCACCCCAACGTCCAGGCTCAGCCTTACCTGCTGGATAACGTGTGGCCGGTGCTTAAGCCACTTCTTTAAATGCAATCTCTGAGGCTTCAGGATGGAGTTCCCTTCTGGTGCCTCAGTCGGCTCGTAATGCGGTTTATTACAGCTTTGCCCACCGTTGTGACAATCAATGCTCTCATCAGCGACGGTGACGCCCAATGTGATGAGCAGTCATGATCACGCTGGGAACCGGGGGACCGCCTTAGACCACCTACATGCTTCCAGGCACCAGGAGGCCCACATGAATCCCATTCGCCCCTATCAAGGTCAGCAACCTGCTTTCCACATTCCTGAAAGCGCGCAGCCGCATGGTTCCAATGCCCCAACCTCAACGCGTTCGTCGAACCAAACTTATCCAGCCGACTTGGCGCCTTCCAGAAACCGTTCCGTAGCGATGCCTTCAAAGGTGAAAGTAGGCGGAGATTCCTTTCTGATAGGAACGCTCAGAAGCCGGCTTGATGCTCAGTCAAGAGCCTATTTGCGTACGGCGCTGAATCCAGACGAAAACACGCCTACCACGCAACGTCAGGACGGAATCGTTTCCTATTTGGTGCAGCACGAGACCGAAGAAAACCAGACGCCCGGGCCAGATGTTTTAGCCGTGTCCGTTGACGTGGATCAAAATAAGTACCTTAAATCACTCGTGGCAGCCCGAGTCTCCGATAGAGAAACGGTTCTGGATCTCCGGTTTGATAGCAAGCTCGGCCACTTTGCAGAAAAACTAATCTCAGGATTGAGGTCGAAAACCGCGGATAACGTCCAGGCATCGATGCTGAAAAACGGTCCGAAATGGTATTGGGAACTGGAATCCGGGGAAGACCTGACGCTGAAGAAGCTTTCAGCTGAAAACATCGACGCCCTGAGAAGCGAGGTCAACGCTGCAAGCCTTAAAGATTATGAAAAGGCCTTCATTAAAAGCCTGATTGATGAGCCGCTTTACATCACCCACGCAGCGCCATCTGATGCCGACATAAAACGTCCGGACGGTACGGTTTCGTTATTTTCCAGAAGAAAGCTGGAGGAAAGACAAATAGAATTCAACACTGAAAACACGACGGACCACGATATCGCCATGCTTGCCAACGATGATCACGTGTTTTTTTCACTTGAGGCGGGTGATCAACCTCAGAAAGACAGCAGCCGGTTTGGCGACAAATTGATGAGATTCAAGTTTGATCAACCCAAGATCCTCAGCCATGCGACTCTGCATCTTGTCGACCCATTGACCGCCGTACCGCCCTCTGTGGGCTCACGCTTTGACGCCATTGAAGACCATATGGACGAAGAAGAGGCAGCGGACGCTATCGATAAACTTGAATCGCGCGCGTTCACCCCTGGCGAAGCGACATTTCATGGCCGGCATATGAAAATAGGGCTCGCCTTGTCCATTATTCAAACCTGTAGAAACAGCATGCCAGACGACATGAGTCGCGAGCTGCTAGAAGGCGAATCTGTTAATCGCGTAATGAATGGATTGTTCCGGCCTACCGTGATGGTCCCACGGCACTTCTTCGACAAACCGGTCGATGAGTCGGACATTTTAATAAATTAAACGGGACTGTCTGGGGACAGACTATGGACCATAGGCGTCTTTCTCGGCCTGGCGTGAGACCTCCAATGGTCTTGTGGCGTGGCCCGTGTTCAGGGTGACGTCTCGTCCATTGTCAGCGGCCCCGTTTGCGCCTATGGTGGCGAAAACCTGTACAGGACCCCAAAGATGTACAAGAAAGAGCAGTGGCCACTCACGCTGTACTTCGACGGTGACTGCCCGCTTTGCGCGCGGGAGATCAAGCTCTTGCGTTCTCACGCTTCCGCGCACGCCGACGCCACCGCAACCGCAGCGCAATTGCTGTTCGTCGACATCAGCCAAGAGGGTTTTGACGCCGGTGCACTCGGATTTAGCCGTGAGCAGATGGAGTCGGTATTGCACGCCCGATTCGACGATGGCACCTGGGTCACGGGCCTGGACGCAACCCTCTGGAGCTGGCGCGCAGCCGGTCTTGGCATCTGGGCTGCGCCGCTGTCGTGGCGGCCACTGAGGCCCTTGCTGAACGTCGGTTATCGCTTGTTCTGCCGCTGGCGTCCCCACCTGGCGTGGCTGCCTCATCCGGACGGGAGTCGCCGATGCCGCGACGACCGTTGCGCGGTTTCCCGACCCTCAGACCAAAACCGCTGATTTAAAGGCCTGCAGGCCTTTTCCGGACGGGGGCTTTCGGCTAATGTGGCGCCCCCGCTCTGGAGCCCCCAATGCCGCGCCGTCCTTCCTGGTCCCTTTATGCCTATCAACTGATCGAGCCCGACGAACAGCTCGACCTGTTCGCGTGCCAGGAAATCCTCGTGCATCTGGTCGCTCGCCAGCTCGAGCTGGCAGGCTCCGCCGACCGCACCTTGTGCGGCACCTTGCTGCCCGCCCAGCCGCGCTGGTCGGAAGTCCGGCAGACGGTTTATCAGGATGAGCGACTGTGCCCGCTGTGCCGGGCGATCATCGACGCGCAACGGCGCGGCTGGCACCCGATCTGGCCGGAACTGGAAACCGGCGTCTAAGGGCTCGCGCGCACTCCCCGAATGCGCAGGCGTGCGTGTACAATCGCGCACAATCAAGCCTTCCGTTTACCAAGGATTCTCCGGATGTTGTCGCGCATTCCAGCTTTCGCCCGCTGTCTGTCGCTCGCTGCGCTGTGCGCGGCCGGCCCCGTCTCCGCCCTGGAGTTTCCGTTGCCGCCGCCCGGTGAGGACATCATCGGTCAGGTGCAGACCGTCACCGCCAAGTACGAAGACACCTTCGCCGATCTGGCCACCCGCTACGACCTGGGCTATCTGGAAATGATTGCCGCCAATCCGGGCGTCGATGCCTGGCTGCCGGGCGCAGGCACTCAAATAGTGTTGCCGACGCGTTTCATCCTGCCGCCGGGTCCGCGCGAAGGCATCGTCATCAACCTGGCCGAGTACCGTTTGTACTACTACCCGAAAGGTCGGAACGTGGTTTACACCTTCCCGCTGGGTATCGGTCGCGAGGGCTGGGGTTCGCCGGTTTCCACCACCAAGGTCACCGCCAAAACGCCGAACCCGACCTGGACGCCGCCCGCGTCGGTCAAGGCCGAGCATGCCGCCGACGGCGACATCCTGCCCAACGTGGTCCCGGCCGGGCCGGACAACCCGCTGGGCCCGTTCAAATTCGGCCTCGGCTTGCCGGGCTACCTGATCCATGGCTCGAACAAGAAGTTCGGCATCGGCATGCGCACCAGTCACGGCTGCTTCCGCATGTACAACAACAACGTGCTGGAAATGGCGGACATGGTCCCGGTGGGCACCACTGTGCGCATCATGAGCGAGCCCTATAAGTTCGGCGTCAGCGGCGGCAAGGTCTACCTCGAAGCGCACACGCCGCTGGACGAAAGCGGCAAGCCGTCGGTAGTCGACAAGCACACCGCCGTGATCAACGCACTGCTCAAGCGTGAAGACCTGGCCAACAGCCTGCGCATCAATTGGGACGAAGTGCGGGACGTAGTGGCTGCCGAAGACGGCATGCCGGTCGAAATTGCCGTGCCGACCACGCCTGCGCCCGTGGTGGGCGGCGCGCCGATGACGCTGCAGTAACGCTGCGACGCCAATCAGGCGGTGCTGATGCCCGCCCGTCCTGCGTCGAATGCGCAGGCGGGCGGGTTTTTTATTGCCTGGGAAATGCCTGTTCAACAGAGGTCGCCGGCAAACGTCGGGCAATAAAAAAGCCGACCCGTTAACGGGTCGGCTTATCAATAATCCCGGGGGATTATTACTTACGGCTAGCCTTGTCCAACATACGCAGAGCGCGCTCGTTGGCTTCGTCAGCAGTTTGCTGAGCTTTTTGAGCTGCAGCCAGAGCTTCATCAGCCTTGCGATAGGCTTCATCGGCACGGGCTTGCGAACGAGCGGCTGCGTCTTCAGTTGCAGTCAGACGAGCTTCGGTTTCTTTGGATGCGCTGCTGCAACCGGTAGCCAGAACTGCGGCCAGGGCCAGAGCAGAGAATTTCAGAACGTTGTTCATCGTGTTCCCCTTAAAGGACTTCTATCAAATTAGTCATCTCTCGAGAGTGAGAAAATGACCGGCGTACATCTTACTCATTGTTTGTAGTAAGTAAACGGACCGCGCGCAAGATCTGCAGAAAATTCTTGGGTATGAACGTGTTCCGTGCAACTCCTCACGCTTTTTCTTCGCACGCAAAGAGCCCCAGGCGGTGGTGTCTGTCAGGTGACTCCGGCCCAGGCGATTTCCCACTACCAGCGACGTACCGGCGACCATTTTTGTATAGTCGATTATCGTGACAGGCGCATCCCTGAGGGCGGTTTTAATGACCTTCAAGTGACTTGAGTGCGGGCGTTGCGTCTCAATGGACATTGCCCGGCGACAACAGGTTCCATGGTGCACGCCTTCAGATGTGCGGCAGCGCAATTAACAGTTGATTCACTTGAGCGCACTTGCTCAGGGCGCCTACTATTTGCCTGTGCTCAAATTGTTTGAGAACAGCGACGCTCTTCGCGGTGTCCAAACGGCACAGGGTGGCGCAGTCAGCTCTACCGCAGAAGTCGCTATTGCAGAAGGCAATAGTTCTCATACTGCCTGTAGAGGTTCCTTCGCCGGGAAAATGTCGATAAGGTAAGGGTCCAATTCCAAGACCCGCGAGGAGTAGTGATGAGCGAGGCGTTGTCCATCCACCATGACGAGACCGGTCACCAGTTCGAAGTCAATATTGACGGCTACCGTGCCTATCTGACCTACATGGACCTGGGTAAAGAGACCCTGGATATCTACCGTACGTTCGTTCCCAACGAATTGCGCGGACGTGGGATAGCGGCAGCCTTGACCAAGGTGGCCCTCGACTACGCCGACCGGATCGGCTACACCGTGATTCCTTCGTGCTCCTACGTGGAACGCTACATGGAGCGCAACCAGCGCCAGGCTGCCAAGATCTGACCCAGGCGCGCGTCACACAGTAAAACGCCGAGCATGTGCTCGGCGTTGTCGTTTCTGCGGGCAGGTCAGTCGCGCTTGCGCTTGGGCAATACGTCCTTGAGCTTGGCGTGCATGCTGCGCAGGGTCTTTTCAGTGCTTTCCCAGTCGATGCATGCATCGGTGATGGACACGCCGTATTGCAGGTCGGCGAGGTCTTTGGGAATGGCCTGGCAGCCCCAGTTCAGATGGCTCTCGACCATCAGGCCGATGATTGACTGGTTGCCTTCGAGAATCTGGTTGGCGACGTTCTCCATCACCAGCGGTTGCAGCGCCGGGTCCTTGTTGGAGTTGGCGTGGCTGCAATCGACCATGATGTTCGGCTTGATCTTCGCCTTGTTCAGCGCCTGTTCACACAGGGCGACGCTGACCGAATCATAGTTGGGCTTGCCGTTGCCGCCGCGCAGCACGACGTGGCCGTAGGCATTGCCCTTGGTGGTGACGATGGACACGCCGCCTTCCTGGTTGATACCCAGGAAGCGATGGGGGCTGGACACCGATTGCAGGGCGTTGATCGCCACGGTCAGGCCGCCGTCGGTGCCGTTCTTGAAGCCGACTGCCGAGGACAGGCCCGAGGCCATTTCCCGGTGAGTCTGGGATTCCGTGGTGCGCGCGCCGATGGCCGACCAACTGATCAGGTCCTGCAGGTACTGAGGCGAAATCGGGTCGAGGGCTTCGGTCGCGGTCGGCAGGCCTTTTTCGGCCAGGTCGCGCAGCAATTGACGGCCGATGTGCAGACCATCCTGAATCTTGAAAGAGTCGTCCAGGTACGGGTCGTTGATCAGGCCTTTCCAGCCGACGGTGGTGCGTGGCTTCTCGAAATACACGCGCATGACCAGATACAACGTATCGGACACCTCGGCGGCGAGTGCTTTCAGGCGATCGGCGTATTCGTGGGCGGCCTTGAGGTCGTGGATCGAGCAGGGCCCGATCACGACGAACAGGCGGTGATCCTTGCCATCGAGGATGTTGCGGATGACTTCGCGGCCCTGGCTGACAGTGGCCTGGGCGGCGGCGGTCAGCGGGATTTCGCGTTTCAGCTGATCCGGGGTGATCAGTGTCTCGTTGGAGGCAACGTTGAGGTCGTCAATCGGTAAATCAGCCATCGTGTTACTCATCAGGTCACGGATGCTGGCCGCCAGCGTCCCCGTGCGGCGGAGCCGAGCATGATTGAGCGCAACGGGGGAGCCGAACCTTAGCGCGTTAGCCGGTGGTTCGACAATGGGTAAACGTGGCTTTCGTCCAACGGTTGCGGCATTGTCTGACCTGTCTGGGGTGGCGACAGGCATCACCCGAACATCATTCAGAGGAGAAGCGCGTGGATCAATTGCAACTGACGGACTTCGACCTCGACCAGCAACTTCTCAACCTGCCCGGCGTCTCACTGCTGATTTTCACCAGCCTGGGCTGCTCCAGTTGTCGCTGGGCCCGGCATCATTTACCCGAGCAATCGCTGCCTGTTGACCGCCTGTGCTGGATCGATGCCGAAGAAAACGGCGGCGCGGTGCAGCGCTACGGCGTGTTTCATCTGCCGACGATGTTTGTGATCCGCGACGGTGCCTTCTTCGGGCCCCTTCGCACGCAGATGTCCGCCGAGGCCATTGTCCCGGGCCTGGCCCACGCGCTGGCGACGCCGCCAGACGAATTACCCTGAAGCGGAGTTTCCATGAGCGAGAGCACAGCGAGCGAAAGCTCAACCAGACCCCGGATCGGCATCATCGGCACCGGCGCGATCGGCGGCTTCTACGGCGTGATGCTGGCCCGGGCCGGCTTCGATGTGCACTTTCTGCTGCGCAGCGAATTCGAGGCCGTCGCCCGCAACGGCCTGCGGGTAGACAGCCATGTGCATGGCCCGTTAGTGCTGGAAAATGTCCAGGCCTACGCCTCCGCCGCCGACATGCCGCCCTGCGACTGGCTGCTGATCGGCGCGAAGACCACCGGCAACGGCGGGGTGGCCTCCGCCATCGTTCAGGCCGCGGCGCCGGACGCCAAAGTTCTGCTGCTGCAAAACGGGTTGGGCGTCGAGGAAGAGCTGCGCGCCGAGCTACCGGATTCCCTTCATCTATTGGGCGGCTTGTGTTTTGTCTGCGTGCATCGCACCGGTCCGGGCCAGATCACCCATCAGGCCTTCGGTGCCGTGAATATCGGCTATCACAGCGGGCCGGCCGATACGGCAACGCGCGGGCATTGGGTCGAGGAGGGGGCGTCGCTGTTTCACCAGGCCGGCATCGACTCTGTGGCGATGGACAATCTCGACAAGGCGCACTGGCAGAAACTGGTGTGGAACGTGCCCTACAACGGGCTTTCCGTGCTGCTCAACGCCAGCACCACGCCGCTGATGGCCGATGCCGACAGTCGCGCGCTGATTCAGGGCCTGATGGCGGAAGTGGTGCAAGGCGCCGAGGCGTGCGGCCACGTGCTGCCGGTGGGTTACGCCGAGCAATTGCTTAAGGTCACCGGCCATATGCCGGATTACCGGCCGAGCATGTACCACGACTTCACCGAAAAACGCCCGCTGGAACTCGACGCCATCTATGCCCGGCCCCTCGCCGCTGCGCTTTCCGCTGGCTGTGACATGCCCAAGGTGCGCGCCCTGTATCACGCGCTGGCGTTCATTGATCGCGGCAATCGTTAACGGCCATGCCGTGCGCTTGCCCAACTGCTGCTTTAAGGATGACTGATGAGCACCGAGCTGAACGTTAAAACCCCGGGGAGCAAGCTGGTGCTGGCAATCTCCTCGCGGGCGCTGTTTGATCTGCGGGAAAGCCATGACGTTTACATGGCCAATGGGGTCGCTGCCTATCGTCAGTACCAGATCGACCACGAGGACGAAATTCTCGAGCCCGGTGATGCGTTCCGGCTCGTGGAAAAACTGCTCAGCCTGAACGCCAGCCTGAACCAGTCCCGGGTGGAAGTGGTGCTGGTTTCGCGCAACAGCGCCGACACCGGCTTGCGCGTGTTCAATTCGATTCAGCACTACGGCCTCGACATTTCCCGCGCCGCGTTCGTCGGCGGCCGCAGTCCGTTTCCGTACCTCGCCGCCTTCGGCAGTCACCTGTTCCTGTCGACCCATGCCGATGACGTGCGTAGCGCCCTGGACGCGGGGTTTGCCGCCGCGACCATCCTTTCCGGTGGCGCCCGTCGTGCGGCCAGTGCCGAGCTGCGTATTGCCTTCGACGGCGACGCCGTGCTGTTCTCCGATGAGTCCGAGCGCGTGTATCAGTCCGGTGGGCTGGAGGCGTTCCAGGCCAACGAGCGCGAGGCGGCGCGACGGCCATTGCCCGGCGGGCCATTCAAACCCTTTCTCGCGGCATTGAACGCCCTGCAGCGCGAATTCCCCGAAGAGTCCTGTCCGATTCGCACGGCGCTGGTGACTGCGCGTTCAGCCCCCGCCCACGAACGGGTGATTCGTACCCTGCGCGAGTGGGACATCCGTCTGGATGAGTCGCTGTTCCTCGGCGGCCTGGACAAATCGGCGTTTCTCGAAGCCTTTGCCGCGGACGTGTTCTTCGACGATCAGCCGGGCCACTGCGAGCGCGCGCGCGAGGTGGTGGCGACCGGGCACGTGCCCCACGGTATCAGCAACGAGCTAAAACCCTGAGGCGTTAGACCGAAAAGCAGCAGTCGGCCGTCGCAGTGCGCAGCGCGCTGCTACGCTGATGAAGTCTTCACTTCACAGGCTGCCGGGGGTCCCATGATCCGTTCGATGCTCTACGCCACGGACCTCGGTGTTTATGCGCCGTATGTGTTGCAGCACGCGCTGGTGTTGGCGCGGACCTTCGACGCCGAGCTGCACGTTGTGCATGTGGTGGAGCCGATGGGCGTGTTTGCCGAGTCCGTGCTGCAGAGCTATCTGGCGGCAGACGTCTTGAAAGAACTGCACAGCGAGGGCGTCAACACGGTGATCGACGGCATTGAGGCGCGGGTGCTGGCCAGTTTTCGCGAGGAACTGGGCGAGGGCCATGAGGACCTGGCGCTGATTCGCAGTGTTCGCGTGGTCCAGGGCGACCCATCCAATGTGATACTCGATCAGGCGCGCCTGCTCGGCGTTGATCTGCTGGTGGTGGGCAGTCACAGTCACGGTGGGGAGGGCGATACGCCCATAGGCCGAACGGCGGCGCGAGTGCTGCAACTGGCCGGCGTGCCGGTGTACATGGTGCCGATGCTGCAAAGTCGTACACAAACGTGATCGCGTTCCGGGAATGTGCCAAGGGCGTTAAAAGCTGCGTGCCATTACTGGATAAAAGTGATAAAAAGTTCTAGCTTTGCCTTCCTGACCAATAATCCAGTTATATACCGTCGCTGATGCCCGTGGCGTCTTCCGGCTTTGAGGGATACATATGAAGCTCCAACAATTGCGCTACATCTGGGAAGTGGCGCACCACGACCTCAACGTTTCAGCGACCGCGCAAAGCCTCTACACCTCGCAGCCAGGCATCAGCAAGCAGATCCGCCTGCTGGAAGACGAGTTGGGCGTCGAAGTCTTCGCCCGCAGCGGCAAGCACCTGACCCGCGTCACCCCGGCAGGCGAGCGCATCATCACCACCGCCGGCGAGATCCTGCGCAAGGTCGAGAGCATCAAGCAGATCGCCCAGGAATTCTCCAACGAGAAAAAGGGCACGCTGTCCATCGCCACCACCCACACCCAGGCGCGTTACGCGTTGCCGCCGGTGATCAGCAATTTCATCAAGCAGTACCCGGACGTCGCGCTGCACATGCATCAGGGCTCACCGATGCAGATCGCCGAAATGGCCGCCGACGGCACGGTCGATTTCGCCATCGCCACGGAAGCGCTGGAATTGTTCGGCGATCTGGTGATGATGCCGTGCTACACCTGGAACCGCTGCGTGGTCGTCCCTCAGGGCCACCCGCTGACCAAGGTGCCGAAGCTGACCCTGGAGATTCTCGCCGAATACCCGATCGTGACGTACGTGTTCGGCTTCACCGGCCGTTCCAAACTCGACGAAGCATTCAGCCACCGTGGCCTGACGCCGAAAGTGGTGTTCACCGCCGCCGACGCTGACGTCATCAAGACCTACGTGAGATTGGGACTGGGCGTTGGCATCGTCGCGAAAATGGCCGTCGATCCGAAGCTGGACAGCGATCTGGTGGTGCTCGACGCCAGCAAACTGTTCGAAGCCAGCGTGACCAAGATCGGCTTCCGCCGCGGCACCTTTCTGCGCGGCTTCATGTGCGATTTCATCGAGAAATTCGCCCCGCACCTGACCCGCGACGTCATGGCCAAAGCCATTCAGTGCCACAACAAGCAGGAGCTGGAAGAGCTGTTTGCCGGGGTTGAACTGCCGGAGCATTAACAGGCCCGACCTGCGGGTCACGCCTTGCGCTTGACCTGTAGGAGTGAGCTTGCTCGCGATGCGTCAATTCAGGCGCTGAACGGCGTCTGCCAGACCGTCATCGCGAGCAAGCTCACTCCTACAACGTTGCGATCTGCTCTCAGGACTTCGCGATCATATTCCCGGCATGCAGCCCGCATTCCTTCTGCGTCGCTTCTTCCCACCACCAGCGGCCTTCGCGTTCGTGCTGATTTGGCAGGACAGGGCGCGTGCAGGGTTCGCAGCCGATGCTGATGAAGCCGCGCTCGTGCAGGGTGTTGAAGGGCAGTTCGAGCATGCGGATGTAATTCCACACGTCGGCGCTGCTCATCTGGGCCAGCGGGTTGAACTTGTACAGCGTGCGCTCCGAGGTCGAGAACGCGCTGTCGATTTCCACCACCGCCACGTTGTTGCGCGTGCTCGGGCTCTGGTCGCGACGCTGACCGGTGGCCCAGGAGGTAACGCCGGACAGCTTGCGGCGCAACGGCTCGATCTTGCGGATCCCGCAGCACTCGCCATGACCGTCGCGGTAAAAGCTGAACAAGCCCTTTTCCTTGACCATAGGCTCGAGCTTTTCGCGGTCCGGGCTGACGATGTCGATGTCGATTTTGTACTGCTCGCGGACCTGATCGATGAAGCGATAGGTCTCCGGGTGCAGCCGGCCGGTGTCCAGGCTGAACACCTTGACGTTCTTGTTGATTTTCCAGGCCATGTCCACCAGCACCACGTCCTCCGCGCCACTGAAGGAAATCCACAGGTCGTCACCGAAGTGCTGGAAAGCAAATTTGAGAATGTCGGATGGGGATTTGTTGGCGAAGGTGGCAGCGATGTCGTCAACGTCGAAAGGGTGATTCATCTGGGCGGCTTCCTGATCAGGGCTGGCGCTTAGGCGCTCGTAATGGCGCAGATGGTAACAAAAAACATCGCGCCTTTTGGCTGAAAGCGGGAGAACACGGGTGCTTTTGCGGGCGGCAAACCTATGGGAGCGCCACCCCGGTCACCCCCGCAGGTCCAAAGGCCCGGCCAAATCCCGAGGCGACCCACGATCCTGTGAGCGAGCTTGCTCGCGAAGGCTTACTGTCATTCCCCAGAGAAAGTGGCTGGCTGTCCTGGCCTCTTCGTGAGCAAGCTCACTCCCACAAGTCCTATGAACCGGCCGAAATCCTGAGGCGACCCACGGTCCTGTGGGAGATTCTATGGTTGTCATCAAGCCAAAATCCCCCTTTTCGGTTGGTAGTCGCTCTGATTTTTCATCAG